>NZ_JBPJWR010000011.1:0-416403 GCF_054108085.1 Flintibacter sp. SJQ-8
AGCCGTGGATCTGCAGCTCCATGGGGTCGCCCATGGGGGCCAGCTTGACCACCGTCACCTCCGCCCCGGGCACCATGCCCATATCCAGAAAATGCTGGCGCAGGGCACCGTCGCCCCCCACCTGCCGGATCACGGCGCTTTTTCCAACGCCCAATTCTCGTAATGTCATGGCCTCTGCTCCCTTGCTTTTGAATGCGGTCTTTTTGGGTCGAACTCAGTATAGTAGCGCAGCGGGAAAAAGTCAATCCGGGGGATTTCTCATTGTACTCCCAGGCGAAAGAGGATAAAATAGCCGTAAGAGAGGAGAGGGGACGATGGAAATGGAAAAACTGCTGACGCAGCAGCGGGCCTGGTTCCGAACGGGGGCCACCCTGGGGTCAACGGCCCGGAAAAAAGCGCTGGAGGCCCTGTATCAGGCGGTAAAGGATATGGAGGGGGATATCGCCCTGGCCTTGGAGCGGGACCTGGGCAAGGCCCCCTGCGAGAGCTATCTGTGCGAGACGGGGCTGGTCCTCCACGAGATCCGATATCACCTGGCCCATGTGAAGCGATGGATGAGCGCCGGCCCCGGCCCGGTGCCCTGGCTCCACTTCCCCGCCCGCAGCGAGATCCGGTCCCGGCCCCTGGGGGTGTCCCTCATCATCAGCCCGTGGAACTATCCCTTCCACCTGTGTCTCATGCCACTTATCGGGGCGCTGTCGGCGGGGTGCTGCGCGGTGGTCAAGCCGTCGGAGTACGCCCCGGCCACGGCGGAGGTGGTGGAGCAGGTGCTGAAGCGGGCCCTGCCCCAGGAGCAGGCGGCGGTGGTCCAGGGGGGCCGGGAGGAGACGGAAAAACTGCTGGAGCAGCCCTTTGACCACATCTTCTTCACCGGCTCCCAGGCGGTGGGCAAGGCGGTGATGGCGGCGGCAGCCAAAAACCTCACCCCCGTCACCCTGGAGCTGGGGGGCAAAAGCCCGGTGATCTTGGACCACACCGCCGACCTGAAGACGGCGGCCCGGCGCATTGCCTTCGGCAAAGTCTTGAATGCGGGCCAGACCTGCGTGGCCCCGGACTATCTGCTGCTGGAGCAGGGGCTGCAAGAGAAGTTCCTGGCCCACTACCGGGCGGCCCTGGAGGACTTTTTCCCCGGCGGGAATCTAAGCCAGATGGCCCGCATCGTTTCCCGGCGGCATTTTGCGGAGAAAAAGGCCCTGCTGGCCGGACAGAACGCCGCCATCGGCGGGGGGTGGGACGAGGAGACGGGGAAGATATCCCCCACGGTGCTGGTGGATGTTGACCCGGCCTCCCCGGTGATGCAGGAGGAGATCTTCGCCCCCATCCTGCCGGTGATCCCCTGGCAGACGCTGGACGAGGCCATCGCCTTTGTACAGGAGCGTCCCCGGCCCCTGGCTCTGTACCTGTTCACCGGGGACAAGGCCGTGGAGCGGCGGGTGCTGGGAGCGTGCGACTTTGGCGGCGGCTGCGTCAACGACACCATTATCCATCTGGCCTCTCCCGGTCTGCCCTTCGGCGGCGTGGGCCCCTCCGGCATGGGGCAGTATCACGGAAAGTACAGCTTCGACGCTTTCAGCCATCCCCAGGCCATTGTCCACCGGGGGAACCGGCCCCATATCCCGGTGCGGGACCTGCCCTATACAAAAGAAAAGGAGCGGCTGGCTCGGTGGCTGCTGAAATAAAAATACCGCCCGCCCCATCGATTCACAAATGGGGCGGGCGGTGTGTCGTTTTCAATCAGAGCAGCTCCTCGGCCAGCTGGGTGAGCTGTCGGCGGCTGTCCTCGTTCAGGGCGCTGCGGATGGTGACGGCGGTGGGGCAGAGGGTGATGTTCTTCATCTCCTCCAGCCTGGCCCGCATGAGCCGGGCGGCGGTGGGCGCCCAGGAGCCGTTTTCCATCAGGCCGACCTTGCGGCCCTGGAAGTTTTTCGCCTTCAGGTGGTTCAGCAGCTCCTCCACCGGGGGGAACAGCCCGCCGTCATAGGTGATCCCGGCCAGCACCAGCTTGCCGCAGTAGAAGGCCTGGGTCAGGGCGTCGGACACATGGGTGGCGGTGAGGTCGCAGGTGGTCACGGCCACGCCCCGCTCGGTCAGGATGTCGGCCAGGGCCAGGGCGGCCTGCTGGGTGTGGCCATAGATGGAGGCATAGGCCACCAGCACCCGGTCTGGCTCCTCCGGGCGATAGCTGGACCACAGGTCGTAGAGCTCCAGGCAGCGGCTGATCTCCTGGGTGAGCACCGGGCCGTGGAGGGGAAGAATGGCCTCCACCGGCAGGGGGGAGAGCTTTTTCAGCAGGGCCTGGACCTGAGCGCCGTATTTGCCCACGATGTTCAGGTAATACCGCCGGGCCTGGGGTGCCCAGGGGTCCTTCTCGGTGAGAGACAGCGCCCCAAAGCGGCCAAAGGCGTCGGCGGAGAAGAGCAGCTTTTCGCTCTCCTCATAGGTCACCATCACCTCGGGCCAGTGGACCATGGGGGCCATGAAGAAGCGCAGCCGGTGGCTGCCCAGTTCCAGAGCGTCCCCCTCGCCCACGGTGACCAGGCGGTCTGCCGGGGCGGCGTCGGGGCCGAAGAACTGGCCCATCATGGCAAAGGTCTTGGCGTTGCCCACCAGTTTCATCTCCGGGTAGCGGGCGGACAGGCGGGCGATGTTGGCGGCGTGGTCCGGCTCCATGTGGGAGATGACCAGATAGTCGGGGGTGCGGCCATCCAGGGCGAAGTCCAGGTTCTCCAGCCAGGCGTCGGTGGCCCGGGCGTCCACCGTGTCCATCACGGCGATCTTCTGGTCGGTGATGACATAGGAGTTATAGCTCACGCCGGCTGGCTGGACGGGATACTGCCCCTCGAACAGGGTAAGATCCGGGTCATCCACGCCCATATAGGTCACCGCGTCGGTGACAGGATAAGCGTTCATAAAAATGTCCTCCTCAAGCGCAGATTGGGAAAGGATATTTGGGTGAAAACACAGCGGCTCCGCCAAAGGGGGAGCCATTGGGCATAGTATAGCAGGGGCGGGGAGCCAGTGCAAGAGATAATTCATAAGACCGAAAAGAATGCAGGAAAAAGACGGGGAGACGTTAAAAAATACAGCGGAGACTTTCCAAGCAAAAGTGTGGACCTTTGTGCAAAATATCTCTTGACTCAAAGTTGACTTTAACTAGTATGATAGGAGTATCAAAAAAGCCGCGTCGTCAGGCGCGGCGTGAGCAGAGAGGAGCAAGTACATATGGCGGCACTGATCGCGTTTTATTCCCGGGCGGACGAGAACTATTTCGGCGGCGACCTGCGCTATATCAAGGTGGGCAACACCCAGCGGGCGGCGGAGATGATCCAGGAGGCCGTGGGCGGGGAGCTGTTCCAGATCCGGCAGCAGGAGCCCTATTCCGCCGACTATCGCACCTGCGTGGACCAGGCCAGACGGGACTGGCAGGAGAAGGCCCGGCCCGCCCTGGCGGCCTTTCCCGAAAGCCTGGAGGGCTATGACGACATCTATCTGGGCTATCCCAACTACTGCGGGGACATGCCCATGGCGGTGTATACGTTTCTGGAGCACTTTGACTGGTCCGGCAAGCGCATCCACCCCTTCTGCACCCACGAGGGCAGCGGCATGAGCGGCACCGAGGGCAAGATCGCCCAGACCTGCCCCGGGGCGACGGTGTGCAAGGGCCTGGCCATCCATGGCTCCCACATCGAGGACAGCCGCAAGACCATCCAGAGCTGGGCCGCGGGCAAATAAAAAACCAAAAAGCAAGATAGAAAGCACGGAGGTAAGCGTTATGAAAATTCAGGACAAGCAGAGCTTTGAGCAGCAGAATATGTTCGGCACCGGCACGGCCAACACCGCCTATGCCCAGTTTTTCATCGGGGATTCCTTCCTGAACCCCCTCACCGACCCCAAGGGCGGCCTGTTCGCCGCCAACGTGACCTTTGAGCCCGGCTGCCGCAACAACTGGCACATCCACCACGCGACAAAAGGCGGCGGCCAGCTGCTGCTGTGTACCGCCGGCGAGGGCTGGTATCAGGAGGAGGGCAAGCCCGCCGTCAGCCTGAAGCCGGGCAGCGTCATCATGATCCCCGCCAACGTGAAGCACTGGCACGGAGCCAAGGCGGACAGCTGGTTCAGCCACATCGCCGTGGAGGTCCCCGGCGAGGACTGCAAAAACGAGTGGTGCGAGCCTGTCAGCGACGAGGAGTACGGCAAGCTGGAGGGCTGAGACCCGATCTGACAACTTAAATCGATAAAAAACGCCGCCTGCTGGAGGGAAGAAACTTCCGGCGGGCGGCGTTTTTTGCGCGGAGAGCGCTTAGGACAGGCTTTGATACCAGGCCAGCACCGCCGCCAGGTTCTCCTCCCGCACCCGGTGGGCGCCATGGAACATCATGTCCAGCATGTCCGCCTCGTCAGGGGTGCGGTCTGCTTTGGCGGCCAGTTTTTTTCCGGCGGTCTTGACCATGATGGTCATCATCAGGCGATAGAGTCCCCGGAGCTTTTTCAAATCGAAGTTTCCTTGCAGGGTGAACAGGGGGATGCCGCCGGGGATGGCCGACTTGCCCCGGATGACGTCGGTCTGGGTCCCCGTCCGGGCCATGGCCACGGCGCAGACGGCCCGGACCCGGTATTTTTTCGCGGCGGCGGGATAACCCTGGACCTGGCCCGCCCGGACCCAGCCCAGATAGAGGACCTCCGCCCCGGGGGAGAGGGACTGGTCTGCCTGAGACAGGGGGAAAGCGGGCAGGCCGGTGGCCTGGGACAGCAGGGCGGCATAGCGCTGGGTGCTGCCGGTGTTGGTGGTGTAGAGAATGGCGTCCATGATGATCGACCTTTCCTGTTTATAGTGATGAGTTAGGAGTGATGAGATAGGAGTTAGGATAACTCATCACTCCTACTTCCTAACTCCTAACTGAGTGACAAGGTTTAGGGCTGTGTCTGGCTGCCGCTGATGTTTTCCACCCGGGAAATGAAGCGGTCTATGTGGCTGTTCAGGGTGGCGAATACCGCCGGTTTGTCCTCCGCCCCATCATAGAGGGCGTAAAGCAGGTAGATAGGGCCGTAAAACTCCAATGCCAGCTGCGCGCCCAGGTCCGCGTCCCCGGTGAGACCCTGGAATACCTCCGCCATGTATTTGGTGGGGCCGGAGGCCAGATAGGTCTGGAACAGCTGGCCCAGGGCCGGGTCGTGATACTGCTCCAGGGTGAGCATCCGGCGGAAGGCGGCGGAAAATGGCTCCTGGGTCCAGTGGGCGAATTGAGCCTGGGTATAGGCCCGGATCTTGTCCGCCGGGGCCTGTAAATAGGCCTGCGCCGCGCCGCTGTCCCGGGCCAGGGGCATCTGATAGTCCCGGGCGCGCTGCTCGTCCAGTTGGTTCATATGGGCCACGATCTGGTCTAAAATGGACTGTTTGCTGGGAAAATGCTTATAAAGGGCCGCCTTGGTCAGCCCCAGCTGCTTTGCGATGTCGCTCATAGAGGTGCCCAGATAGCCGCTTTGGGCAAACAGCTCCAGGGCGGCGGATAAGATGCGTTCTTTTGTCTCCCCTGCCATGATATGTCCTCCTGAAAACAAAAAGTGACCGATTGGTAACTTAATTATAGTTATCGAGCGGTCACTTGTCAAGAGAAAGATCATAATGGTAGTGTGTTTTGCGCCGCACGGATGGATTTTGCCCATTTTGTCAAAAAGAGGCAGGGCGGAACGCGCATAGCCGGGGCGCTGGGGGCCATGCTAGCAGTGGATGTTCCATCCACGACCCAACAAACCAAAAAAGAGAAAGGGAGAAACAAATCATGTCTAACTCTAACAACAAGGGCAACAACATCATGGTCCCCAACGCGCGCCAGGCTATGGATCAGTTCAAGATGGAGGCCGCCAGCCAGGTGGGCGTGAACCTGAAGCAGGGCTATAACGGCGACCTGACCAGCCGCGAGGCCGGCTCTGTGGGCGGCCAGATGGTGAAGAAGATGATCGAGGCCTATGAGAACGGCATGAAGTAAACCCAAGCCTGCTAAGAAGTAGGCAAGCCTGCGTCCGCCCCTTCGCGTTTGAGGGGGCGGGCGTGTTTTTTGTGAAAAGGCGACACCGGGCGGGCTTTGTCTCTTGCGGCGGGGCGGCAAGACCGATATAATGATTTTATACCCAACGGAGACATATAAGATACACGGGCGGCGGAAACGCGGCCCGGAGGAGGATATGACCATGGAGAGTAACCAGATGTTTCATGTGACCATGGGCCAGACGGCCCGGGACTATCCCGCCGGAACGACCTTTCAGACCATCGCGGACCAGGTGCAGGGGGACTATCCCCACGACATTTTGCTGGTCAACCGGAACGGCAAGCTGTGTGAGCTGCACAAAAAGCTGGACCGGGACTGCACCCTGACCATGGTCACGGCGGCGGACCGGCCCGGGATGCAGACCTATGAGCGCACCGCCCTGCTCCTGCTGCTGAAGGCCTTTTACGATATTGTAGGCCGGGATAACGTGCGCCGGGTGCGGGTGGAGTATTCCCTGAGCCACGCCCTGTTCCTGCGGGCGGCGGGGGACTTTACCCTGGACAAAGCCCTGCTGGAGCGGGTGGAGGCCCGGATGCGGACCCTGGCGGCGGAGAAGACGCCCATCGTCAAGGAGTCTATCAGCACCGACGACGCGGTGGAGCGCCTGCGGAATATGGGCATGGAGGACAAGGCCCGGCTGCTGAGTTATCGCATGAGCTCCCGGGTGAACCTGTACAGCATGGGGGATTTCACCGACTATTTCTACGGCTACATGGCCCCCCACGCGGGCTATGTGAAGTGCTTTGCCCTGGAGCCGTTTGAGGACGGCTTTGTCCTCCGTCTGCCCAGCCAGAGTGACCCGGAGCACCTGGGGGCGTTCCAGCCCTCCATCAAAGTATTTCACGCCATGCACGACATGGCCCGGCGCACGGCGGCCCTGCACATCGACAACGTGGGGGAGATCAACGACATGATCTCTGCCGGACTGTCCACCCAGATGATCCTGGGCCAGGAGGCCCTGATGGAAAAGCAGATCGGCGACATCGCCCAGGAGATCGCGGACCGCTCCGACGTGCGCTTTGTGATGATCGCCGGGCCCTCCTCCTCGGGCAAGACCACCTTCTCTCACCGGCTGTCCACCCAACTGATGGCCTGCGGCCTGATGCCCCACCCCATCGCCACGGACAACTATTTCAAAAACCGGGTGCTGGCCCCCAAGGACGCCGACGGGCAATATGACTTTGAGTGTCTGGAGGCCATGGACGTGGAGCAGTTCAACACGGACATGGGCCGCCTGCTGCGGGGGGAGACCATCGACCTGCCCACCTATAACTTCAAGAAGGGGGAGCGGGAGTATAACGGTGAACAGCTGACCCTGGGGAAGAACGACGTGCTGGTCATCGAGGGCATCCACTGTCTCAACGACCAGTTCCCCTATGCCCTGCCCCGGGAGAGCATGTTCAAGATCTATATCAGCTGCCTGACCACCCTGAACGTGGACGACCACAACCGCATCCCCACCACAGACGCCCGGCTGCTGCGGCGCATCGAGCGGGACGCCCGCACCCGGGGCTACAGCGCCCAGGCCACCATCCGTATGTGGCCCTCCGTCCGCCGGGGGGAGGAGCGGAACATCTTCCCCTATCAGGACAGCGCCGATGCGGTGTTCAACTCCGCCCTCATCTATGAGACGGCCCTGCTGAAGACCTATGTGGAGCCCCTGCTCTTTGGCGTGCCCCGGGACAGCCAGGAGTATGTGGAGGCCAAGCGTCTGCTGAAATTCCTCAGCTATTCTCTGCCCATTCCCGCCGACGACGTGCCCAAGACGTCTCTGGTGCGGGAGTTCATCGGCGGCGGGTGCTATAAAGTCTGAATAAATAAAAAATTTCAGTCAAAATACACATTGACACATGAGAGCCTCCCATGGTATAAAAAACTCGTTCGTTTTTTCGGACGCTGAGTGCCAAGCGCACGTTTTGACCATCCCCCATCCGGGGGGATCGAGGCTACACGGACGGCCGGGTCAAATGCCGAAAACCCGTCGAAGAGCCGGGGACCGCACCGCGGGTGCGGATTGGCAACGTGGTTGCCTTATTGATCGGGCGGAAGGGCCCGGATTTTATAAGTTCTGCGCCAAAGGGCGCGCACCGCTTGTAAAATGGTCAATAAGCGTGATAGGCTTCTGCACGGCAGAGGGGTGAACGAGCGTCACGGGAATGATCTAAGACAGTACAGGGTATCGGTGCGCCGCAAGCGCAGACCGATACCCTGTTTTTGTGCCTGGAGAGAGCGGGGGAGAGGAGGGAAGAAAACAGAAGGAGACAGGCGTGATTCTGAAATAGAAAGCTGTGTGTTGATGATGAAGCACGTTATGAACAAGCCCAACAAGCTCCTGTCCCTGGCGCTGGCCCTGGGGATGTCCGCCGCCCTGCTGGCCGGGTGTGGACAGCAGAGCGCCCAGAGCGCCCAGAGCGATTCCGCCAGCGCGTCCTCCGCCGTCTCCGGAAGCCAGAGCGCGCAGGACGGGGAGAAGGTCCGGGTGGGCCTGGCCTGGCTGGCGGATTTTGAAAACGGCCAGGTGGACGAGGACACCCAGGCCTATATCGACGCGGTGACCCAGGCCGGGGGCGAGCCCGTCCTGCTGGAGCAGGCCACCGACCTGGACAGCGCCAAGGCGGCCCTGGACACGGTGGACGCCCTGATCCTCACCGGGGGCGAGGACGTGGACCCCAGCTATTACAACGAGGCGCCCGACCCCATGCTGGAGGAGCCCAACCCCGCCCGGGACACCTCGGACTATTGGATGATGACCGCCGCCCTGGACGAGGATTTCCCCACCCTGGCCACCTGCCGGGGGATGCAGGTGATGAACGTGGTGTGCGGCGGGACGCTGTATCAGGATCTGCCCACCCAGTTTGACAGCGACGTCCAGCACCGGGACCCGGAGCTGGTGGACTTCACCTATCACGACGTGACCATCGAGGATGGCAGCCTGCTCGCCCAGATCATGGGCGCGGGCAAGCTGAACGTGAACTCCTGGCACCACCAGGGGGTGAAGACCGTGGGGGAGGGCCTCACCGTCACCGCCCGCTCTGACGACGGCCTGGTGGAGGCCCTGGAGATGCAGGACAAGACCTTTATGCTGGGCGTCCAGTTCCACCCCGAGTGGCGGGTAGTGGAGGGGGACGACTCCTTCCTGCCCTTCTTCACCGCCCTGATGGACGCGGCCAAGTAAACAGACCCGAAATAAAGCCAAAATAAATCCAAAACAAGGCCCGGCGCGCAGTGTGTTTCTGCGCGCCGGGCTTGCTTATGCCTGGGTCATATCCTGCTCTGTGCGGCCAGGGCCTTCGCCCGGTCCAGGGGGAGCTTTTTGTCCAGATAGTCCTGATACAGCCCACAGAGCGGCTGAGTCTCGCCAAAGGCGATCTGCCGCCCCTTCTCCAGCCAGAGCACCTTGGTACACAGCTGGCGGATCTGCTCCAGGGAGTGGGACACCAGAATGGTGGTGGCGCCCCCGGCGATGATCTCCCGCATCTTCTTTTCGCTCTTTTTCTTAAAGGCCCCGTCGCCCACGGATAGCACCTCGTCCAAAATCAGAATGTCCGGCTGGACCAGGCTGGCGATGGAGAAGGCCAGGCGGCTCTTCATGCCGGAGGAGAGCTGCTTAAAGGGCCGGTCCTGAAAGTCACGCAGCTCCGCAAAGTCGATGATCTGGTCATAGGTCTGGTCCATGAATCTGCGGGTGTAGCCCAGCATGGCTCCCCGGAGATAGGCGTTCTCCCGCACGGTCAGGTCGCCGTCGAAGCCGCTGGCCAGCTCCAGCAGGGCGGCGATGCTCCCCCGGCGGGTGACACGGCCCTGGGTGGGCTCCATGATGCCCGAGATGGCCTTCAGCAGGGTGGACTTGCCCGCGCCGTTTGTCCCGATGATGCCCAGCATGTCCCCCTTTTCCAGGGAAAAGGTCACGTCCCGGTCCGCCCAGAACTCCGTCACGTGATAGTTGCGCTTGATGCGCCGCAGGACGTATTCCTTCAGACCGATCTCCTTAAAATCCCCGGTGATATAGCGGATGGACACGTGATCTAACTCTAAAATACTCATGACGCGCCTCCGTTACACATAGTACAAAAACCGGTGGTTGTACTTCTTATACATCCAGCACCCGATCCCCAGCACAATGGCCACGTCCGCCGCCATGAGCAGGTGGAACCAGAGGGTGGGCACCGTGGCCTCGATGACGATCTTGCGGAAATAGCGGATGAACAGGTAGACCGGGTTCAGGAGGAAGAGGCACTGGGCCGTGTAGCTGTACCGGTCAATGGTATAGAAGATCGCCGACATATACATGAGCAGCTGAGTAAATACCGTCCACAGGTACTGAATATCCCGGAAAAACACGAACATAGCGGATAAGATCAGCCCTACGCCGATGTTGAACAGGACCAAACAGCCAATGGGATACAGCAGCAGCACGAACCGCCAGGTGAACGTGATCCCATCCAGCACACAAAATACGAAGAACACACACAGGGTCAGGCCGAAATTGATGAGGGTCTGCACGTTCTTAGAAAACAAAAAGAGATACTTGGGCACGTTGACCTTGGTAAAAATAGCGGAATTGCCCATCAGGGAGGCCATGCCCTGAGACGTCGCCTCGCTGAAATAGCTGAATACCAGGTTCCCGCAAAACAGATAGGTGGTATAGTGCTCCGTTCCCCGGCCAAAGAACTGGGTAAAGACCAGTTTCATGACCAGCAGCATCAGCAGGGGAGACAAAATGCTCCACAGCATCCCCAGCACGGTCCGCTTATATTTTTTCTTGAAATCTCGCTTGACCAGCTCCTCAAACAGGAATTGGTGTTGCTTTAGCTTTTGAATCATAGCCGCTCCTCGTCAGTCCCGGAAGTAGAGGTCCCGGGTGTATACCTTGTCCATCACCGGCTCCAGCTCCGGGCTGTAGCGGTTGGCGATGATGACCTGGCTGACGCACTTGAACTCCTCCCAGTCCCGCAGGACCCGGCTGCCGAAAAATACGTTCTCTTTCAGGGTGGGCTCATAGATGACCACCTGGGCCCCCTTGGCCTTGATTCGCTTCATGATGCCTTGTATGCTGGACTGGCGGAAGTTATCGGAGTCGGCCTTCATGGTCAGGCGGTACACGCCGATGACGCAGGGGTTCCCGGAGGAGCCGTTCCGCCCCTGGCCGTCGGGGCCGTAATACCCCGCCTTCTCCAGTACCCGCTCGGCAATAAAATCCTTGCGGGTGCGGTTGGCCGCCACGATGGCGCCGATGATCTCGTTGGGCACCTGGTCATAGTTGGCCAAAAGCTGCTTGGTGTCCTTGGGCAGGCAGTAGCCGCCATAGCCGAAGGAGGGGTTGTTGTAATAATTTCCGATCCGGGGGTCATAGCCCACGCCCTCGATGATCTGGCGGGTATTCAGGCCGCGCACCTCGGCATAGGTGTCCAGCTCGTTGAAGAAGGACACCCGCAGGGCCAGATATGTATTGGCGAACAGCTTCACCGCCTCCGCCTCGGTGGCCCCCATCCGCAGGACGGGCACGTCCTCCTTCAGCGCCCCCGCCCGCAGCAGCTCAGCAAAGGTCTCTGCCGTCGCCACCAGGGGCTTGTCCTCCGTGGGCGTGCCCACGATGATCCGGGAGGGATAGAGATTGTCATACAGCGCCCGCCCCTCCCGCAGAAATTCCGGGGAGAAGAGGATGTTTTCACAGCCGTATTTCTCCCGCAGCGATGCGGTATAGCCCACGGGCACGGTGGATTTAATGACCATCACAGCGTTGGGATTCACCGCCATGACCTGGCGGATCACCGCCTCCACCGAGGAGGTGTCAAAGTAGTTTTTCACCGGGTCATAGTTGGTGGGCGTGGAGATGATGACATAGTCCGCCCCCCGATAGGCCTCCTCCCCGTCTGTGGTGGCGGTGAGCTGGAGGGGCTTTGTTGCCAGATATTCTTCAATTTCCCGGTCCGCCAGGGGCGACTTGCGGGCGTTGATCTGGTCCACCTTCTCCTGCACCAGGTCCACCGCCACCACCTGGTTCTTCTGACTAAGCAGCACGGCGTTGGCAAGGCCAACGTAGCCGGTGCCCGCGATTGCGATTTTCATAACCTTCCTATTCCCCTGTATTATAGTTCTACCAGCGCCGGATAAAATTGCGATAGGAATCTTTTTATTGTCTTAAATTCCTTCCAATCTTCTTCCGAATATGGTTGTATTCCTGCCTCCGCCAGTCGCGAAAAATACAGTGCGCGCATGCTTTGTGGAATTGTATCTACGAAGTTAGTATTTAATTTTTCATAGAACTCAAGTGATAATTGCTCCACTAACTTCAACGCTTCATCAGGTATATTACTCACGGTGTTTGATACAATGTCCCTGCCAACATGCTTCAATTCGTACAGGCTTAAAAAATCAAGGGCAAAGTTCGTTCCAAAGGAAACGATATTTTTCTTATCTGGAATCTCACATTCGCCCAGGTCTATGTCTCGGTTAAATCTTTTGCACACGATTTCAGTCAAAATTCGTTTTCGATATTTCTTTTCAGATTTAGGTGCTGCTAACGATTGCAGGGAATCCGCTATAATTTCCGGCATAAAATGTGTCACTATAATAGCAGTTCCAACTTCGGTTAATCCGTTTACGAGCCGTACATCCTTCAAACCGAGTTCTGAAAATGGGAGTGTTTTTACATTATAGGCAGCGGGAGGTCTTTCCCAAAACTGCCCAATAGTTGCTTCTAAAATCGTGCCAAAAATATTGTATCTTGCTCCAGTAGCGGCTTGAAACAGGAGCGCTCCGCTTCCCATAAAAGTCCAAGATTCTCGATCATATTTCAGCTTTCGAAAGTTTGTTTTCAATATGTATGGACGAAACCTTTCGAAAAATACCGCCTCACGCTCAAACCATCCGCCAAAATCGACTGCAACTAATTTTGTAGAATCCTCTGGCAATAAACACATCGCAGCTAAACTGTCAAAGCCGCCGCTGAAATTCAACATAGCAATTTCGCGGCTTTCCGGTAGTGATTTCACACAGTGTCCTTTTGTTTGGACTTCTGCACCTGTAAATTTTTTGATACTGTTTACACACTCGGTTGAAACTTCTACGTCAAAAAGAATGCTATGATATGTTCTCCCACACAGAGTTGCCAATGCAAGAGCTATCGCATCGGTAGTTATATTTTTGACCGGTGGATTTGTTTCGAATGTTAAAATATCGGCATTTTCTCTTTTACTGGATTTTACTTTACAAGAAAATGTTCCTGCTTCTATACAAAAATCAGTGAATTCTATTTTTTCGCTCATTATCTTAGCGCCTCCATCAGGTAATCGTAATTACTAGGAATACTATAAAAACTCCTATTATGTTTACAAATTTCAAATTCTTTTACTAAACTATCCAGGCTGGAGGATATCTCAGTTTCTCCTCCAGTTCCTGCCTGTTTTTGTGTTTTTAAATTGTACACTGTAGTATTTAATGCGAGATCCGCATAGCTGTCCTTCACTTCATCCCAAATTTGTGCCGTAATCAATTTTCGTTTTAGTTCAAGTAATGCCTCAGAAAACAGCATTGGTGTTAAGTGAACCGTACTCTGTAAACTCGTTCCCGTGTCTACTCGATAATGCACAAGCACCTGATTTACTACCGTAATTTTTTCAGCCTGAGCCATTGCTGACATTGTGAAGGCTAAGTCATTACACCGCTTTATCTGCTGAAAAGATAGACCTTTTTCTTTAATAAACTCGCTTCTAAACAACTTCGTCCATGGAGCCGGGCTGGTAATCTGGAAAATGTATCGTGAACAGTCTTTCCGATTAAACGGCAATTTTTTTGGCGCTCTTTTAACATTGAGAAGCCAGTTAGCTGGTTCATATATACCAGTATTTGTATGGTATCGGTCAGCTCCACACAAGCAAATATCGGCTTTGTCTTCCTCTACTTTATGCACCATTGTTTCCAGCATATTCGGTTCAAACAAATCATCCGCATCCAGAAAGAGCAAATATTTTCCACGTGCGGATGCCATTCCATTATTCCTTGCAACACTGGCATAAGCGTTTTTTTGTTGAATAAATAATATACGCTTGTCGTGCTTTGCTAAGTCTGAAATAATCTCTTTTGAACGATCTGTTGAGCCATCATCTACACATATCAGCTCGAATGCTGTAAGTGTCTGAGATAAAATACTTTGAATGCACGCTTCTAAGTACTTTTCAGCATTGTATACCGGAACAATAACGGACACTATTATGCCGCATTCATTGACTTTTTTTGAATTTGCGTGTTTGAAAGTCTGACGTTTTTTGTTCCTGTGTAGGGCGACATAGATATCCTCTAGCCCAAGGTGTGAAAATACACGCATGATAGTATATTCCCACCCATGCTCCTTGTAACAACGGATGGCACCTCGAACCTTTCGAGGGATAAATGTAATAAAACGCCCAATCCTATATGTTGCAGAATCATGGATAGCATTTATTTCTTTGTGAAGGCTTACTACCTGATGCTGCAAATAGTTAATTGTCCTGGAATCTTCATCTTTGCGTCCGGTGGGCAGTGGTGTTATTGCTTTCTTTTCCGCTATTGCACTTGTGGACGCAGTGTAGGGCATTTTTTCAAATAAGGCTCTGTAGCTGATCCACTCTCCTTGAAGTAATTGCCGCTTTGCTTTTTCTGACAATTGCTCAAAAGTAGTTTTGCTTGCGCGGTACATCCGCTCGACGCGAAGTAATAACCCATCGCGCCCTTCTGTTTCCATCCAATCAGTTTGCAGATATTCCATCAATAAGTTGGCAAATACAATGAACTGACCGTCAAAATTCCGAACACTTTTCTGTGCGGTCATGGTTGAGTTTTCCCGAACCCGACGCATGTATAGATTATCTGAAATGCATTTGGCTCTGGATGCTCTGACTAATACCAGCGGGGTAAATAATTCGTCTTCATGAATGATTCCTTCAAAAAAGCGAATACCTGTCTGTTTCAAAAAACGTTGATTGAAGAACTGTAAAGGAACACCACTGCGGAACCGGTCCTTTTCCCCGAATAATTGAAGTAGTTTTCTACCCGTAACCGCTTTTTTTGTTAAGTCTTTTCTATGATAGTATTCGAGATAAGATAAATGCGTTTTCTGCAACTCTCTGTTTTCAAAAAAACTGTCTCCGCCGAAAAATAAAATATCGAGTTGCTCTGCTTCTGCGCATTCGTATAAACATTCCAAAGCTGTGTCTAAGATATAATCATCACTATCCAAAAAATAAAGATAATCTCCTTGTGCCAAGTCCATACCCTTATTTCGCGCAGATGATTGACCACCATTTTCCTTGGAATAAACGAGAATTCTGGCATCTCTATGAGCATACTCGTCCAAAATTCTTTTCGAGTCGTCCGTAGACCCATCATCTATGCAGATAACTTCGATATCCTGCAATGTCTGATTCACTACACTGTCCAGGCACTGTCTCAAATATTTTTCTGTATTATAAACAGGGACAATTACTGACACTTTCGGCATTTCTTTCTCTCTCATTTCACATTATTGTTATAATTCCTGTGCCACTCTATCTATATTTCCGCTTCACAATGCAGCCCTTTACGCCCCAAATCCGCACCCCGGCGACGATATGCCGCACTCGGTTTTTCAGACTCCTCAGGTCTTCTTGGCCGTCCGTTCCATTTTCCCGCAGCTGCTCACAGACCCGCCGCCAGGCATAGGGAAACGGCAGCGCGGCCATGGGGGAGAGGTCCACTTCTTTTAAGAACTCTTGTAACTGCCCCAGCACCGCCGCCCGGTTTTCCTCCGGCGCGCTGCGCGCCACGGCCAGCAGGTCGGTCATGCTGCAATCTGTCAGCATGGCCCGCACTGCGGGCGGCTGGTCTGCCATGGCCTGTTCCGCGGACCGCCAGGCAAAAAACAGGCTGTCCAACTGCCGCCACCGGCCATTTCCCGTCAGCGCGGCGCGGTTTTTCACCTGATAGCAGACACCGCAGTCCATCAACAGACTGACCGCCTGGGCCCTTGCCAGCCACCGAAAGTAAAAGCCCCGGTCATTTCCGCAGGGAATCTCGTCGAACCGGAGCCCGTTTTCCTTCACCCAGCTGCGGCGATACAGCTTGTTCCACGGCGCTACCGTGTTATACATGAAAAGCGCCGGTTCCCGGAGGAAGGAGGTCACCCGCTCCCGGCCATTCAGCAGACAGGGGACCAGCTTCTCCTCCCCGGTCTCCCGGTCCCGGACCCGGTATTGAAAAACGCAGACCTGCGCCCCCGTCCGCTCCAGACTGTCCACCGCCCGGCGGTAAATGCCGGGACACACCGTATCGTCCGCGTCCAGAAAGTGCAGATAGATCCCTCTGGCATGGGCCATTCCGTTGTTTCTGGCCGCCCCCGCCGAGCGGTTTTTCTGGCGGATCAGCTGAATTCTGGGGTCCTCCGCCGCCATCTGTTCGATAATCGTCGTGCTGCGGTCTGTGGAACCGTCGTCCACGCAGAGTATTTCTAAATCATGTATCTCCTGCGCCTGAACGGACCGCAGGCAGCGGCTGATCGTCTCCTTCGGCGTTAAACACCGGAATGACGACGGAAATCGTTGGTTTCTCCATGCTCACTCCCCATATATGTGCGCTCGATTCGCCGGGCGACGTCCGCCACATCGAATCCGCCCTGGCGGACCTGTTCTGCGCCAGACGTTTGTTCGGCTTCAGGTAATTTTAGCAGTGCGTTTGCCCACGCAGCAGCGCCCTCATCCAGCGGCAGCCGGGTCACCAGCGGGGTGACCGCCGCCTCCGGGGGCACATGCTCCGAGCAGACCACCGGCAGTCCCGCCGCCTGGGCCTCAATGGCCACGATGCCCAGGCCCTCGAACAGACTTGGGAAGGCGAACACGTCCATGGCCCACAGCAGCCGCTCCGGGTGCTGTGTCGTGCCGTAAAACAGCACCCGGTCCGTCAGCCCCAGCCGTTCCGCCTTCTCCTTCAGTGCGTTCAAATCGCCGCCCTCGCCCACCAGGAGCAGGCGCAGGTCGGGCCGCAGCTTCGCCCCCTGGGCCAGGACATCCAGCAAAAAGCTCTGGTTTTTCTGTTGGCACAGCCGCCCGATATTTCCGATCACAAACTGGTCCGTCAGCCCCAGCTCCCGGCGGACGTCTTCCCGAACAGCGGCATGGAAGCGGAAGCGTTCTGTGTCGATACCGTTGGGGATAAACGTGAAGCCGCACCGGGCCAACAGCTCTGTCGGGAACAGGAACCGGGCCGCCCGCTCCGAGCAGGCCCAAAGCGCCGTGGCGTCCGCCGCGCAGCGCTGACTGCACCGGCGATGGAGCCACAGCTTCAGCGGACGGGTCAGGCTCTGCCGCAGGTCGGTGTTGTGGCTGTGGGCGATTCGCACCGGGACCCCCGCCCGCTTCGCCAGGTGCGCGTAGTACAGGGACATCCCCTGGAAAATATTCAGGTGGACCACGTCATAGCGTCGCTCCCACAGCAGGGCCGCAAAGCGCCGGTGGTTCTCCGGCAGGTTCCGCTGGCTGCCCGAGAGCTCCCGAAACCGGACCCCGTGCTCCCGCAGCGCCTGGGTGAACACGCTGTCTTTCAGCTGCGCGGCGACGATGTCCACCTCCAGGCCGGTCAGGTCCATGCGGAGGAGGATGTTGTGCAGAAAGGACTCAATGCCGCCGGACTCCCAGCTCTCGCAAAAGCAGCAAATTCGCCTCATCTCACTCCCACCCCACGTACAACCGCCACAAAATGATTCATAATTATTATTACGTAACAATTTAATGCGGCATAACAACATAGATATTCTTTTATACCATAACACTTTTAGACAATAAAAACAAGGCTGAATGCGGGATATATGAGACGAAAATTAAATTATGAAAATCATTGGACCAACCCCAGCTTATCCAGCTGCCGAAGGTACTCTTTCCCCGTGGACATGAGGTAAATCCGTGTGGTCTCAATGCTGCTGTGCCCCAGCACGTCGGCCAGGCGCACCACGTCGTGGCAGGAGCCGTAGAAGGACCGGGCGAACAGACTGCGGAGGTTGTGGGGAAACACCTTGCTCCGCTCTACGCCCGCCGCCTCGCAGAGGGCTTTCATGCGAGTCCAGATAGATTGTCTTGAAACAGGTAAACCGTCTTGGGTGAGAAATAGCTTGCCCGAGGCGATTTTTTGCTGTTTGGCGTACTTTTGCAGCTTGCGGCACAGGCGGTGGGGGAGCAGGATGGTCCGAATCTTGCCCTTCAAGGCAATCTCCGCCACGCCCGCCCGAATTGCCTCTACGGTGATGTACTTTAGTTCCCCCACCCGAATTCCAGTGGCACAGATGGTCTCTAAAATCAGCTCCATCCGCAGGTCGCCCTTCTCATGGGCCGCCTGGACCAGACGCTGGTACTCCTCCTTGGACAGGTCCTTTTCGGATTTGCGGAACATCTGCCGCTGGAGCTTGAGATACTTCACCTTGCAGTCCTCCCGCCCCATGCAGGTGAAGAATTTGTTCACCGCCGCCAGCATGGCGTTTACGGAGATGGGGCGATAACCGGACTCGGACAGCGCCGTTTTCCACTCCATGGCCAGTTCCTTGGTGACGGCTTGGCCATCCGCCCACTCCGCAAAGCGGGTCAGAGAGCGGAGGTAGGCCTCGATGGTGCTTTCTTCTCGCTCGTCGTGGCGCAGGTAGTCCTCGAACTGGTCA
Source organism: Flintibacter sp. SJQ-8 (assembly GCF_054108085.1). Lineage (NCBI taxonomy): Bacteria > Bacillati > Bacillota > Clostridia > Eubacteriales > Flintibacter > Flintibacter sp. SJQ-8. The sequence goes on from NZ_JBPJWR010000011.1 coordinate 18,703, forward strand.
AATTCCCGCTCTGTCAGCTGTAACTTCTTTTTCATGATAAAGTCCTCCAATATTAAGTGTTGAAACTATTGTAACAGTAGCAGGCGGAGCGGCGCTGATTTGGCCGAAAAGCACAGGATATCTTGGCAGGGGAGTGGGGCTGATCGGCTGGCTCCCAACCATTTTCCAGTTTACTTGGAAAAAGGATTGACAACCGGTAACAAAAGTGTTACAATTCAGTTACAGTTTTAAATGACGAGGAGGAATTCCATTGGCAAGCGAGAATATTCCTCTTTCCTATAAAGGGCACCCCCTGCGTCGGAAAGACAACCTGATTTATTACGGCACCATGGCCGAGAAATACATTGTTATGCTGCGGATCCTGTCCACCAAGAAGGTGGACGGCCTGGAGATGGCCGACAAAGTGGACGTTCAGCTCCAGCTCACCGACCCCGACCTGAAGAGCCGGGACCGGGTGGTCAAGAAGAGCGAGAAGGACAGCCTGTATTCCGCCATGGACGTGGCGTCTGTGTGGCTGGAACGGGCTCTGAGCTCCAAGTAACAAACCTGCCGCTTTACACAAGCTGCATCAGTAGAGAAAGGAAGGAACTCCGACATGCACTTTAATAAGACCTTTGCCGCCCGTATCCTTGCGGGCTTGATGATCGCCAGCACCATGGCTGTTCCCGCCATGGCCGTCAGCGGGACCGTGAACTCCGGCAACACCACCCTGAACCTGCGGGAGGGGGCCAACACCGAGAGCAAGGTCCTGGCTGATCTGCAAAACGGCAGCAAGGTCGAAGTGCTTGCCACCGCCGAGAACGGCTGGTATCAGATCGCCGTGGACGGTCTGACCGGCTTCGCCTTTGGCGAGTATCTCATTCTGGACGGGGCGGAGAACGCCGTCACCGCAGCCGCCTCCAGCTCCCCCGTAGAGGCCGCTGCCGCTGCGGAAGAGGTGGCCCAGGCCGCCGAGAGCGCCGTGCAGGCCACCCGCTATGGCCAGGTCATTGCCTCCAGCCTGTACATCCGCACCGGCGCCGGGACCAACTATGACAAGGCTGGCAGCCTGAAGAACGGCGCCATCGTCACCATCACCGGCGAGACCAACGGCTGGTACAAGATCAGTTCCGGCTATGTGAGCTCTGACTACGTGTCCATCGTGGACGAGGCCACCGCCAAGGCCGCTCAGGCCGCCGCCGCCAACACCTCCAACGGCCAGAAAATGGCCGAGTTCGCCCTGAAGTATGTGGGTTACCCCTACGTCTATGGCGGCAGCAGCCCCAAGGGCTTTGACTGCTCCGGCTTTGTGAAGTATGTGTGCAACCAGTTCGGTTACAACGTCAACCGCACCGCCTCCGCTCAGATGGACAACGGCACCTCCGTCTCCCGGGACCAGCTTCAGCCCGGCGACCTGGTGTTCTTCCGCAAGTCCGGTAGCTCCAGCCGCGCCTCTCACGTGGGCATCTATGTGGGCGGCGGCAAGTTCGTCCACGCCTCCACCTCTAAGGTGGGCGTCATCGTCAGCGGCATGAACGAGGCCTATTATACCTCCGGCTTCGTGGGCGCCCGCCGCCTGGGCTGAGTTCCCCAACATTAAAGTGCATACATATAAACGCCCTGCTTCTGAAACGAGAAGCGGGGCGTTTTCGTGTCTATATGTCAGCCTGTTAGGGATAAAAGAGCTAAAAGCGGCATAGGCTTTTATCGGTGATGAAATGGTGAGACGGGTTTTACGCGTTTTGCCCTGGGTGGTGCTGACGGAGGGCGTGGGCGGGCTGTCTGCCTGGCTGACCCGGGATGGCATGGCGGAGCTTGACGCCCTGCGCCAGCCGCCCCTGACCCCGCCCAGGGCGGTCTTCCCAGTGGTGTGGGCGGCGCTGTATGCCCTGATGGGCTGGGGCGCCGCCCGGGTGGCCGCAGCGGCGTCGGGACGGGCGCGAGCGAGGGCGCTGACCGCCTTCTTCTGCCAGCTGGGGGCCAACGCCCTGTGGACCGTCCTGTTCTTCGGCCTGGGCTGGCGGGGCACGGCGCTGCTGTGGCTGGTCATCCTGTGGGAACTGATCCTGTGGATGCTCCGGGCCTTTTCACAGGTGGACCCCCTGGCCGGGCGGCTCCAGCTGCCCTATCTGCTGTGGGTGACCTTTGCGGGGTATCTGAATCTGGGAATATGGTGGCTGAATCGGTAAAAAAGCGGACCGCTGCGGGTAGATCGCAGCGGTCCGTTGTTTCGTTGGCGCTGATTTTAGTTGGCCCGGAAGGCCGGGTCGGGGTTTTCCAGCCGGGCGTAGGCGTGTTTCCTGGCGACCAGGAAGAAGATAAGGTGGGCCAGGCCGGTGATGGTCCAGGTGACGGGATAGGAAAAATAGAGGGTGGCAGGGCTGTGGAACAGGGGGAAGACGGTGGCCACCCACACCAGCCGCAGGCCGCAGGCCCCCACCAGGGAGACCACCATGGGGATGACGGAATAGCCGATGCCCCGCAGGCCGCCCACCATGGTGTCCATAAAGCCGCCCAACAGATAGGGACAGCAGATGAAGCTCATGCGGATCAGGGCCTGACGGATGACCTCCTCCTCGCCGGGGGCGTAGATGCTGACCAGGGGGCGGCCAAAGAGATAGGCCAGGTTGCCCAGCACCAGGCCGGTGGTCATGGAGAAGGTGACGCACAGGAACAGCGTTTTATCTACCCGCTTGCACTTGGCCGCGCCGTAGTTCTGGCCGCAGAAGGTGAGGGCTGTCTGGTAGAAGGAGTTCATGGCGGCGTAGACAAAGTTCTCGATGTTGGAGGAGGCGGCGGAGCCGGCCACCAGGGCCGCGTCGTTAAACGAATTCAGGGAGGACTGGATGACCACGTTGGACAGGGAGAACACGATGCCCTGGAACCCGGCGGGCAGGCCCACCTGAAGGATGCGCCGGACCACGGACCACTCCAGCCGCAGCTTGCGCAGCTCCAGATGGAGGGGACCCGTCTCGCCCATGAGACAGCGGAGGACCAGGGCGGCGGAGATGTACTGAGAGATGATGGTGGCCAGAGCCACGCCGCCCACGTCCATGCCCAGGCCGATGACGAAGCACAGGTTCAGGACCACGTTGACGATGCCAGCCGCCGTGAGGAAGTACAGGGGCCGCTGGGTGTCCCCCTGGGCGCGAAGGATGGCCGCGCCGAAGTTATAGAGCATGTTGGCAGGCATCCCCAAAAAGTAGATGCGCAGATAGACGGTGGCCAGGTCGATGACGTCGGTGGGGGAGCTCATCCACTCCAGCAGCTGGCGGACCATAATAACGCCGAACACGGCCATGCCGACGCCGCTGATGAGGGCCAGGGTGATGGAGGTGTGGACGCTGCGGCTGACGTTGTCGTGCCGCCCGGCCCCCAGATCCCGGGCCACCACCACGTTGGTGCCCACGGACAGGCCCACGAACAGGTTGATCATCAGGTTGATCAGGGCGGAGTTGGAACCAACCGCCGCCAGGGCCTCCTTGCCCGCATAGCGGCCCACCACCACCACGTCGGCGGCATTGAACAGCAGCTGAAGGATGCTGGAGGCCATGAGAGGCAGGGCAAAGAGAAGGATCTTGTTCCACAGCGGGCCATTGCACATATCAATATGATGTTGTCGGCGGATCATAGCGAGAAAATCACCTCTTCCGGGGATCTGGGCGGGGAGTTTAGCCGATCCCGCCCAGAGCAAAGCCCAGGATCAGAACAAGAATGGTCAGGGGCACATAGACATAGCGGCCCACTGCGCCGAAGGCGGCGCTGATGGGCTTTTTCCGGCCCAGCTGGAGCTCCTGCCGCAGCTTGGGCCAGCCCAGCACATAATAGACGGACACCGCGCCCATCACTGCGCCGATGGGGACCACGCCGATGGTGATAAAGTCCATCCACTGGCCCACGTTGGGCTCCGCCTCCAAAAAGAGGCCCACGCCCAGCGTGATGGCGGAGCACAGTAAAACGGCCAGCTTGCGATTTAAATTGAAGTGGCTCTGCCAGCTCTCCACCACCGCCTCGAACATGTTGATGAGGGAGGTGATGCCCGCAAAGAACACGGACAGGAAGAAGAACACGGCAAACAGCTGGCCCATGGGCATCTGCTGGAACACGGCGGGCAGCGTGAGGAACATCAAAGAGGGGCCCCGGGCCACGTCCAGCCCATAGGCGAACACGGCGGGGATGATGGCCACGGCGGAGAGCATGGCGGCCAGCGTGTCGAAAAAGGCGGTGCGGAGGGAAGCACCGGGGATGTCCGCATCCTTTTTCAGATAGGCCCCGTAGACGATCATGCCGGAGCCGGTGATGGACAGGGAGAAGAATGCCTGGCCCATGGCCATGATCCAGGTCTCGGCCCGCAGCAGCTGCTCCCAGTGGGGGACGAACAGGAAGCGATAGCCCTCGCCGGCTCCGGGCAGAGTGAACACCCAGGCGGCCAGCACAAGAAACAGCAGGAAAAACAGGGGCATGAGCACCTTGCTCACCCGCTCGATGCCGGCGGACACGCCGAAAATGAGCACCAGACAGACCACGGCCACCACCACGGTATGCCATATGGGGTTGCCAAAGCTGGAGGCGGCGGCCTGGAAGAAGGGGGCGGGATCGGCGCTCATCAGCTGACCGGAGACGAAACCGGCCAGGCTGTTGAGTACCCAGCCCAGGATCACCGCATAACCGATGGCGATGCCCAGCGAGCCCATCAGGGGCAGCCAGCTGAGTGCGCCGCCCAGCTTTTTCTTTCCCCGAGCGGCAAAGCAGTATTCATAGGCCCCGATGGTGCCCGTTCCGGCCAGTCGGCCGATGCCGAACTCGGCGGACAGGCCCACCCAGCCGAAGAGAAGGACGAAGAACAGATAGGGGATGAGGAAGGCTGCGCCGCCATACTGTCCCAGACGGTAGGGGAACATCCAGATGTTGCCCAGGCCCACGGCGGAGCCTACGCAGGCGATGATAAACCCGAAGGACGAGCCGAAGCCGCCGTTGCGGTGGCCGGAATGTGAAGTTGGTTCAGACATGATAAGAAACCTCCGTTTGGTCGTATTTGGGGGAGTGCCCGGTCAGCCCTTGGCGGGGAGGATCTCAATCCAATAGCCGTCGGGATCAGAGATGAAATAGATACCCATGGCGGGGTTCTCAAAGCAGATACAGCCCATAGCCTTGTGCTTTTCATACATGGCCTGAAAATCGTCGGCGGTGAAGGCCAGATGGAACTCGCACTCGCCCAAATTATAGGGCTCTTTCCGATCCCGCAGCCAGGTCAGCTCCAGCTGAAAGGGGCTGCCTGTGGCGTCGGCCAGATAGACCAGCTTGAAGGACTGGTCCGCCGCCTCCTTCTCCCGCACGGGGGTCAGGCCCAGGGCCTGCTTGTAAAAGGCCAGGCTGCGGTCTAAGTCCAGGACGTTGAAATTGAAATGATTGAATCGAAGCATACATGATCTCCTTACTCAGCGGCGTCACCGTATGATATTTGACTATGCTTATTATATCGAAGGTGTGGAAAAAAAGCAATGAAAACCGGTCAAAACAGACAAAAGGCGACGGAGGACCGGCAGCAAAGGTCCTCCGTCGCGGGGATTCAGATCAAATTAGAAGGGGCGATCACAGAGATCAGCCGGTGAAGCCATGGACAAAGAACTTGATGAAGGCGATGGTCTGGGGCTGATAGATGATGTCCACCAGGAAGGCGCCCACGATGGGCACCACCATGAAGGCCCGGCGGGACATGCCATACTTCTCGGTGACGGCGGTCATGTTCACGATGGCGGAGGGAGTGGCACCCAGGCCGTGGCCGCACAGACCGGCGCACATGACGGCGGCGTCATAGTTCCGGCCCAGGACGCGGAACACCACGAAGTTGGCCACCAGGATCATGAAGATCACCTGGCACACCACGACCAGCAGCACGCCGCCCACCAGACCGGCCAGCTCCCACAGCTTCAGGGTCATCAGGGCCAGGCCTAAGTACAGGTTCAGCATTACGTCGCCGATGCCGTCCACCAGGGAGAAGCTGAAGTTGTACAGGTGGAAGCGGTCATTCAGGTTGCGGACGATGACGGCCACGAACATAGCACCCACATAGGTGGGGAAGCTCATGTCGATCAGCTGGCCGATCTTGCCGGAGATAACGGTGCCCACGGCCATGCAGACCAGGATGACCACCACGTTCTTGATGACGTCCAGGCCGGTGAGCTTGGCGCCGCTGGCGGCGTTGACGCTCTCGATGTCGTCGTAATTCTCGTTGTTCTCCTCGGGCTTCAGGTCATACTTGACGATCAGCCGGCGGCCCACGGGGCCGCCGATGAGCACGGCGCTGATCAGGCCGAAGGTGGCGGCGGCAGCGCCCACCAGCTGGCCCTGGTCATAGCCCATCTTCACAAAGGTGCTGCCATAGGACAGAGCCGCGCCGTGTCCGCCGATCATGGAGATGGCGCTGGACAGCAGGGCATAGGGGGCGGGCAGGCCCACCGCAGTGCCCACGGCGATGCCGATGACGTTCTGGAAGATGGAGATGATGCCGGCGGTGAGCCAATAGATAATCAGCAGCACGCCGCCCTTTTTCAACAGGGAGAAGCTGGCGCCCAGGCCCACGGTGGTGAAGAAGGCCAGCATAAAGGGATCCTGGAAGGTGTTGGTGAAGTTGAAGGTGAAGGTGTTGGTGGAATATCCGGCCCAGGTGATGAACATGAACAGGAAGCCGCCCACCACGGGGGCGGGGATGCAGTATTTATCTAAGAGCGTGACCTTTTTCTTGATCCAGAAACCGATCAGCAGCAGGATACCAGCCATGGCCGTGGTCATGACGGTGTCGGTGCTGATGGTCAGGATATTGTCAACCGTTTCGAATGTCATGTTGAAATTCCTCCTCAATAACAGCGTGTTTTTGCGCGGTCTTGCCTGCCTTTGCGTCCTCCACCGGTGCTGCCAGCCTATGTATCAAAAGCATATGACTCCGGGGCGCACAAAAGCACTCTCCTTTGGGATTTTATTTTGCAGGAAAGGCGTCCTCTCCCACTTAAAATCCTTAGATTAAGTATAGCTGTTTTTTTTTCTTTTTTCAAGTGGGGGCGCGAAGGAGGGCGAGAAATGCAAGTCGCGGATCATAAGAGGGGAAGATATACCTCTTGACATCTGCACGGAGGAAAACAGAGAAAAACAAAGGGCAGCGCCCGGGCCGTCTGGCGGACGGTCCGGGCGCTGCTGGTCAGATCAAAGAGGGAGATAAGAGAGATTTTTGTGTGATGTGTTACTTGTTGTCGTTCTCGTGGAGCTTTTTGCCCGCGTGGGCGATGACCTGGAGCATGGTCAGGGCGGCCAGCCGCTCGGTGCAGCCGGTGGGATCATAGGTGGGGGCGACCTCCACCAGGTCCATGGCCACCACCTTGCCGGTCTGGCAGATGGCCTTCAGCATGTCCATGCTCTCGTCATAGGTGATGCCGCCGGGCAGGGGGGAGGCGGCGCCGGGGGCCAGAGGCATGTCATAGCCGTCGATGTCGAAGGTGATGTAATAGGCCTCGGCGTCGGGGATTTGGTCCAGCACCCACTGCACGCCGTTGGCGTGGAGCTGGCGGGCGGAGATCAGCTTGCTGCCATAGGCCCGGGCGTCGTCATAGTCGCTCTTCTTGCCGCTGCCCATGCCGCGCAGACCGATCTGCACCATTTCACCGATGTGGTCCATCTCAGACATGCGGCGCATGGGGCTGCCGTTGCCCTGGACCAGGGGACCCACGTGGCTGGTCCAGTCCAGGTGGGCGTCGAACTGGATGACGCAGATCTTCTTGCCATACTCCTCCAGGGCCCGGCCCACGGGGATGCTGATGGAGTGGTCGCCGCCCATGACGATGGGGATGGAACCGGCGCGGATGATGCGGCGGACGGCCCGCTCGATGCACTGGAAGGAGTAGTCCCGGTCACCCTGAAGCACGTCGGCGTCGCCGCAGTCGGCGATGGTGATGGGGGCGGCCAGCATCTGCTCGTCGGCCTCGTAATCATAATAGCCCACGTTGCCCCGGCCATACTGGGTGGAGGCCTCGCGGATACGGCGGGGACCCATGCGGGCGCCGCTGAGGAAGCCCACGCCCATGTCGAAGGGCACGCCCAGCACGCCGAAGTCGGCCTTCAGTTCGTCCAGATCCAGACAGATGGGATAGCGGCCAAAGGAACAAATGCCCGTGATGGGCTGGCTGATGAGTTCAGGACGCATGATAAATGACCCCTTTCAAAATTCTAAAATTCCTGTTTTTCACACCGAAATACGTTTCCGTTCCCCGACGGGCCCTGTTTGGCATCCGGCCCCGTCGGCGCTGCTTTGTTTATCGTTTATGCCCAAATTATACTCAAAACGCCGCCCCTTTTCAATCGCTTTTACAAAGTCAGGAGGATTTTTTGGGAAAGAAAACAAGATTCTTTTTCGGCCAACGCTTAACGATTTTAAAACCGGCCCTTTCCGGGCACACAGAAAGCTCTTTACAACGGGGGCGAGATACCGTAAAGTGAAGGAGAGATATTTTTTCCCTGCATCTGCGCTTAGCGGGTGCGGAATGAGACAAGGCGAGAAAGGAACAAAAAACATGGCAAGCAAACAGACGAAATTTGTAACGCCGGAGGAGGCCGCCGGGGCGGTGCGGTCCGGCGACTGGGTGGATTATGGCTTTGGCGCGGGCTTTCCCGAGCTGGTGGACCGGGCCCTGGCTGCCCGGAAGGGCCAGGTGAAGGACGTGAAGGTCCGGGGCGGCCTGGTCATCCGCCCCCGCATCGAGATCGTGGAGCAGGACCCGGAGCGGGAGAGCTTCTCCTATTACAGCTGGCACATCGGCGACTATGAGCGCAAGCTGCAAAAGCGGGGGCTGGTGACCTTTTTGCCGGTGGTGCTGCGCTCCCTGCCCTATCTCTATCGGGATGGGCACATCCGCTGCGACGTGGCGGTGGTCCCCGTGTCCCGGCCCGACGGGGAGGGCTATTGCGGCCTGGGCATCTCCAACTACGCCTGGCGGACCATTTTCGAAAGCGCCCGCACGGTGATCTTCGAGATCAACGAGCACTATCCCTGTCTCCAGGGGGTGGACGGCTCCCACCGGGTCCATCTCAGCGAGGCGGACTTTGTGGTGGAGGGGGTCCACGAGCCGCTGCCCCAGCGGTCCTATCGGGAGCCCAGCGCCACGGACATGGAGATCGCCCGCCGGGTGGTGGAGCTGATCCCCGACGGGGCGGTGCTGTCCCTGGGCGTGGGCGGCGTGCCCTACACCGTGGCCAAAATGCTGGCCCAGTCGGACAAGAAGGACCTGGGCTGCCACACCGGCACCATCAGCGACCCGTTTCTGGAACTCTACAAGGCGGGCAAGCTGACCAACGCCCGAAAGGAGCTGGACGCTGGGCTGTCCGCCTGGAACCTGGCCATGGGCAGCCAGGAGCTGTATGACTGGCTTGCCGCCGAGCCGGGCCTGTTCCACCCCGGGGACCTGGACTACATCCACTCGGTGGACCGCATCAGCCGCCTGAGCAACGTCATCAGCATCAACGGCGGCGTGCAGCTGGACCTGATGGGCCAGGAGAACGCGGAGAGCGCCGGGTCCCGCCAGCTGTCCGGAATCGGCGGGCAGATGGACTTTCTGGAGGGGGCCTTCCGCTCCAAGGGCGGCAAGGGCTTCATCTGCATCAACTCCTCCCGGGTGACCAAGGAGGGGGAGCGCAAGTCCAACATCCTCCCCGCCATCCCCGCGGGCAGCACGGTGAGCGCCCCCCGGACCATGATCCAGTATGTGGCCACGGAGTATGGCGTGGTCAGCCTGCCCGGCAAGTCCCTGCGGGAGCGGGCCGAGGCCATGGCCTCCATCGCCCACCCAGACTTCCGGGAGGAGCTGCTGCGGTACGCCCACGAGCACTTCTAAGTAATAGAGAAGAGAAAGACGCGGACGGCCCAGACACACATTTATATAAAATAGTATAAATCTCGGGAAAGCTGGAAAAAATCCTTGCATTGCGGGGAAAGCTATGGTAGAATATCAAAGCATTATGCGTGGGAGTGTGGATTTTTCGCCCGGTGCCCGGCTTGCCGGGTTGGCGGGAAATATGAAGCCCCCAGAAGAATTCAACTGAAATTTAGGAGGAAATAATCATGGCAGTCGTATCTATGAAGCAGCTGCTGGAGGCCGGCGTTCACTTCGGCCACCAGACCCGTCGGTGGAACCCCAAGATGGCCACCTACATTTACACCGAGCGCAACGGTATCTATATCATCGACCTGCAGAAGACCGTGAAGAAGCTGGAGGAGGCCTATAACTTCGTCCGCGAGCTGGGCGAGAAGGGCGAGACCATCCTGTTCGTCGGCACCAAGAAGCAGGCCCAGGAGGCCATCAAGGAAGAGGCCAGCCGCGTGGGCATGTACTGGGTGAACGCCCGTTGGCTGGGCGGTATGCTGACCAACTTCAAGACCATGCGCGGCCGCGTGGACCGTCTGAACCAGCTGAAGAAGATGCAGGAGGACGGCACCTTCGACATGCTGCCCAAGAAGGAAGTCATGAAGCACATGGGCGAGATCGCCAAGCTGGAGAAGTATCTGGGCGGCGTGACCGAGATGAAGAAGCTGCCCGGCGCCCTGTTCGTCGTTGACCCCCGCAAGGAGCGCAACGCCATCAACGAGGCCCGCAAGCTGAACATCCCCATCGTAGCCATCGTGGACACCAACTGCGACCCCGACGAGATCGACTATGTCATCCCCGGCAACGACGACGCCATCCGCGCCATCAAGCTGATCTCCTCTGTCATGGCCAACGCCATCCAGGAGGGCAAGCAGGGCCAGGACGAGGCCGCCGCTCCCGCCGAGGAGACCGCTGAGTAATTTTTCCCGGCACACATCTGATCTGTGAAACCAAGGTGCGCCCGCCCGTGCGCGGGCCGGGCGCGCCTTTTTTAAAACCAAAATAACGGAGGTAATGTGATTATGGCGATCACTGCGAAAGACGTACAGGCCCTGCGCGAAATGACCGGCGTGGGCATGATGGACTGCAAGAAGGCCCTGACTGAGGCCGAGGGCAACATGGACAAGGCCGTGGAGATCCTCCGCGAGAAGGGTCTGGCCGCCTCTCAGAAGAAGGCTGGCCGCATCGCCGCCGAGGGTATGGCTTATGCCGCCGTTGTGGACGGCGTGGGCGTGGTGGTCGAGGTCAACGCCGAGACCGACTTCGTGGGCAAGAACGAGAAGTTCGTGGACTTCGTCAAGGGCGTGGCCGCCGTTGTGGCCAAGGTCCAGCCCGCCGACCTGGAGGCCCTGATGGCCGCCGACTTCGGCAACGGCCGCACCGTGCAGGAGGAGCAGCAGGAGATGGTCCTGGTCATCGGCGAGAACATCAAGATCCGCCGCTTCGCCTTCTTTGTGGACGGCGTCTCCGTGCCCTATATCCACGCCGGCGGCAAGATCGGCGTGCTGGTCAACCTGGACACCGACCTGGCCCCCGAGCAGGTCGCTGAGGTGGGCAAGGACATGGCCATGCAGATCGCGGCTCTGAATCCCCGCTTCCTGGACAAGTCCGAGGTGGACGAGGCCACTCTGGAGGAGGAGAAGAAGATCCTGCTGGTCCAGATGGAGAACGACCCCAAGATGGCTGCCAAGCCCGACAAGGTGAAGCAGGGCATCGTCACCGGCAAGCTGCGCAAGTTCTATGAGGAGAACTGCCTGCTGCAGCAGGAGTTCGTGAAGGACAACTCCATGAGCGTGGAGCAGTATGTGGCCAAGGTGGCCAAGGAGCAGGGCGGCTCCATCAAGCTGAAGGCCGCTGTCCGCTTCGAGAAGGGCGAGGGCATCGAGAAGAAGCAGGAGAACTTCGCCAAGGAGATCGCCAAGCAGCTGGCCAAGTAATTTGCCCCCTGTTTGCAGCATCTTTTCTGAATACAGCAAGACCGCCGCGTGGAGATTTCCATGCGGCGGTCTTTTGTCATAACAGGGAGAGAAAGGAGTTCACGCCTCCAGCGCTTCAAAAGCCTCCAGCAGCCGGGCAGGACCCTGGGTCCACATGCCGGTGTCCAGGTCATAGAGGGCGTCGTACACCGGGGAGGAGATGAGCTGGATCAGGGCCTGCTCTGTGGGGATGTTTCGCTTCTCCGCAAGCAGTTCCACCGCCATGCGCAGGGTCTCTCCCGCCAGATGCTCCTTGGCACCGGTGGTGGTCCGGGACGCCTGCTTGACCACCGGCTGCAGGCTGTCCAGGGCCCGCTGGGTGGCAAAGCAGTACAGGTCGGGCAGCGTCCTGGGCGGGAGGAGGTTCTGGATGGACTGGGCCAACTTCTGGTCGTCGTGTTGCTCCCAGGGGTCCAGAGCGCCGATCATGTTGACGTTGATGATACGGTCCATGTCCTCGTCCGGGAGCTTGCTGGCGAGGATGTCGTGATCGGAAGGAAAGGGCTGCCCCGCCCGGCCCGCGGACATCCGCCGCAGCCAGGGGACGGTGAAGGGCGGGATATACAGCACGTCCAGGGTCCTGTCATCCAGCCAGTCGAAGGCGGTGACGACTCCCCGGAGGTCGGCGGGCGTCTGCCCCAGGCAAGCCGCTTTGTGGGCCGCCTGCCGGGCCAGCACCCGGGCCTGGACCAGGTCATCGGTCAGGTAAAAGCCGGGGCCCATGTCCCCGGAGGAGAAGCACAGGTCAGGCTCCAGGCGTTCCGCCGCCTGACAGCCCCAGTGATAGAGGATCATAGCGTCACCCCGTGATGGACCAGAATTTTATCCATATCGTCCAGAATGTACTCGTCACCGGACAGGCTCAGGAGGCCGTAGCACTCTGAGACGAAGCCGAACAGGTCGTGCTCCTGAAACAGCTTCAGCGCCGCCCACTTGTCCAGCTGGTGCCGAGCCATAAAGCCCCGAAACAGCTGGACCTGCATGGAGAGGATGTCCGAAGTCTGATCGTTTTCGTCTTCCAGAAAATCTTGACCTGCCATAGTAATCGCCGCCTCCTGTTGTTGGATACCCCCATTATAGGAGAAAATACACGCCTTTTCAACCTGAGTTTTTGCGCAAAAGCCCCGCCGACACTTGACACCGCCGCCGGGGGATGATAATATAATAAAACTGTAAGCGCGTAGAGCGGAAAGAGTAGCGGCTTGGTCCAAAGAACAGAGAGGGCCCTTCATCGGCTGGAAGGGGGCCTGCGGCGGCAAGGCGTGAAGTGCGTCCGGGAGCGCGGGGCGTAATGGCCCCCGGCTTGGCCCCGATAGCGGCCAGCAAAGTGAGAAATGAGAGTGGAACCGCGAGTTTTCAGTCGCCTCTTATGCCCGTGTGGGCGTAAGGGGTTTTTGTTTTTCCCGGGACAAGTCCGGGGGAGGAGAGGAAACGCAGATGTTTAAAATGCTCAACGAGACGCTGGAGGCCTATCAGCGGCGGGACCCCGCCGCCAGGTCCAAGCTGGAAATTTTGCTGCTGTACCAGGGCGTCCACGCGGTGCTGTATCACCGGGTGGCCCACTGGCTCTACTGTAAGAACTGGCGGTTTTTGGCCCGGTGCGTGTCCCAGTGGAGCCGCTTCTGGACGGGCATCGAGATTCACCCCGGGGCCAAGATCGGACGCCGCCTGGTCATCGACCACGGCATGGGCATCGTCATCGGCGAGACCGCCGAGGTGGGGGATGACTGCCTGATCTACCACGGCGTGACCCTGGGCGGCACGGGCAAGGACCAGGGCAAGCGCCACCCAACCATCGGCAACAACGTGCTCATCAGCTGCGGGGCCAAGGTATTGGGTCCCTTTAAAGTGGGGGATAATTCCCGTATCGCCGCCAACGCCGTGGTCCTCAGCGAGGTGCCCGACGACGCCACCGCCGTGGGCATCCCCGCCCAGATCGTCCGCATCGCCGGACGGACCACCCACTTCGCCGACGACGTGGACCAGACCAGCGTGGAGAATCCCACCCTGGAGAAGCTGGCCGCCCTGGCCGACCGGGTGGAGCAGCTGGAGCGCCAGCTGGCCCAGAAAGAGAACTGACCCACAACAGGGGCGACGCCCCATTACCACAGAAGAAGGAGAGAACACCATGCTTTTGTATAATTCCGCCACCCACAAGAAGGAGACCTTTCAGACCCACACCCCCGGCCACGTGGAGATGTACACCTGCGGCCCCACCGTGTACCACTTCGCCCACATCGGCAATCTGCGCTCCTATATCATGGAGGACGTGCTGGAGAAGTTCCTGCGCTACGACGGCTATGACGTGAACCGGGTGATGAACATCACCGACGTGGGCCACCTGGCCAGCGACGCGGACACCGGCGAGGACAAGATGCTCAAGGGCGCCCGCCGGGAGCACAAGACGGTGATGGAGATCGCCCAGTATTACACCGACGCCTTTTTCCAGGACTGCCGGAAGCTGAATATCAAGCGGCCCGACGTGGTCCAGCCCGCCACCGGCTGCATCGACGAGTATATCAAGATTGTCTCCGCCCTGCTGGAGAAGGGCTATGCCTATGTGGCGGGAGGCAACGTGTACTTCGACACCTCCAAGCTCAGCCGCTACTATGTCTTCAATGACCACGACGAGGAGGATCTGGCCGTGGGCGTCCGGGAGGGCGTGGAAGAGGACGTGAACAAGCGCAACAAGAACGACTTTGTCCTGTGGTTCACCAAGTCCAAGTTCGAGGACCAGGCCCTGAAGTGGGACTCCCCCTGGGGCGTGGGCTATCCCGGCTGGCACATCGAGTGCTCCGGAATCTCCATGAAGTATAACGGCGAGTATCTGGACCTGCACTGCGGCGGCATCGACAACGCCTTCCCCCACCACACCAACGAGATCGCCCAGTCCGAGAGCTATCTGGGCCACCCCTGGTGCCCCCAGTGGTTCCATGTCCACCACCTGAACACCACCACCGGCAAGATGTCCAAGTCCAAGGGGGAGTTCTTGACCGTCTCCCTGCTGGAGGAGAAGGGCTATGACCCCCTGGCCTATCGCTTCTTCTGCCTCCAGAGCCACTATCGCAAGGGCCTGGTGTTCACCTGGGAGAACCTGGATAACGCCGCCGGGGCCTATCAGAAGCTGGTGAATAAGATCGCCGCCCTGGACCCCAAGGACGGGGAGGTGGACCAGGCCGTGGTGAAGGAGTATGAGGACAAGTTCCGCCAGCAGATGGGCAACGACCTGAACACCGCCCAGGGCGTCACCGCCCTGTACGACGCCCTGAAGGCCAAGACCAACGGGGCCACCAAGCTGGCCATCCTGGGCAGCTTTGACGGGGTGCTGTCCCTGTCCCTGCTGGAGAAGGCCCAGGCCCGCCGCCAGGAGCAGGCGGAGCTGCTGGCCAAGGAGAAGGCCACCTCTCAGGGGGGCTACACCGTCACCGGCGAGGGCGACGCGGACATCGACGCCCTGGTCCTGGCCCGTGGCCAGGCCAAGAAGGCCAAGGACTTTGCCAAGGCCGATCAGCTCCGCGACCAGCTGAAGGAGATGGGCGTGGAGGTCACCGACGTCCCCGGCGGCGCGGTGTGGAAGCGCGTGTGAGTCTGAAAACAGCATAATATTTAGGATAAACTCCCTTCGTCCCCCGGCGCGCAGCCGGCAGGGCGGAGGGAGTTTTTTAAAATTCCCCTTGACAGGGCAGAATAAAAGACGTATGATAGACCCATAAATAAGAATAATTCTTATTAATAGAATTGAGGAGGAAAATTAAGATGCCTGAACTGAAGGGAAGCAAGACCGAGCAGAACCTGCGCACCGCCTTTGCCGGGGAGACCCAGGCCCGCACCAAGTATGACTACTTTGCCTCGAAGGCCAGAAAGGACGGCTATGTCCAGATCGCCAAGCTGTTTGAGGAGACGGCTGCCAACGAGAAGGAGCACGCCAAGATCTGGTTCAAGCTGCTGAACGGCATCGGCTCCACCGAGGAGAACCTGAAGTCCGCCGCCGAGGGGGAAAACTACGAGTGGACCGACATGTATGCCCACATGGCCCAGGAGGCCCGGGAGGAGGGCTTTGACCACATCGCCGACCTGTTCCAGCAGGTGGGCCAGATCGAGAAGGAGCACGAGGAGCGCTATCGCAAGCTGCTTGCCAACGTGGAGAACGGCCTGGTCTTCTCCCGGGAGGGGGACATGGTGTGGCAGTGCAGCAACTGCGGCCACATCGTGGTGGGCAAGCAGGCCCCCGAGGTCTGCCCCGTCTGCGCCCATCCCCAGGCCTATTTCCAGCTGAGAGCGGAAAATTATTAAGAGAGAATAGCAAAAACGTCCTGCCGCAGGGGCCATCTGGCTTTGCGGCAGGACGTTTTTTGTTTGGATGTCTTACAGGACCTTGGACAAAAACAGCTGGGTGCGGGCGTTCTGGGGGTGGTCGAAGAACTCCTTGGGGGTGTTCTGCTCCAGGATGTGGCCGCCGTCCATGAACAGGACCCGGCTGCCAACCTCACGGGCAAAGCCCATCTCGTGGGTGACCACCACCATGGTCATGCCCTCGTCGGCCAGCTGCTTCATGACCTCCAGCACTTCGCCCACCATCTCGGGGTCCAGGGCGGAGGTGGGCTCGTCAAACAGCATCACCTTGGGCTGCATGGCCAGGGCCCGGACGATGGCGATGCGCTGCTTCTGGCCGCCGGAGAGCTGGTTGGGATAGGCGTCCGCCTTCTCCTCCAGTCCCACCCGCCGCAGCAGGGTGGTGGCCAGGTCGTCGGCCTGGGCCTGGGCCATCAGGCCGGTGCGCACCGGGGCCAGGGTGATGTTCCTGCGGATGGTCATGTTGGGGAACAGATTGAAGTGCTGGAACACCATGCCCATCTGCTGGCGGATCTTGTTGATGTCTGCCTTGGGGTCGGTGATCTCGGTGCCCTGGAAGGTGATGGTGCCCTTGGTGGGGGTCTCCAGCAGATTCAGGCAGCGCAGGAAGGTGGATTTTCCAGAGCCGGAGGGGCCCAGCACCACCACCTTTTCGCCGGGGGCGATGTGCTCGGAGATGTCGTCCAGTACCAGGTGGTCGCCGAAGGACTTGGACAGATGTTTAACGTCGATCACTTTGACGCAGCCTCCTTTCCAGCTTGCCCTGGAGCCAGGTGAGCAGCATCACCATGACCAGGTAGATGACGGCGATGCCGAGATAGGGATACATCACATCATAGGTCTTGCTGCCCACGGCCTTGGCCGCGTAGACCAGTTCCTTGCCGCCGATGATGTTGATGAGGGCGGTGTCCTTGAACAGGGTGATGAACTCGTTGCCCAGAGCGGGCAGCACGTTCTTAAAGGCCTGGGGCACCACGATAAAGCGCATGGTGTCCAGATAGTTCAGCCCCAGGGAACGCCCGGCCTCGTTCTGGCCGGAGTCCACGCTCATCAGACCGCCCCGGAAGATCTCGGCGACATAGGCCCCGGAGTTGATGCCCAGGGTCAGGGTGCCCACCAGGGTGAACTCCCGGCTCTTGCTGAAGATGACAAAGCCCATGATCAGCAGCTGGACCATCATGGGGGTGCCCCGGATGATGGTGGTATACACTTGGCAGACGGTGTTGAGCAGACCCAGGACAGGGTTCTTGCGGCCGGGGCGCTGCTGGTCGTGGGCAGTGCGGACCACGGCCACCAAAATGCCCAGAATCACGCCCAGGATCAGGGCCATGGCGGTGATGCGCAGGGTGTTCAGCACGCCGTCGATATACAGCTGCCAGCGGCCCCCGTCCACAAAGGCCTTGTAAAAGCCCACAAAGGTCTTTTCCGCAAAGGGGAGCGTCTCTCCCCCCATGATGCGCTGGTTCAGGGAGGAATACAGTTCCGCCAGGTTCACAGACATGCTCCTTTCTGTTTGTTCTCATAGGGAAAAAGGGCGGCACAGCGCCGCCCTTTTTCTGCAAGCCGCGACGGATTTAGTTCGCGGAGATGTACTTGTCCACGATGGACTGGATGGTGCCGTCAGCGGTCAGCTCCTCCAGCGCGTCGTTGATGGCATCCAGCAGAGCGGTGTTGCCCTTGGCCACGCCGATGGCGTAGTCCTCGTTGGTGAACTCGCCGTCCAGGATCTTCAGACCGGGATTAGCGGCCACATACTCCTGAGCGGGCATGTTGTCGATGACCACGGCATCGATCTGGCCGTTCATCAGGGCCTGGACAGCGGCAGCGCCGTCATCATAGGGGGTGACGTGGTCCTCGCCGAAGCCGCCGTTCTCCACGGTGTCGGAGCAGTAGATGTAGCCGGTGGTGCCCATCTGGCAGCCGATCATGTTGGCGTTGGCCAGGTCATCCACGGTCTGGATGGGGGAGTCCTCCTTCACGATGACCACCTGCACGCCGTTGGCATAGCTGTTGGAGAAGTCCATCACAGCCTGGCGCTCCTCGGTGACGGTGACACCGGCCATGACCATGTCGCTCTTGCCGGTCTGAGCGGCCTGCAGGGCGGCATCGAAGCCCATGTCGTCCACCTGAAGCTCCAGGCCCAGCTTCTGGGCGATGGCGCCGGCCACCTCGATGTCGATGCCCTCGAAGGAGCCGTCGTCGGCCACCATCTCATAGGGAGGGAAGGAGGCGTTGGTGGACATGGTCAGCTTGCCGGGGGTGACGGTGGTAAAGGCCGCGTCGCCGTTGCTGACAGAGCCGCTGGCAGAACCGGAGACGGAACCGGCGGCAGAGCTGGAGGCGGCGGAATTGCTGCCGCCGCAGGCGGACAGGCCCAGCGCCATGACAACAGCCATGGCCATTGCAAGAATCTTTTTCATAGTAATGGGATCTTCCTTTCTTATTTCCCCGGGGCGGACCCCAGGGCGTTAGCTTGAGTATACCCCAGCAGCCTATGCACAGTCAATAGATAAATATACAAATAACCCGGAAAAACAGGGATTTTTTCGTGATACGGGAAAATCAGGGCCGGAGAAAGGGAAAGAACACAAAATGAATATACAGAAAAATATGTATATTGCTGAGGCGGGCAGCAGAAAAATTTTTCTGCCCCCTTGCTTTTTTTCGCCGGCGCGGTATGCTATTACACATGAACCCGGGCCTGGGGGCCCTGATCTCTAGGAGGAAACCATGATACAAAAAGAAAGAAAACACCCCCTGCAGTGGCTGCGGCGGGACATTGGGGAGCATCTGGACCGATATTTGGCCCGGTTGGTGTTCCTGCTGGGCCCCTGGCTGTGCCTGTGGATGGTGGAGGTGCTCAACCAGAACGATGTATTCCAGGACCTGGATGTCTGGCAGGTGGCCATGAACCTGATCTGGTACTATGCCCTGTTCTTTGTCTGCCGTCTGATCCTGGGCCGGCTGCGCCGGGCGGCAGCCTTGGGCGCGGTCCTGTCTTTCCTGGTGGGACTGCTGAACCACTATATCCTGCGCTTTCGCGGGCGCATTCTGTTCCCTGCCGACGTGGCTGGGTGGCGGACGGCGGCCAACGTGGCCGACGGCTTTGACTATTCCATGGACCAGTACATCGTCCAGGCGGCCATTCTGCTGGTGGGCTATCTGTTCCTGGTGTGGATGTGCGCCCCCCAGCGGAAGCGGGCACGGCTGCCCCTGGCGGCGTCCATCCCCCTGTGGGCGGCCATTCTGGGCTATACCTACGCCTTTTTCTTCACCGGGATGCTGCCCGCCCTGGACATCTATACCCAGCAGTGGGTCACCCAGCGCAACGGCTTTCTGCTGAACTTCACCGTGGCCCTGCGGTACAGCTCGGTGGACAAGCCCCGGGATTATTCCAAGCAGGCGGTGCTGGACCTGATGGAGCAGTACCCCACCGTGGCGGGGGACGACAGCGTCACCCATCCGGTGAACATCATCGGCATTATGGACGAGTCCTTTGCCGACTTTACCATCTTCGACAGCTTTGAGTCCTCAGAGGACCCCACGCCCTTCCTTCATTCCTTGAAGAAAAACACGATCAAGGGCTGGATGTACTCCCCCGTCACCGGCGGGGGCACGGCCAGCGTGGAGTTTGAGTATCTCACCGGCTTCTCCACCTATTTCCAACCGCCCCACACCGTGGCCTATCAGCTGTATGTGGACGAGGGGATGCCCTCCCTGGCGGCTCTGGCGGGGAGCCAGGGGTATGAGACCACCGCCTTTCACCCTTATAAGTCCTCCGGCTGGAACCGGCCCCTGGCCTATCACGACCTGGACTTTGATGACCAGATGTATGAGGAGGACGTGGTGAATCCCCAGTATATCCGCCACTATGTGTCCGACGCGTCGGACTTTCAGATGATCTTCCAGACCACCCAGCAGCAGGTGAAGTCCTTCTTCTTCAACGTGACCATGCAGAACCACAGCGGCTATGCCCAGGGGTGGAACAACCTGGAGCGGACCATCTCTCTGCCAGACAGCCTGAAGCTGGCAGACAGCAACGCCGAGCAGTATTTCGCCCTGGCCCGCCAGACGGACAACGCCCTGCGGGAGCTGATCGGCTATTACAGCCAGTGTGACGAGCCGACTATGATCGTCTTCTTCGGCGACCACCAGCCCCCCCTGAAAAACGCCTTTTACGAGCGGCTGTATGGCAAGCCCCTGGACCAGCGGACCACGGAAGAGGTGATGCGGCAGTATGCCGTGCCCTTCTTCATCTGGACCAACTACGACCTGAGCGGGGCAGAGGCGGACATGCAGACCGAGGACGTGGTCATCAGCCCCAACTATCTGGGGGTGCTCACCGCCAAGCTGGCCGGGCTGCCCCTGACGGGCTATATGAACTTTCTGGACCAGATGTATGCGGAACTGCCCGCCATCACCCCCGTGGGCTTTGTCACCCGGGATGGAGACTTCCTGTCCAAGAAGGAACTGAGCGACCAGCAGCAGGACTGGCTGGACCAATACGCCATTTTGAACTACTGCGGCATGGTGGACCTGTTCGACCAGGCCCGGCCCATGTTCTGCATGGACGAGAATTAAAACAAGGCTGCTGCCCTGACACCAGAGCAGCAGCCTTTTTGTGCGCTTTTTTGCCTTCCCACTGCCAGGGGGAAGGTGGCATGGCGAAGCCATGACGGATGAGGGTGACCATCGTGGGTGCGGTGGCCATCGCGGGCGGACACAGAGGTCCGCCCCTACATTCGATGTCGATGGTCTGGTGTAGGGGCGGATGTCCTCATCCGCCCGGACAATGACCCGACAAGCATCGACGGGCCGCTGAGGACAGCGGCCCCTACAGGCGGCCTGCGTAACACGCCGTAGGGGGCGACCTCTGTGTCGCCCCGCGTTCACCCCTTCGGCTTACTCTTAAACACCGCGGCCACCACAAACCCGAAGAAGATCGCCGCCGTGATGCCTCCTGCGGCTGCGGTGACGCCGCCGGTGAGGGCGCCCAGCAGGCCCTGCTCCGCCACCGCTTTCCGCACACCCCGGGCCAGCAGATGGCCAAAGCCGGTGAGGGGGACGGTGGCCCCGGCTCCGCCCCAGTCAGCCAGGGGCTGATAGAGACCAAAAGCGCTGAGCAGCACCCCGGCGGTGACATAGCCGGTGAGGATCTTGGCGGGGGTGAGGGCGGTGCGATCGATCAAGATCTGCCCCAGGGCGCACAGCAGCCCGCCCAGCAGAAAGGCACGAATATATTCCATAGAGCATGACTCCTTTTTAAGTTCCCTCCGGGGCGGTCAGGGCCACGGCGTGGCAGATGCCGGGGATGGACTCCCCCTGGGCGGTGGCCACGGGGGAGTGGAGGGCCCCGGTGGGGCAGAAGAGCAGGTTTTTCCACCGCCCCTCCGTCAGCCCAGTGAGGAGATAGCCGGTGAACACCGCGGCGGAACAGCCGCAGCCCGAGCCGCCGCAGTGGACGTCCTGGCGCTTCTGGTCAAAGAGGAGACAGCCGCAGTCGGTGTGGTTGTCCAGGACGATACCCCGGCGCTCCAGCAGCTCCAGCAGCAGCTGACTGCCCAGCCGCCCCAGGTCCCCGGTGACGATCAGGTCATAGAAGCCGGGGCTGCGGCCCGTGTCCTGAAGGTGGGCGGCGATGGTGTCGCAGGCGGCGGGGGCCATGGCCGCCCCCATGTTGTTGGCGTCCTTCACCCCCAAGTCGACCACCCGGCCCACGGTGACGTGGGTGATCTTTGGTCCCCTGCCGGAGCGGGACAGGATCACCGCCCCGGCGGCGGTGGCCGTCCACTGGGCGGTGGGGGTGCGCTGGCCGCCATATTCCAGGGGCGTGCGGTACTGCCGCTCGGCGGTGCAGAAGTGGGAGGAGACCACCACCCCAGCCCGCTGGCCAAAGCCGCCGTCCAACGTCATGGCCGCCAGACACAGGCCCTCCCCCAGGGTGGAGCAGGCCCCGTACAGCCCAAAATAGGGCAGACCGTGGGCTCGGGCGGCATAGGACGCGCCGATGCACTGGTTCAGCAGATCCCCGGCAAACAGCCAGTCGGGCTGGGGCGCGCCGGGGCCAGCCCGGTCCAGGGCCAGGGAGAGGGCCTGCTGCTGCATCAGCCGCTCCGCCCGCTCCCAGGAGGGCTGCCCCAGAGAGTCGTCCTGGGCCACCACGTCGAAATAAGGCCCCAGGGGGCCCGCCCCCTCCTTTTGGCCCACCACATTGGCCCAGCCCGCCAGCACCGGGGGACAGGCCAGGGCGGCGGTCTGTCCGCCCAGCTTCTTTTCCGTCATAGAGCACCACCTCGCCCAAACATTGCGGGATTAGCTTGCCCGAGACAGACGAAATTATGCCGCTTTTCAGAAATGCTGGGAAGAAAACGGCGGAATGCTTGCAATATGGTCCATCCTATTGTAAAATAAACAGAAGTGCCCATTTTAGAAATGAGAGACGAGAGCGGAGAGGCGGTGAAGCATCGTGAGCATGACGGTCATCCAGTCGGTGGACCCCAGAAGTCCGGCCCACCGGGCGGGGCTGCGGGTGGGGGAGACCCTGACCCACATCAACGGCCACCAGATCGTGGACGTGCTGGACTATAAGTTCTTCAGCTATGACACCCGGCTGGAGCTGGTGCTGCGGGAGGAGGACGGCTCCACCCGCACCGTCCGCCTGCGCAAGCGGGAGGGGGAGGACCTGGGGCTGGAGTTCCAGACCTATTTGATGGACCGGGCCCGCTCCTGCGCCAACAACTGCATCTTCTGCTTTGTGGACCAGATGCCCCCGGGGATGCGGCCCAGCCTGTATTTTAAGGACGACGACGCCCGGCTGTCCTTTTTGCTGGGCAACTATCTGACCCTGACCAATATGTCGGACCGGGAGGTGCAGCGGATCATCGACCTGCGCATCTCGCCCATCAACATCTCTGTCCACACCACCGACCCGGAGCTGCGGGCCATGATGCTGAAAAACAAGCGGGCGGGCCGGACCATCGACATTATGCGCCGCTTTGCCGAGCATCACATCATCATGAACTGCCAGATCGTCTCCTGCCCCGGCATCAACGATGGGCCTGCTCTGGACAAGACGCTCAATGACCTGGCGGAGATGTTCCCCTCGGTGAACAGCGTGTCGGTGGTGCCCGTGGGGGTGACCAAGTTCCGGGAGGGGCTGTACCCCCTAAAGCCCTATACCCAGGAGCAGGCCGGGGCGGTCATCGACCAGGTGGAGGCTTTTGCGGCCAGGCACCTGGAAAAGCAGGGGACCAGGCTGGTGTGGTGCTCGGACGAGTTCTATCTCATCGCCCGCCGTCCTCTGCCCGAGGAGGAGTTCTTCGAGGAGTTCACCCAGCTGGACAACGGCGTGGGGATGCTGCGGATGCTGATGGAGGAGTTCCACCGGGGGCTGAAGCTGATGGAGCCGGAGGAACTGGCCCAGGCCCGGCCCTTTGCCATCGCCACCGGCGTGTCCGCCGGACCTTTTTTGGCCCAACTGGTTGACCTGGCCCGGGAGAAGTGTGATACAATAAAGGGGACCGTATACCCCATCGCCAACCGGTTCTTCGGGGAGACCATCACCGTGTCCGGCCTGGTCACGGGGGGCGACCTCATCGACCAGCTGCGGGGCAGGGACCTGGGGGAGCGGCTGCTGATCCCCACCAATATGCTCCGGGCGGGGGAGCGGGTGTTCCTGGACGACGTGAGCCTGGACGACGTGGAGCGGGAGCTGGGCGTGCCGGTGATCCCGGTGGCCCAGGACGGCTATGAGCTGCTGGACGCCATGTGCGGTCTGGCCACCGCCCCGCCGGACTTTAAGCCCAACCTGCCCGAGGACGAGTATTACCGCTATAACCCGGGGACACGATAAAGAGAGACCAACAGCGGGCGGCTTTCGCCCGGGAGAAAATAGGAGTGAGTGATCGCGTGAAACCTTTAGTAGCCATTGTGGGACGGCCCAACGTGGGCAAGTCCATGCTGTTCAACAAGCTGTGCGGCCAGCGGCTGTCCATTGTGGAGGACACCCCCGGCGTCACCCGGGACCGGCTGTATGCCCAGTGCGAGTGGCGCAACCGGGTGTTCGACATTGTGGACACCGGCGGCATCGAGCCGGGCACCGACGACCAGATCCTGTCCTTTATGCGGGAGCAGGCGGAGATCGCCATCCAGGCGGCCACCGTCATCGTCTTTGTGTGCGACATCAAAACGGGCATGACCGCCGCCGACCAGGAGGTGGCCAACATGCTCCTGCGCTCCCGCAAGCCGGTGGTGCTGGCGGTGAACAAGGCCGACCAGACCGGGCGGGAGAACCCGGACGTGTATGAGTTCTATAACCTGGGCCTGGGCGACCCCATCTCCGTCTCCGCCCTCCACGGCCACGGCACCGGCGACCTGCTGGACGCCTGCTTCCAGTTCTTCCCCCCGGACGAGGAGGAGGAAGAGGAGGATGACGTCATTAAGGTGGCCGTCATCGGCAAGCCCAACGTGGGCAAGTCCTCCCTCATCAACCGCATTCTGGGGGAGGAGCGGGTCATCGTCTCCAACGTGGCGGGCACTACCCGGGACGCGGTGGACAGCTACTTTGAAAACGCCAAGGGCAAATACCGCTTTATTGACACCGCCGGAATGCGGAAGAAGTCTAAGGTGGACGACCGCATCGAGAAGTTCTCCGTCCTGCGGGCCACCATGGCCATCGAGCGCAGCGACGTGTGTCTCATCATGATCAACGCCCAGGAGGGCGTCACCGAGCAGGACACCAAGGTGGCCGGTCTGGCCCACGAGGCGGGCAAGGCCTGCATCATCGTGGTGAACAAGTGGGACGCCATCGAAAAAGACGGCAAGACCATGGACAAAATGCGCCAGGACGTGATGCGGGATTTGAGCTATATGACCTATGCCCCCGTCCTGTTCATCTCCGCCCTGACGGGCCAGCGGGTGGACCGGCTGTTCGACCTCATCAACTACGTGAACAACCAGGCCGCCACCCGTATCTCCACCGGTATGCTGAACACCGTTCTGGCCGACGCCACCGCCCGGGTGCAGCCCCCCACGGACAAGGGCCGCCGCCTGAAGATCTACTATATCACCCAGACGGGCATCCGTCCCCCCCACTTCGTCTGCTTCTGCAACGACGCCCGGCTGTTCCACTTCTCCTATCAGCGCTATCTGGAAAACCAGATCCGCAGCACCTTCGGCCTGGAGGGCACCCCCGTGCGCATGACCATCCGGCAGAAGGGCGACAAGGAGGGGTAAGGCGTGGGTGCGCTGGTTTATTTCCTTGTGGGCTACAGTCAGCTGTGGCTGGCCGCCCTCGTCGCCTATTTCTGCGGCTGCTTCAACGGGGCGGTGATCGTCTCCAAATATATCCTGCGGGACGATGTGAGAAACCACGGCAGCGGCAACGCGGGGCTGACCAACTTCTTCCGCACCTTCGGCGGGCCGCTGACCGTTGTGGTCATCCTCACCGATGTGCTGAAGGCCATCGTCGCCATTCTCGTCTCCGTGTGGCTGGGCGGGCTGTTCGACCCCCGTATCCTGCCCACCACGCCCCTGGAGAACCAGGCCATGATCCTGGTGTTCTTCAAGTATTGGGGCGGCCTGTTCTGCCTGCTGGGGCACATGTTCCCCTGTATGTTCCACTTCAAGGGGGGCAAGGGCATTTTATCCGGCGGCACCATCGCCATTATGATCGACTGGCGCGTTGCCCTGGTGGTGTGGGGCGGCTTCCTTATTTTGGCCGTGCTTACCCGATATGTGTCCCTGGGTTCCTGCTGGGCGGGGGCCAGCTTCCCCTTCATCACCTGGTTTGTCTATCGCAGCGTGCCCGTGACGGTGTTGGCCGTCATCATCGGCGGGCTGATCCTGTACATGCACCGGGGCAACATCCACCGTCTGCTCACCGGTACGGAAAATAAATTCACTCTGCACAAAAAATCCTGACAAGGAGGACGCAGCTATGAAGATCACAGTATTGGGAAGCGGCGGCTGGGGCACGGCCCTGGCGCTGCTGCTGCTGGAAAACGGAAACGACGTGACCCTCTGGTCCTATCACCAGGCGGAGTCTGACACCCTGCGCACCACCCATGAGAACCCCCTGCTGAAGGGGGTCGTCATCCCGGAGGAGATGAAGTTCACCTGCGACCTGTCCGCCGTGAAGGGCTGCGGCCTGGTGGTCATGGCCACCCCCTCCTTTGCCGTGCGGTCCACCGCCGCCCAGGTGAAGGACCTGCTGGACCCGGGTACCATCGTTGTCTCCGTGTCCAAGGGCATTGAGAAGGACTCCTCCCTGCGCTTAAGCCAGGTCATCGAGGCGGAGATCGGGGACAAGTGCCCTGTGGTGGTGCTGTCCGGCCCCTCCCACGCCGAGGAGGTGGGCCGCCACATTCCCACCGGCGTGGTGGCCGCCGCCGACGACCCCAAGATCGCCGCGCAGGTCCAGGATCTGTTCATGAACCAGCGCTTCCGGGTGTACACCAGCGATGACAAGATCGGCACGGAGATCTGCGCCGCCCTGAAGAACATCATCGCCCTGTGTGCCGGCTGCTGCGACGGCATGGGCTGCGGGGACAACACCAAGGCCCTGCTGATGACCCGTGGCCTGGCGGAGATGGCCCGGCTGGGCGTGGCCCTGGGCGGCAAGAAGGAGACCTTTACAGGCCTTGCGGGCGTGGGCGATCTGATCGTCACCTGCTGCTCCATGCACTCCCGCAACCGCCGGTGCGGCATCCTCATCGGCCAGGGCAAGCCGGTGCAAGAGGCCGTGAAGGAGATCGGCGCGGTGGTGGAGGGCTATTACGCCGCCGCCAACGCTCGCACCCTGGCCCAGAAGACCGGGGTGGAGATGCCCATCGCCCAGGCGGCCTATGAGGTCCTGTACGAGGGCCGCGACGTCCACGGCGTGGTCACCGACCTGATGACCCGCTCCAAGCGCTCCGAGCACGACGAGAGCTGGGAGAGATAAGTTCAAATCAGCCAATCAGGGGCTGCCGCATGAGCGTTTTGCTTGTGCGGCGGCCCCTTTCTGCCGGAAGAGACAAAAACAGCGAAATCACAAATTTGTGAACTTCTCCTCCAACGGATTGACGGGACAACGGCGGGGATGATATACTAACTTAGTTTGAAATTGTTTGTAACGGCGAGGTGCGCGTATGTGGTATTCCAAAGACTGGAAGGACTATGAACTCATCGACTGCGGCCGGGGGGAGAAGCTGGAGCGCTGGGGCGACCAGCTGCTGGTCCGGCCCGACCCCCAGGCCATCTGGAACACCCCCAGGACCAACCGGGGGTGGAAGCACAACTCCGGGCGCTATGCCCGTTCCTCCACCGGGGGCGGCCAGTGGCAGAACAAGTCCATGCCGGACCGGT
Source organism: Flintibacter sp. SJQ-8 (assembly GCF_054108085.1). Classification (NCBI taxonomy): domain Bacteria; kingdom Bacillati; phylum Bacillota; class Clostridia; order Eubacteriales; genus Flintibacter; species Flintibacter sp. SJQ-8. The sequence continues at coordinate 46,265 of NZ_JBPJWR010000011.1, forward strand.
GGACTGTGTCCTATCGGGACCTTACCTTTAATGTAAAGCCCATGAACTTTAAACACACCGGCCTGTTCCCCGAGCAGGCGGCCAACTGGGACTTTGCCCGGGAGCAGATCGAAAAGGCCGGGCGGCCCATCAGCGTGCTGAACCTGTTCGCCTACACCGGCGGGGCCACCGTGGCCTGCGCCGCCGCGGGGGCCAGCGTGTGCCACGTGGACGCGGCCAAGGGCATGGTCCAGTGGGCCCGGGAGAACGCCAAAAGCTCCGGCCTGGAGCAGGCCCCCATCCGCTGGATCGTGGACGACTGCGCCAAATTCGTGGAGCGGGAGATCCGCCGGGGCAGAAGATACGACGCCATCATCATGGACCCGCCCTCCTATGGCCGGGGCCCCACCGGCGAGGTGTGGAAGCTGGAGGACAACCTGTATCCTTTTGTGGAGCTGGTAGCTGGGGTGCTGTCTGACGACCCGCTGTTCGTCATTCTCAACTCCTATACCACCGGCCTGGCCCCCAGCGTGGCCACCTATATTCTGGAGACCATCGTCTCCAAGCGCTTCGGCGGACACACCCAGGCGGACGAGCTGGGTCTGCCCGTCACCGAGAGCGGACTGTTCCTGCCCTGCGGGGCCACCGGGCGCTGGACCCGGGGCTGACCGAAGAGGTATAACCTGGCGCGACGCGCCCATAAAAAGGAAAGATAGATATGGATAAGCCGATCATCAAAACAGAGGGCCTGCGCTTTTCCTACACCACGGCGGAGGGCGTGTCCCCGGTGGTGCTGGACGGCGTGGACCTGGACATCCAGGAGGGGACCTTTGTGGCCGTGCTGGGTCACAACGGCAGCGGAAAGTCCACCCTGGCCAAGCACATGAACGCCATCCTGCTGCCCTCCGGCGGAAAAGTGTACGTGGATGGCATGGACACCGCTGACGAGACCCGGCTGCTGGACGTGCGCCGCACGGTGGGCATGGTGTTCCAGAACCCGGACAACCAGATCGTGGCCAACGTGGTGGAGGAGGATGTGGCCTTCGCCCCGGAGAATCTGGGCGTCCCCCCGGAGGAGATCCGCCGCCGGGTGGACGACGCCCTGAAGGCCGTGGGGATGTATGAGTTCCGGGAGCACGCCCCCCATCTCCTCTCCGGCGGCCAGAAGCAGCGCATCGCCATCGCCGGGGTCATCGCCATGCAGCCCCGGTGCATCGTCCTGGACGAGCCGACGGCCATGCTGGACCCCATCGGCCGGGCGGACGTGATCCGCACCATCAAGCAGCTCAACCGGGAGCGGGGGGTGACGGTGGTGCTCATCACCCACCACATGGACGAGGCCGCCCAGGCAGACCGCCTGGTGGTCATGGCCAAGGGAAAGGTGGTGGCCGACGGCAGCCCCAAGGAGGTCTTCTCCGACGTGGAGGGCCTGCGGAAAGTGGGCCTTACCGTGCCCTATACCACCCAGCTGATGTGGGAGCTGCGCCAGGCGGGCTATGACGTGCCCCTGGACGCCCTCAGCGATGAGGAGTGCGCCGCGGCGCTGTTCGACCTGCTCCAGAACCATCAACAGGCGGGCTGAGCCCGCTGGGACCTGGGCGTGATCTTGCAAGAGACATGCACCACGAGAGATAAAAGGACTGACGCTATTTTGAACGCCATTATAGAGACAAAGCAGCTGACCCATATCTATTCCGCCGGCACCCCCTTCGAGCGGGGCGCCCTGCTGGAGGTGGACTTCTCCGCCATGGAGGGGGAGTACCTGGGCATCATCGGCCACACCGGCTCGGGCAAGTCCACCCTGATCCAGCATCTGAACGCATTGCTGAAGCCCACCTCCGGCCAGGTGCTCTTCCAGGGCCAGGACGTGTGGGCCGACCCCGCCCGCACCCGTCAGACCCGTTTTCAGGTGGGGCTGGTGTTCCAGTATCCCGAATACCAGCTGTTTGAAGAGACCGTGTATAAAGACATCTCCTTCGGCCCCAAGAACATGGGCCTGGACGAGAAGGAGGTGGACCGCCGGGTGCGGGAGGCCGCGGCCTTTGTGGGCCTGCGGGACGACCAGCTGGAGAAGTCCCCCTTCGAGCTGTCCGGCGGCCAGAAGCGCCGGGTGGCCATCGCGGGGGTCATTGCCATGGAGCCGAAGGTGCTCATTCTGGATGAACCCACCGCCGGGCTGGACCCGGTGGGCGTGGAGTCCATCCTGGGCAACATCCGGGACTATCACCAGGCCCACAACGCCACCGTGATCCTGGTGTCCCACTCCATGGAGGAGGTGGCCCGGACGGTGGACCGCCTGGTGGTGGTGAACGACGGGAAGATCCCCTTCCAGGGCACGCCGCGACAGGTGTTCCAGCACGGGGACGAGCTGGAGCGCATGGGCCTGGGTGTCCCCCAGCTGACGAGGGTGTTCCACCGGCTGCGGGCCATGGGGGCCGACGTGGACCCCTCGGTGTATACCCTGGAGCAGGCCAAGACCGCCCTGCTGGAAAGACTGGGCCACGCTGGAAAGGGGGCGGTGTAAATGGCGCTGAAGGATATCACCCTGGGGCAGTATTTCCCCGGCAGCTCCCCCGTACACCGCCTGGACCCCCGGACGAAGATCCTGGCGGTGGTGCTGTATATCACCGCCCTGTTCCTGGCCAAGTCCTTTGTGACCTATGGCATCATGTTCCTGGTGCTGTGCGCCTCCATCGCCCTGTCCAAGGTGCCGGTGAAGTCCATCCTCCGGGGCTTAAAGCCCGTGCTGTTCATCGCGGTATTCACGGCGGTGCTGAACCTGCTGTACACCCCCGGCGAGCACGTGCTGGCCAAGCTGTGGATCTTTACCATCACCCTGGAGGGCGTGTTCACCGCCTTCTTTATGGTCATCCGCATTATGATGCTGATCGCGGGGACCTTTTTGCTGACCTATACCACCTCGCCCATCCTGCTCACCGATGGGCTGGAGTCCCTGCTGGGGCCGCTGAAGAAGATCAAGGTGCCCGTGCACGAGCTGGCCATGATGATGTCCATCGCCCTGCGCTTTATCCCCACCCTCATCGAGGAGACGGACAAGATCATGTCCGCCCAGCGGGCCAGGGGGGCCGACTTTGAAAGCGGCAACCTGATGCAGCGGGCCAAGGCCATGATCCCCCTGCTGGTGCCCCTGTTCATCTCCGCCTTCCGCCGGGCCGACGAGCTGGCGGTGGCCATGGAGTGCCGCTGCTATCACGGGGGAGAGGGCCGGACCCGTCTGCGCCAGCTGAAATACGGCGGGAACGACTGGACCGCCCTGATCCTGTTTTTGGTCATCACCGTGGCGGTGGGCGTGCTGGGCCGGTTCGGCCTGTAACTTCACCCATTTTAGGAGGGGACTATGGAACGGAATATCGCCCTGAAACTGATGTATAACGGCACGGCCTATCACGGCTGGCAGGTGCAGAAGAACGCGGTCTCCGTGGCGGAGACTTTGGAAAAGGCCCTGGCCACGGTGGTGTGCCACCCGGTGAAGTGTACCGGGGCGGGGCGCACCGACGCCCATGTCCACGCGGAGACCTATGTGGCCAACTTCCGCACCACCTCCACCATCCCCTGTGACCGCATCCCCCTGGCGGTGAACACCCGCCTGCCCAAGGACATTGTGGTGGTGCGGGCCACAGAGGTCCCCCCGGAGTTCAACGCCATCGGCTCCTGCCACAAGAAGGAGTATACCTATCGCATCTATAACTCCCGCCTGGGCAACCCCTTCTATGTGGACCGGGCCTGGTTCTATCCCAAGCGCCTGGACGAGAAGATCATGCAGCGGGCGGCGGACCAGTTTGTGGGCACCCACGATTTTCGGGCCGTCCGCTCCGTGGGCACCGAGACCCGGACCACCGTGCGCACGGTGTACTATTTCAACGTGGAGCGCCGGGGCGACCTGATCGAGAGCCGGGTATGCGCCAACGGATTTTTGTATAATATGGTCCGGGCCATGGTGGGCACCATCGTCTATGCCGCCGAGGGCAAGCTGGCCCCGGCGGACATCCCCGCCATCCTGGACTCGGGCAATCGCACCCTGGCCGGGCCCACTGTGCCCCCCGGGGGGCTTTACATGACCCAGCTGTGGTATGACGAGGACGTGCTGTAACGAACGGGAGCGAGAGACATGAGCGAACAGCAGGAGAAAAAACCGAATATTTTTCTGCGCCTGCTGGCCTTTCTGGTCACGCTGGCCCTGGTTTTAGGGGCGCTGGCCCTGGTGGTATACCGGGACCGGCTGAACTTGGACGCGGTGAAGCGCTGGCTGTCCTTCCGCAAGGTAGAGACCGGGGACACCGGCGAGGCCGCCCCCTTCACCCACGCCGGGGGCGACAAGCTGTCTGTGGAGTATCTGGAGGACGGGGTGGTGATGACCTCCGCCTCCGGCGTCCACTACTACTCCTTCTCCGGCGAACCCTATGCCGAGGAGGTGGTCACCATGGAGAACCCGGTGCTGTGCGCCGGGAGCCGGGCCGCCGTGGCCTATGACGTGGGGGGCCAGTCCCTGTTCGTGCTGCGGGGGAAGAGCGAGACCATGGACCTGTCTCTGGACAGCGGCGAGCTGCTGTCCGCCCGGGTGAACGACAGCGGCTATCTGGCCGTCACCGCCCAGCAGAGCGGCTATAAGGGCGCGGTGACCCTGTATAATGCCGGGGGAGAGAAGGTCATCCAGATCAACCTGTCCTCCACCTTTCTGGTGGATGCGGCCCCATCCCCCGATGGGCGGACAGTGGCCGCTGTGGCTATCGATTCTGACGGGGGCAGCTTCCGCAGCCGGGTGCTGTTCTATCAGGTGAACCAGAAGGAGCCCAGTCTGGAGGTCTCCCTGGGCGGCTCGTCGGTGCTGGACATGCGCTATACCGACAGCGGCCTGTGGGTGCTGGGGGAGAGCAGTCTGATGATCGTCTCCCCGAAAGACGGCAGCGTGCAGACCTATTCCTTCGGGCGCTCCTACTTAAAGGGCTGCGATTTAAGCGGCGACGGCTTTGCCCTGGTGCTGCTGGGCCGCTATCGGGCGGGTTCCGCCGACCAGGCAATTACCGTGAACGCCCAGGGGGAGCAGCAGGCCGTGCTGAGCTTGGGCGGCCAGGTGCTGGACTTCTCCGCCGGGGGCAGCTATTGCGCCGTGCTCACCGGCACGGGCCTTACCGTGTATGACCCGGACATGGAGCAGGCGTCGTCCATGCAGTCCACCATGGGGGCCAGAAGGGTGGACATGGGGGCCGACGGCACCGCCGTCCTGGCCGACAGCCAGCGGGCCTGGCTGTATATCCCGGGCTGATCTGCCCTTAAGCCCAGCGCCGCAGTTTTGAATGGAGGCAAGCATTCTTTATGAGCAATGTGTTAGATATCATCATCATCGCCGTGGTGGCCGTGGCGGCCTGGCGTGGCTATCGCAAGGGCCTGGTCATGACCCTGTGCGGATTTTTGGCCGTGTTTGTGGCCCTGGCCGGGGCCACTGTGGTCTCCAACGCCCTGGCCGGACCGGTGAGCCAGGCCATCCGCCCGGCGGTGGAGCACCAGATCCAGACCGCCTTTCAGCACAAGGCGGACGAGACGGCCCAGTCCGCCATCGACAACAGCCAGAGTGCCGCAGACCCCACCATGGAGGAGGCGGTGACCATCCTGAAGGACTCTAAGGTCTATCAGGGCTTTGTGGAGGGCTTTCAAAAGGCCCTGAACGACGGCATCGTGGCCGCCACCACCAACGCCGCCCGGGCCATCTCGGACTATGTGGCCCGGCAGATCGCCAAGACGGTGCTGTATGCCGTGGCCTTTGTGCTGATCTTAGTGCTGTGGACCATCCTCAGCCGGGTGCTGGACCTGGCCTTCAAGCTGCCGGTGCTGTCCACCCTGAACCGCTGGAGCGGCGGGGCGGTGGGCCTGTGCGAGGGCGTGCTGCTGGTGTTTGTGGTGTGTACCCTGCTGAAGGGCGGCGTACTGCCAGAGGAGGTCGTGGAGAACTCCCACCTGCTGAAGCTGCTGTAATGGCCCAAAATGCAAGCCGCGCCCTGGGAACAGGGGGCGGCTTATCAAAAATTGCCGCCCGACGCATAAAGTGGAAGCCGGAGGGGGACCTTTTCCGGCCCCAATTCACGACAAGTTCATAATTGTGCGTTATAGTATCATCTAAGAAACCCTTTTCCCGAAAGGAATGTTGTGTTATGCAGCCGACTATGTGCAGCCGCTGCGGCAAAAACGTCGCAGTGATCTTTATCACCAAAATGGAAAACGGCACCACCAAAAACGAGGGTCTGTGCCTGAAATGCGCCAGAGAGATGGGCATCAAGCCCATTGACGATATGATGAAGAAGATGGGCATCAACGACGAGGACCTGGACAACCTGACCACCGAGATGATGTCCGCCTTTGGCGGGGCCGAGGGCCTGGAGGGCCTGATGAACCAGCCCCAGGGCGAGGACGGGGAGGAGGACGACGGGCGCACCGCCACCTTCCCCTTCTTAAACCAGCTCTTCGGCGGCGGAGTTGCCCCTCAGCAGCCCGCCGGGGGAGAGTCCGGCCAGAAGAAGGAGGGGGAGGACGGAAAGAAGTCCGGCCCCAAGCACCCCAAGCGGAAGTTTTTGGACAGCTACTGCATCTCCCTGTCCCGCAGGGCCAAGGAGGGCAAGCTGGACCGGCTCATTGGCCGGGACCGGGAGCTGGACCGGGTCATTCAGATTTTGAACCGCCGCCAGAAGAACAACCCCTGTCTCATCGGCGAGCCCGGCGTGGGCAAAACGGCCATCGCCGAGGGCCTGGCCCAGAAGATCGCCCAGGGGGAGGTGCCCTATAAGCTGCTGGACAAGGAGGTCTATCTGCTGGACCTGACCGCCCTGGTGGCGGGCACCCAGTTCCGGGGCCAGTTCGAAAGCCGCATGAAGGGCCTGATCGAGGAGATCCGCAAGCTGGGCAACATCATCCTGGTCATTGACGAGGTCCACAACATCGTGGGGGCCGGAGACGCCGAGGGGTCCATGAACGCGGCCAACATCCTAAAGCCCGCCCTGTCCCGGGGGGAGATCCAGGTCATCGGTGCCACTACTCTGAACGAATACCGCAAGCACATCGAAAAGGACACTGCCCTGGAGCGGCGCTTCCAGCCTGTGATGGTGGAGGAGCCCTCCATCGAGGACAGCGTGAAGATCATCGAGGGCATCGCCCCCTATTACGAGGCCTATCACCAGGTGACCGTCTCCCCGGAGATGTGCCGCCGGGCGGTGGTGATGAGCGAGCGGTATATCACCGACCGCTATCTGCCCGACAAGGCCATCGACCTTATCGACGAGGCCTGCTCCAACGTGAACCTGCACAACCAGGCCCTGGCCCGGGTGGCGGCCATCAACAAGGAACTGGCCGACCTGGCCAAGGAGCAGGAGGTCATGTCCGCCGCCGGAACGGAGGACGCCTATCGCCGCCTGGCCGAGATCAAGAGCACCCAGCTGAAGCTGGAGGGGGAGCGGCAGGGTCTGGAGGAGCAGCCCCAGCCCGAACTCACCGAGGAGAACCTGGCCAACGTCATCGAGCTTTGGACCAACATCCCCGCCAGCCGCATCCAGGAGACAGAGTATCAGCGCCTGGCCCAGCTGGAGCAGCGCCTGGAGAGCCACGTCATCGGCCAGAACGAGGCCGTGGAGGCAGTGTCCGCCGCCATCCGCCGGGGCCGGGTGGGCATCAGCCCCAAGCACAAGCCCGTGTCCTTCATCTTTGTGGGCTCCACCGGCGTGGGCAAGACGGAGCTGGTGAAGCAGCTGGCCGCCGACCTGTTCGACAGCCCTGACGCCCTCATCCGTCTGGACATGTCCGAGTTTATGGAGAAGCACGCCGTGTCCCGCATCATCGGTTCCCCTCCGGGCTATGTGGGCTATGACGAGGCGGGGCAGCTGACGGAGAAGATCCGCAGAAAGCCCTATTCCGTGGTGCTGTTCGACGAGATTGAAAAGGCCCACCCCGACGTGCTGAACATCCTGCTGCAAGTACTGGACGATGGCCGGGTGACCGACGCCCATGGCCGCACGGTGAACTTTGAAAACACCGTCATCGTCATGACCACCAACGCCGGCAGCAACACCAAAGTTGGCTCCGTGGGCTTTGGCCGCACCGCCAACGAGCAGGGGAAGGACCGGGCCATGAAGGCCCTTCAGGACTTCCTGCGGCCGGAGTTCATCAACCGGGTGGACGAGATCGTCTACTTCAACCAGCTCACCCGGGAGGACTTTAAGGGCATCGCCGCCCTGATGCTGGGGGAGCTGGCCCGGGCCATGGAGGAGAAGCAGATCGCCTTCACCTGGGACAACGCCCTGCTGGAGCACCTGGTGGAGAAGTCCTACTCCGCGACTTACGGCGCCCGGAACCTGCGCCGCCTGATCCAGAAGGAGCTGGAGGATACCATCGCCGTCCGGCTCATCGAGGGCTATGCCCACCCCGTAAGCCAGATGCAGGCCACCGCAGCGGACGGCCGCATCCAGCTGACCGCCATGTAACTCTCCGGGCGGACCGAAGGCTTTTCCAGGCCGCCGGTCCGCCCGGTTTTTCTTGACAACCCACAGTCGATATAGGATAATACTCACATATGACGCATTTCGCGCCCGTCCAGAAGAAGGAGCTGTTCGCCATGGTAAAAGTCAACCAGAACTATTTAAAGCTGCCCGGCAGCTATCTGTTTTCCGAGGTGGCCCGGCGCATCGCCGCCCACTCCGCCGCCCATCCCGAGGCCAAGATCATCAAGCTGTCCATCGGCGACGTGACCCGCCCCCTGGTCCCTGCCGTGGTGGAGGCCATGCACAAGGCGGTGGACGAGCAGGGGACCTATGAGGGCTTCCATGGCTATGGCCCCGAGCAGGGCTATCCCTTCCTGCGGGAGGCCATCGCCCAGTTCGACTATCAGAAGCGGGGCGTGGACATCCAGCCCCAGGAGATCTTCATCTCTGACGGCGCTAAGAGTGACTGCGGCAACATCGGGGACATCTTCGACGTGGACAATGTGGTGGCCGTGTGCGACCCCGTCTATCCTGTGTATGTAGACACCAACGCCATGGCGGGCCGGGCCGGGGACTTTGTACCCGAGCTGGGCCGGTGGAGCCGCCTGGTGTATATGCCCTGCGTAGAGTCCAACGGCTTTATGCCCGAGCCCCCCAAGGAGAAGGTGGACATCATTTATCTCTGCTTCCCCAACAACCCCACCGGCTCTATGGCCACCCGGGAGCAGCTGAAGATGTGGGTGGACTATGCCAACAAGAACGGCTCCATCATCCTGTATGACTCCGCCTATGAGGCCTTTATCTCTGACCCCGACATTCCCCACACCATCTTCGAGATCGAGGGGGCCCGCACCTGCGCCATCGAGTTCCGTTCCTTCTCCAAGACCGCCGGCTTCACCGGCACCCGCTGCGCCTATACCGTGGTGCCCATGGAGCTGGAGCGGGACGGGGCCAAGCTGAACACCATGTGGAACCGCCGCCAGACCACCAAGTTCAACGGCGTGCCCTACATCGTCCAGCGGGGCGCCGAGGCCGTTTATACCCCCGAGGGCCGCCGCCAGATCATGGAGTCCATCGCCTATTACCAGAACAACGCCAAGGTCATCCGCGAGGGGCTGACCGCTGCGGGTCTGGAGTGCTTCGGCGGCGTGAACGCCCCCTATATCTGGATCAAGACCCCCAACGGGATGCCCTCCTGGGACTTCTTCGACTTGGTGCTGGCCAAGGCCAACGTGGCCACCACCCCCGGCGCGGGCTTCGGCCCCAGCGGCGAGGGCTTTGCCCGGCTCACCGCCTTCGGCGACGCTGAGGCCACCAAGGAAGCCGTGGAGCGGGTGAAGTCCGTCCTGTAAGGCCAATGCCCCCATAAAAACGTCCCCGGCTGCGTACAGCGCGGTTACTGTACGGCAGCCGGGGGCTTTGGCATATGCATATAGAGAAAACGGGTCACAGCCGCACGGGCACGGGGTCCGCTGCCGTCAGGCTGTCCGGGGTGACGGAGCAGCCCAGGGCAAACACCTCTACCCCGGCGGCAGCGGCCTGGCGGAGGGCCTGGCCGAACTGGGGGTGGGTGACGTCGTTGGGCTGGACGTATTTGGCCCCGGCAAGCTGGACGATGAAGCACAGGGCGGCCTGATACCCCGCCTGACGGGCGGCGGCCAGCTCCTCCAGGTGCTTCACCCCCCGCAGGGTGGGGGCGTCGGGGAAGCGGACCACGCCGTCCTCCTCCAGAGTGACCCCCTTCACCTCCACAAAGCCCCGGTCTGACGCCGTCTCCCAATAGAAGTCGAAGCGGGAGGTACCGAAGGTGGTCTCCGGTTTGAGCAGGGTCAGTCCCGGGCGGAAATGGCCCGACTGGGCCCACTCCAGAAAGACCCGGTTGGGGGCCTGGGCGTCCATGTTGACCAGCAGGGGGCCGTGGGCCGTCGCCTTTTCCACGGCGACCAGGTCATATTTCGTCTTTCGGGCGGGATTGCTGCCCGGGACGAGATAGACCCGGCAGCCGGGGAGGAGCAGCTCCCGGCAGCGGCCCGTGTTCTTCACGTGGCAGGTCTCGGTGCGGCCATTTAGCTCCACCTGGGCCACAAAGCGGTTGGGCCGGGACAGAAACGTCCCGGGGATACAACTGGAGTATCGCATAAGCATTACCTTTCAAACGCAGATCAAGACGGCCAAGTAGCGGGGCCGCAAGACCCAGTATAAACCGACAGAAGGGAAGAGACAAGACCCATGGAGAAGGAAGAGAGAAACGCCTGTTTCAGCATCGTCATGGCCGCCGCCCTTTGGGGCTGCATGGGCGTGTTTTTGCGGCTGCTCACCGGGGCGGGACTGCCCTCTAACGCGGGGGTGGCCCTGCGGGGCTGCCTGTCGGCCCTGCTGTATGGGCTTTATCTGGCCATCAAAGAGCCGAAGGCCCTGAAGATCGATCCCCGGCACTGGTACTATTTCTTCGGCAGCGGCGTGTGCTCCCTGATGCTGTCCGGCATGTGCTATTTTCACACCATCCAGGCCAGCTCCATGGCGGTGGCGGCGGTGCTGCTGTATACCTCTCCGGCCTTTGTCATTCTGCTGTCCGCCCTGTGCTTCCACGAGAAGATCACCCTGCAAAAACTGGGGGCGCTGGTGGTGACCTTTGCGGGCTGCGTCCTGGTCACGGGGCTGTTCCCCCTGGGGCAGCAGTCGGTGGCCCCCGGGGTGATCCTGTGGGGATTGTGCGCCGGGTTCACCTATGCCCTGTATCCCATCTTCAATAAGCTGGCCCTGCGGGACTATGGGGTGAACACGCTGACCTTTTATACCTGCCTGTTTATGGGCCTGTCCGCCCTGCCCTTCTCCGGCCTGGTGCAGCATCTGGACCGGCTGGCCGACCCCAAGGCGCTGGTGGGGGCCGTGGGCATCAGCGTGTTCTGCTGCATCGCCCCCAATCTGCTGTATAACCGTGGCCTGCGCCACACGGAGACGGGGCGGGCGGCCATCCTGTCCACGGCGGAGCCCATGGTGGCCGCCCTGCTGGGGGTGCTGGTCTATCACGAGTCGGTGACCGTCTATAAGCTGGCGGGCATCGCGGCCATTCTGGCGGCGGTGCTGTTGATGAACGCAGGAGGCCGGAAGCGGTGATTTACAACGGCCCGGAAGTGGGCTATACTAGATAGAAATCAAAACATTCGAGGTACTCTATGAAAAAACGCATCATTCCCCTGCTGCTGGCCCTTGCCCTGGTGTTGACCGGGTGCGGGGGCGGCAGCTCTGCCGACACGGACAACGCCCGGCTGCGGGTGGTGACCACCACCTATCCCATCTATCTCTTCGCCAGCGCCCTGACCCGGGACGTGGACGGAGTGGTGGTGGAGCGGCTGGACACCGGGTCCACCAGCTGCCTTCACGACTATACCCTGTCGGTGAACGACATGAAAAAGCTGAATCACGCCCAGGTCATCGCCCTGAACGGGGCGGGGCTGGAGGACTTTATGGACGACGCCCTGGCCACCTCTGAGGCGGCGGTGATCGACTGCGATGAGGGGGTGGACCTGCTGCCCGCCCTGAACAGCCACGACGTGGAGGAGGATCACGCGCACGACGCGCATGACCACGACCACGAGGACCACGACCACGGGGACATCGACCCCCACTATTGGATGGACCCCCGGCGGGCGGTGCAGATGATGGAAAACCTGGCCGATGGGCTGAGTCAGGCCGACCCGGCCCACGCCCAGGACTACGCCCGAGCAGCCCAAAGCTGCACGGCGCAGCTTAGCGGCTGGGCGGAGGAGCTGAACGATCTGTTTGACAGCGCCCGGCGGCAGGAGGTGGACTTCTCCGGCCTGATCACCTTCCACGACGGGTTCCAGTATTTTGCCGCCGCCTATGACCTGCCCCTGCTGGCCTCCATCGAGGAGGAGGCGGGCAGCGAGGCCAGCGCCAAAGAGATCGTGGAGATCACCGACCTGGTGAAGGAGAAGGGCATCCCCGTCATCTTCACCGAGGTCAACGGCTCCGACGCCACCGCCCAGGCCATCCACCGGGAGACGGGCTGCGCCGTGGCACAGCTGACCATGGTCATGGACGGGCCGGACGATCAGCTGGTAAACTATTATAACGCCCTGCTGGCCAACGCCAAGGCCGTGATCGACGGCTTTGCGGGAGAGGAACTGGTGAAGTAACGTGAGACAGATCAAACACGGCAAGCTGGCCGCCGGATGCGCCGACGCCTGCTGCCTGAAGCTGGCGGACCTGTCCGTCAGTATGCAGGGGGACGCCATCTTACAGGATGTGTCCTTCCACCTCCACTGCGGGGAGATCGTGGCCCTCATCGGTCCCAACGGGGCGGGCAAATCCACCCTGTTCCGCAGCATCCTGGGCCAGCTGCCCTATAAGGGTTCCATCACTTTCTCCCCGGCGGGGGGACCGGCCATCCGTCTGTCAGACGGGTCGGTGACCGGGGGCAAGCGCCCGTTAGTCGGCTATGTGCCCCAGGCCCCCAGCTTTGACCGGGGGGACCCGGTGTCCGTGCTGGACTTCTTCGTGGCGGCCACGGCCAAGTGGCCCGTGTGGCTGCCCATCCCCAAGAAATACCGGGACCAGGCGGCGGCCTGTCTGGCCCGGGTTCACGGAGAGGACCTGCTGGACCGGCCCATGGGCGGCCTGTCCGGCGGCCAGGTCCAGCGGGTGCTGCTGGCCCTGGCATTAGAGCCAGTGCCCCACATCCTGATCCTGGACGAGCCTCTGTCCGGCGTGGACATCGAGGGGGAGCACCAGCTGCTGGAGATGCTGGACGAGCTGCGCACCCAGTATGACTTGTCCATCTTCCTGTCCACCCACGACTTTGCCACCCTGGACCAGTACGCGGACAAAGTCATCCTGCTGGACCACAAGGTGCTGAAGATGGGTCCCCCGGACGAGGTGCTGTCCTCCCCGGAGTTTTATCAGACCTTCCATCTGCGCATGGGGAAAGGGGGGGAGCACCAATGACCTGGTGGTATTCCCTGGTGTCTCTGCTGCCCTTCGAGTGGGCCGCGCCGGACACCATGCTGTTCATGAAAAACGCCCTGCTGGCGGTGCTTATCATCTCGCCCCTGTTCGGCATCCTGTCCACCATGGTGGTCCACAGCCGTATGTCCTTCTTCTCTGACGCCCTGGGCCACTCCGCCTTCACCGGCATGGCCATCGGGGCCATCTGCGGCTTTCAGGAGCCGACGTGGGCGGCGGTGATCTTCGCCATTCTCTTCGCCCTGCTCTTCAATGTGGTGCGGCGGCGGTCCGCCCTGGGCAGCGACACGGTGATCGGGGTGTTCTCCTCCACCGCCGTGGCCCTGGGCATCTTCCTGTCCACCCTGAACGGGCGCTCCTTCACCAAGTTCAACAACCTGCTCATCGGCGACATCCTGTCGGTGGAGCCGGGGAAGATCGGGGTGCTGGCCCTGATCCTGGTGCTGGTCATCGCCCTGTGGGTGCTGTCCTTCAACCAGCTGATGCTCTCCGCCGTCCATCCCGCCCTGGCCGATAGCCGGGGCATCCGGGTGTTCTGGCAGGAGACGGTGTTCTCCATCGCCATCGCCGTGGTGGTCACCCTGTCCATGACCTGGGTGGGCCTGCTGGTCATCAACTCCCTGCTGGTGCTGCCCGGCGCGGCGGCCCGGAACGTCGCCCGGAACATGTGGCAGTATCACCTGCTGTCCTTCCTGGGGGCGGTGTGCGCAGGGGTGGCCGGACTGCTGACCTCCTACTACATGGGCCCCTCCGCCGGCGCGTCCATCACCCTGTATTTGGCGGCGTGGTTTTTGGTCACATTTTTGCTGCGGAAGAAGAATTAAGAGATATAAAAATAAGGGGACCTGTGGGAAAAACACAGGTCCCCTTGTTTGAGAAATACCACGTCAGCGGGTGAGCAGAGCAAAGAGTTGGTATACGTAGAATGTTAAAAAGAGCATTTTAAATAATTCGCTCTGGATACGCATACGTTTAAAGAAGTTATCGTTGCCTAGCACTACGCTATAAATAACAGGAACAACGGCAATAGAACCTAATTTTATAACTAAGTCGGTGTCCATACTCGCAAAGCTCACCCCGTTACTAATAATAATTTTGTCCATCAAGTTTCAGATTTGTAAGTGCCATTGTTATAAAAGATTTTCTGAACCTTTCCGTTCTTCATGAAAATTCCCTCCATTCAGAATATTTTAGAGATTAGAGCGGTTCTAACGTCTGCCGTGAAGTGAAATTACAGAAAACGGCAAAATTAACTAAAAACATTTGACTTATATCCAATCTTTTTGTTTGTATTGACATTATAATGGCTTTTAACACATCTGTCAATAGACGGCACGAGTTGCACACGGGCTAAATGTTTAAGATTTTCTTAAATCTGTTATAGCCTACTTGAAAGACGGGAGCACAAGATGATAAGTTGAGGATACCAAATAGGCAGAACAGGAGGGCCGCAGATGAGAAACGAAAAGAACCGGATGAAGTGGGTGGCGGCGCTGTGGACTGCGGCGGCGGTGGTGTGGGCCATGGTGCTGCTGCTGGATGTGGTCTATGACAGACATACCTCCGGCGGCCTGGTCCTGCTGCACCTGGCAGCAGCGGGGCTGAATATCGCGGCGGCATGGCTGGCGTGGAGGAGCTGCCGGAGACATTGAGGCGAAAAAACAGCCGCTGGTTAGGCGGCTGTTTTTCTGAAAATTTCAGGTGTCGATATCCACCAGCACGTTATCTGTGCCATGTTCTTCAAATTCGGCGATGTAGGCGTCAATGCGGCTGGTGAGTTCGGCGTAGTTGCTCTCGTCGATGGGCACGTCGTCCATATCCCGGCGGGCCAGGTCCTCGGCCAGGATGTCAAAAAAGACGTTGTTTTCATACTCGGCGATGGCCTCGTGGATGCCGCCCTCCACAAAGGCTCGGGAGGGGACGATCTCCCCCTGATACAGCTCGGCCAGGCCGGGCATACCCTCTATGGCGGCCCGGGCGAAGACCAGGCTCTCCACCTCGTCATAGTCGGCAAAGCGCTCCTGTCCCCGGGTGGAGTTCAAGATCCAGTTGCCGATGTAGACCAGGTCCAGCAGACGGCGAAACTGTTTTTTGCTCAATTCCAGCTTCATAGATGGGACCTCCTTTCCTGGAGTTAGAAACTGGGTCATTCTTATTATAATCGGCGGGGCCCATTTGTCAAATGGAAGAAAAATTTCCCCTTGTCATTCCGATGGAAATGGCATAAAATAAACTCTGCCTGAATTTGGGCCCCCAGCCTTTACAAGCGGGGGCAAAGCGTGTATAATACCCCCACCTGTGGACGTCTCTGGGCGAACGTGGGAATGAGAGCCATTTGGAGGCGGAACAATGGAAAAAGACGTGGTCATCTCCATCAAGGGGATGCAGAAATACGAGGGCAACGACCCGGACACCGTGGAGCTGGTGACAGCGGGCCGCCTGATGAAGGACAAGGCCGGTTACACCCTCAGCTATCAGGAGAGCGAGATCACCGGCCTGGAGGGCACCCTGACCACCATTCAGGTGGAGGGGGAGCAGGTGACCCTGATGCGCATGGGAGAGTTCAACTCTCAGATGGTGTTTCAGGAGGGCCGGCGGCATCTCTCCATGTACAATACACCCTATGGCGCAATGTCCGTTGGGGTGAATACCCGGCACCTGCTGGCCGACCTGAGCGACAAGGGGGGCGACATCGAGATCGACTATGCCATCGAGATCGACCACGCCATCGCCGGACGCAGCGTGTTCCAGATCAAGGTGCGGGAGGCCGACGGTGCCACCCTGCGGCAGTAAAGCCTTTATGCGTTTTCGCCCCGTTGGGGCGAAAACGATGTGTGAGTTCGATTTTGATAGAAAAGGTGATAATATGAGCAACATGATCCAGGCCGCCCGGCAGCAGGTGGCCCAACTGACCCAGGCCGCCTATGAGAAGGCGGCCCAGGCCGGCGTTCTGCCCGCCGGGGTGGAGGTGAACGCCACCATCCAGATCCCCAAGGACACCGCCCACGGGGACTATGCCACCTCCTTCGCCATGGCCGGGGCCAAGGCCATGCACATGGCCCCCCGGGCCATCGCCCAGGCCATCGTGGACAACCTGGAGCTGGAGGGCAGCTTCTTTCAGAAGGTGGAGATCGCCGGGCCCGGATTTTTGAACTTCACCCTGGGCCCCAAGTGGTTTGGCGACGTGCTCTCCGCCGTGGAGACCCAGGGCGCGGCCTATGGCTCCGGGGACGAGGGCCACGGCAAGCGGGTGATGGTGGAGTTCGTCTCCGCCAACCCCACCGGCCCCATGCACATGGGCAACGCCCGTGGCGGCGTGCTGGGCGACACCTTGGCCAACGTGCTGCGCCGGGACGGCTGGGACACCTGGAAGGAGTTCTATGTGAACGACGCCGGCAACCAGATCCACAAGTTCGCCGTGTCCATCGACGCCCGCTATCGCCAGATCATCCAGGGGGAGGAGAACGTGCCCTTCCCCGAGGAGGGCTATCACGGGGACGACATCAAGGCCCTGGCCCAGGCGGTGTACGCCGCCCACGGGGACAGTTGGCTGAAGCTGCCCGAGGAGGAGCGCCTGGACAAGCTGGCCGAGTATGGCCTGGCCGTGAACATCCCCAACATGAAGGCCGACCTGAAGCGCTATGGCATCGAGTATGACCAGTGGTTCTTCGAGTCCAGCCTGCACCAGTCCGGCTATGTGGCCGAAACAGTAGCCCTGCTGGGAGAGCGCGGCTATACCTATGAGAAGGACGGGGCCCTGTGGCTGAACACCACTCAACTGCTGAAGGAGAAGTATCTGCGGGAGGGCAAGACCCAGGAGCAGGTGGACAAGCTGGACCTGAAGGACGACGTGCTCCGCCGGGCCAACGGCTTTTACACCTATTTCGCCGCCGACATCGCCTATCACCGGAACAAGCTGGCCGTGCGCAACTTCGACGTGGCCATCAACATCTGGGGTGCCGACCACCACGGCCATGTGGCTCGCCTCCAGGCCGCCCTGGACGGCCTGGGCCTGAACGGCTCTGAGCGCCTGGTGGTGGTGCTGATGCAGCTGGTGAACCTGATGCAGGACGGCAAGCCCGTGCGCATGTCCAAGCGCTCCGGCAAGGCCATCGCCCTCCACGATCTGCTGGACGAGATCAGCGTGGACGCCGCCCGGTATTTCTTCAACTCCCGGGCCTCCACCAGCCCCCTGGACTTTGACCTGGACCTGGCCGTGCGCCAGGACAGCGAGAACCCGGTGTACTATGTCCAGTATGCCCACGCCCGCATCTGCTCCCTGACGGCCCGCCTGGCCGAGGAGGGCTCCGCCGTCCCCGCCGCCGCCAACGTGGACGCCGCTCTGCTGAATGCCCCCGAGGAGCTGGCCCTGGTGAAGGCCCTGGCTCAGTATCCCGAGGAGCTGCACCTGGCCGCCCGGGACTATGACCCCAGCCGCATCAACCGCTATCTGGTGGCCCTGGCCGGGGATTTTCACCGGTTCTATAACGCCTGCCGCATCAAGGGGGAGGAGCAGCACCTGCTGCTGGCCCGCCTGAAGCTGGCCGACACCGTCCGCGCCGTCCTGGCCAACGGCCTGGGCCTGCTGGGCGTGTCCGCACCCGAAAAAATGTGATAAAATCATTCCCCCCAACGGGGGGAATGAAAAATTGCCGCCGTACTGCTGTGCGGCGGCTTTTCTTTGGAAGGAGGGAGCTTATGGCCCAGCTGACTGATGACTTGGCCCGGCTTTTGGCGGGGCGGCAGCCCGACCTGATGGACAAGCGGGGGGAGTTCTCCGTGTTGGTCCCCCTGGTGGAGGGGGACGAGGGACTGTCCCTGCTGTACGAGGTGCGGGCAAAGACCATGCACAGCCAGCCGGGGGAGATCTGCTTTCCCGGAGGCCGGGCGGAGGGGAACGAGACGCCGGAGGAGTGCGCCCTGCGGGAGACCTGGGAGGAGCTGGCCATCCCGCCCCAGGCGATTCAGATCTTGGGACGGCTGGACTTCATCGCCCACCGGGCGGGCTTTCTCATGCACGCCGTGGCCGCGAAAATAGACCGGGCGGCGGCGGAGCATATGCGCCCCAGCCCCGCGGAGGTGGCCGAGACCTTTCTCGTTCCCCTGGACTTCTTTCTGAAGAATCCCCCTCTGGACTTAAGCTATGACCTGGTGCCAAATCCCGGGGACGACTTCCCCTATGAGCAGGCGGGTATCCCCCGGGACTACGCCTGGCGTCTGGGGCGGGAGACCGTGCCCGTCTACCGCTGGCGGGACCGGGTGATCTGGGGGCTCACCGGACGCATTACCCGGAACCTGGTGAGCTATGTCCGCCGCCTGGCCGGGGAAACATAAAAAATTTTTCAAAATCCCCCAAAAATCCCGCCGGAGCTATTGACAGAGGGCGGGCGTGCTGATAAAATAACAGAGCCGCTTTGAGTGGGACATCTGTGCGTTCAGATGGACAAGCGGGGTAAATAAACCCCCTCCCAGGAGAGCGAGTCCGTAGTGAAGGAGTTGAAATAAATGCAGGCAATCATTGTTACCGGCGGCAAGCAGTATAAGGTGAGCGAGGGCGACGTCCTGTTCATCGAGAAGCTGGAGGCCGAGGCCGGTCAGAGCGTGGTGTTCGATCAGGTGCTGGCCGTTCTGGATGGCGATAAGGCCACCTTCGGCGCTCCCACCGTGGAGGGCGCTTCTGTGGATGCCACCGTGGTGAAGAATGGCAAGGGCAAGAAGATCCGTATCTTCAAGTATACCCCCAAGAAGGGCTACCGCAAGCGTCAGGGCCATCGTCAGCCCTACACCAAGGTGCAGATCGGCGCGATCAAGGCCTAAATGACCACCGTGACCTTCTGTTCCGAGGGCAGCCGCATCGTGGGCTTTGAGGTCAAAGGCCACAGCGGATACGCCCCCCAGGGCGAGGATATCGTCTGTGCCGCCGTTACCAGTGCCGTCCGGCTCACCGAGTGCGCCATTAACGACGTGCTGGGGCTGGAGGCCGCCGTGAAAGTGCGGGAAAAAGACGCGTCCATCACCCTGAAGCTCCCCAGCACCCTGGGCCAGACCAACGAGAGCACCTGTCAGGCACTGCTGACGGCGCTGATGGTCCACTTCGTCCAGTTGGCTGAGGAGTACCCCGACTATATTTCTGTCTTGGAGGTGTAAGTTTATGCTGAATATCGGTTTGCAGTTTTTCGCCCACAAAAAGGGCGTTGGTTCCACCCGTAACGGCCGCGATTCCGAGGCCAAGCGCCTTGGCGTGAAGCGGGGCGACGGTCAGTTCGTTCTGGCCGGCAACATCATTGTCCGCCAGCGCGGCACCCACATTCACCCCGGTGTCAACGTGGGTAAGGGCAGCGATGATACCCTGTTCGCTCTGAAGACCGGCAAGGTCAAGTTCGAGCGTCTGGGCAAGGATCGCAAGCAGGTCTCCATCGTTGAGGAGATCGCCCAGTAATTTTTGCTGACAAAAGCCGCAAACGGAAACCGTTTGCGGCTTCTTTTTTCACAAGCTGTCCGCCGCGCAAAGCAGCGGGCGGCCCGAGCAGGCTTTGTGAGGAGGGCTTTTTGATGGAATATCGGAAATTTCCCCAGGGCTATGTGCTGCGGCTGGACCCGGGGGAGGAGATCGTGGACGGTCTCACCCGTCTGGCCCGGCAGGAGGACATCCAGCTGGCCAGCGTCACCGGACTGGGGGCGGCCAACGACGTCACCGTGGGCATCTTCAACAACACGGAAAAGCAGTTTCAGGCCCGGCACTGCCAGGGGGAGTATGAAATCGCCTCTCTGGTGGGCGGCATCACCCGGAAGGACGGGGAGCCCTACCTCCATCTGCACATCACCTTCGGCAGCCCCACCACCGGGGAGGTGTACGCGGGCCATCTGGCCAAGTGCGTCATCAGCGCCACGGCGGAGCTGTTCGTCCAGACCTGGGACGGACAGGTGGGGCGCAGATTCAGCGACCAGATTGGCCTGAATCTGCTGGATTTTTAATATAATATATCATGAAAGGAGGCGCATCCTATGGCAGCGCCTTTTGTAGATACCGCGCGCATCACCGTCCGTTCCGGCAACGGCGGCAACGGCGTGGTCTCCTTTCACCGGGAGAAATATGTGGCCGCAGGCGGCCCTGACGGCGGCGACGGCGGACGGGGCGGCAACGTGGTGGTCACGGTGAATGACCACATGTCCACCCTGATGGACTTTCGCTATAAGCGCAAGTATGTGGCCGAAAACGGCATGGACGGCCAGGGCAAGCGCTGCACCGGCAAAGACGGGGCCGACCTGATCCTGCGGGTGCCCCGGGGCACCATCATCCGGGACGCAGAGACCCGGGAGATCATCAAGGATATGTCGGACGAGCAGCCCTTCATCCTGTGCAAGGGCGGCCGGGGCGGCTGGGGCAACAAGCACTTTGCCACCCCCACCCGCCAGGTGCCCCGCTTTGCCAAGGCGGGTCTGCCCGGGGAGAGCCGGGACGTGGTGCTGGAGCTGAAGCTGCTGGCCGATGTGGGTCTGGTGGGCTTCCCCAACGTGGGCAAGTCCACCCTGCTGTCGGTGGTCAGCCGGGCTCAGCCCAAGATCGCCAACTATCACTTTACCACCCTGTTCCCCAACCTGGGCGTGGTCTATGTGGAGGAGGGGGTCTCCTTCGTCATGGCCGACATCCCCGGCATCATCGAGGGGGCCGCCGAGGGTGCCGGACTGGGCCACGACTTCCTGCGGCACATTGACCGCTGCCGCCTGCTCATCCACGTGGTGGATGTGTCAGGCTCTGAGGGCCGGGACCCCGTGGAGGACTTTGAGGCCATCAACGCCGAGCTGGAGCAGTATTCCCCGGAGCTGGCCTCCCGGAAGATGATCGTGGCGGCCAACAAAGTGGACATCATGACCGACCCCAGCCTGCTGGAGAAGCTCCGCGCCCACGTGGAGAGCAAGGGCTATGAGCTGTTTGAGATCTCCGCCGCCGCCCACCAGGGGGTGCGGGAGCTGGTGAAGCGGGCCGCCCAGGAGCTGGCCCAGCTGCCCGCCGTGGTGGTGTATGAGCCCACCTATGTGGAGCGGCCCCCGGAGGTGGATACCTCCGGCGAGGTGAGCATCCAGCAGTTCGACGAGACCTGGGTGGTGGAGGCCCCCTGGCTCCAGCGGCTCATCGCCAACGTGAACTTCTCTGACTTCGAGTCACGGAACTGGTTTGACCGGATGCTCCGCCAGTCTGGCCTGTTCGACAAGCTGGAACAGATGGGCATCCACGACGGCGACATCGTCTCCATGTACGACCTGGAATTTGAATATCAGCGCTGAGTAAAACCGCCCCCGGCTGCCGCTTGTTTCTATGCGGCAGTTGGGGGCGGTCATCATACCGCATTACTTCTGGCGGAACTGGGCGGTGAGAGACAGAACGGCGGTGCGCTTGTCCTTGCTGCCCAGGCACATCCACTCCGTGGAGGAGATTACATAGCCGGGGTGCAGAGAAAACCACCAGCGATAGAACGAGGTTATCATGGTGCGATTCATAGCAAAGTCTCCTTATATCAAATGTTCTTCTCAACAAGCGCTTGTTTTGATTACGGTCATAGTGTATCATAGGATATATAATTAGAAAAGCGAATTATTTAAATGTGTATTATGAGAAAAAATAATGGACAAGGGAGAGAAAAACGCCATGGCGACCAACATCCAGAAGTATCTGGCCTTTTTAAAGACGGTGGAGTATGGCAGCTTTACCCGGGCGGGGGAACTGCTGGGCTACACCCAGTCCAACATCAGCCACATGGTCAACGACCTGGAGACGGAGTGGCGGGTGTCATTGCTGGAGCGGAAGCACAGCGGCGTCAGCCTGACCTCTGACGGGGTGGCGCTGATGCCATACATCCGGGCGGTGTATGACGATTATCTGAAATTGCAGGCCCAGGTGGATGCCCTAAACGGCCTTCAGATGGGCATTCTGCGCATCGGGACGCTGTCCAGCGTGGCCACCAGCTGGCTGCCAGGGGTGCTCAAAGATTTTCGCCAGGATCACCCGGGCATAGATATTGAGCTGCTACTGGAGGAACAGGAGGGCATTGAGCGCTGGCTGATGGAGGGGCGGATTGACTGCGGCTTTCTCCGCCTGCCCACCCGGGGGGAGTTCGACAGCACCTTTTTGTGGACGGACCGGCTGCTGGCCATCCTGCCGGAGGGGCACCACCTGTGTGCCTATGACCGGGTGCCCATCCAGGCCCTGGGGGACTATCCTTTTATCTTCCCGGAGCGGGAAAATATGAATGAGATCCTGGAGATCATGGACATTCTGAAAGCCAAGGGCGTGCGGATGAAGCCCCACTTCATCACCGGGGACCACTATTCCATACTGGCCATGATCGAGATCGGGCTAGGCATCAGCGTGCTGTCTGAGCTGGCATTGCAGCGGGTGTCCTATAAGATCGTGGCAAAGGAGTTTGACGAGCCCCAATACCGCCAGGTGGGCTTTGTCCTGCGCCGGGGGAGCACCCTGTCCGCTGCTGTGCGGGTTTTTGCAGAGCATGTGAAGAGCCTGTGGGAGGAGAGCGGTCAGGCCGACTAAAAGGCCGTCCGTACCTGCACCCCCGGCCTGCCCTGCTTCATTGCCTCGACCAGCAAGAGGGAGGGGGCGTGTTTGGGGCTGTGGGAGAGAAGGGTCAGGCGCTTGGGCTCCAGGCCGTGGGCCCGGAGGGAGCAGATTATGTCGGCCAACCGCTCCGGCCGGTGACACAGAGCGAAGCGGCCCCCGTTTTTCACCAGATATCCGGCGGCGGCGCACAGCTGGTCCAGGGTGCAGAACTCCTCGCTGCGCGCCGGGCCGCCGCTGCCCCCGGTGTTCACCGGGAAATAGGGCGGGTTGGAGACAACTAAGTCAAACTGCCCCGCCGGGAGAAGCCTGTTCCGCAGGTCGCCGGTGATGACCTCACCCGTCAGATTGTTTTGAGCCAGGTTGTCCCGGGCGGTCTGGGCGGCCAGGGGGTCCCGCTCCACGGCGGAGAGGGCCAGGTCGGGCGCCCGCCGGGCCAGCAGAAGGAGCAGCGCCCCACTGCCCGTGCCCAGGTCGCACACCCGCCAGCCCCGGCGCAGGGTGGCGAAATCCCCAAGGGCCAGGGCGTCGCTCCCCAGGGGGAACACGCCATCGGGCCAGGAGAGGGTATAGGGGTCTAAATATTCGGTGTGCATGGTTGCCGCCTCCTGATATGATACAGGTTGTGTTTCCTGCCCCCGAAGGGGGCGGGAAACACGTGGTCTATCTGAAAAGAATATACCACAATCCGCCCCGCTGTGCTATAATAAACGAAAAACAACGCCCGGTCCCGTTTTCCTCCTGAAGGGAGCGCGAAACGAAAAAATCGGGCGAAAGGAGTATTTCATGGCAGGCACGCTTTATCTGGTCCCCACGCCCATCGGCAACCTGGGGGACATCTCCCAGCGCATGGCCCAGACGCTGGCAGAGGCGGACTTTATCGCGGCAGAGGACACCCGGGTGTCCATTAAGCTGCTCAATCACCTGGGGCTGAAAAAGCCCATGCTGACCTATCACCGCCACAACACGGAGACGGGGGGCCAGGCGGTGCTGGACCGGCTGCTGGCGGGGGAGAACTGCGCCCTGGTCACCGACGCGGGGATGCCCGCCATCTCCGACCCGGGGGAGGAGCTGGTGGCCCGGTGCGCCCAGCAGGGCATCCCCGTGGTGACCATCCCCGGCCCCTGCGCCCTGGTCACGGCCCTGGCCGCCTCCGGCCAGCCCACCGGGCGGTTCACCTTTGAGGGCTTTTTGGCCATGAACAAGAAAAACCGCCGGGCCCACTTAGACGCCCTGCGGGACGAGGAGCGGACCATGATCTTCTACGAGGCCCCTCACAAGCTCCAGGCCACCCTGAAGGACCTGTGCCAGACCTTCGGAGCGGACCGGCCCGTGTCCCTGTGCCGGGAGCTGACCAAGCTCCACGAAGAGATCCGCCGCACGACCCTGGGAGAAGCGGAGGAGTATTACCGGGAGAACCCACCCAAGGGGGAGTTTGTCCTGGTGGTCCGGGGCGCGCCCCCCAAGCGGGAGGAAGAGGCCACCCTGGAGGACGGCCAGGCCCTGGTGGAGGAGCTGATGGCCCAGGGGACCTCTCAGCGGGACGCGGTGAAGCAGGCGGCCAAGACCTTAGGGCTGTCCCGCAACCAGCTGTATGACGCCGTGGTGGGCAAATAAACGCCAGACAAGTACAAACAAAAAGAGAAAGTCCCCACGCCGAAGGCTCCAAACTTCGGCGTGGGGACTTTTATGTATTTGGGGGTCAGCTTACAGCTTGCCCTCCCGCAGGGCCTTCAGGCAGCCAGCACAGATGTTCTTCCCGTGGAAGACCGTGATGTTGTCGGCCTCATCGCAGAAGATGCAGGCGGGCTGATATTTCTTCAGCACGATGGACTCGCCGTCCATGTAGATCTCCAGACAATCCTTTTCTGCAATGTCCAGAGTGCGGCGAAGCTCGATGGGGAGCACGATGCGCCCCAGCTCGTCCACCTTACGAACGATACCGGTAGATTTCATACCAACAGATCCTTTCTCTTTTCGTGTCCTATATAAGCGAGTGTTGTCATTTCGTCAACGGTATTATTCTAGCGAAAAAGGGGAAAATTGTCAACTGTTTTCCGTGCATTTCTTTGAAAAGAATGAAGAAAATTTTTAGAATAGAACTCACGTTCTGGTATAACGCTGAATTATACGTCATATCATGGAAAAAAGGGGGCAGATGGCGTGGTTATGTCGATTCTGTGGACGGGGATGACGGCGGCATCCATACTATTTGGAATAGCTGGGGGCCGGGGAGAGGCGGTGGCCGCGGCGGCGGTGACGGGGGCGAAGGACGCGGTGGAGCTTTGCCTGTCCATGGCGGGGATGCTTTGTCTGTGGACGGGGGTGATGGAGGTCATGCGCCAGTCCGGCCTGGCCGGGGGATTATCCCGGCTGCTGCGCCCGGTGCTGGGGCGGCTGTTCCCCGGCGCGGCCCGGGACGGGGCGGTGATGGACAGCCTGTCGGCCAACGTGTCCGCCAACCTGTTAGGGTTGGGCAACGCGGCCACGCCCTTAGGGATCGAGGCCGCCAAGGGCATGAGCCGGAGCAGCCCCGGCGCGGCCAGCGACGAGCTGTGCCTGCTGGTGGTGTGCAACACCGCGTCCATCCAGCTGCTGCCCACCACGGTGGCGGCGGTGCGGGCGGCAGCGGGGTGCGAAAGCCCCTTCGATATTCTCCCGGCGGTGTGGCTGGCCTCCGCCCTGTCGGTGGGGGCGGGGATCTTGGCCTGCAAGCTGCTGTCCCGGCTGTGGCGGGGGAGGTGAGGGCATGGAGCTGATGACCCAGATGCTGGTGCCCTGCGTGCTGGCGGGGACGGCCCTTTATGGCACCCTCCGCCGGGTGGACGTATACGGGGCCCTGGTCCGGGGAGCGGGGCAGGGGCTGGAGACCCTGGCCCGAATTCTCCCGGCCCTGGTCTGCCTGCTGACGGCGGTGTCTATGGTCCGGGCGTCTGGGCTGCTGGAGGCCCTGGCGGGCTGCCTGGCCCCGGTCTTGGGGCGGCTGGGGCTGCCGTCGGAGCTGCTGCCCCTGATGCTGGTGCGGCCCATCAGCGGCTCGGCGGCCCTGGGGGTGGGGGCCGACCTGATAAACGCCTACGGCCCCGACTCTGCCCTGGGGCGGACGGCGGCGGTGATGCTGGGCTCCACCGAGACCACCTTTTACACCATCGCCGTCTACTTCAGCGCCGCAGGCATTACCCGCACCAGATACGCCGTTCCGGCGGCCCTGTGCGCCGATCTCGTCGGCTTTCTGGCCTCCGCCTGGGCGGTGGGGGTGGTGTTTGGGTGAGGCTTATTCCTCCGGCCCCTCCGATTCTTCCGATTCCTCCGGCCTGGGGGCGATGGGCAGGATGACCTGGGTGATGAACTTGCTGGGGTCCTTGTGCTGGGGCGGGCCCTCCAGATAGGTGTGGCGCAGGGTGCCCAGGGGGACCAGCCCCCGGGCGTTGGCGTGGTCCAGCAGGCGGCGGCCCACGGCGGGCAGCTCCTCATAGGCCCCGTGGTGAAAGATGCACAGGGCCTGGAAGGCGGGCAGGGTCTCCACAAACTCCCCCCGGCTCTCCGGAGGCACGGCCACGCAGAAGGCGGCCCGGGCCGGGTCGGCGATGGGATACTCCACAAAATACATCCGCCGGGTGGTGTCCGTGCCATGGGAGCGCATGGCCTCCAGGGCCGTGGAGCGCAGCAGGGCCGTCCGCTCCGCCACCGACTGGCTGCGATAGACCCGGCGATACACCCGCTGGGGCGGCAGGGCGATGGCCTTGACCTGGGCGGGGGTGACCTTGGAGCGCTCATAGAGCTTTTCAATGTTCAGATTCAGCTCGTCCCGCATCTTCTCCAGGCGGCGGATCAGGGGCGTCAGGTCGGCGGAGCCCTGGAAATAGTCCCGGATCTCGTCCAGGGTCAGCCCCAGATTTTGCAGGCTGCGGATGCTGCGCAGCTGGGTGAAGGTGTCGATGGTGTAATACCGGTTGCCCGTGGCCCCGTCCCGCCCGTCGGGCCGGATGAGCCCCCGCTCCTCATAGTGGAGGATGATGCGCCGGGTCACCCCCAGGGCCTTGGCGATCTCCCCGATGGAGAACAGGTCTTGATCGTTTTTCATAAATTTAACCTCGTGAGAGAAAAAAGTTCTTGCATCGTACATCGATGTACGGTGTATGATGCTATCATACATGATTCGGGCAAAATTGCAAGTGGAATGTGGAGCCGTCACCCGTCCTAGGCGCAATTTGGCCCGCCCGCCGAAACAGACCGCGGTCTGTTGTCCTCCGCACACGGAGGACAATGTTCCTCGGCCCCATCGGCGGGAAACCGGAGAGACAAAGAACGGGAGGAACGAGCCATGAAGAAAAAAGCCCTGAGCCTGCTTCTCACCCTGGCCCTGTGCCTGTCCCTGCTGCCCACAGCAGCGTGGGCAACAGAGGACGAGGGCGGAAGCAGCCCTGCTGCGCAGAGCGGGGAGACACACACTGATCACCCCGTCTGTGGCAATCTGGGGAGCGATTGCCCTGATCCTGGCCACAGCGGACATACTAACCTCACGGGCTGGATAGCAATCAGTGATGAAGCTGGTCTGAACGCCGTACAGAAAAATGGTCACTATTATTTGACCCGGGAGGTTGAAATCAACCGGACTTGGGAGCCTAAGGACGGCGTAGTGCTGTGTCTGAACGGTAATACCCTCCAGGCCAACGGCGATTTTGATGCGATCAAAGTCGACAATGGTTATACCTTTACTCTGACGGATTGCGCGAATAACGGTACGGTCACACACGATACGGGGAAAACCGGCAGCGGCGTATATAATTATGGCGGAAAGTTCAATATGTACGGCGGCAATATCACCGGAAACAGTGCTAGTATTGGTGGTGGTGTAAACAACTACGCAACGAGAGACGCGATATACCAGTATAATACCTATCCAGCCACCTTCAATATGTACGGCGGCAGCATCACAAATAACGCCGCTGTAAGCAGCGGCAAGAACGACAGCAGCGGCAACGGAGGCGGTGTGTATAACTATACAACGCCAGGTCATGCAGGTACGTCACAGTCGAATGTTTGGGGTACTTTCAATATGTACGGCGGTAGTATTGCCAATAACAACGCTGTGAACGGCAGTGGTGTATACAACTGGGGCGGTGACATCAAAATAACTGACGGTAGCATTACCGGCAATACCGCCACCTCCCACGGCGGTGTGTACCTCAACGACGGTGAGTTGAGAGTCGAGCGCGGCGCGGAGATTGCTAGAAACAAAACGGACGATGGGGCAAACAGTAATGTGTATCTCCTGACTGACGAAACAGTAATCGTTGATTCGAGCTTTGACGGCGAAGTCGGCGTGACCTCAATGAATCCTGCTGCGGGTCTTGTTGTCGCTTCTCCGGCCTATGGCCAGACGTTGAACAGCACCCACGCCGAGAACTTCTCCAGCGACGATGACGGCTATGAAGTCAAGCTCAGCAGCAACAAGCTGGTGCTGACTGCAAAGCCCAACGAGCACAAGCACTTCCTCTGCGGCGGCGATGTCTGCACTGAGGTGGGCGACCACACCGACACGAATACCACGTTTACAGCGTGGAATGAGACGGACAAGCTGCCTGACACTGCGGGCAGCTATTACCTGAAGGATAATGTGACGCTGTCCAGCACGTGGGAGCCTGTCAGTGGCACGGTGCTGTGCCTGAATGGAAAGACTGTCCAGGCCAGCGGCGACTTTGATGTGATCACCATTGGCAATGACGTTACCTTTACCCTGACGGATTGCACAAATAACGGCAAGATCACGCACGTCAGCGGCAAAAGAGGCCGTGGCGTGTATATGATGAAGGACAACCAATTTGATGCGACCTTTAACATGTATGGCGGCAATATTGTCGGCAATAATACAGTAGGTGAGTACCAGAGCGGTGTCGGTGTTCTGGCCCATGGTACGTTCAACATGTATAACGGCAGCATCTCCGACAATCATACCCTCAGTGACTGGAGTTACGGCGGCGGCGTGCAGTTTACCGGCACCTTCAATTTGTATAACGGGACCATCACCGGGAATAGCTGCACACGCGGCGGCGGCGGTGTAAATGCGGAACCCGGTTATATCAAGGGAAAGTACACCGCCAGCAACTTTACGATGTATGATGGTATCATCAGCAACAATACCTCCAGTGCCAATCCCGGTGGTGGTATGTCCGCAAATGGTGATTTCACCATGCACGGTGGCAGTATCACCAATAACAGGGCGACGGTTGGCGGTGGTGTCTATGGCGGCTATAGATTTACTATGACTGGCGGCAGCATCACCAATAATAGTATTACGAGTCAAGACAGCCCCAGCGGTGGCGTATACCTTAGTTTGGATGCCAAGATCACCTTCTCCGGCGATGTGGTTATCTATAACAATACAAATGCCAGCAACAAACAGAGCAATTTCTATTGGCGTAATAGTGCCCAGTATTACGTTGCCCCCATTGCGATCGGAGAAGGCGGACTGGGGGCCAATGCCAAGATCGGTATTACCACCTATAAAGAACCCACCGAATCGAAGCCGCTGGTCATTGTGGGCGCAAACGAGACGAATTACAGCGAGAAGTTTATCAGCGACGCAGGATATTATGTCAACTATAATGACAGCAAGCAGCTGGAACTTTCACTGACAGCGCAGGGTCACACCCACACCTGGAACAAGTATGTTCTGGACCCCACGGACCACAGCCGGGTCCTGCTGTACTGCTCTGACAGCACCTGCAATGCTTCCGGCGGTTCCGTTACCGTTAAGGCCCCCACAAAGCTGACCTATGCCGGTACGCCTCCCCGCGCCACGGTGGAGACGAGTGCGGATTGGAAGGGTCCCGAAGCTGGCAATATCACCATCTTGTATGTGAAGAAACTCGGTGAAGGCAGTTGGACTATCTTTAACACGGAGCCTTACACTGGAACTGGGACCCACTATGCTTATATTCGGTTCCTCAACAATAATAATACCATCGTGGAGGCCTATGCGGAGTATGACCTCGTTGAGAAAAACGACGTCACCGACAAGATCACCTTCGACGGCGGGACGCTGACCTACACCGGTTCTGGTCTGCGCTATGAAAAGGCGACCATCAGCGAGGGTTATAACGGCAAATTTACCTATACCTATTGGGTCCCCAAGGGCGGCAGCACCGGGGAACTGGACGCCAACGGCCTGCCTCTGGCGGTGGGTACTTACACCGTGATCGCCACCTATGAGGACGATGACAACTACGGCACCGCCCGCGCCATCCTGGAAGTGGTGGCTGGGTCCAACAACAATAATTCTTCCTCCTCCGGCGGCGGAGGAGGCGGGCGGACCAGCTATCCTGTGAACGCCCCCAGCAAGAGCGACAACGGCACCGTGACCACCAGCCCCAAGAATGCTACCAGCGGCAGCACCGTGACCATCACCGTGAAGCCTGACGAGGGCTATGTGCTGGACACCATCACTGTCATTGACAGCAAAGGCAACACCGTGAAGCTCACCGACAAGGGCAACGGCGACTATACCTTCACCATGCCAGCCGGCCAGGTGGACGTGAAGGCCACCTTTGCCAAGGCGGCGGAGGAGGAGACCAGCCCCTTCGACGACGTGGCCCGCAGCGACTATTATTATGACGCCGTGAAGTGGGCGGCGGAGCAGGGCATCACCGGCGGCACCGGCAGCGGCAAGTTCAGCCCCGCCGACGCCTGCACCCGTGCCCAGATCGTCACCTTCCTGTGGCGGACCGCAGGTTCTCCCGCGCCCAAGGGCATGAGCAGCTTCACCGACGTCCCTGCCGACGCCTATTATGCCAAGGCGGTGGCCTGGGCCGTGGAGAACGGCATCACTGCCGGGACCTCGGCGGACAAGTTCAGCCCCGACGCCACCTGTACCCGCGCCCACGCCGTGACCTTCCTGTTCCGGCTGGCCAAGGGCTCCGCCACCGGCGCCCCCGGCTTCCTGGACGTGGCGGCGGACGCCTACTACGCCCAGCCGGTAAAGTGGGCGGTGGACAACGGCATCACTGCCGGGACCTCGGCGGACAAGTTCAGCCCCGACGCCACCTGTACCCGCGCCCACGCCGTGACCTTCCTGTTCCGGCTGGCCAAGGGCTCCGCCACCGGCGCCCCTGGCTTCCTGGACGTGGCGGCGGACGCCTACTACGCCCAGCCGGTAAAGTGGGCGGTGGACAACGGCATCACCAGCGGCATCGGAAACGCCAAATGTCAATACTAAAACCCGAATTTCTTTGAAAAATTTTTTATAGGCTTTATAGGCTTGCAAGAAACACGTTGAAAAGTTCCGCAGAGGTGTGCCAGTCCAGGATTAGCCGTGGGTAATTATTTATCCAGTCCTGGACCCGGCGCACCTCTTTTTGTGTTACCTTGCGGAAGTCCGTGCCCTTGGGGAAAAACCACCGGATAAGCTGGTTCTGTTTCTCGTTGCTGCCGCGCTCTCCGGGGGACCTGGGGTGGCAGTAGTAGACGTGGGTGCGCTTCTCTCCGGGCAGCAGACAGGAGCGCTCCATGCCCTTGCAATCTGCAAATTCGCTCCCGTTGTCCACGGTGATGCTCTTGAACACCTGGCGGAACATAGCGGTCCCCATGCGGCGCTCCAGTCGGTCCAGAACGCCCACGACGCTGGCGGCGGTGTCGTCGTGCATCTTGCGGATGATCTCGTCCCGCGTCACGCGTCCGGTGAGGACGCACAGGGCGGCCTTGGTGCCCTTCTTACCCACTACGCTGTCCATCTCCCAGTGGCCCGGCTCCTCCCGGTTGTTGATGTGCTCCGGGCGATGCTCGATGCTGTCCCCTCTGGGGGCTTTCGCTGCTTTCACGCGGTTGTAGGTCCGCTTCTGGTCACTCTTGTAGCGCAGCTCCTTGTTGGTCAGGGGCCACAAGTCCCCGTTCTCGATGTACTTATACACAGTCTGACGACATAATGTGCAGGAGAAGGTGGTCTCCGGCGTTTTGCCCAGCATGGAGCAGGCAGCAGACGGGGAATACCCCTCGGAGATGGTTTTGACCAGCCACCGGGCCAGCCGGTGGTCTTTGCCTATTTTCAGAGGCTTTTCCATGTTCTTCTTGCGGTCCAGGTGGTAGTCCTTGGCGACATCGGCGGAGTAGGAGATATAGGTGGTCAGGTCGCTGCGTTTCAGCTCCACCGCGCCCCTCCGGCACTCGTCGTAGACCGTGCTGTGATGCACGCCCAGATAGCGGGCGATCTGCGGCTTGCTGTACCCCTCGCGGAGCATTTTTTCAATGGTCAATCTGTCGTTCCAGGTCAAGTGTGCGTCCTTATATCTCGGCATAGGAAAACCTCCATTTGCAATACTTTTGCATAGCATTTGTATATCTTTAGCACACTTTTTTCGGCCATGTCAATAGCGCCGGAAGATGCAAAAATCCCCCTACTATCCGTAGGGGGATTTCAAAATTTTTTATTCTTTTCCGGTCAGCCAGTCCATCGTCACGCCCAGGACATCGGCAAAGATCATCAGCTCGTAGTCCGTCACGAAGCGGTCCCCGGTCTCTATCTTGCTGATGGCCTCCCGCTCGATGAACACGCCCTTGACCTGCATCCTCGCAGCGAGGTCCGCCTGGGAGATGCGTTTGGTCGCCCGCACCTGGTGGATGCGGTCCCCGGAGATATTCTTTTGTCCCTCAAAATCGTAAATCTTCACACGCAGCCCCTCCTTGGCACCTTGACAGTACCACGGAAAAGGACTATCTTTGTAATAAAGATTTACAACCTTTATCGTTTTGGTACAAAAAGTGGGAATGTCTCACTTCACGTCCGGCAGCTTCTCCAGCATACCGGCGGCCTCCAGCAGATTGTAGATGATCTGGGCCGTGGCCTCGCGGGTGATGGGCTTCTGCCATCCGTAGTTGCCCGCACCGTCTCCGGCGAAGATACCCTTGCGCTTGCAGTAGTCGGTAGCCTCCTTGGCCCAGGCGGAGGGGTTGTCCCCGGTGTCGGCGCAGCTCGTGAGCTGTTTGGTGTCCATAGCTTCTTCATCCTTTCCGGCCTCTGCGGCCTCCAGTCTTTTGTTGACTTCTGCGGCGATCTGGCCGTGGCGGCTGTAAAGCCAGTCACCAGGGCAGGCTTTCGCCGCAAACCAGCGGTGGACGGTCATGTTCTGCTGGTCCACTTTCCCGATAAGGGACTTGTCGCCCTTCCAAAGCAGCCTGGGGATGCCGTTGCGCTGGCAGATGTCCACCAGCAGATCAATGAGGGACTTGTAGGCCGCGTCGGAGACCGGCCACGGGTCCTTGGCAACGGTGTTCGCCACCTCGATGGTGACGGCCCGGTTGTCGTTGCTGGCGGAGGAGGTGCACCACGAGCGGTTGGCCTCGTCCACATACAGACCGATGCGCCCGTCGCTGCCGATGCCGTAGTTGCTGCTGGCCTGGCGTTCCTTGTTCTGGAACAGTTCGCCGCAGCGCTCAACGGACAGGTTCCCGGCCATACAGTGGATGGAGATGGTGTCGATGGCGTGCTTGCGCTTGCCGGAATGGTTGGGGGACAGCTTGGTGTAGCTGACCAGCGGGCTGTTACTCATTGCCCGCACCTTCTTTCAGAACGCCGTGGTTGAGTTCGTAGACGGCGGCCTCAATGAGCGCGTCGATGCGGTCCTCGTCCAGGGTGATGCCGTGCTCCGCCAGCCAGTTGAGGACGTAGGCTTTCTTCTCCTCGCCGCGCCCGCTGCCACGGTAGATTTGCTCCGCCGCCGTCACGGCGATTTTCACCCAGGCATTGATCTCCGCCTGCTGCTGGGCCGTGGTCCGGCTCTTGATATAGGGAATGACCACGGCGGTGATGACGGCAGCCGCAAGGGCAGCCGCCGCTTCAATGATGGTCGTAATATCCATGATGCGCTTCCTCCTTTAATCTTCGCTTTCCTTAGTCACGCCGCGAACTGCCGTCTGGAGCAGGAAGCCCAGCAGAAACCATACCTTGTCCTTGATCTTCTCCATGCAGATTTCTGCCCCCATCTTTTCGTCATAGTTCTCCGCGCTGACGCAGGCGCTACTTTCTACAAGCTCGAAGCCGTTCCGAAGCGTGGCGCGGACAACGGTAACTTTGCCGCCCAGGGTCGATACCTCCTTGGCAGAGATGAAATTATCCACCATTTCCTGGCTGATGGATGGCTTAGAGGTCCGCAAGTTCGGGTTTGTTGTCAGTTCCAGATATGCCTTTTCAAACACGGCCTTGGGGCTGAAACTCTCGTAGCCGTCCGGGTAGCGGACCTTATAGCCCTCCTCCACGGGGTCCATGCTCTTGGGGGTGGGCTGGCCCTCCTCGTAGACCCTGCCGCCCTTGCGAACAGCGGGGACCGCCTCAATGATTTTCGTGCCGATATAGGTTTTCATTTCGATTTCCTCCTTTAGCAATCTCGTTTGATTTTCTTCTCCGGTGCGTTGCTCTTGCCGAACACCGCCCCGTCGTTGTGCTCGAAGATGTTCTCCACCACCTTGAGGACGTTCACGCCCAGGATGGTCTCGATGGCCTGCTCGGACAGGTCCACCACCGGGAACACTTGGCCCAGGCGCACCGTGGCGTACAGGGCGATGAGGTAGGACATCGTGACCCACCCCAGCGCGGCGATCTGCGTTGTCACGAACAGCCGCCGCGTGGTTGTCTTAATGTTCTTCATCTCGTACCGCCTCCAGATGGTCAATGCGGTGGTGTGCGGACTTGGCGCTGGCCTCCACGGCAGCCAGACGGCCCTCCACCGCTGTGTTGGTCTTGCGCTGCTCTCGCTGTTCCGTCTTGATCTCGTCCGTGTTGGACTTGATGTACCCCAGCTCTGTCAAAACGGTGCCGAGCTGTTGGCCGCTGCTCCTGTCGTCTTTCCCCTTGTTTCGGGAGAAGGTGGCATAACTGATGACAGCGCCCAGCACCGTGCATACCAGTCCCACAATGATGTTCCACTCCATTGGTATCACCTGCCTTTCCCATTGAGCATATCAAAGCCCCACGTCCTTTTCGCCCCGAAGCAGATAAAAATTTGAAAGAGAGGGTCCACCTATGAAAGCCTTGGTC
This sequence comes from Flintibacter sp. SJQ-8, assembly GCF_054108085.1. Lineage (NCBI taxonomy): Bacteria > Bacillati > Bacillota > Clostridia > Eubacteriales > Flintibacter > Flintibacter sp. SJQ-8. The sequence goes on from NZ_JBPJWR010000011.1 coordinate 81,309, forward strand.
TATATCGTGTGCGTCGCCGTAGCAGCGATGGTGCAAACCGCCATAAGCATGAGCGGTGTACAACTCGGCGGCCTCCCCGTGGTCCTGCTGTATGGCGCGGCCTTGGTTGTCGCTACCGCCGCTTGCAAGGCCGTCCAGCGCAGGAAAATGCGTCCGGCCATACCGAAAGAACGATGGTACACCTGCCCGAAGTGTGGGCAGCTCGTCCCGGAGGGAAAGCCGTGTGACTGCGAAAGCCTTTCTCCCCAGCCAGGGAAGAAGTTGTGCGGCACACCGTTCATCCAGGCGGGCCAGACCCCGCCCGGAGTTGAAACCGAACAACCGAAGCCGGGAAAGCGGTCTCCGGTGGTCCCGCTTTGCATAGCCGTTGCTTTGCTGGTGGTATGCACCTGCATCCTTGGATACCGTGTCTCCGTGCTCACGGCAGCGCGGGATGACCTGGCAGTGGAGAATAAGCAGCACCAGGCGGAGATAAGCAGCTTGCGGAACGCATCCGCTCCCTCATTTTCGTCGTGGTCCGAATGGAAAAAGCTGTCCGATGCGGGGTGCATCGACATCTCCTATGATGAATGGCTCACATTCATGGGTGAGCGGGAGAATGGGGCTGCCAGCAGCTTCTTGAGGGAAAAGGCAGAGGCGCAGCGTGAGGAAGCGGACCGCGAATACGGGCCGACGGCGTATGGCAGCACCTGCTGGAGGCTCTGGAGTGATTTGTCAGATGCCGGATATACCGGCAGCACATTTGAAGATTTTGCGGAGGCATACTCCGCCCAGAAGGGTGGCAGTCTCACACTCACGCAAGAGAGTACCGGGAAAACCTGGCACTCCAAATAAGAGAAACCGGGCAGCGGATTGCTGCCCGGTCTTTCTTTCGGAGCTATGATGATGACCCGCTTGCCCTGCTGCCGGAGCCGGCCGCCAAGACACTGGAGCGTCACCGTCTTGCCCGCGCCGGTAGAGCCTCCGATCCACCAGTTTCCGTTGGTGTATTTGTAGTCATCGTAGGGATCCAGAAAGACCGGAGATCGGTTGTAGAGGTTCAGACCGAGGAAGATACCGTTGTGGTCACTCAGCTCGTAGGAGGCAAAGGGAAAGGCCGCAGCAACGCCCGAAGTCAGGGCATTGCGCCGGGCCTTGCGCTCAATGTCGGGGTCAAGCGCCAGGATCGGGAGCGAAGAAAGGAACGCCTGCTCGTTTTTATAGTCACAGCGCCGCGCAATCATATCAACGGACACACACAGCTTTTCCACTTCCGTGACCCGCTGTTCCAGTGTCTCAGTATCGGAGGCAGTCACTTCGATCAGAGTGTGCATATAGTAGAAATCCTCGCCCTGACGGTTCATAACATCCTTCAGGTAAAGACCGGAGCTGATAGCGCTGTCCAGTTCCTCATAGTCCTGGCGGGTATCGCCCACATCCCGCATACGGGAGCGGTTGACCATGGTAGTTTGCGAGATTTTGGATAGGATTTTTTCTTTTGACTGCCGCTTAACAAGAAAGCTCATATTGACGCCTTCTCCGGCCGCCACCAGAGGCGCAAGCCAGCAGGAGCCAACCGTGGTGGTATATCCGTACCCCGTGACATAGAGGTAGGTATGAAAAACACCGTCCACTACGATATAGTCACGGCTTTTGGTGTCCACGGTGGTCGGAGACAGAATATCCAGAATGGTGGTGGAGCCCGCTTCCAGCTCTGTGAGATTGGGTTTCTCTTCTCCAAAAATCAGCGTCTTCAAAAAGGGCTGCTTTTCATTCTGCTGCTCTTCTTTCGCCTGCTTCTCCTTTTTCGACTTTGCGGGGGTGGATTTTACCGCCGCCTTTTTTTTGAGTTTCTTTTTAGCCTGCATAGTCTCACTCCTCGTAAATGCCGTGTACGGCAGTAGTCATATCAAAGACACCATCGGGCAACCGGACTCGTTGGCTGGTCTTTTTGCTCAGGATCTCGTACAGGAGCTTCAGGATGAAGTTGTCACAGTAACGGGGTTCCAGAACTTCCAGTTCGCAGATATCCAGATACCGTCGCGCAGTGTCCGCCTCTTCATTGAGCCGCTGCACGATGGCCTGCACAGTGTTTCGCTTCGCCCGCATATTTGCTTCATACTGAAACGCCAAAAAGAAGCGGTGCCGCATGGCATTACTGGCTATGCCGAGCCCGATCTCGTGGATATTGTCCTCGATCATCTCCCGACATGCTTCATTGTCCTCATTCTCCGCATAGCGCTGCATCTGCTCAACATACGCCTGTGTATCCGCAGGCAGAGTGCGTGCCACCATCTGCAGCGTATCCGGTGCGATTTTCAAATAGGCCGCAAAGTACGATATCCTATCGTAGCTGACTACGCCGGGATAGCGGTGAGAATACTGGTCCCGCACCGTATGAAGTTCCGCTGCTGGAATCTCCAACAGTAGAAAATGAGTCGTATTCTCTGTTTGATACCCCGCTTGATTTAAGTCAAGTGGATTACATCAAATATGGAGATGCGATCATTTCCGCAAATGATCAGTAAAAAGGGAAAGACTGACTGAAAAACGAGCAGATCGGCTTTTGAGGCTGATCTGCTCGTTTTCTATGTATTATTGCTGCGCTTTCAGGTGCTTCACGGCGGTATCCACCAGCTCCAGCTTTTGCTCCGTGGAGCAGGGCAGCTTCTGGAGGGATTTCAGCGCCTGTTCTGCCTGAAATTTTGCAAGCTCATGGGCAAGTTCCTTTTGTGCTTGCTCTGACTTTGGATAGATTAGAAATACTTCCATGGCTGCCCTCCTTTCCGAAGCTTTTGATGCTTAATTCTATGTGCGTTTTCCGATGCATATGCCGTATCTGAATATCCCCAGACTTCAAATTCAGCATACCACCGAGGCTTGGCCGCAGTTACCAGATGGGTCAAGCTGAAATATGCTGCCATGAATCTTAAAAAATTAGCAATTTGGAGCTGGAAAAGCTCCCTTTTCTCTTGCCTATTACGCTATTTCTCCGATAATTCTAAGAAAACCCCCGTCCTCATTTGCTGAGAACAGGGGTTCTTTGACGATCGAGTATACTCGAATCGGGGAGACTTTTGAAGTTTTTTGACAGACTGAGGGGCGGCGGTAAGCACTGCTTACCGCCGCCCCTTACTGACGTTTTACTGATCTGCGCTATTTTAAACATGAGCATTTGAACCCATGGGGTATCGTCTGAACTCCCCAGGACGCATTCTTCAGATCCCCAAAAAGAACCCCTGGCCCAACAATTCCTCAATGTCGGACAGCGACTCCATGGCGTGATCATGATCCTGCATTGCCACTGCCGCCAAAAGATAGTTGCAGACACAAAATAGCGCGGTCAATGAGCTCTTATACGACACTCCTGTCGTCTGACAAGGCAAAATGATGTCTCCATACGGATGGATCTCTGAATTTCCGGCCTTGGTAAAAAGGATTACTTTTACACTTTTCCGCTTGATCCAGGAAACCAGATTGGCCGTCATCCGGGAATACCGCGGGGTCAAAAAGGCGATGCACACATCCTCCTGCTGAATGCCGATCACCTGCTCTGGATAGGCCAGGGAAACGCCATCCACCAGGTGCACGCCCGGCTTGATCTGGCCCAAGCGATACCCTAAATAGTGGGCCACGGAAAAATTACCGCGGGTACCAATGATATAGACACTTCTGGCATGAACGATGGCGGAGACTGCTTCGGCCAGGACAGCCTCAGACAAAACGGACAGGGTCTCCTGTATGTTATCCACATCCGCCTGAAATGTCTGGAGAAGCAGGTGGTCTTCCTTTTCTGCCTGCACGGAACTCTTCAGCCGTTCAGGCAGGCTGACTTTTCCAAGAATGCTCTGCTGCAGATCTTGCTGCATATCCCCATAGCCTTGATACCCAATGCTGCGGGCAAATCTGATGATAGAGGTAGTGCTAACGCCGATCTGATCCGCCAGCTCCTCCAATCTTTTGAAGGGAAGCGTATCTAAATGCTCCAGAAAGAAATCCGCTATGGTGTGCTGCGTATTCGTCAAATGGTCATACGCATTTTGAATTTTCTGTTGAAACTCTCTCATGGAATCCTATCCTTCCTGCTGGAGCGTCATCTTTCGGCCAGAAGCGGCCGCTGCCCTACTGGGAATGATAACCTAATTATACCGTGGTTTTTAGTGTTTGACAAGAGCGTTTGGAAATTCAGCAGCTTTCTCACCGGCCATATGTGGTCTTAGGGGTGCTGAAAATACGCCGGGTGGAACAGCTCCGTAAGATCGCGCAAATGGCTGCCGGGGTTTTCGCTGCTGGCGCGAAGCAGCGAGTTGATCTTGTCCAGCCGCTCCCCTGACTTCGGCGCTCCGTTTTTGGAGATGGGCGCTTCCAGGGCCAGGGCCAGATCGGCCACGATATCTCCCACAGCGCCGCCTGAACGTCCAGAGGGTATGGTGATCATGCCGTAGCTTTGGGCATAGGCATGGGTATCCAGCGCCTCTGTGATCGTACCGACCTGGTTGGGTTTTAGAATGAACCCATCCAATGCATCGCACTCATGCGCTTTTTGAAGCCGCTTCTGATTTGTGACAATGAAATCGTCCCCGATCAGCTTGACCCCCTTCAGCCTTTGGTGCGCCTTTATAAAGCCATCCCAGTCGTCCTCGGACATCAGGTCTTCAATAAACAAAATGGGATACTTCTGTATCAGCTCGGCAGCGCGGTCGATCAATTCCTCTCTGGACACCCGGTGTCCGGCATAGAGATAGGTGTCCGACTGCTTGTCATACATTTCGCTGGAAGCGCAGTCTAGGCAGTAAGCCATCTTGTCGCTGCACCCGCATTCCTCCACCGCCTGTGCCATCAGCTGCAAAATGACATCGGGATCATCACTTGGAGCGGCCCATCCGTAGGAACCGCCCAGGAAGGGCTTCTTGCCGCCTAAATACCGGCCGATCACCTGTTCCAGATGCTGATACACTTTCACTGCCAATTCAACGGCCTCCTCCACCGAGTCCGCCTTCCAAGGTGCCAGCATAAATTCGTTAAAGGGCTGCGTCAGCTGCGGATACCGCCCTCCGTTGATCACATTAAACGTGGGCAGCGGGATCCCCGTCAGCGCACCGCCCTTGAGATAGCGGTATACCGGCACCTTGTGGGATGCGGCGGCGGCCCGTAGGCAGGCGATCGAGACACTGTAGATCGAATTTCCGCCCAGGCGCTCCTTATTCTCCGTCCCATCCAGCTCCAGCATACGCGTATCGACCGCCCGCTGATCGGATGCGTCCATCCCGAGCAGCGCGGGAGCAATGATTGTCTCCACAACATGCACAGCCTTGTGGACGCTCAGGCCATCGAACTCCTTTGCGTCATGATCCCGGAGGATAAACGCCTCGTGTGCCCCCACCGATGTCCCCGTCGGAGCGGCTCCGCGGCCCATGCTGCCGTCGCCGGTAAATACATCCACCTCCACCATGGGTCTGGCCTTGCAATCCAGCACTTGACGCGCCGTGATTTTTTGGATCGTCGTATTCATTCTTTATTCTCCTCTCCGCCGCTTATCTCCGGCACATACATAATGTTTAAATCGCACAGGTTCGTCCCTGTGTTGCCGGTCAAAACCGCGCAGCCAACGGCGGAGAGCGCCTCGCAGCTGGAATGCCCCCGCAATGCGCCATAGACATCCACGCCGCCCCGCTCCATATCGGCCATACTGCTCGAATCGGTGATCCCCCCGGCATATGTCGTAGTCCCATCGGTTCCCTCCGTATCAATGGAGAGCAGACAGACTCCCTTGGCCTTGGCCGCAGTCACCGCAAAGCTCAGCGTCATCTCCTGAGAGGGGCCGCCGTGGCCGGTGATCACGCAGCCTTCTGGGATAGTGGTCACCGACTCTCCCGCTGAAATGATCACACACGGGGCCTGAACGGGACGGCCGTAGGACTGTATCTCTCTTGCGATGGAAGCCATAAGCGTCCCCATGTCACGCGCTTCCCCGTCGATAAAAGTGGAAAGAATCACCGCGGGAAGGCCCATCCTCTCGGCGGCACGCTGTGCCGCCGCTGCGCTGTCCGGCAGGGTATTGATCTGATAATAGGTGTTCTGCGGGAACGCCTTGGGTGTCTCTCCCGCCGGCCCGCAGGTGGTAAGATACTGTATGACCGAGCTTGGGAGCCGCTTCCAGAGATCATATTTCTGAATGCAGTTTAGTGCGTCCTGGATCGTGGTCTGATCCGGTCCCATCGGGGTGCCGAAATAGTTCTGCCACGGGACGGAGATGTCACGGGTGGGCGGATTGGATACGGAGTCGCTGATGTTGAATCCGATGAGCTCGGCTCCGCGCTCCGCGATACGGCGCGCCATCTGCCCCCCGTTCATGCGGGAAATATGTCGCCGCACCGCGTTGATCTCTAAAATGGCGGCTCCAGATTTCAGCAGAATATCCGTGGCCTTCTGCTCATCCTCTAAAGAGATGCCATCCACCGGACAACTCATCAAAGCGGAAGAGCCTCCGCTCATCACGCACAGGAACAGATCCTCCTCCGCTGCATGATCAATGAGATCCAGTATTTCCAAGCAAGCCTCATAGCCGTCCTGATTGGGGATGGGGTGTCCGCCGATCCTGACTCTGGTGCGCACGAACCGATCTTCCGGCTCTAATATCTTCACCACCGCGATCCCATCGGTCAGACGATCTCCCAGCGCATCCTCCACAGCCATCGCCATCGCGTTGCAGGCTTTTCCTGCTCCAATTAGATATACATGCCGCTTTTTGCTCAAATCCCAGCAGCGCTCGCCGATCTTCAGCAGATTTCCCTCGCATTTTAAGATAGAGCGGATCCTGCCATAGGCATCCAGCTCCTTTAGCACTGAGTCTGTAATATCAAGGACGACCCTTCGCGACTGCCGACACCCGTAAGAAAGAAGTTCCTCGCGATTTTTAATTTTCCATCTCATAAACAAACCTCCAAACAGCTATTCTCACCAGGTTCAACAATGTATGATCCGATACATTTTGCGGTTCCGAGCCTATGAAATAGTGCGCTGGCTTAGAATTCTCTTATAAGTTGAATGGCCTCTCTGTAAATCGCTCGGTAAAAAAAGTATAACATTGTACAACGCAGCATTCAATACAGCAATATCAACAGAAAGCGGACCGTCATTTTGTCTAAAATTTTTAGTTCATATCGCAATAAATATATTGACATGTTCAATTTTTACGTTGTATACTGTTTATAGTCTCAGATGTGTATGGAAGTATTCAGACATTAACGGGTTGATTTAACTAGATGAAGGGATGTGTGTCAATGTATCGGATCGGTATTGACGTAGGCGGAACCTTTACCGATGTTACGCTGCTAAACGCAGAAACAGGTGCCTACTATACCTACAAATTGTCCTCCACCTTGCATGACCAGTCTGAAGCAATTGCAAACGGAACCAAAGAGACGCTGGAGCTCTATGGGATTCCTGTGGATCAGCTGGAGTATTTTGGCCACGGAACTACCGTTGCAACCAACATGATCATCGAACGAAAGGGCGCAAAAACCGCTCTGCTCACCACCAAGGGCTTCCGCGATCTGCTGGAGATTGGCCGTCAGGTCCGTCCCTCGCTGTATGACATCATGGAGGATAAGCCGGAAACCCTTGTGCGCCGCGCATTGCGTTGCGAGGTAGACGAGCGCACCATGGCCGATGGCTCTATCCTTCGCACGGTGGACCGGGACGAGGTGATGCAGGTGCTCGACCGCCTGAAGAAGAAAGGCGTAGAGTCGGTAGCGGTGTGTTTCCTTTTCTCTTTCCTGAATCCCGAAAACGAGCGGATCGTGGAGCAGTGTATCCAGGAGACTTGGCCCGAGGTCTATTGCTCTATCTCATCCACCATTCTCCCTGAATTTCGTGAGTTCGAGCGTCTGAGTACCACCGTCATCAACTCCTATCTGGGGCCCAGAATGAAGATGTACATCCACAATCTTCAGGAACGCATCCGCGAGATTGGCGTAAAGGTCGAGCCCTATATCACCCAATCCAACGGCGGCGTAATGTCTATCTCGTCCACCATTCAGACCCCTGTTCAAACCGCTCTGTCCGGTCCAAGCGCCGGTGTTATGGGAGCCATCTATGTCGCCAAGGCGGCCGGCTTCCAGGATATCATCACCTATGATATGGGCGGGACCAGCACGGATGTCTCGCTGGTAAAGGGTGGCATCGCCGAGTACACCACCAAGCGCAAGGTCTGCGGCCTGCCCTCGGGTGTCCCCATGATCGATGTCCATGCAGTTGGTGCCGGAGGCGGTTCTATCGCCCACATCGACAATGCGGGTGCGCTGAAGGTGGGGCCGGAGAGCGCAGGGGCCAACCCCGGTCCGGTGGCCTATAATCTGGGCAACCAGCAGCCCGTTGTCACCGATGCCAATTTGGTCTTGGGACGCATCAATCCCCATTATGTGTTAGGCGGTCGGCTGAAAATCGATGCTCAGCTGTCCCGCGCAGCCATGAAAAAGCAGATTGCGGATCCAATGGGGCTCTCCGTCGAGGCGGCAGCCCAGGGCGTGATCAGCGTGGTCAACTCCAACATGGCGCGCGCCATTCGAGTGATCACCGTGGAAAAGGGCCACAACCCCTCTGATTTTGCCCTGGTGGCATACGGCGGTGCAGGTCCGCTTCACGCCGTCCATCTCGCTCAGGAGATGGGCATCCGCACCGTGCTGATCCCACCCGCTCCCGGAGCACTGTGCGCACTGGGTCTGCTGACGGCTGACATTAAGAAATGCTATGTAAAGACCTCGCTCATTCCTTACGATCAGGCAACGCCGCAGCAGATCAACCAGGCCGTTTTGGCTCTGATGGAGGAAGGAAATCAATGGCTGGCCTCTGAAAATGTTCCCGAGCAGCGGCGCAAGTTTCACAATGTGGCCGAGATGCGCTATGTGGGGCAAAACTACGAGCTTCAGGTGGAAATCCCCTCCGGTGCCATCACCCAGTCGGACTTGGTGCAGATGAAGGAGGACTTCTTCCGGGCGCATGAAATGAACTACGGTTACTATAATCCCAACGCCCCCGTCCAATTCGTCAACTTCCGCAGCGAAGCCATTGGCGAGGTGCAAAAGCCTACCTTGGCCGAACTGACGGAAACCATGGAGGAGCCTTCCGGTGCGGTGATTGAGTATCGCGACGTGTACTTCGAGGAAACCGGAATTGTTCGCTGCCCCGTCTATGACCGCAGCAAATTTGGCCGCTGTCCCCGCGTGAACGGGCCGTGTATCGTGGAGCAGATGGATTCCACCACCGTCATTCCGCCCGACACTTGGTTCAAGGTGGATCTCCACGGCAATTTGATCGTAAATGCATTCGGCGACAAGAAAGGAGGAGACGAGGCGTGAAAATTGACGGCATCTTGCTTGAGGTCATCGGAAACACATTTATGTCCATCGCTGAGGAGATGGGTGCCGTGCTGGTCAAGTCCGCGTACTCCACCAATATCAAGGAGCGCAAAGACTGTTCCTGCGCATTGTTTGATGCAGAAGGACACACCATCGCTCAGGCGGAGCATATTCCCATGCACCTTGGCTCCCTCCTCGGCCTGATTGGGGAGATCAAGAAGAACTACGCTCCAGAGCAAATCCATCCCGGCGACATGTTTATTGCCAACGACCCCTATAACGGCGGTGGCACGCATCTACCGGATATCGCCGTGGCATCCCCCGTCTTCTACCAGGGACAGGTGGTGGCCTATGTGGCCAATATCGCGCACCACAACGACGTGGGAGGTCGTGTACCGGGCTCCAACGCAGCGGACTCCGACTCCATCTACGCCGAGGGCATCCGCATTCCTCCGGTAAAAATTTTTCAGAAGGGGGAGCTGGTGGAGGACATTCTGAATCTCATCCTGCTCAACTGCCGTGTCAACCACATCCGCCGCGGCGATCTGAACGCACAGTTCGCCTGCAACCGAAAGGGTGTGCAGCGCATGGAGGATGTGTGTGCCCGCTACGGTGTCGCCACCGTAACCGCATGCATGGAGGAACTACTGGACTATTCCGAGCGCAAGATCCGCATGGCCTTGGCCAAGATTCCCAATGGATCTCACACGTTCTCCGACTACCTTGATTCCGACGGCGTGGGCAGTGGTCCCATCAAGCTGTCGGTCACTGTAGAGGTCAAAGATCAAGATATCGCCCTGGACTTTACAGACAATCCCGATCAGGTGAAGGGTGCCATCAATCTCCCTCTGTCCGCCCTCCGCGCCGCCGTTTATTACAGCGTGCGGAGCATCGTTGACCCCGCGCTTCCCGCCAACGGAGGATACTATCGGGCCATCGAAATCAAGACCCGGCCAGGATGTATCTTGGGCTGCACCGAGCCGGCCGCCTGTGCAGGCCGCAGCGACACAGCCCAGAGGGTGGCCGATATGGTCTTCGGTGCCATGTCTCAGGTGGTACCGCACCGGGTGATGGCAGGGAGCAACAGCTCCATCACCGGCATTTACTTCGGCGGCATAGATCCCAAGAGCCATGAGTATTATGTCTATATGGAGACCTTCGGAGGGGGCTCCGGTGCCCGTTTCAACAAGGACGGCCTGAGCTGCGTACAGGTTCATATGACGAACACCTCCAATCTCCCCATCGAGAGCATGGAGATTGAGTTCCCTTATATGGTGGAGCAGTACACCTTGGTCCCGGATTCCGGAGGCCCTGGTAAATTCCGCGGCGGCCTGTCCATGTACAAGGACATTCGGGTGTTGGGGCACGACAGCCAGTTTACTGTGAAAGCGGACCGCCAGAAGACACCTCCCTGGGGACTGTTCGGTGGGAAGCCCGGTCTGCCCGGTGTCATCACCATCTACCCCGGCACGCCGGACGAGGCGGTAATCGACTCCAAAAAATCCGGGACCACCTTAAAAGCAAACGGGGTGCTCCGCTGCCAGATGCCAGGGGCCGGCGGTTATGGCGACCCGATGGAGCGAGATCGCGCCATGATCGTCCACGATCTGGAAGAGGGATACATTACATGCGAGAGCGCGATGCGCGACTATGGCCTGACAAAAGAGGAACTGGACGAGATCGAGGTATTTGGGAGAACGTGATGAGGGGTCACGTTTCCAATTTGACACAAAAATAATTGAAAGAGGAGTGTTTTGTATGCGTTACAAGAAGTTTGGCAACACTGGAGAGAACCTTTCTGTTTTGTGCCTGGGCACTTGGGCCCTGGGCGGCAAGCAGTTTGGTGCCGTCACCCAAGAAGATGCCGTGGCAGCGGTACATGCTATGATCGACTGTGGCGTAAACATCGTAGACACCGCTCCCATCTATGCCTCCGGTGGTTCAGAGGAGGTCCTTGGAAAGGCTTTACAGGGGGGATACCGTGACAAGGTGTTCCTGATCACTAAATTCGGCAGCGAGTTTGTAGACCCAAACGACAGCGACAAGGGCACCATCAAAGACTCCAGCCGCAAAAACATGCTCAAATCCATTGATGCCAGCCTGAAGCGCCTTCAGACCGACCACATCGACGGGTATCTGATGCACTGGGATGACCGGGTGGGCACTCCCATCGAGGAGACCATCGGCTGCATGAAGGAGCTGAAAGCCGCCGGCAAGGTACGATTCCTGGGCATGTCCAATCTGGAGCGCGAGCTGGCGGACCGTCTGCTGGCAGACGGAGTGCTGGACATCGTCCAGTATCCCTATAACATGGTCAACCGTACGAAGGAGGACGTTCTGAAATACTACGCAAGCCAGGGCTGCGGCACCATGGGCTATGGTTCCCTAGGCGGAGGAATCCTCACCGGTCAGTTTAGAGAGGTGCCAACCTTCGGTCACGGCGATATGCGTGCCTCCTTCTATGGCCCTATGTTCACCGAGCCCGGCTTCTCCCAGATTCAGGCACTGCTTAAGGTCATGGACGGCATCGCCGAAGCCCACAAGGCCACAGTCGCCCAGGTGGCCATCAACTGGTCGCTCGCCCACGATTATATCCACACCGTCCTCACCGGCGTGGGCAATGCGGCGGAGGCAGAGGAAAACTGCGCTGCGGCTGCGTGGGAGCTGACCGCACAGGAGAAGCAGGCGCTGGACGAGGCTATTTCCAAGATCCACATTTACAGCTGAGAAAAGGGGTGGATGATTTATGTATTCTCTTCCCACAAAGGATTTTCTCCAATACATCAACGGCGAGCTGGTTCACGGGCAGGGGCGCACAACACAGATCTGCTGCCCCGGCAACGGGGAGCCGGTGGCTCAGGTGGCTCTAGCGTCTAAGGAGCAGGCTCAGCTGGCTCTGGAGGCGGCCCGCGATGCTTTCCCCGGATGGAGCGCACTGACGCTGGAGGAACGGGGCGCCTGGATGATGAAGCTGCGGGACGCCATCCAGCATGAGAGCGAAAACCTGCTCACCCTGCTCATGCTGGAGAGCGGCAAGTTGCGCTCCCACGCAGCCTTTGAAACGGGCAGTCTAACCGGCTACCTCAGCTTCTTCCTGGAGCAGGCCAAGAGTGAACACACCCAGGGCATCCGGGACGCCGCCGGCGGAAAAAACATGTTCCTGGCCGTACGGGAACCCGTGGGCGTGGTGGTCGCTGCGCTGGCATGGAATTTCCCTATGCACAACCTGGCCACCAAGTTAGGGCCCATCCTGGCCTCCGGATGTACCGCTGTGATCAAGCCCGCCACAAAAACACCTCTTTCCACCCTCTACTTCGGAGAGCTTCTGCATCGAATCGGATTCCCGAAGGGCGTGATCAACTTTGTGGCCGGGGATGCCAAGGAGATCGGAACCACGCTCTGTGAGAGTCCTATTCCCGCTATGATCACGATGATCGGTTCCACCAGCGGCGGTCTGCGCATGGTACGGGATTCTACCACCAGCGTAAAGCGCTTCTCCATGGAGCTGGGCGGAAATGCTCCCGTGATCGTGGCCCCCTCTGCAGATCTGGCCGCAGCGGCTGCTCATGTGATCGGAAATAAAATGCGCTGTGCAGGGCAGACCTGTGTAGCACCCCAGCGCGCCTTTGTTCACAGAAGTGTATACCAGGAATTTCTGGAGCTCTGCACGAAGATTGCTTCGGACGCACAGTGCGGCACATTGGATGAGCAGGCCAACACAGGTCCGCTGATCGATGAGGCATCGGTGGTTCGAATGGAATCCCTGGTGGCAGATGCGGTTGAAAAGGGTGCTAAAATCGTATGCGGTGGGGCCCGCCCCGCCGATAAAAAGGTCGGCTGCTATTTTCTGCCTACCATTCTTACCGATGTCACCCCCGATATGCGTGTGTTCCGCGAGGAGGTCTTCGGTCCGCTCCTTACTCTTCTCCCCTATGATACGGAAGAGGATGCCATCCGCATGGCCAACAATACCGAATACGGGCTCTCCTCTTACATCTGGTCCAATGATGTGAGCCAGGTATGCCGCATGTCCCGAGGGCTTCAGTTTGGCATTGTCAACGTCAACGGACCGGGAACAGGACCGGCAGTCCCCCACGGCGGTTGCAAAAACAGCGGGATCGGAAAGGACGGAAGCCGGTATTCCCTGGAGGAATACACTTATATCAAAGGCATAAGAATGGCAATTTCCTGAGATAGAAATCGAGGAAATAGAGATATACCGGGAGCCGATATGGATATCGAACTTCGTTGCCCATGTCGGCCCCCATTATTTTCTATATAGGAGGGAAGACCATGACATTGATGGATGTCGCTCACGACTTTGCAGTTGTCAGTATTCTGTTGGCCATCGGATATTTTCTTCGCATGAAAGTTAAACTGTTTCAGCGTCTCTTCCTCCCCGCATCTATCATCGGAGGCCTGGTCGGTCTCATCATCGGACCTCAGATCCTGGGACTATACTCCCCGGTGTATGTGACCTATACCGACAGCATCAACGAGTGGTCCGGTGTACTGCTGGCCGTTACCTTTGCTTGCTCATTTTTGGGCGAGTCAATGGAAAAAATATCTAAACAAGCAATCGCGGCGACCTTAGTTGGCGGCATCGCTCATCAGGCCCAGGCGATCTTGGGTCTGATCGTTGCTTTTATGTTCCGCGCAGTAATCCCTCTTGGTTTTGGGCTGATTCCTCTATTTGCTCTTTACGGCGGCATTGGTTGGGCCGTTCCTGTCGCGACGATTTTTGAGGAGGAGGGCTATTGGACCGATGCGGTACCGGTCGCCATCACCATCGCCACGATCGGCGTGGTCTGCGGGATTGTCTTCGGCATTGTGATCGTCAACATCGGCATTCGGAAGGGGCTGCTCAAGCACACGACAGCTTCCCTGAACGATCTGCCTGAGGAGTTCCGCACCGGATACATTGTCATCGGAAAGCGGCCGTCCATCGGCAGCGCAGTGTCGAAGACCTCATCGGTGGATCCGTTTACCCTACAGTTGGCCTTTGTGGGTGTCGTGGTCGCCTGTGCCATCGGTCTGCGGAATTTCCTGATCAGCATTGACCCATTCTGGACGAATCTTCCTCTGCTGTCCACATCCCTGTTTTGCAGCGGCGTGATTGGAATCATTATCGGCAGAATTCCAGCCCTTCATCAGTTTATAGACCGCGAAACCATCGAACGGATTTCCAACGTCTCTTTGGAGTATCTGATCACTTCAGCTGTGGCAACCACCTCCATCCAAGCTTTCATCACTTATTTGTTGCCTATCGTAGTTATCTCTGTGGTGGTCATCGCCGCAACGACATGGATCTCCATTTTCTTTTCCAAGCGCTGGTGTCCCCAGGATTGGTTTGCTTCCGCCGTGGCGCAGTACGGCGCCTACATGGGGTTGCTCTCCACCGGCCTGCTACTGGCCAAGGTAGTAGATCCTGACCACAAAACAGTCGCAGCTGAAACCGTTGCAGCATCCTGCACATTGGGCTACAGCTACTCGCTTCCCTATCTTCTTATTATGCCTATGCTCATTATCCGCAATCCCAAACTCGTCTTTGGAATCAGCGTAGTCCTGTTGTTTGTTTTCTTGATTGCAGGTGAAATATTCCGCAAAAAAGAAGCCGTATCTAATTGAGTGCCTGGAAGAAGATATTTCACAGCAATTGCAATGCCGCAGCACTTATACTGCCGATTACTATTCTATAAACATTGTATGCCACCTTTTATAACAAAAATCTCCTGCGTTCTTTGATCGTGGTTGTCAAACCGCTTTCATTTGAACGCAGGAGGTTTTTTTGCTAAATGTAAATTCCTTCCGTTGTTTACATCTAAAAGACAAAGAAAGCCGCCAAGAAGGTCAAGGATGGCATTGAGGAGACGCTGACCTACGGTGACTTCCCCAGCGAGCACTGGACGCGCAGCCGTACCGACAACGTGATCGAGCGGCTGAACCGTGAGATTCTCCGCATATACTTTTCGCAGCAAATGCTCTTTCGGCACCAGCTGGTCTATGATCACGAACTCTACCATGTCCCGGTCCAGTTTCCCTCGCCCCAGCGTTTTTCATCACTCTCTTCTATTTTAACAGCTAAATAAGAAAAAGCCCAGCTTTGGCCGGACTTTTTCGTGGTAATGCGAGGTGTTGCTATGAAAACAACAGACAAAACGCAGGGGAAGCAATACGTCATCTATTCCCGCAAATCCAAATTTACCGGGAAAGGCGAAAGTATTGAGAACCAGATTGAGCTGTGCCGCCAATATATTGCAATGCACTTTGGCGAAGACGAGGCGGAGCATGCGCTTGTATATGAGGATGAGGGCTTTTCCGGCGGCAATCTGGAGCGCCCGCAGTTCAAGAAAATGATGAAGGACTCCCAGAAGATCGCCTTTGCCGCCATCGTGGTCTACCGCCTCGACCGCATCAGCCGCAACATCGGCGACTTTGCCAAGCTCATCGAGGACTTGGGCGACCGGCACATTGACTTCATCTCCATCCGCGAGCAGTTCGACACCAGCTCCCCCATGGGGCGTGCCATGATGTATATCGCGTCGGTCTTTTCCCAGCTGGAGCGGGAAACCATTGCCGAGCGCATCCGGGACAATATGCATGAGCTGTCCAAGACCGGACGCTGGCTGGGCGGCACAACGCCCACGGGCTACGCCTCGGAGAGCCTGTCCAGCGTGACGGTGGACGGCAAGGTGAAGAAGGCCTGCAAGCTCAAACCCATCCCGGAGGAAATCCAGCTGGTCAAGACAATCTTCGAGGTGTTTATGGAGACTGGCTCTCTCAGCAAGACCGATCAGTATCTGTTGGAGCATCGCTGTGTCACGAAGCGCGGCAAGCAGTTCACCCGCTTTGCCATCCGGGGCATTCTCACGAACCCGGTCTACATGATCGCCGACGACACGGCGTATCAGTATCTGAAAGAAAATAATGTTGACCTGTTTGCCGAGCGCGCAGAATTCGACGGCGAGCACGGCGTCATGGCATATAACCGCACCCTCCAGCGCCCCGGCAAGGCAAACCAGATCCGCCCGATGGAGGAATGGATCGTGGCGGTGGGTAAGCATCCGGGCATCATCGCGGGCAGCGATTGGGTGCGGGTGCAGGCCATGCTGGATGTAAACAAATCCAAGAGCTACCGCAGACCGCGCAGCAACGTGGCGCTGCTGTCCGGGCTGCTGCGCTGCGGCGAATGCGGCGACTATATGCGCCCGAAGCTGACCAACCGCAAGAATGCGGACGGCGAGCTGATCTACACCTATATGTGCTCCACCAAGGAGCGCAGCCACGGCACGGTCTGCTCTATGAAAAACTGCAACGGCAACACGCTGGACGCTAAGATCATCGAGGAGATCCGCAAGCTATCCGCCGACAAGGAGACCCTTGCCCGGCTGCTGGCGCAGACCAAAAAGGTCATCAGCGGCAGCAAGGAGGGCTACGACGCAGAGCTGGCGCTGCTCCGGGAAAAACGCGCCGAAACGGAGGACCGCATCAAGCGGCTGGTGGAGTCCCTGTCCGTTGCCAGCGACACCTCTGCGAAGTACATCATGGAGCAGATCGACGCGCTCCATCAGGAGAGCGAGACGCAGCAGCTACGCCTTGCCGAGCTGGAAGCCCTCACCGAGCAGAGCCGGATGCTGCATCAGGAGTTTGCCTTCCATCAGGAAATGATCGAATCCTTTGCCAGCGCGGTGGATTCTGCCACGCTGGAGGAAAAACGCCGCCTGCTGCGCACCATCGTCAAAAAGGTGGTCTGGGACGGCAAAAATGCCTATGTTTACCTCTTTGCGGAGGATGGAGAGGCGGATTTGCCACCCATTGACCAACCTATGTATCCGTTGGGAGAGGATAGCGAATAATATTCTCATGTTTCGACGGTACTATTTCGTCAGTAAACACCCTCTATTGCCGAAATGGTATTGACGAAACGGAGAAAAGCAGTATAATGTAATTGTACCAAATCGGCAATAGTGAGTATCTGTTGCCAAAATAGGACGGTTTGCGAGGTGATTATCATGTTCAATCAGGTTCATCTAACGGCATTGGCCGGCATGAAGAGTTTTAGCTTTGGGGATTTCTTTATGACCAATCAGGATAATGGCTGCCCGCTTGGAGAAGAGGCTATGCGCAAGAGACTGCGTGGCCTGGTGAAAAGCGGAGAGGTCGTTCGAGTCGGCCGGAATGCGTATTGTGTCTCCGGAAATAAGATGAGCAATTATCGGCATGAATACTCAGAGGAGGCCTGCGCTGCTGCACGGGCTATTCGGGAAGCGTTTCCTGCGGTGGAGTTCACCATTTTTGAACTGGTGCAACTCAACGAATTTGTCAATCATCAGTTGGCACACAATGTTCTGTTCCTCTCCGTGGAGGATGATATTATTGATTTTGTTTTCGACCTGCTCAAGGAGCAGTTCCCTGGCAAGGTGCTTCTCGACCCGACTCCCGAACTGTATCACCAGTATTGGTATGATGGCATGATCGTATTAAACAAACTGGTCACTGAGGCTCCCAGAGGAAACGAGGAAGCATGGCATACCCGCCTTGAAAAGATGCTGGTGGATTTGGTTTCTGACCCTCTGCTGCAGGAAGTGATCAGTAAGAGCGAATATCCAGCCATCTTTGAGGGGGCTTTTTCCGGCTATGTGATCGACGAGAGCTGCCTGTTCCGCTATGCCAAGCGCCGTGCTGCTGAAAAACGGCTGAGGGCGCTGATCCGAGAAAAGACAAATATTACGTTAAGAACGGAGTAACGATATGATACAGCCAATCAGCTTTTCAGAAGAGCATATCCGGGAACTTCAGAAAACCAGCAAGCGTGACCCCGTACTGTTGGAGCGTGCGGTCTACGCCTTTGGACTGCTGGAGGCTCTGGCCCGCGTGGGAATGCCCTTTATTTTCAAGGGCGGCACCTGCCTGATGCTCCTGATGGACCGTCCGCGTCGATTGTCCACTGACATTGACATTATCGTGAAACCGGGAACGGATCTGGATGCCTTTATCGAAGAGGCATCCAAGATATTCCCCTTCCAGAGTGCGGAAGAGCAAAAACGCATCGGTAAGAATAATATCGAAAAGAGCCATTTCAAGTTTACCTATGATTCTCCGGTAAACCACAAGCCGCTGTATATCCTTTTGGATGTTCTGTTCGAGGAAAACCATTATGCCGAGGTCATCAGCAAGGAGATCCGAAATGAGCTGCTGCAAACGCAACCGGAATATCTGACGGTACAGATCCCCAGCGCAGACTGTATACTGGCGGATAAACTCACCGCATTTGCGCCCCATACCACCGGCATTCTCCTGAATGACGGCAAGGATATGGAGGTCATGAAGCAGTTTTACGATGTGATTTCGCTGCTGGATATCTTTGAGGACACTGAGAAAGTGCGCCATACATACACGGGAATCGCCAAGGCAGAACTTGCTTACCGCGGCAGCGATGCCAGTGTGGAAGACTGCCTTCGGGATACATTCGATGCAGCGCTTTGCCTTGCGTCCCGAGGAAAAACCGAGGCTGAGGAATATCCTCTGTATGTGAAGGGCATCCGTGATCTGCGCGGCCATATCTACGCAGAAAACTATAGCCCGGAGATCGCCGCCACCAGAGCGCCCAAGGTGATGTATATGGCGGCGTGCCTGCTGACAGGCAATGATTACGAGCGAATTGAGGATGCTGCGGCGTTTGCCGGCGAAAAGTTGACGGTGGACAAGCTGATGCCGCTGGCCTACCTGAGAAAAGTCAGCTCAGAAGCATATGCCTACGCCATTAAAACGGATCGTTTGATCGCCGAATAAAGTGTCAGCTTCCCGCACAGCAGATTACAAGGCTGCTGTGCGGGTTTTTTTGTTTTCAAGATATGGCTTTCAATAAGAACGAGCGAAAATGGAAAAGGATTGCCAAAAATGGTAGTACAATGATATAATTTGTTTCGCGTGGTAGCAGTTGCCTTTTTTATCGCTAACTCGTATAATGATGATACGCATTATGAAAGGCGAGGAAGTTGAACATGGCCAGAGTATCCACAAAAGAAAACAAGAATATCTACCAGCTTACCAGAGAGGGACTGAAGCTCTCTAGGGATGCTGCCAGTGAATTGCTGGAGTCCATTCCTCCGGAGCGCATCGAGAAAATTGAAAACGAACGGTCTCTCCCTCATCCGGATGAAGTGCTGGCCATGTCGGATAAGTATAAGCAGCCCAGCCTATGTAATTACTACTGTGCCAATCAGTGTCCCATCGGACAGGAGTACGTGCCGGAAATTAAGGTCAAAGACCTCTCTCAGATCGTCCTGGAGATGCTGGCTTCGCTGAACTCGATGGGTAAGCAGAAGGATCGTCTGATCGAGATTACCGCAGACGGTGAGATTTCCGGCGATGAACTGGAGGATTTCATCTTCATTCAGGAGGAGCTGGAGCGGATCTCCATCACCGTGGAAACGCTGCAGCTGTGGTCGGAGTGGATGCTGGCTACCGGCGTCATTGATGAAGAACAGTACAACGCTCATAAGCAGAAACGTCTGGAGGGGCGCACCTGAGTTTCGGGTATTTCTCCCACACAGTGAAAATAGGATGCCTTATTTTGCTGAAACTGTGATTTATTCCCAAGCTGTCATGTCTTACAATAGAGCCATCATAGGAAACAGCAACTGAAACCACAGCAAAGCGAGGTGTCACACATGAATCCGAAGCTGAGAATCATGACCATCCGCCTAATGAAAAAGATGGTGGAGCACCCTGGATATGCCGCATGGATCGGTATTGAGGGGAGCATGACCAGGAACCGGCCAGATCAAAGTGAGCGGTCAAAATGAAACTCATGAGACCTCACGATGATGTGGGGTCTCATATTCATTTGCGGAAAGGAGCGTGAAGTATCAATGAAATTCTATGATGAACAATTACAGAAGCTTCAGGAACAGATCGCCCGGAAACGGCAGTTGGAAGCACAGATTTCCGAATTGCGCACCCAGCGTAGTACGCTCTCTGCCCGTGTTCGGGAACTGGAAGCCATCAAGATGCAGGAACAGGCAGATGTAGACAAGCTGGAGGGCCGTAGCCTTGCAGCGTTTTTCTATAATGTCATCGGAAAGATGGACGAGCAGCTGAACAAAGAACGCGAGGAAGCCTACGCTGCCAGAGTCAAGTATGATGCCGCTGCCCGCGAGCTGACTGCCGTGGAGGATGAGTTGGCCCGATATGAGGCTGAACTGTCCGGCCTGCGTGACTGTGAGCGTCAGTATGATGCCGTGCTGCAGGAAAAGGCTGCTGCTGTGAAGAGCGTTGGTGGCCCCACCGCAGAGGAGATCTTGAAACTGGAGGAACGGCTTGCATTTCTGGAAAGCCAGAAGCGTGAGCTGCGGGAAGCCGTATCTGCCGGCAATAGTGCGCTGGGTACCGCAAATCAGGTGTTGTCCAGTCTGGACAGTGCCGAGGGCTGGGGCACTTGGGATCTGTTTGGCGGCGGCCTGATCTCCGATCTTGCCAAGCACAGCCATCTGGACGAGGCTCAGGGCAACATCGAACACCTGCAGTCCCAGCTTCGTCAGTTTAAGACAGAACTGGCTGACGTGAGAATCAGTACCGATATGCAGGTCAATGTGGACGGCTTCCTGCAGTTTGCCGATTACTTCTTTGACGGCCTGTTTGCTGACTGGGCGGTGCTGGATAAAATCAGCCAGTCTCAGGAGCAGGTACATTCCACCCGGCGTCAGATTGAAAGTGTCCTTTCCCGACTGAATGGGATGCAGCGTTCCGTGGAGCAGGAGCAGACCCAGCTGGAAAGCAAACTGGATACCCTTGTTCGGGATGCCAAGATCTGAATTGGTGGTGTCCTCATGAGCGAAGAAACGCAGACGAGATCCGATTGCGTGTTGTGGGTCGACCACACCAATCGGATCATCTCGTCCAAAAAAGCCGAGGGCTTTGAAGCAAAGGTGTTCCCTACACGGGAAGAGAAAATCGCCTATGCGTTTAGAAAAGGCACCTCTGGCTATCGCATCCAATAACCATGTGAAATCATAAGAAGGGAGGCTGCCATGAAGTACGCAGCTGATTTTAGACAGATCGCCCGTGAAGCATTAAGCGGCAAATGGATGATCGCAGTGCTGGTGGGCCTTGTGGCCATGTTGTTGGGTGGCACCGGATCTGATGGCCCGAAAGTAAATTTGAACATTGATGCTTCCGGAGCCCATGCAAACTTTGAATTTGCGGGCCAGACTATTTTCTCCACCGGCGGAGGGCTGAACTCTGATATCGGTGCATTTCTGGTTGGCAGCGCCATCTACATCACCATTGCCGCCATCATTATGGCTGTTGTCTATTTCGTGCTGGGCAGCATTATCAGTATTGGCTATGCCCGGTTCAATCTGGATTTGGTGGATTGCGGTGAACCCGCATTTGAGACCCTGTTCGGCTACTTCTCCTACTGGAAGACTGCCGCTGTCGCAAAGCTGCTCCAGAGCGTGTATGTCCTGCTTTGGTCGCTGCTCTTTATCATCCCCGGTATCATTGCCACCTACAGCTACGCTATGACAGAGTTCATTCTGGCAGAGCATCCGGAGCTGACGGCCAGTGAGGCCATTGCACGCTCCAAAGAGATGATGTCCGGTAACCGCTGGTGCCTGTTCTGCCTACACTTCAGCTTCATCGGCTGGGACATCCTCAGCTCCCTGACGCTGGGCATCGGCAACCTGTGGCTGCGCCCCTATAAGCAGGCGGCCAACGCTGTATTCTATCGAGAGATCTCCGGCACCAGCTATGCCGCATTTGATCCCTCCTATACCTAAACGCCCTGTTGTTGTGTGATCCCGGGGGAGGGGTCAATGTATGCTTGTATTTACGCAGATGCTGGAGACAGCAGATGAGCGACTGAAAATTGAACAGATATTCCATACATACGGAAACCTAATGTTCCACGTGGCCAACAAGATTCTGAACAATGACCACGACGCTGAGGATGCGGTACAGCAGGCACTTTTTTCGATTTATCAGAACCTTGAAAAATTTCGATGATCTGCTTGATATTGGGAACTTTTGGCCGTTTTTTGCGTCTATATATACAAAGGATTTATGCCTGATATGAGAAAAAGGAGGCTGCTGACATGAGGCAGAAAAAGAAATGGATGATTCCTCTTTGTGTGATTGGAGGGCTGCTTTTGGTTTGCGCAGGCCTTCTTTGGTATATGGTCAGTCATTCTATGGATTTTTCGGTGGGGCGCTGTTTGGTGGCGGATAATGGATCGTATATGTTCATCGACGGCAACTCGCCCATTGTCATGAGCAACCGCAAGGACAAGGAAGGACTGTTCTCAGACTTGGAGACGGGCGATAAGATCCTGCTTCTCCACGACGGCATCGCGGAATCCTATCCGGGCAGGACCGGAGCATACTGGTGTATGAAGCTGGAAGACGGCACACAGGCCGATATCCCAGAGCAAATCATGGAAGAGCTTGCGGAACTCGGCTGGACCATAGTTGGCAACGAAACAGATCCAGATGCTGGAGCCCCTGAACCGGAAGCATACGCTTTTGAAGCCCAGTACATCCGAACCAATGGCGGATCTGATGAAGCGAGCTATCCTTACCATACCGTAATCAGTTCCCGAGCAGAACTGGAAGCCTACTACGAGGCACGCAAGGACATTTACAATCTGGAGCGGAGAGAGAACGTCTACGCCGACAGCACAATCGGATTCCTGGATGCCTGTGACAAGTATGATGATGCCTATTTTGAACGGCAGAATCTGGTGCTGATCGTACTGCAGGAAGGCAGTGGCTCTATCCGGCATGAGATCACGGATGTGCGCCGCCACAGCATGGAGAACGGTGCATTGGACGGATGGGATATTACGATAGACGTCAAGGCACCGGAGGTTGTGACGGATGACATGGCTCAGTGGCACCTGTTTCTTGAAGTACAGATGGGCGACGTGATCAAACCCACCGATAAGGTATGGATCAATGGAACATTGAGCGAGCGCACGCCGGCAATATCCGGTCTTGTTGGCATCAGCCGTACACCGGCGACTCACGCCTATCAGGACCCCTGGGGTGTGAAGCTGACCGCAAAGAATATCACCCCGTCCGGATTGACCATTGTTTGTACGCAGCAGGACGGCAAGCCCACCGGCGAGCTGAATACCGGAAGCTATTATGGATTGGAAGTTCTGCGGGATGGGGAATGGGTTGCGGTCGAGCTGCTTCCTATGGAGTATGAGCTTGCCTGGACGTCAGAAGCATGGATGATCCCTAACAATGCGGAAACAGAATGGGAAGTGAATTGGAGCCGTCTGTACGGAGAGCTTCCCGCAGGTTCCTACCGGATCAGCAAATCGGTTATGGATTTCTGGGGTACCGGTGATTCTGACACCAAAACCTATTATGCAGGCTTTGATCTCGTGGACGCCGCTGACACAAGTAATGTTTCCTACGAACACGGCGGATTTGGCGTCAGTGTGCCGCTTCTTTCTGGTTGGGAATACAAGGTTGAGGAATACAGTGCCGATGGCATGAGCTATGGCGTCAGTTTCCGACCCGCTGGTGAAGATGGATGGATCGATTTCCACTATTGGCCTACATTCGGCGTCTGCGGCACCGGATTGTCAATGAAGGAATTTGGAAATGGCTCCATGGGCACCTACGATGGCGGTGCTATCTGGAACTTTATCAGTTACCCTGCCAGCAAAGGCAACTTTGTGGCAACGACCCAGGGTGTAAATAGCTGGTGGTCACGCTACGGCGAGACTGCTATGGAAATCATAACGCAGGTAATCTGCACAGACACCATCGTAGACTAAGGAGGGTACGCAGTATGAAACGAATTGTAGCGCTATGCCTCGCAGCGGCTTGCCTGATTTCTATGGTAGGCTGCGCAGGAGATACCAACATGGAAGAAAAGAAACCCAACAGTACTGCATCGGCTTATGCGCTTGCACTGGCAAGTTACCCGGAAATGGCTCCCTACCCCAATGAGATGGAGTATTTCGATGAAAAGACCGGCGAGTTTGACAGCGATGGCTTTGATGTGGTCTATGACGCCTGGCAGGCGGACAGAAAAGCCCAGCGCAGTCAGCCGGAGGGCTATGCAGACGGTCTGGAAGCTTTCTTTGCCAGCTCGATCCGGGAGTTTCTCAGCAATTCCAACGGTGCGAACAAGGTCTACTCTCCCATAAACATCTACATGGCCCTTGCCATGCTGGCAGAGGTGACGGACGGTGAAAGTCGCCAGCAGATCCTTGATCTGTTGGGCAGTGAAAGTATTGAGACTCTGCGCGCACAGGCAGCCAGTGTTTGGAACGCCAATTACAGCAATGACGGTGCCGTGACAAGCATTCTGGCAAACTCCCTGTGGCTGAATGAGTCCGTGAATTTCAACCAGTCCACCATGGACAGTCTGGCAACGAATTACTACGCCTCCTCCTTCCGTGGCGAGATGGGCAGCGAGGAGTTTAATCAGGCTCTGCGGGACTGGATCAATGAGCAGACCGGAGGACTGCTGGAAGCGCAGGCTGATGGACTGTCGATGGACCCTGAAACCGTTATGGCTCTGGCCTCTACCATCTACTACCGCGCCAAGTGGCACAGTGAGTTTAACGAGGGCAGAACGGAAAAGGGCCTGTTCCACCTGCTCAGTGCTGATGGAGAGACCGTGGAGTGCGACTTTATGCACAAGGGCGGCAGCAACACCTATTACTGGGCGGATCAGTTCGGTGCCGTTTCTCTGAGCCTGGAGGGCAGCGGTAAGATGTGGTTCCTCCTGCCTGACGAGGGCGTGACTATGGATGATCTCCTGAACGATGAGCAAACGATGGAGTTCTTGAACAGCAATGGAAACTGGGAGAACAGCAAGCACCTGATCGTGAATATGTCCGTTCCCAAATTTGATGTAGTCTCTGATTTTGACCTGGGAGAAGGCCTTCGTGCCCTTGGTGTCACAGATGTATTTGATGCCCAAGTGGCCGATTTTACCCCCATGACTTCGGAAGTTGCAGAGATCTTCCTTTCCAAAGCCGACCATGCAGCCCGCGTGACCATCGACGAAGAGGGTGTGACCGCATCGGCATATACCGTCATGATGATGGCCGGAACTGCAGCGCCTCCGGAAGAGGAAATGGATTTTGTACTGGACCGTCCGTTCCTGTTTGCCATCACTGGCTATGATGGATTGCCACTGTTCGTTGGCGTAGTCAATCAGCCGGTACAATAAATTGCTTGTTTACAGAAGCGGGGTAGAGAAAGGCACCCCCGCAGAGGGGCATCAACCAAATACCGTTCATGAGCAGAGCATGAGGCCACCGGATAATTTCCGGTGGCCTCGCTTTGCATTATATAGGCTGATGCCCCTTATTTGCCCTGATAGGCGCGATACAGGAAGGTAACAATCTGGGCACGGGTGCAGCCGTTATTGGGGCTGAACGTCGTAGCGGATGTGCCGTTGGTCACACCGTTTTCCACAGCCCACGCAACAGCGTCAGCGCAGAAGGAATCAGCCGCCACATCGGTAAATCCGTTCACCGTAGTGGGAGCGGTGCCCATCGCACGGTACAGGAAGGTCACGCTCTGGCCGCGGGTGCAGGTGTTGTTAACCCCGAAGGTGCCGTCAGCCAGGCCGTTGATGATACCGTTTTCCAGCGCCCATGCCACTGCGTCATAGCAGTAGCTGCCAGGGAGTACGTCAGCAGGAACCTTAGCCGTACCCTTGGGAGCAGGAGAACCGGCGGCGCGCCACAGGAAGGTGACGATCTGAGCGCGGGTGCAGGAATCGTTGGAGCCGAACAGGCCGTTAGCCTTGCCGTTGGTAATGCCCTTCTTCACAGCCCATTCTACAGCCTTGGCATAATACGCATCGGCGGGAACATCCGCAAAGATGGAAGCCGCCTGTTCCTCGACAAACTCAGCGGAAACAGTGACCTTGCTGCCGGGCATAGTGAAGGTATACTTGCCGTTGCCTTTATCGGTGAGCTTGAGCTTATTGCCGCTGGCGTCCTTGACGATGAGCTTGTCCAACTCGTAGCCCTTATCTGAGGTCACGGTGATGGTCACGCGGTCGCCCTTGGAAGCGTTCTTGGGGCTGACGGTCACATCGCCGTTCTTGGTGCTGGGTGCGGTCACTGCATAGCTGGGATCACGATCCCCATGGCTACTGGAGCCGCCGGAGGACGGACGGGTCAGCTTTGCAATCGTCTCCGCTTCAACAGTGGTTTCCTGTGTACCAGCCGCATCCTTAAAGACCTTCTGGCAAACAGAGCAGGTGTAGTATTCATTATTGCCGGTTTCTGTATAAGTCGCAGCCTTGGCTTCGGTCTTGGTCAGACTATTCTTCTCCATCTGGCAAGCCGCCACGCCCATGTGGACGGTAGGCAGTTCGTCAATTCCTCTCTCGGCGTTGCTGCGGTGGTCGATACGCTCTGTGCTTCCGGCGCGTTCAAGATAGCTGTTTGAAATATCAGCCCATGCCTTGCGCCACAAGAGGGTGTTGTCCTTGTCGTTCCAGCCTGTAAGGTCAACCTTGTGGGTTTTGTATCTGCCGCTGGGCAAGCGGATACGCTCGCCGTTTTCGTCAAGGTCATATTCCTTTTTGGACTTCGCCGCCCATGTGCCGCGCTCGTCAAGGGGGCGCATGGTAAGCATGATGTGACAATGGGGGTTGCCGCTGTCGGTGTCGTGAATGGCATAATCAACGCACATTCCTCTGGAAACAAATTGAGAGGAACAGTATTCCCGGACAAGCCGGATCTGTTCCTCTCTGGATAATTCTATGGGGAGCGCCGCGTCAATCTCTCTGGCTAGCTGGGCGTTCCCGGCTTTCTCGTAAAGCTCCACGCTGTTCCACAAGGTTGAACGGTCAGAGAAAGAGGACGAGGCATGGGGCGGCAGCATGATTTCAGAATGGACTACGCCGCCTTTTCTTGTGTAGTCGTGGGTCAGCCCGTCCCACTCGTTTGTCAGCTTTTCTCCGCTTCGGTAGGCGGCTGCGGCAACGGCTGATTTGCCTTTTCCTCGGCTCACAATGCCGATGTTCCAATGGTAAATGGCTATGGGTATCACCTCCCGGATAGGATAATAAAACCCGCAAAAATGGTACAGACGCCAAAGGCGGGTGTACTGTTTTTGTGGGTGTGCAGGGATAGCCGCGAAGCGGCGCAAGGGGGCGCGGGTCTCCGGTGGAGACCTCAAAGCGTTTCACGCTTTGAAGCGCCGACCGAGCCGGCAGGCGAGACCAGCCCCTTGCTGCGGCAAAGCCGCTAATGTCGGTCAGAGGGGGAAGCAAGCGGCTTTCTCTCTGTGCCGACAAGCCCTCGGCAGAGCGCACACGCCCGCAAGGGTGTATAAGTGCGCCCTTAGTTCCTAAGCCAAAGGAGATGCTTCCCACTAAAACGGGGGCATCTCCTGCTTTGTTGCTATGGAACGAATGACCTTATGCTGAGGAGGTATATACAATGGCTCAAAAGCGGCGTGAAAAGATTTTCTCCGAATATCCGGATGTTGTTACTGTGAAGCAAATGTGCGTCATGTTGGGCGGGATCAGCATGAAAACGGCCTACAAGATGCTTGAATGCGGTGATATTCGCCACCTAAAAATCGGCAAGTCCTTCAAGATCCCCAAAGTGTGCATTATTGAATATTTGGTTGGCGAATATTAAAAATATCGGCGCACGGATTTCAAAATAAAGTCTTGAAGCACATTGGAGTGGAAACGGGTAAATGGTATAATAAATCTGCCATTGGCAGATAGGTTATGCCGCTACAGAAAAGGAGGTAATTATGGTAGCGGGTCATCTGCAAACCAAGAAAGGTTATTACTATATTGTGCTGAATATGAGGTCCGACACCGGCGCCCGCAAGACTAAATGGATTGCGACGGGCATTCCGGAGGGCGGAAAAAAGAATTTGAAGCAAGCCGAGGAGCTGCTGACAAAGGCCAGATGTACTTATGAGGACACGGTAATTCATACCGAGCCGAAGTCTAAGACGACCGTTGCCAGCGACATCCTTTTCGCCGACTACATGATCAAGTGGTTGGGTATTATTAAAAACTCTGTGGAGGTAGACACTTATGCGGGATATGTAAATAACGTCAAAAAGAGAATCGCTCCGTACTTCCGTGAGCTCGGCGTGACTTTGAGGAATGTCACTGCGCTGGATATTGAGAATTTCTACAGCTACTGTTTCAATGAACTGAATTTGAAGGGTACGACTGTACAGCGTTTCCATGCCAATATCCATAAGGCCATGAAGTATGCTGTGAAGCATGATTTGATTATCGCAAACCCTATGAACAAAGTGGAGCGGCCCAAGGGTCAAAAGTACACCGGTTCTTTCTACAGCATTTCTGAACTGGAGGAACTGTTTGATGCAATCAAGGGTGATCCTTGTGAGTTTCCGGTTCTGATGGCAGCCTTTTATGGTCTGCGAAGAAGCGAGATCATGGGCTTGCGTTGGCAGGCGATTGATTTTGAAAATAATCAAATCACCATCGACCATACCGTGGTACAGTGCGTCTGTGACGGTGTGGCGATGACCGTAGAAAAGGATCGGACTAAGAACAAGTCCAGTTGTCGGTCAATGCCGTTGGTTCCGCAGTACCGTGAACTGCTGCTCAGTATGAAGGAGCGACAGGAGAACTGTCGGAAGCTGTGTGGTAACTGCTACACAGAGAGCGATTATATTTTTGTCAATGACCTGGGTGTTCCGTATAAACCCAACTATGTAACCCAGCATTTTAAGCTCGTCTTGCAGAAGCATGAACTGCGAGACATTCGTTTTCATGACTTGAGGCATACATGCGCCTCGTTGCTGCTGAAAAACGGTGTGCCAATGAAAGATATTCAGGAGTGGTTGGGACACAGCGATTACAATACCACGGCAAATATTTATGCCCACCTGGATACAACATCCAAGAGCACATCGGCAACGAGAATGACCAGCGTGGTCAGCATCAATCCCAGTATCTGCGTGAACGTGTAAGAGAGAACACGGAGAGAACAGGGCAAAATACCCTGCATTTTCATAGATAAAGCGTAGATAAAAAAGGAAACGCTTGATGCCTCAAATGCTGAGGGATCAAGCGTTTCTGAGCTGGTGCCGGTGACCGGACTCGAACCGGTACGGTGTCGCCACCGGTGGATTTTGAGTCCACTACGTCTACCAATTCCATCACACCGGCAAAACTAAGGACAGTATACACGAATTTGCTCCGTTTGGCAAGGGGGCGGGCCGGACTTTTTTATTTACTTCTCCCCCCCGCCCATGATATAATGTCAGGCGAGATTTCAGCGGCGGGAATTCCGGGAAACTGGAGCCGGGGGAATGGGGTGAGATGCCCCGCGAGCGGGTCGCTGTGATGCTCCCTGAAAACAGAGGAGATCAGTCAGAATGCCCGGACCGCCGCCCCGCTCACGTCCCACACGGGACGCATTCAGAAAGGAGAGATCAATAGGGATGAAAAAACGCGCACTATCCCTGCTGATGAGCCTGGTCATGCTCGTCAGTATGCTGCCTACCACGGCCTGGGCAGCGGATACAACAGAGACCACAAGGCCCACCACGGTAAACGTGGACTTTACCGCTCAAGCGGCAGGGACCTTTTTGATTGCCCCCCAGTTTAACGTGGAGGTATCCAGTGACGAGGCCGAGAACTTCGGATATAAGGATAAGGTTACCGACGGCGTTTCCGCTTTGGATGTGCTGGTGAAGGCACATGAGTTTATTTTCGGTGAGGATTTCACCAAAAATAGCAGTGCGGACTATTTGGAAGTCAGTTCTTCCGGCTTTGTAACCAAGCTGTTTGCCACTACAACCACAGCGATTGGTTTTACCCTCAACGGTGCATATCCCCATGACGGAACAGCGGCCTCCTCCGGTGGCTACAAAGGCACCACCGTGGCCACACAGGCTGTTGTTGACAACGACAGCTTGGAATTTTTCATTGACCAGGATCATGAGAGCTGTTCAGACAATCTTGCATGGTTCTGCCAGAATGGTGTGTTCACAGATACCGTTACTGCAAAACCGTCTGCAGCGGTGGATGTGGTTTTGAAGAGTATCTCTTATAAGGGCGGATATATGTTCCGCGATGCTGAAGCTATGCACGGTGCCGGTTCTGCTGTCGTGGGAGCCCAGTTGGCCTGGGTCAACACCGCTACCGGTGAGATAACGGATATTGAACATGCCGTTACCGACGCAGACGGCAAAGTGACCCTCGCTATGCCCGCTGACGAGGGGACCTCTTACCTGACCGCATATAAGAATAGCGAGAGCAATCCTTTGGTTATGTCCCTGACTAAGGTGGTCGCGGACACCAATGCCACAGAAGCGGATTCGTGTGCACTGACGAGTCTGGTCATCGAGGACATGGGCAGCGCCCCCTTGGAATTGACACCTGCGTTCAATTCTGATGTCACGGAATATCGGGCATCTGCCGCGGCGTTCCCCGAAACGCTGAATTTCCTGTTTGTAACTGTTGCTACCGCGGATGAAAATGCAACGGTCAAAGCAGATCTGAATGGGACAAAGAAGAAACTTGTCTTCGGAGGGAAGAACAACTTCCTCAATGTCATGGTTCCCGGCCAGGACAATGTCCTTACCATCACCGTGACCAATGGGGACCAGAGCAAGGTTTATACCGTGACCATTCCCATGGCGGCGGACCCTGCGGCTCCTGTGCTGGTGGGGGACAAGACCGCCGCTGCCACGGTGAAGAAAGGCGGCAGCTATACCCTGGACCTGACGAAGGTTTTTGCCAAGGGCACTTCTGATGCTGACCTGACCTATCAGGTCAGTGTGGACGACAAGACCGCCGTTGAAGCGAGCGCCGACTATCGTTATGCCGCTGATGCTGCGGGGGTTCATACGCTGGTGTTCACCGCCAAGAGCGGAAAACTGACCAGCCCCACCTATACTGTCACGCTGAACGTGCAGCCCGAGACGGACCTGGTGATGCACAATATCGCCGCCAAGTATGCCGCCTCCGGTGTGGTGCAGGACGACAACTCCTATTGGCTGGCGGCGGATATGATGGCCTATGAAAAGACCTTCCCTGAAACGGCCAATCAGCTCAGGGCGGAGCATAAGCAGGCCATGATGGAACTGGCGGTCAAGACAATGGAAACTTCCACCAAGCCTAATGACCTGGCCAAGTCCATCATTGCCCTGACTGCTATGGGCTATGACGCTACCAAGATCACTACCGATTCCGGCGCGGCGCTGGACGGGGTGGCGAAGCTGGCGGAGAGCGTCAGCGACAAGAAAAATGTCGGCGACTTTTTTATTTACACCGTGCCCTATGTGATCATCGCCTTCCAGCAGTACAGCGACGCCTATCAGGCGCAGCTGGATCAGTGGGTCGCCTATACCCTGGCGCATAAGGATAGCTGGATGGACACCAAGTGGGGAACTGACAGCATGACTCCCATTATGCTGGCGCTGGCCCCCTATGTGGCGACCAACCCCAATGTGAAGGACGCCATGGACAAGGCCGTGACTGCCATGGCTGCGTATCAGAAGAAGGACGGCTCTGTTGGCAATGGCGCATCCACCGGTCTGGCAATCGCCGCTGTCTCCGCCCTGGGGATGGACCCAGCTGCCTTTGTGAATGCGACCAGCGGCAAGAGTCTGGCGGACGGCCTGATGAGCAATGTTCTGAGCAGCGAGGACGGATTTGACTCGAATGCAAATTCTTTCGGAACCGAGCAGGGCTTCCGCGGCCTGATTGCTCTGGCTAACGCTAAGAAAGGCCAGCCTTACCGCCTGTATGATTTCAGCGGCCAGACTCTGGTCCCCGCCGTGGCGACCTTCTGGGCCAAAAACGCCGCTGTTTCCGTCAAGACCATCCCCGAAGATGCCGCTGTGGTGGTGAAGAGCGGGGAGACCGAGGTGGCTGCGGATAAGGTCCACGGCGCCTATGACCTGGCCGCCGGGGAGTACAGTTACACCGTCAGCTGCTCCGGCTATCAGACCAAGACGGGCAGCTTTACCGTCACCGAGGCTGAGGCCGCCAGCCACGCCCAGAAGACCATCAACGTCTCTCTGGTCAGCGAGGGTTCCGGCTCCGGCAGCGGCAGCAGCACCAAGAGCTACACCGTCACCGTGCGGGTGATGGTGCCCCCCGCGGACCGCAGCAAGAGCTATACCTATAAGCACGATTCCAGAAGCTACACCAATCTGCTGACCACCACCAGCAAGGTGACCGTGGCCGCCGGAAGCTCTGTGTGTGACGCTTTTATTACCATTCTGGATCAGAACGGCATCGACTATGTGGAGCAGGACAACGGCTACTTCCCGACCATCGGCGGCTGGTCCGAGTATGACCGGGGACCGAACTCCGGCTGGATGTACCGCGTGAACGGTTCCGTGCCCTCCGTGGCTCTCAGAGACTATGAGCTGACGGGCAACGCCACCGTGGTGTGGTACTACACCGACGACTTCAGCAACGACTATGGTTCCGAGAGCTGGAACGACAACAGTTCCTCCTCCTCCGGCACCACCACTACCCCCACCACCCCCGCCAACCCTGTGCCCGACAAGACCATACCGTTTAACGACGTGAAGTCCAACGACTGGTATTATCAGTCCGTGCAGTATGCCTATGACAACGGCCTGTTCTCCGGCGTGAGCCATGACAGCTTCGCCCCTAGCGACTCCATGGACCGCTCCATGCTGGTCACGGTGCTGCACAGCCTGGACGGCAAGCCCGCCGCAGGTAAGGGCGGCTTTACCGACGTGGCCGACGGCGCGTGGTATGCCAATGCCGTTGCCTGGGCCGCCGAGCACGGCATCGTCAGCGGCGTCAGCGACAGCGCCTTTGCTCCCAACGGGGCCATCACCCGGGAGCAGCTGGCCGTGATGCTCTATCGCTACGCCCAGTATAAGGGCTATGACGTGAGCAAGACCGCCGACCTGTCCGGCTATGCCGACCAGGGAAGCATCAGCGACTGGGCGGCCCAGGCCGTTCAGTGGGCCTGCGGCTCCGGCCTGATGACCGGGCGCAGCGCCAACAGTCTGGCCCCTGCGGGCACCCTGACCCGTGCCGAGGCGGCCACCATGCTGAAGGCCTTCTGCGAGAACGTGAAGAAGTAAGAATAAAAAGCAAGTTTGACCCATTCCTGTCCCGCCGCCTGTACGCCAGACGGCGGGACGGGGCGTAATTAGGGAGGAGACAACATGCACATGAGACGAAAATTCGGCAGCCTGATTTTGGCTCTGGCCCTGGCGGCAAGCTCTGTCACCGGGGCGCTGGCCGCAGCCTCCCCGGCCCAGGGGGCCTATGACCGGGCCGCCGCCTTTGTCAGCAGGGCCGTGCCCGCCCCGGAGGTGTCCAGCATCGGCGGGGAGTGGGCCATCATCGGCCTGGCCCGGGGGGGAGCTGAGCGCCCCCAGGGCTATGACGGGGGCTATCTGAGCCGAGTAGAACAGACCGTGAAAGAAAAACAGGGTGTGCTCCACAGCCGGAAGTACACCGAGTACAGCCGGGTCATCCTGGCCCTGTCCGCGTTAAATCAGGACGCCCGGGACGTGGGGGGCTATGACCTGACCCTGCCCCTGGGGGACTTTGACAAGACGGTGTGGCAGGGCATCAACGGACCCATCTGGGCGCTGATCGCCCTGGACAGCCGGAACTATCCCATGCCCCAGAACCCCCAGGCCAAGACTCAGGCCACCCGGCAGATGTATGTGGACCGCATTTTGTCCCGTCAGCTGTCTGACGGCAGCTGGAGCCTGTCCGGGGAGGGGAGCGGCGACGTGGACGTGACCGCCATGGCATTGCAGGCCCTGTCCCGGTATACCGACCAGGCGGCGGTGAAGACGGGCGTGGACCGGGCGCTGAGTTGGCTGTCCGGCCAGCAGCAGGCAGACGGCGGCTTTGCCACCGGCGGCGCGGCCAACGCCGAGAGCTGCGCCCAGGTGGTGGTGGCCCTGGAGAGCTTAGGCCTGCCCCTGACGGACAGCCGCTTTGTGAAAAATGGGGCCACGGTTCTTAACGCCCTGCTGGGCTATCAGCTGCCCGACGGCAGCTTCTGCCACGTGAAGAACGGCGGCAGCAACCTGATGGCCACCGAACAGAGCCTGTACGCCCTGGCCGCCGTAAAACGGGCCGAGCAGGGAGAGAGCGGGCTGTATGTGATGGAGGGGCTGGAGACCGCGAGTAGGAATACCTCTGAAGTGGGTACCCTGATCGTGGGCTGGAGCGCCCGGACCATCGCCGCCGTCGCCCTGACGGCAGCTTTCGCCAGTCCTAAGTAAACCAAGCAGACGGAACGCCAGTTCCGTTTCCTGGGCAAAGACGTGGGGACACGGATTGCCACGTCGCCCTGCGGGCTCCTCGCAATGACAGTAGGGGCGGACCTTTGCGCAGCCGTTGGCGACGAAGGAGCCTTACGGATGTGGCATACCCCTTGCGGGTACTGTGTCCGCCCGTGCGTTCTGCGGGAAATGCCCGCGCCCGGGAAAGAGAACTGGAACAACAGGGAGAACAGCTATGAAATTAAACGGAAAAAAGTGGGCGGCAGCGGCGGCCATTTTGGCGGTGCTGGCTTTTGCCTTTTGGTACGGCGGCGACGCCCCCGGCCTGCACGGGTGGTCGGCGGGAGGGGCGGACGGCAGCGAGAGCATCAGCGCCTCCGTCTCCGCAGACGGCTCCCAGTCGGAGCCGGAGGCCCCGGAGAGCAGCGCGTCCGATACCTCTACCCAGGAACCGGAAGAGCCGGAACCTCAGCCTGACACAAGTGCAACTTCTTCTGCCATGGACATCGACCCCAAGACGGGCCAGGACCAGTATCACACCGACCCGGTGCCCCAGGGCAAGCCCGCTCCGGCGGAGCCCCAGCAGACCGAAAAGGCCCCGGAGGTGAGCCACTGCACCATCTCCATCTCCTGCGCCACCATTTTGAATCACATGGACTGGCTGGACCCGGACAAGACGGAGCTAGTCCCCACCGACGGCTGGCTGCTGCCCGCCACCCAGGCGGAGTTCCATGAGGGGGAGAGCGTATTCGACGTGCTCCAGCGGGTGTGCCGGGACAACGGCATCCACATGGAGTTTTCCAACACCCCCATGTATAACAGTGCCTATATCGAGGGCATCGGAAACCTGTATGAGTTCGACTGCGGGGAGCAGTCGGGGTGGATGTACGCGGTGAATGGCTGGTTCCCCAACTACGGCTGTTCCCGCTATGCCCTGAAGGATGGGGACACGGTGAAGTGGGTGTACACCTGCGACTATGGCAAGGACGTGGGCGGGGCCTACTATGCGGGGGACGGCGCGTGAGAGACGGATTTGCGGGCTGCCACCCGGCGGTGAACGCCCTGTTTTTCGCCCTGGTGCTGGCGGGGGCCATGATGTTAGATCACCCCGTCTGCCTGGCCATCTCCCTGTGCGGGGGGGCGGCCTGTCACCTGTCTCTGACCGGGCGGCGGCAGACGGGGCGGGCTATTTGCTATGTGCTGCCGGTGATGGCGCTGGCGGCGGCGGTGAATCCGGCGTTCAGCCACGCGGGGGCCACCATTCTGACCTATCTCCCCTCGGGCAACCCCCTCACCCTGGAGAGCCTGGCCTATGGCCTGGGGGCCGGGGCCATGCTGGGGGGCGTGATGCTGTGGTTTGCCTGCTGCACCAAGGTGATGACGGCGGACAAGCTGGTCTATCTCTTTGGCCGGGCCGCCCCGACCCTGTCCCTGGTGCTGAGCATGACCCTGCGCTTTGTGCCCCGGTTCACCCGGCAGCTGCGCCTGGCCGTCCAGGTCCAGCGGGGCCTGAATAACGAGGAGCCGGACGGCCTTTGGCGGCGGCTGCGCCTGGGGGTGCGGGCGCTGTCCATCGTTGTCACCTGGTCGTTGGAGAACGGGGTGGAGACGGCGGACTCCATGCGCGCCAGGGGCTATGGCCTGCCCGGACGGACGGCCTTCTCCATCTATCGCCTGACGGAGCGGGACCGGCGGGCCCTGGCCTGGCTGCTGGGTTGGGGGAGCTATGTGCTGTGCGGGGCCCTGGCCGGGGGACTGCGCTGGCGGTATTACCCCACCATGCGTGGGGGAGCCGTCACCCCCATGACGGCCAGCTTTTTTGTGGGCTATCTGGCCCTGTGCGTGACGCCGATCATTCTGGACTGGGAGGAGGGGAGACGATGGAGACGTTCCACATCCAAAACCTGAGCTTTACCTATCCCGGCCAGAGCCGTCAGGCCTTAGAGGGCCTGTCCCTGGACGTTGCGCCGGGGGCCTTTCTGGTGCTGTGCGGCCAGTCGGGCTGCGGCAAGACCACTCTGCTGCGGCAGCTGAAGCCGTCTCTGGCTCCCCACGGGGACCGGACGGGGACCATCCTGTTCCAGGGCCGCCCGCTTGAAAGTCTGGACCGGCGGGAGGAGAGCCAGGGCATCGGCTTTGTGATGCAGTCCCCGGACAATCAGCTGGTGACGGATAAAGTCTGGCACGAGCTGGCCTTCGGTCTGGAGAGCCTGGGCCTGCCCACCCCGGTGATCCGCCGCCGGGTGGCGGAGATGGCCAGCTTTTTCGGCATTGAGGACTGGTTCCACCGGGAGTCGGCGGAGCTGTCCGGCGGGCAGAAGCAGCTGCTGGCCCTGGCCTCCGTCATGGTGATGCAGCCGGAGGTGCTGCTGCTGGACGAGCCCACCAGCCAGCTGGACCCCATCGCGGCGGAGGAGTTTTTATCCGTGCTGGGCCGGATCAACCGGGAGCTGGGCACCACTGTGATTTTAAGCGAGCACCGCCTGGAAGAGGCCCTGCCCCTGGCTACCGCCGCCGCCGTGCTGGACGGGGGGCGGCTGTTGGCGGCGGGAGAGCCACGGGAGATCGGCCAGGTGCTGAAAAATCGGGGCCACGCCATGTTCCGGGCCATGCCCACCCCCATGCGGGTGTGGGCGGCGGCGGAGACGTCAACCCCCTGCCCCGTGACGGTGCGGGAGGGCCGGGACTGGCTGGAGGACTTTCAGAAAGACCGCGCCTTTCAGCCCCTGCCCCCGGAGCCGGAGCGGCGCTATCCCACCCAGCCTGTCCTGACGGCGGAGGAGCTGTGGTTCCGCTATGACCGGGAGGGCCGGGACATCGTGCGAGGGCTGTCTTTAAGTGTGCGCCCCGGGGAGTTTCTGGCTCTGCTGGGGGGCAACGGGGCGGGTAAATCCACCGCGCTCACCCTGCTGGCCGGGGTGAACCGGCCCCAGCGGGGGGAGATCTTCTGCCGGGGCAGGACGGCCCTGCTGCCCCAGGACCCCAGGACGCTGTTTTTGAAGAAGACGGTGGAGGAGGATCTGCTGGACGTGTGCCGGGACCGGGCGGCGGTGGAGCGGGTGTGCCAACTGTGCGGCATCACCGGCCTGCTGGGCCGCCACCCCTATGACCTGTCCGGGGGAGAGCAGCAGCGGGCGGCTCTGGCGAAGGTCCTGCTGCTGGAGCCGGACGTGCTGCTGCTGGACGAGCCCACCAAGGGCCTGGACGCCGCCTTTCAGGACCAGCTGGCGGAGATCCTGAACCGGCTGCTGGCCCGGGGTGTGGCCATTGTCATGGTCAGCCACGATGTGGCCTTCTGCGCCGACCACGCCCACCGGTGCGCCCTGTTTTTCCAGGGGAGCATCGCGGCGGAGGGGAGCCCCCGGGACTTCTTCTCCGGCAACCGGTTCTATACCACGGCGGCCAGCCGCATGGCCAGGGACATCCTGCCGGGGGCTGTCACCGCCCGGGACCTGATCGTCTGCTGCGGCGGGACGGTCTTGCCCCTGGAAGGGGCGGCGTATCAGCCTCAGGAGCACGCCCCGGCGGAGGAGCCAAGTAAACCCCGCCCGCTGCCTCTGTGGCGGAGGGTGGTGGCGGCTTTCTCCGGGGCCATGGCCCTGGCCGCGCTGGTCCAAGCCCTGCGGGTCACCGACCTGTCGGCCCTGATGACCGCCGCCGGACTGAGCCAGGCGGCGGGGGGCGAGCTGGGCCGGACTGTATGGTTCCTCATGTGGGCACTGGTCTGCGCCATTGCCCTGGGCGGGGGAG
The DNA here is from genome assembly GCF_054108085.1 of Flintibacter sp. SJQ-8. Taxonomy (NCBI): domain Bacteria; kingdom Bacillati; phylum Bacillota; class Clostridia; order Eubacteriales; genus Flintibacter; species Flintibacter sp. SJQ-8. The sequence goes on from NZ_JBPJWR010000011.1 coordinate 119,633, forward strand.
AGGGGAGGCCCCTCCAGACGCTCCCAGGCAGAAAAAAACTCCCCCGCCGGACCAAACTGGCGGCTGGGTGTCTGCTCCTGCTGGTCCCTATCACCCTGTTCGCGGGCACGTTCTATCTGGGGGGGCGGAAGTATTATTTCATCGCCCTGCTGATGCTGCTGGAGGGGATGCTGCCCTTCTTCCTGGCCTTTGAGGGGCGCAGGCCGGGGGCCAGGGAGATCGCCATTCTGGCTTCTCTGTGCGCCATGGGCGTGGCGGGCCGGGCGGCCTTTTTCATGCTGCCCCAGGCAAAACCGGTGCTGGCCCTGACCATCTTATCCGGGGTGGCCCTGGGGGGCGAGAGCGGTTTTTTGGTGGGCAGCGTGACCATGCTGACCTCTAACATCCTGTTCGGCCAGGGGCCATGGACCCCGTGGCAGATGTTCGGCATGGGCATCGTGGGCTTTTTGGCCGGGGTGCTGGCCCGGACGGGCTGGCTGCGCCGCAGCCGGGGGAGCCTGTGCGCCTTCGGCGCCGTGAGCGCCATCGTCATCTACGGCGGCATGTTGAACACCGCCTCCGCCCTGATGGCGGCGGGGGAGCTGAATCGGGGGGTGCTGCTGACCTATTACCTGGCGGGCTTCCCCATGGACTGCGTCCACGGCCTGTCCACGGCGGCTTTCCTGTGGCTAGGCGCAGAGCCTATGCTGGAGAAGCTGGAGCGGCTGAAAACCAAATATGGCTGGATGAACGAAGAATAACAGGCCGCCCCTCCCGACAAAATGGAAGGGGCGGTCTGCTATCAAAAGGGGATCGAAGGATCAGATCGTGAAGGGGACGGAACAGTCGGCCAGCAGCTGGTTGCTCTCCACCAGGTGCTCCATGGCCTCGATGCGCTGATACATCAGGTCGTCGTTCTCCATGAAGGTGACGGTCTGACGGGCGTGGTCGTGGACCTTTTGGGTCACGGGGGACATGGCCTTGTGGTCGCTGAGGTCGATGGCCTGAAGGGCGGTGAGCATGGTCATGGAGACCAGGCTGCGCAGCTTCTGCACCGCCTGATACAGCTGGCGGGCGGCGGTGTCGTCCCGATAGACGGGGCTCTCCTGACCGGCGCTGACTGCGGCGTTGAAGGCGGCGGCGGGGGCGCACAACAGGGCAATGTCGCCCAGCAGACCGGCGGTGACATACTGGGGGATCATAAAGCCGTTGTTCAGGCCGGGATTCTTCACCAGGAAGGCGGGCAGGCCGCTGAGATGGGGGTCCACCAGGCGCTCCATGTGTACCTCGGTGAGCTTGGCCACGTCCATCACGGCGATGGCCAGGGAGTCGCAGTAGAGCTCGATGGCGGTGGCGTCCCAGTTAGAGCCCATGAGGGCGGTGCCGTCGGGCAGGAAGATGGGGTTATCAAAAACGGAGTACAGCTCCTCCATCAGGGCGTCGTAGGTCTGACCGGCCATGCGCTTGGCGATGCCGTGGACGTGGGGGATGATGCGGGTGTTCATGCTGTCCTGCACCCGCAGGGAGCGGGACTCGTCCATGATGGCGCTGCCGCTGAGAATGTCCCGCAGGAACTGGGCGGTCTCGGTGGTCTCCTTGTGATTCTTCAGGGCGATGAGCCGGGGGTCATAGGCCTTGTCCGTGCTGCGCAGGGCCTCGCACACCAGGGCGGCGGTGAGGTCGGCGTGGCGCATGGTCATGACAAAGTCATAAAGGGCCAGCAGGCCCACGCCCAGGGAGTGGCTGGCGTTGGACAGCAGGGCCAGACCCTCACGGGCCTTCACCTTCAGGGGGGCGATGCCCTTCTCCTTCAGCACCTCGGCGGTGGGGCGGACCTTGCCGCCATCGATCAGGCGGCCCTCGCCCATATAGGTGATGGCGATGTAGGGCTGGAAGGATAGGCCGCCGATGGTGCCCTCGCAGGGGGCATAGGGATACAGGTCGGCGTTGAGATAGGTGCGGATCTGCTCCAGCATCTCCAGACTGACGGCGGAATAGCCCTTGCCGATGCTCATCAGTTGCATGAGCATCAGGGCACGGGCCTCCTCCTCGCTGAGGGCCCGGCCCACGGAGCAGCCGTGGCTGCGTAGGATGTTCTCCTGGAGCTGGACCATCTCGTCCTCGGTGATGCGATAGCGCACGTTGTCGCCAAAGCCGGTGTTCACGCCGTAGACCCCCACGCCGCTGGCGATGGTGGCCTCCAGAGACTTGCGGCTGGCGGTGACCCGGTCCCGATAGCCCTGGGAGAACTCCACCTTGGCGTGGTACCGGGCCACGGCCACAAATTCTTCAATAGTATTGCGGCAGTCATCCAGAACCACCGTATGGATGGTCTGGGCATCCTGTTTGATCAGCATAATGTGATACTCCTTTTTTTCGCTGCGCCGTTCCCGCTCTCCAGTGCCTGGCACGGAGAGCGGGAACGGCTTCGTTTTTGGCCGTTCAGTTTTTCAGGGGAGAGGCTCAGGCGCGGGCGATCTCCTTGGGCTGGGTGGCCAGAGAGACCACCACCAGCACGATGGCGCTGAGGATGCCGCTGAGCAGCTCGCCGCCGATGCCGGCGATGTTAAAGCCGGTGCTCAGGGCGAACATCACGAACACGCCGCCAGCCACAAGACCGGCGATGGCGCCCTGCTTGGTGGTCTTCTTCCAGAACACGCCGAAGACGATGGGGCAGAAGACGCCGGCGGTGAAGATGTAATAGGCGTTGAAGCAGGCGTCCAGGATAGAGGGGAGCATCATGGACACCACCACGGCGGCAACGCCGGCCACCACGGTGAAGATCTGAGACACGGTGACCAGCCGCTTGTCATTGGGGTCGGCGTCCTTGGCGAAGTACAGCAGATAGAAGTCCGTCATAAAGTGGGAAGAGGCGGCGGACAGGCAGGAGTCGGCGGTGGACAGGATGGCGGACAGGGAGGCCGCGATGATGATGCCCACGGCCCAGTTGGGCAGCACGGACATGGCCAGAATGGCATAAGCGGCGGCGGAGTTGCCCTGGGCAGCCAGCTCGGGGTGCATGACCCGGGCGATCAAGCCGCAGATAACGGGGGTGGCGGCGATGAACATGATCAGGATGGCGGAGCAGACAGAGGTCTGAAGGGCCACCTTGTGGCTCTTACAGGCGAACAGGCGCTGATAGATGTCCTGGCCGATCATCACATACATAAAGCCGGGGAGGATCATCCACAGCAGGGTCTTGAAGTGGGCGGGGGTCATGAACACGTTATAGTCGGTGGGCAGCTCGCTGGTCATGGACTGGAGGGCGGAATTCAGTCCGGCAAAGCCGCCCACGTCGCCCAGGGCCACCACGGTGACCCAGATGACGCCGATGATGACCAGGATGATCTGGAAGCCGTCAGTCACGGTGACGGCCTTCAGGCCGCCCATGGAGGTCAGGGCGATGATGACCACCATGGCCAGCACGGCGGCCAGCGTGGCGGCTACGACGCCAAGGTCGCGGCCAGCCAGCAGAAAGTCGTTGATGGTGGCGTTTTTCTTGCTGTAGAACAGACCGACGCCGAACAGAACGACCATGTAGATCACGAGTGCAACATAAATTGCTGTCATTTGGGGTCCCTCCACTTTTTTCTTTTTTGAGGTGAACGACACCCGGTTTCTCTTGCAGCGACGGCCAACGCAGACAGGGGAAAATTGGTGGTCCTTCATCTCTTCACAGCGTCAGTATATCAGCACAGCGTCAGTTCTCCGTCACCTGGAGCAGACCGGGCAGGGGGTCGGCGCTGCCCAGGTCCAGGCGGTGGAGCAGCTCCAGCTCGAACACCCCGGCCTTGCCCTTCAGGGCGCTGCGGCTCTGGGCGCAGTAGCTCTCGCAGGACTGGTCCAGATAGCGGTCCAGGGGGGCGGGGGGCTGGTCCATGCGGTCACACAGGCGGCGCAGCAGGCCCTTGACCAGATAGCGGTGGACCTTATACTGCATGGCGTGGAACTGGTCGCCCCCCTGGTCATAGTGATAGGCAGTGAGGGCGTCCAGATCGGGCACCGAGGCGGGGGACAGGTCGGCCAGGGCCTGGGCGATGTTCAAATGGAGGATGCGGCGGCTGAGCGCGGGGATGCGGGAATAGGTCAGCTCCCGGAACTCCGCCTGGGCAAAGGCCAGGGACAGGGCCCCGCCGTCATACACCTCTGTGAGGATGGACCGGCGGCACAGCTCCTGGCAGACATACAGCAGGTCCAGAGTGGGCTTGCTGCTCACCCGCTCCAGCACGGGATAGGGGGCCCGGTCCGGGAACATGGCCACCAGGTTCAGCACCTGAAGCCCCTCGTCGGTGAGACCGGACAGGCGATAGGACAAAATCTCCTCCATGTTCCGGGGCAGGACGGTGGGCCGCCCGTTTTCCATGATGCTGCCAATGAGCTGGGTAAGGAGAAAGGCGTTGCCCTGGGTGTCCTGATAGATGCGCTCCTTGTCCGCCTGGGGCAGACTCTGGGCCCCATAGAGCTGGATGAACTCCATGGTCTCGTCCTTGGTGAAGGGGGAGAGGTGGCAGCAGCGGCACAGGCCGTCCTCCTCCAGCCCCCGCAGCAGGGGGGTGGCCACCGGCCCGCTGGGCTGGCGGCAGGTGGCGGCGAACAGGATGCGGCTGGAGTCGGCCTTGTGCAGCAGCTGGTCCAGCAGGTCGGCGCTGATCTTGTCCATCCACTGGATATCCTCCAGCACCAGCAGCAGGGGGCGCTTCTCCGCCGCCAGCGACAGGATCATCAGCACGCTGTCGAAGGACATGACGCTGTCGATGAGCATGTGGGCCTTTTTCTCCACGCTGCCCTCTCCGCTGCCGAACACGGGGAACAGGGCGCTGACGGCCTGGCGATAGGCGGTGGGGATGGGGATGTCCTCCTTGCGGATGTAGCTGGCGATGGACAGCATCACCGCCTGCCAGGGGTAGAGATACTCCTCCTGCTTGGACTTAAAGCAGGAGGTGGTGACAATCTGGGCGTCGGACGCGCTGGTCCTCCGGGTCGGCCCGGGCGTTCCACTCCTCCATAATGGAGTAGTACAGGGCGGAGGTCTCCTTCAGGGGCGTGATGCCCAGCCAGTCGGACATGGCCTTGTGCAGGCTGCGATAGACCAGGGCTGCCCGGTTATAGTCCCGCCTAGCCCGATACAGCTCCATCAGAGAGACGGACACCGTCTCGCACAGGGGCTCCTCCTGGAGATAGCGCTGCCAAAAACGCTCGGCGTCCGTCTCGCGGCCCTCGGCCAGGGCGGCCTTGGCCGCCGCGTCCAGCTGGAGGAGATATTCGTCCCGCAGGGCGGTGCGGGTCTTTTCCAGCCACTGGTCATATTCAAAGCTGCCCGGGACGGAGAAGGCGGGGAGAAAGCCGCCCACATAGTCCTCCAGACGGCGGCGGGACAGAAAGTCGTCCACGTCCAGCCGGAAGGTCACGTCCGGGTTCAGGGTCAGGCTGTCCCGGCCCACGGGGCGGATCAGCTCCACCGGGGCGGCCTTTTTCAGCTGATACAGGTTGTCCCGCAGGTGGCGGTGGGCCAGGCTGTCCTCCTCGCCGCCCTACAGCAGCCCGGCGGCCTCCTCCCGGGTGGCCTTTTTCTGCACCAGCAGATAGAACAGCAGGGCCTGGGCCTTCTTCAGTCGGATGTTCAGGGGCTTTCCGTCGCACTCCACCCGGGGGTGCTGCAATAGCCAGGCGCGGACCAGGTGTTTTTCCATTGGTCGGTCCCTCCCACGATGATCTTTTCTCTATTATCTCCTATTATCATCACCTGTGCGTCACTTGTCAAAAATTTAAGTGACGCGGGGCTGAGAGGCCCCAAAAGACCGGGCAAGAGCGGGACCAGAGACAGCCCGTTTGAAGGGCGGACGGCGAAAAAGACATCGTCCCGCAATTGTGTTCAAACGGGGCAAAAGTGAAAGAAAAAATGCAAAACCGGGTTCAGAAAGTGACGAAGCTCGGTGGAGGGGATAAACGGAAACTTAACGCCGCCGATACTTTTTTTGTATATTTGACAAGAAAATTCGGCTTTTTTAATCTGGATACGCCCACATTCTTTAAAATACAAAGCGTAAATTTGCGGTAAAATCATTGCAGGATACAGGTCGGGGGAATATAATACTTTTTGACAAAATTCAGAGACGGCTGGCCGTCTCGGACAAGGAGCAGTATGAATTACACAGAAGCAAGAGTATATTTGGACGAGGTTTCCAAATACGGAAGTGTGCTTGGCTTGGAGAGCATGAGAGAACTGCTGGATCGCCTGGGCAACCCCCAGAACGAGTTGAAGTTCATTCACATTTCCGGAACCAACGGAAAGGGATCGGTCCTGGCGTATCTTTCCACCATTCTGACGGGCGCGGGCTATCGCACCGGACGCTACATCTCTCCCACACTGTTTTCCTACCGGGAGCGCATCCAGGTGGATCAGGTGTACATCGAAAAGGAGTCCCTGGCCCGCCACGTGACGGCCATCGCCGCCGCCGCCGAGGATATGCAGAAGGCCGGTCTGCCCAGCCCCACCGTCTTCGAGGTGGAGACCGCCCTGGCATTCCTCTATTTTAAAGAGAAGCACTGCGACATCGTCACCCTGGAGGTGGGCTGCGGCGGTCTGCTGGACGCCACCAACGTCATCACCACCACTCTGGTAGAGGTGATCGCCTCCATCAGCATGGACCACATGGACGTGCTGGGGGACACCCTGGCCAAGATCGCCGCGCAGAAGGCGGGCATCATCAAGCCCAACACGTTAGTAGTCTCTGCCCACCAGGAGCCGGAGGCCGCCCAGGTCATTAAAGAGACCTGCCAGCGGCAGCACAGCGGCCTTCAGGTGGTGGACGAGGGCCAGCTCCGGGACGTACACTACGGCGCGGACATGCAGACCTTCTCCTATAAGAACTGGGAGAACATGACCATCGCCCTGGCGGGCAGCTATCAGATCAAGAATGCCGCCCTGGCCCTGGAGGGAGTGGAGGCCCTGCGGAAGCTGGGCTTCCAGATCACCGACCACCAGGTGCGGGACGGGCTGCTGCGCACCGCCTGGCGGGGCCGCTTCACCACCCTGCGCCACGACCCCGTGGTCATCATCGATGGGGCCCACAACCCCGGCGCCGCCCGGGAGCTGAAGCAGTCCCTGGAGCTGTATTTCCCCGGAAAGAAGCTCTATTTTGTGATGGGCATGTTCAAGGACAAGGACTATGACCAGGTCATCGGCATGACGGCCCCCCTGGCCCAGCACATCATCACCGTAGAGACCCCCAACAACCCCCGCGCCCTGCCCGCTGAAGAATTGGCGGCAGCGGTGGCCAAGGTGAACCCCTCGGTGGAGGCCGCCGACAGCATCGCTCAGGCGGTGGAAAAGGCCCTGGCCATGGCCAAGAAAGAGGACGCGATCATCATCTTCGGCTCTCTGTCCTTCCTGGGCGAGGCCGCTGACGCTTTGAATTAAAAGGAGGCGCACAACATGGATTCTGAGAAGATCAAAGAGGGCGTTCGCCTGATCCTCAGCGGGATCGGCGAGGACATCAATCGCGAGGGCCTGCTGGAGACCCCTGACCGCATCGCCCGGATGTATGAGGAACTGGCCGGGGGCTATACCGACGACGCGGCCAAGCACCTGAAAAAGCGCTTCCACGTGGACAACAACGACATGGTCATGGAGAAGGACATCCACTTCTATTCCTTCTGCGAGCACCACATGCTGCCCTTCTATGGCACGGCGGCCATCGCCTATATCCCCGACGGGGAAGTGGTGGGTCTGAGCAAGATGGCCCGGACGGTGGAGGTGTTCGCCAAGCGGTTCCAGCTGCAGGAGCGGCTCACCGCCCAGATCGCCGACGCCTTTATGGAGGAGCTGAAGCCCAAGGGCGTGATGGTCCTTATCCAGGCCGAGCACATGTGCATGACCATGCGGGGCATCAAAAAGCCGGGCACCAAAACGGTGACGGCGGTGACCCGGGGCGTGTTCAACGATGACGAGCGCCTGCGCACCGACTTCTATCGGATGCTGGAGCACCGCTGAGTTGGAGCGGGTCAATGCCATCTGCCGCCACCCCCTGTGGCGGGACAGCGTCCGTCAGATCGCTCACCTGGAGCGGGACAGGCAGTTCTGCCGCCACGATCTCGTTCACTTTCTGGACGTGGCCCGGCTGGCCTACATTGAAAATTTAGAGCGGGGGCTGGGCGTGGACAAAGAACTGATCTACGCCGCCGCCCTGCTCCACGACATCGGGCGGCATCTGCAATACACCCGGAATATCCCCCACGACCAGGCCAGCGCCCAGCTGGCGGAGGTCATTCTGGCCGACTGCGGCTTTTCCAAGGCTGAGCGAGCGGAGGTGGAGGACGCCATCCTCCAGCACCGGGGCCAGCAGGACCGGCAGCGGGAGGGCCTGGCCGGGCTGCTCTATGGGGCGGATAAAGCCTCAAGAGCCTGCCTGTTCTGCCCGGCGGAGCCGGAGTGCAACTGGAGCCCGGAAAAGAAAAACATGACGATTCAAAAGTGATGAGTTAGGAGGTAGGAGTGATGAGTGATCCGGTCAACTCCTACCTCCTAATTCCTAACTGCTAACTAGAATAAAGGAGCCGTTTTACTATGATGAGAATTGGAAACCATACCTTTGATGTGGAGCACGACTGCTCCATCATGGGCATTCTGAACGTGACCCCCGACTCCTTCTCCGACGGCGGGCGCTGGAACAACTTAGAGGCCGCCCGTCTCCACACCGCCGACATGATCGCCCAGGGCGCGGCCATCGTGGACGTGGGCGGCGAGTCCACCCGTCCCGGCCACGTGCAGATCAGCGTGCAGGAGGAAATCGACCGGGTGGTCCCCGTAATCGAGATGATCAAGAAGAACTTCGACACCCCCGTGTCCATCGACAGCTATAAGAGCGAGGTGGTAGAGGCCGCCCTGAAGGCGGGCGCGGACCTGGTCAACGACATCTGGGGCCTGAAATATGACCGGAAGGTGGCCGACCTGATCGCCCAGTACAAGGTGCCCTGCTGCCTGATGCACAACCGGGAGAAGGCGGAGTACAACAACTTCCTGGACGACTTCTGCCAGGACATGCGGGACAGCCTGGCCATCGCCAAGGAGGCCGGCATCGCCGACGAGCAGATCATCCTGGACCCCGGCGTGGGCTTCGGCAAGAACTACGAGCACAACCTGACTATCATCCACCACCTGGAGCGGCTGTGCGATATGGGCTATCCCGTGCTGCTGGCCACCTCCCGCAAGTCCTGCATCGGCCAGGCCCTGGACCTGCCCACCGACCAGCGGGTGGAGGGCACCATGGTCACCACCGTCATGGGCGTTTTGAAGGGTGCGGCCTTTGTCCGGGTCCACGACGTGAAGGAGAACCTGCGGGCCATCCGCATGACCCAGGCCATCCTGCGGGACGGGAAGGACTAAAGCCATGACGCTGCCTTATGACGAGATCCACGTAGAGGACCTGGAGGTCTTCGCCCACCACGGCGTGTTCCCCGAGGAGAACCGCCTGGGGCAGAAGTTCGTCATCTCCCTGGTCCTGTATGTGGACACCCGCCCGGCGGGAACGGCGGACCGCCTGGAGCAGTCCGTCCACTATGGGGAGGTCAGCGCCTTCCTCACCGACTATATGCACCAGAACACCTTCCAGCTCATCGAGACGGCGGCGGAGCACATGGCCGAGGAGGTCCTGCTCCACTATCCCCTGGTGAAGGGGCTGACGCTGGAGCTGAAAAAGCCCTGGGCCCCGGTGGGCCTGCCCCTGAAGACCGTGTCGGTGAAGATCACCCGCTTCTGGCACACCGCCTACATCGCCCTGGGCTCTAACCTGGGGGACAAGAAGGGCTATCTGGACGGGGCGGTGAAGGCGCTGGACGAAGTCCACGGCTGTAAAGTGGAATCGGTATCCAGTTACTTGAATACCAAGCCCTATGGCGGGGTGGAGCAGGACGACTTCCTCAACGCCTGTCTGAAGCTGAAGACCTTCCTGCCCCCCCACGAACTGCTGGACCGGCTCCACGACATCGAGCAGGCCGCCCACCGGGAGCGGCTGATCCACTGGGGCCCCCGGACCCTGGACCTGGACATCCTGCTGTATGATGACCTGGTCATGGACAGCGACGATCTGGTCATCCCCCACGTGGAGATGCACCTGCGGGACTTCGTGCTGCTGCCCCTGAAGGAGATCGCCCCCAACAAGCGCCACCCCATCCTCCACAAGACCGTCGCCCAACTGGCGGCGGAGGTGTGCGGGGATTGACCGCGTGATTGAAATAAAAAACCAGCCCCGCGCTGCCAGGTATCCGGCGGCGCGGGGCTGGTTTTGTTGTTGTCAAAAGGGTGAAGGGCAGTCACTCCCCGGACGCCTCCAGGGCGCTGCGGATCATGGCGGTGATCATGGTCAGCTGCTTGGGGGTGGCCGTCCGGAACAGCTCCAGCAGCGCGTCCATGTCCTGAAGCCCCAGGTCGGGCAGTGCGTCGGCCAGCAGATAGGTGGGGGACACCCGCAGCGCCTGACACAGCAGCACGAACACCTGAAGGCTGGGGACCTTGGCCCCTGATTCGATCTGCCGGAGGTAGGTGGCATTGATGCCGCACGCCTCGGACAGGCGCTCACTGGTCAGGCCCCGCTCCTTCCGAGCGGTGTTGATGCGTTTTCCAAGCAGCGTTTTGTCCATATGCCCACCTCCGAATATAAGCTGATAGCATTAAAATTGTATGCTTATAGCTTACATATTCGTTGACAGGAAAAATAGCAGCTGTTAGAATACTAAATGTTAGCTATTAGACTACAGAAGGCGGCGAGAGAGATGAACACAGACCGCAGCTGCGCAGTATTTGGACAACATCCCCTGCGTTTTCCCTGGGGCTTTGACGAGGAGGCGGAGGGCTGCCGACGCATGGAGCTGGAACTGGCCCAGAGCATTCTGGAATTGCGTCAGCAGGGGGTGACAGAGTTCCAGGTGGCCTGTGACCCTGGGGTCGGTCTGTATGCAGGGGAGATCGTTCACGCATTGGCAGAACAGGAGAGAAATATCCGTCTTGTCTGTGTCATGCCACACGAGGGGCAGGCTACTAAGTGGACGCCCCAGCTGCGAGAGCGCTATTTCGATATGTTGGCCTTCTGCGACGAGGTCAGATGTCTGGCACCTCGGGCGCAGCCGGGAGGGCAGCTGTTGGCCTATCAAAAAATCGTTCGGGACACGAACATGACCTTGGCCGTGTATGCCCCGGAATTGGCCAATGGCAGCCCGGAGGACAAGGCCGCCGCCTACGCCATGGCGCTAAACAGGCCCATGCTGGTGATAAAGCCGGACGACTGCAATCCGCTGAATTGGTGAACATTTCGGAAGATTTTTTTGTGCTGTTACGGGGAATCAAGTATAATGAAGAAACTAAACTAAATGCTACCAGCAGGCGAGGAGAGAATGGGCATGGAAGGACATGGACCGTTGACAGACCCGCTTTCGTCCCAACAACAGCACAGGCGCAAAACCGGGGGCTCCATCTGGAAACGGATGGCGGCTGCCGGGGCCTTAGCCTGTCTGCTGGCGGGCGTTTTGACCGGCTGCGGGGGCGTGGTGCCCCGGGCCAAGGCGGACGAGGACCGGCCCACCGTCACCGTGGGCTGCGACACCTATTCTCCCTTCAGCTATGTGGACGTAGACGGCAACCTGACGGGCATCGACATCGAACTGGCCAGCGAGGCCTTCTCCCGCATGGGCTATGAGCCGGAGTTCACCATCATCAACTGGGAGGAAAAGAAGGACCTGCTCCACAACGGGGACATCGACTGCGTCTGGAGCAGCTTCACCATGGACGGCCGGGAGGACGAGTACCGGTGGGCCGGGCCCTATATGCGCAGCCACCAGGTGGTGGCGGTGAATGTAGACAGCGACATCTACACCCTTCAGGACCTGGAGGACAAGGTGATGGCCGTGCAGTCCTCCACCAAGCCGGAGGATATCATCCGCAGCCACGACGGCACCCTGCCCCAGCTGCGCAAGGTCATCTCCGTGCAGAAGCGGGACCTGCTCTTCGCCCTGCTGGGCAAGGGCTATGCCGACGCCCTGGCCGCCCACGACACTTCGGTGGAGCAGTTCATGGCCGAGAGCGGCCTGGAGTTCCGCATCCTGGATCAGCCCCTGCTCACCGTGGGCCTGGGGGTGGCCTTTGACAAGGACGACACCCGGGGCCTGAACACAAAGCTGGACGAGGTGCTGAAGGAGATGAAGGCGGACGGGACCACCCGGGCTGTTCTGAGCGAGTATATGTCCGACCCGGACCGGTATCTGGAGGGCGGAGATGAAAGCTAAAAAAGTCACCCTCCGCTGGCGGCAGCTCATCCCCGTGGAGATACTGGTTGGCATTCTGCTGATGACGGTGATGTTCGTCATCGCCTCTAACGACGACATCTCCACCGCGGAGCAGGAGCTGGTCAGCAAAGTGGAGTATATGAAGGAGCAGTGCAACAACAGCCAGCTCATCAACCTGGCCTCCGAGGCCAAGAGCCTGCTGCGCCTGACGGAAAGCGCGGAGCAGATCCGCTGGCGGATGAAATATGGCCCGGAGCTGAGCCGAGCGGCCACGGTGGACGACGCCCTGGCCACCCTGGCCAAGGACAGCTATCTGGACGGCCTGTTCCTGCTGGGGCCGGACGGCACGATCACGGCCCAGTATAACAGCGTGAATGTTCCGGCGGACCGGCTGATGCCCCGGCTGGACCTGAATTCTCTGCTGGACACCATGGACTTTCAAGAGAAGACCTATGTGGTCCGGGTGAATTTTGAAAACGGCTCCTTCATCGACGTGGCCGCCGTGGGGCGGGCGGACGAGAGGGGCGTGATCGTGGGCTATTACTACACCTCCGCCGGATATGCCAAGGTGTTCAACAACTCCATCCGCTCCCTCATTGCCAGCTATGCCCCGGAGCGGGACGGCACCGTCGTGGTCAGCGCGGGGACCCACGTGCTGGCCTCCAATGACAAGACGCTGGTGGACACGGAGATCGATGACACGCCCATTTTAAAGCGCATCATGGAGCGGGGCACCGGGAAAAAGCTGATCCACGCCAAGGACGGGCGCACCGTGCTGGGCCACGACTTCGGCCTGATGGAGAAGAGCCGGGACTATTACATCTACGCCTTTATGACCGAGCGCACCGTGTTCGCCACAACCCCCCAGGTGATGCTGTACACCCTGTTCGTCTACCTGATGCTGCTGGTGATGGTCCACATGCTGTGGTGGCGGACGGAGCGGGGCTATCACAAGGAGACCCTGCGGGTGCAGCGGGAGTATACCCAGGCCCTGGAGGCCAAAAACGCCCAGCTGCGGGAGGTGGCGGCCCAGGCCCAAAAGGCCAACGAGGCCAAAAGCCGGTTCCTCTCCCGCATGAGCCACGACATCCGCACCCCCATCAACGGCATCATCGGCCTGCTGAACATCGACGAGGCCCACTTTGACGACCAGGCGCTGCTGCTGGCCAACCACCAGAAGATGAAGGTGTCCGCCGACCACCTGCTGTCCCTCATCAACGACGTGCTGCAGATGAGCAAGCTGGAGGACGGGAACACCGTTCTGACCCACGAGGTCATCAGTCTGGTGGACCTGACAAGGGACATCGTGACCATCGTCATTGACCGGGCCACAGAGCGGGGCCTGATCTGGGACTATGAAAAGGGAAAGTCCAACATCCCCTATCCCTATATCTATGGCAGCCCCGTCCATCTGCGGCAGATTTTTTTGAATATCTATGGCAACTGCATCAAGTATAACCGCCCCGGCGGCAGGATCACCACCATCGTGGACACGTTAGAGGAGCATGACAACATCTGCACCTATCGCTGGACCATCTCTGACACCGGCGTGGGCATGAGCCAGGAGTTTTTGCAGCGCATCTTCGAGCCCTTTGCCCAGGAGAAAAACGACGCCCGCAGCGTCTATCAGGGCACCGGCCTGGGCATGTCCATCGTGAAGAGCCTGGTGGACAAGATGGGCGGGACCATTGAAGTGTCCAGCCAGGTGGGGGTGGGCTCCACCTTCGTCATCACCATCCCCTTTGAGATCGCCCCGGCCCCGGAGGAAAAGGCCGCCCCCGCCCCGACGCCAAGACCATCCCCATCCTGGCCATGACGGCCAACGCCTTTGACGAGGACGCGAAAAAGTGTCTGGAGGCGGGCATGAACGCCCACCTGGCCAAGCCCCTGGAAATGAAAAAGCTGATCGAGACCCTGTCCGGCTGCTGCGGGACAAAAGCATAACGGCATAACAAAACGCTCCCCCCGTGACCGGACTGGACCAGCCTGCGGGGGGAGCGTATTTTCTTAATAGAGCAGCTCGAAGAGGCAGCCCCACACATAGTCCAGTTCTTCAAAAGCGATGTGAGGGGAGAGCTGGAAGCGGAGACCGTCCCCGTCCAGGCGGGTGCGGACACCGAAGCGCGTCTCCAGCTGCCGCCGAATATCATCGGCGTCGTGGCCAGGGAAGCGAGCACGGACTTGGCCGGTCTTTTGGTCGGCGGAGAGGAGCTCCGGCCCGCCGGGGCCGAAGTCCTGGAGCCGGGCGGCCAGGTGGCGGACCTGCCGGGCCAGATGCTCCGGGTCATAGCCCTGGAGGAGAGGAACTGTAAAGTCAATGTGCTTCATAGACGTGTCTCCATGGGGATGCGGATGAGATAGTGGTTGTTCTTCATCTGCCGCAGCAGGGTGGGCAGCACCCGGACGGCCCCGGGGTCGGCGTCCATGGTGAGATAGACAGTCTGGCGGTCCAGCCGGTCCAGGCGGCGCAGGGTGTTGGCGGAGAAGGTGTTCACCCCGGAGGACAGGGTGGGGGAGAGGGACAGGCTCTGCTGCCAGCACACCCAGCCCTGGGCGGAGAGGGCGGCGCGCTGCTCGTCCGGCACCATGGCCAGGGTGGTGCGGCTGTGGGCCGTGCCAGCCAGCAGCTCGCTGCCCCGCTCCAGCAGCCGCCGGGTCTGGTCGGCGGTGTCCCCCAGGGCCAGCAGGCCCACGCTGTGTCCCTCGCCCAACATGCGGCGGACCAGGTCGCCGTGCTCCTCCAGCACCTGGGGGGTGAGGAAGAAGACGGCGTAGGCTGCCTTGGCGTCCAATGCGTCCAGCAGATCGGCCAGGCTGTCCCCGTCGGTGCAGCGGAAGGCCAGATAGACGGACACGTCGCTTGCGGTGACGGGTTCCTCCACTGCCGGGTCGGTGCTGGGGGTGGAGGGGGTGACGGTGCTGGGGGTGGAGGGCGTGTCGCTGCCGGGGTTCAGGCTACGGTTATACTCCCGCAGGCGCATGTTCAGCAGATTCTCCGCCGCCTCGATGAATTTGGAGTCGGACAGGACCACCGCCTCGTTCTTGATGCGCAGCAGATAGCCCTGGCGGATGGAGTTATAGGAACGGCTGAGTCCGAAGAAGGTACACACGGTGTTCAGGGGCACATAGGGCCGCCCGTTGCGCATGACGGCCCGCACGTCGTAATAGGTGTCGGTGGCCAGGTCCCGGCAGGTCCCGGCGTTTAAGTCGAAGGCCAGGATCTGCCGCAGGTTATAGACGCTCACCGTGGCGGTGGATGGGTCATAGGTGCTGCTCAGCCCCAGGTCCACGCCGGTGGAGCCGCTGTCGAACACGGTGTATGGCACGTAGATCAGGCTTTTATACCAGATGGGCATGGTGTCCGCCGTGAGGGGCAGCACGTTGTCGTTCACGGCGGTAAAGCACACCTCCGCCGCAGCGGCGGGGGGCGGAATGAGCAGACCGAGGCACACCAGCAGGACCGCCAGCCGCCCCAAAAGCCAGGAATGGCGCTTGTTCAAATGATCTCCTCCCTGGAGAAGGGGCAGAGAAGCCCCTGGGATGGTCTCATTTTACCACAGGATGCCGCCGGGGGCAATGAAAAAAGCGCGCCCGGGCAGCTGGTCCGGGCGCGCGGATATTGCTTGATCGCCTTTACACGGGGATCAGGTCCAGGGGGCGCTCGCCCCGGTACATGGCCAGGGCGTTCTGCACCGCCCGGCGGCGCAGGTCCAGCACCGACTCCTCCGAGGCGTAGGACACGTGGGGGGTGATGAGGATGCCGGGGACGGACAGCAGGGGGTCGTCCATGGCGATGGGCTCGTGGCAGACCACGTCCAGCACCGCGCCGCGAATGACGCCGGTCTTCACCGCTTCAATCAGGTCGGCCTCGTTCACCAGGGGCCCCCGGGCCACGTTGATGAGCACGGCGGAGGGCTTCATCTTACGCATCAGGTCCAGGTCAACAAGGCCGGTGGTCTCGGGCATCAGTCGCACGTGGACGGAGACGAAGTCCGCCCGGGCCAGGCCCTCGTCCAGCTCCACCTTCTCCGCGCCGAATTCCCGGGCGGCCTCGTCGGTGACAAAGGGGTCATAGGCCAGAACGGTCATGCCCAGAGCGTGGGCCCGCTGGGCGGTGACCTTGCCGATGTAGCCAAAGCCCATGAGCAGCAGGGTCTGCCGGCTCAGGCGGTGGACGGGCTGGCTGAGGGCGGTGACGCCCCACGCGCCGTTTTTCAGCTGGCCGTACAGGGCCTCGATGGGCTTGTAAAAGTGGAACATGGCGGCCAGGACATAGTCGGCGATGTCCTCGGTGCAATAGCCGTTCACGTTGGTCACGGGGATTCCGGTGGCCTTGGCGGCCTGCACGTCCACGTTGTTATAGCCGCTGCCGAAGACGGCGATGCCCTTGCAGTTTTTGAGCTTGGAAATGACGTCGGCGGTGACGTCGGCGGACACCTGGGCAAAGACCACGTCCGCCTGGGCGCCAAAGTCCTCCAGGTCCTGCTGAAAGGGGATGCCGGAATAGCGAATCTCGCAGTCGGGATAGGCGGCCTTCAGGGCGGCCTCCTCCACGGAGTAGTCGGGCCACTCGTCGTCGATGATCCAGAACAGGGGCTTTTCCATGAGAAATTCCTCCTAATGGTGGATTGGGCGGGTTTAGATGCGCAGGAAATTTTCCGACCAATCCAGGTGATTTTTCAAAACTTCGGTGAGCTTGTCCAGGTCCCGGCTGCGCAGGACCTTTAAGATCTCCAGGTGCTGGCGGACGCTCTCCTTGGTGTTGTTCAGCGCCTCGGCAGACAGGTCCAGATAGCGGCGCAGGTTGGAGTCGTTGCTGGCCACGATGGACTTGATATAGGGGTTGGTACAGTGGTCCACCAGCATGACGTGCAGCTCCCAGTCCAGGTTAGAGAACTCCCCGTGCTGGGGGTGCTCCCCCCGCTCGCAGGCGTCATACACCTCCTGGAACCGACGCTCCATGTCGTCGATCTCCTGGTCGGTGATGCGATAGATGGAGGTCTTGATGGCCTGCATCTCCAACAGACAGCGGATCTCATACAGGTTCTCCATGTCCTTGGAGGACAGGGGCTTTACATAGGCCCCCACGCCGTTTTTGATCTCTAAAAACCCCTCGGAGGCCAGGGAACGCAGGGCCTCCCGCACGGGGGTGCGGCTCATGCCCAGGTCCTCGGCCAGGCGGCTCTCGCTGAGGATGTCGCCGGGGGCGATGCGCCCCTGGCAGATGGCATCTTTGATCTGGTTATAGGCCTGTTCAGACAGGTTGGTCTTTCGTCTTGTCTCAAACATGATAAAATTAGATCACCTCTTGCCTTTCTATGGGTCGTTTATGGGAAAAAAGAACGCACAGTCCACAATCTGTATACAGCCTGTGCGAAATAAAAATACGCCCTGAGCGCTTCTCGCTGAAGGGGCGAATATGCTACTATACGTATGATACCCCCGGAAGCGGGAAAATGCAACAAAAATTTTGCAGGGACCTGGAAAACTTTTTAGCGGCTTTTTTATCTTTTGGAAGAAAAGAGGGAGAGAAGTGCCCCGTCCCCTTGACAATCCCCGAAAACATGATACAATAACAACGCAAAATGTAACGACGAAGCAAAGCCCGGCCACGTGCCGCCAGCGAGAGGGGACAGTGAAAGCCCTTGCAGACGGACCGGGAACGCCACTTCACCAGCGGCCCGGGATGACCGGGACGGCCCATCCCCGTTACCGGATGACTTGAGACAGCGCCGTTTTCGGCGCTAATCAGGGTGGTACCGTGGAATTTTTCCGCCCCTGACATTTGGTCAGGGGCGGTTTTTTCGTTGCGGAAAAGCTGGCGCGGCTTTGCCCGATGGGGGGTGAACGAGGCATGAGACAATGGAGAAAGCGGGTCGGGGCCCTGGCCCTGGCCGTCACGGTGGTGCTGAGCCTGTTTTTGCTGGCCGGCTGCAAGGGGAAGCCCCTGCCCGAGGGCATGGACAAGGAGACCGTCCAGACCAAGGCGGAGGAGGTCCTGGCCCTGCTGGCCGATGGGGACTATACCCAGGTGGCCGAGCAGTTCCGCCAGGACGTGCGGGAGGAATACGGCGTCACGGCGGACACCATCATCCAGGCCATGGAGCAGGTAGCGGGCGCCGGGGCCTATGTCAAGCTCACCGACTCCACCGTGGTGGGCGGCGAGAACGAGAGCTTCGACGGCGAATACGCCGTGGCCGTGCTCTATTGCAAGCACGAGAAGAAAAAAGTGGTCTATCAGTTCTCCATCGATCCCAGCTATCAGCTCATCGGTTTTTCGGCACAGATCCGATAAAGAAGAAAGCAACAATAAACGGAGGTATTTTCCATGAAAGATCCCAAGCCCTTTGGGGTAAACGAACTGCGCGAGATGTTCCTGCACTTTTTTGAGACCAAGGGACATCTGCGTCTGCCCAGCTTCTCCCTGATCCCCCAGAACGACGCCAGCCTGCTGCTCATTAACAGCGGCATGGCCCCCATGAAGCCCTTCTTCACCGGGGAGCAGGAGCCCCCCCGTCACCGCGTGACCACCTGTCAGAAGTGCATCCGCACCGGTGACATCGAGAACATCGGCAAGACCGCCCGCCACGGCACCTATTTCGAGATGCTGGGCAACTTCTCCTTCGGCGACTACTTTAAGAACGAGGCCATCCACTGGGCCTGGGAGTTTTTGACCAGCCCGGAGTGGGTGGGTCTGGACCCCGACCGCCTGTTCCCCTCCGTCTTTGCCGGCAACGAGACCACCCCCGCCGACACCGAGGCCTTCCGCATCTGGAACGAGGAGATCGGCGTCCCCGCCGACCACATCTTCAAGTTCGGCAAGGAGGACAACTTCTGGGAGCACGGCTCCGGCCCCTGTGGTCCCTGCTCTGAGATCTACTATGACCGGGGCCCCAAGTATGGCTGCGGCAAGCCCGGCTGCACCGTGGGCTGCGACTGCGACCGGTATATGGAGGTCTGGAACGTGGTGTTCTCCCAGTTCGACAACGACGGCGAGGGCCACTATACCGAGCTGAAGCAGAAGAACATCGACACCGGTATGGGCCTGGAGCGTCTGGCCGTGGTGTGCCAGAACGTGGACTCCCTGTTCGACGTGGACACCGTGATGAACATCACCAACAAGGTCACCGAGATCACCGGGGCCAAGTATGGCCAGAGCCACGCCATCGACGTGTCCCTGCGGGTCATCACCGACCACATCCGCTCCGCCACCTTTATGATCTGCGACGGCGTGCTGCCCAGCAACGAGGGCCGGGGCTATGTGCTGCGCCGTCTGCTGCGCCGGGCCGCCCGCCACGGCAAGCTGCTGGGCGTGAACGAGCCCTTCCTGTACCGGGTGTGCGACACCGTCATCCATGAGAACGAGGGCCACTACCCCGAGCTGCGGGAGCGCCAGGACTATATCACCAAGGTCATCCGGGTGGAGGAGGAGAATTTCGCCAAGACCATCGACGGCGGCCTGAAGATCTTCAACGAGATGCTCGCCGGCCACAAGGCCAAGGGGGAGAAGACCTTCTCCGGCGGCGACGCCTTCAAGCTGTACGACACCTATGGCTTCCCCATCGACCTGACCCTGGAGATGGTGGAGGAGCAGGGCATGACCCTGGACGAGGAGGAGTTCCACAAGCAGATGGAGGAGCAGCGCCAGCGGGCCCGCAAGGCCCGTGAGGCCCTGGGCGATCTGGGCTGGGCCGGCGTGGAGTTCGGCAAGGACATCCCCGAGACCCAGTTCATGGGCTATGACCAGACCACGGTAGAGGGGGCCAAGGTGGTCGCCCTGGTGGTGGAGAATGAGCAGGCCGAGGAGCTGATGCCCGGCGTGGAGGCCATCGTGGTGCTGGATAAGACCCCCTTCTACGCCGAGATGGGCGGCCAGATCGGCGACCAGGGCACCCTCACCGCAGACGGCGTGACCTTCGCCGTCACCGACGTGCAGAAGAACAAGGGCGGCAAGTATATGCACTACGGCAAGCTGACCCAAGGCACCCTGAAGGTGGGCGACACCGTCACCGCCGCCCTGGACGTGGAGCGCCGCAAGGCCATCATGCGCGCCCACTCCGCCACCCACCTGCTGGACAAGGCCCTGCGCACCGTGCTGGGCGACCACGTCCATCAGGCCGGCTCTCTGGTGGAGCCCGACCGCCTGCGCTTTGACTTTACCCACTTCTCCGCCCTCACCGCCCAGGAGCTTGGCAAGGTGAACGCCATCGTCAACGAGGCCGTTCTGGAGGGCTATGACATCGTCACCCAGGAGCTGCCCATCGAGGAGGCCAAGAAGAAGGGCGCCATCGCCCTGTTCGGCGAGAAGTATGGCGACACCGTCCGTGTGGTGGATATGGGCAGCGGCTACTCCGTGGAGTTCTGCGGCGGCACCCACCTGGACAACACCGCCAAGGTGGGCGTGTTCCACATCTCCAGCAAGTTCTCCGTGGCCTCCGGCGTCCGCCGCATCGAGGCCACCACCGGCAAGGCCTCTCTGGCCGTGATGAACCGGAACCAGGAGATGCTGTTCCAGGCCGCCTCCGTCCTGAAGGCCAAGCCCGGCGAGCTGCGGGAGAAGGCCGAGGCCGTGATGGCCGAGGTCCGCCAGCTCAGCCAGTCCGTGGAGAAGTTCAAGGCCCGGGAGGCCGTCAGCGAGGCCGAGCGCTTCCTGTTCTCCGGCCACGATGTGGGCGGACTGAAGGTCCTCACCGCCACCGTGCCCGAGGCCGATGCCAACCGCCTGCGCAAGATGGGCGACTTCCTGCGGGACAAGGAGCCCAAGGTGGTGGCCGTGCTGGCTGCCGTCAACGGGGAGAAGATCACCTTCCTGGCCGTGTGCGGCAAGGATGCCGTGAAGGCCGGCGTGAAGGCCGGGGACATCATCAAGCAGGTGTCCGCCATCGCCGGCGGCTCCGGCGGCGGCAAGCCCGACTCCGCCATGGGCGGCGGCAAGGACCCCCTGATGGTGGACAACGCCCTGGCCATGGTGGACAACGTGGTGTCCATGAAGCTGGGTGTGTGAGATGCTGCCACAGGACCCTGCGATCCTGCTCAGCTATGTGAACACCAAGCTGCGGGACTGCTATCCCAGCCTGGCCGCCCTGTGCGACGACCTTCAGGCGGACGAGCAGGCCCTGGCGGACAAGCTGGCAGCCATCGACTATCACTATGACCCGGAGCGGAATCAGTTCGTCTGACCCGCTGAAGGCCCCTCTCCCGCCCGGAAGAGCGGGGGAGGGGAGATAGATCCCGATCCCCACCCCTGCGGGGGTGGGGACGCAAAAAGGGATATCAAAAACAGAAGGGAGCTGAATTTCATGTCTGATTGTCTGTTCTGCAAGATCAGCGCCGGGGAGATCCCCTCCAACAAGGTCTATGAGGACGAGCTGTGCTACGCCTTTTATGACATCGATCCCCAGGCGCCCACCCACTTCCTGGTCATCCCCAAGGCCCACATCGGCTCCGTGGCCGAGGTCAGCGGGGACAACAGCGCCGTGGTGGCCCACATCTTCGAGGTCATCGCCAAGGTGACGAAGGAGCTGGGCCTGGACAGCTACCGTGTGGTCTCCAACATCGGGGAGCAGGCGGGCCAGAGCGTCCACCACCTGCACTTCCACGTCCTGTCCGGCCGGGATATGACCTGGCCCCCGGGCTGAGAAAAGGGCATAGATAAAAATGAAAGGGACGTTCCCTGTGATGCTGCGATCACGGGGAACGTCCTTTCGATTTTCAATATACCACGCAGGTCATGCAGGCATTTCGTCACTGCGGCGGGTACGCTTCAGCCCGAGGAACGGAGGGACCACAGAGCGCGGTTGGCCCTGCTCGTGGGCTTTTTTCAACTGGTACTCATGGAGCGCGATGGAGTCCAGCAGATCGCGCTGGGTCTGAGAGGCGGAATAATAGGAGATACCATAGCGCTTGCAGACTACGCTGAGCTGCTCCAGCAGTTCCACGGCTTCTGGCGACATATTCTTGACTTCGATATCCATAAAATGACCTCCCATCAGGAAAGATACGTGTTGAAGATAGAGATGGCGGCATGATCTGCGATCATCAGCATAATAGGACCGCCGGAGTATTTGGGGAAGATCCGAATGGCACCAAAATCCTGAATATAGTGCCGGGCCAATTCGGTTGTTTTAGCCTCAAACGTGACGACGCCATTTTTACCGGAATCAATGGAGAGCTGGATGCCGAACGCAACCATCATGCGGCCAATATTCAGATATTTCTTTTTTGGGGTAAGGGTGGGATTGCTGGCGGGGTGGCTTTCAATATACTGAATATAGACAAACATGCTGGACTCTGTTTCGCGGTAGGCGCCAAGGGCGATGATCTCGCCGGAAGCCGTCCGTGCGGTGTATTTTTCAAGAGACGGATCGCGGATGAATTCACTGGTCCAATCGGTCTGCCAGCCCTCTTTTGTGGCGGCAAGGTCGGCATCTGTTGCCCTGTCAATGTCCACGGGAATACGCGCACCGGTCTCCGATGAATTCACAAAGTATTGCAGGACCATATCAACTCACCCCTCTGTCCTAGTATAAACAATTATACTGGCAAAAGAGCGAAAAGACAAGGTCAACTTCGAAAAAGCCCCCGCCGTCTTTCCAATTGGGTCAGACGGCGGGGGTTCTTCAAATCACAGGTCAACTCAACCGGCCACGAAGCCCAGGATGAGGTAGCCAATCACGGCGATGCCGCCGCAGATCAGGGCGTAGGGCAGCTGGGTCTTGACGTGGTCCAGGTGGTCAGAGGCAGAGCCCATGGAGGACAGGATGGTGGTGTCGGACAGGGGGGAGCAGTGGTCGCCGAACACGCCGCCGCCGGCCACCGCAGCGAACACAGCCACCACGATGGGGTTCAGCTCGCCGCCGGACATGTTGAAGGCCAGGGGCAGGGCGATGGGCATGCAGATGGCGAAGGTGCCCCAGGAGGAGCCGGTGGCGAAGGCCATTACGGCGGCCACCAGGAAGATCACGGCGGGCAGCAGATGGGGGGTCAAAAAGCCCTCGGTGACGGAGATGATGAAGTTGGCGGTGCCCATGGACTTGGACAGGCCGTTGACGGAGTAGGCCAGGGCCAGCAGCACCACGGCGGGCAGAGCGCCCTTGATGCCGTTCATCATGGTGTCCATGACCTCTTTAAAGGGGATGCCCTGGATCATCATGCTGATGGTCATGAAGATGACCACCAGGGTGAAGGCCTCCATGGTCTTGGCGGAGTGATAGGCCACATAGGTGGACAGGGCGGTGACCACGATCATCAGCACGGGCAGCAGGAAGTTCAGGAACACCCGGGGGGTGAAGCCCTCATACATCTCCATGCCGGTCAGCTCCTTGCCGATGAGGGGCTGGGCCCCGTCGGCCAGGACCTTGCCCGTCTCCATGGCCCGCTGCTCGGCCTTCTTCATGGGACCAAAGTCCTTGATGATGCCGGAGCCGATGAGGCCCACGAAGATGACGGCGGCCAGGGGATAGAAGTTAAAGGGGATGGCCTTGAGGAACAGGGCGGAACCGTCCTCGGCGGTGGCGATGCAGCCGATGCCCACTGCCAGACCGCTGAGATAGGCGGCCCAGCCGGTGATGGGCACCAGCACGCTCACAGGGGCAGAGGTGGAGTCGGCGATGTAGGCCAGCTTCTCCCGGGAGATGCGGGCCTTGTCGGTGATGCTGCGCATGGTGCAGCCCACGAACAGGGGGCTGAAGGAGTCGCTGAAATAGACGAACATGCCCAGCACCCAGGCGGTGAGCTGCGCGCCCCGGCGGGACAGGTGCTTGTCGTGGACCCACTGGGAGAAGCCCTGAATGGCGCCGGTCTTCTGGAAATAGGCCACCAGAATGCCGATGAGGGTGTTCAGCAGCATGACCCAGGAGAAGCTGGTGGTGCCCAGGTTTTCCTTCAGGAGGGTGGGAAAGCCCAGCAGCAGGGTGTCCACCAGACTGTCGCCCATGACGATGCCGGACATGGTGGTGCCGGCGATGCAGGCCACGGCCAGGGCCACGATGGTGTTCTTGGTGGCGAAGGACAGGACGATGGCCAGAATGGCGGGGATGATGGAGATGATGCCCATGCTTGTCAATTCTTCCATGTGATCTCTCTTTCCTATTAAATTTTAGTCAAAAAACAGCGCTGCTGTTTTTTGATGAGTGGCTCTTACAGCTTCACCTGGTCCAGGGGCAGGAAGTTGTCAGAGCGGGTGACGGTGGCGTGGGGGGCGGGGTCCAGCTGGCGGTCAGCGATGTGCAGGATGTCCTCAGGGCGGACCCAGGGGCGGTTTTGCAGGGCGCTGGTCTCCTCGTGGGTCAGATAGCCCTTATAGGCGGTGAGGGCGCGGCGCAGGAAGCCGTCCCGCGCACAGGCCTCGGCCACGCCGTTGTTCAGGATGGAGCGGAAGTGGCCGATGACAGAGGCGGCATAGGCGATGGAGGTGGAGTTGGCGATGGCGCCGGGGATGTTGCTGACGCAGTAGTGGACGATGCCCTCCTCGATGTAGCGGGGGTTCTCGTGGGTGGTCTCGTGGAAGGACTCGATGGCGCCGTTGTCGTCGTTGCTGATGTCCACGATGACGGAGCCCTTGCCCATCAGCTTGAGCATAGGCCGGTCAATGAGAAAGTCGTTGCAGCCCTTGGGCCACTTCACGCAGTTGAGGACCATGTCGGTCTGGGGCAGCAGGGCGGCGATGTTCTCCTTGGTGCACAGCAGGGTGTCCACCCGCTCCTGATACTGGCGCTTCAGGGTGCGCAGCAGGCCGATGTTGATGTCCATCACGGTGACCCGGGCGCCCAGGGCATACAGCACGGACAGGGCCGCCTGGCCCACGGTGCCGCCGCCCAGGATCAGCACGTTCATGGCGGGGGAGCCGCCCAGACCACTGACGAACTTGCCCTTGCCGCCGTTGATGGACAGCATGGACTCCAGGCCCATCAGCGCGCCCTGCTTACCGGCGGCCTCGCAGTTGGGGGAGCCGTAGCGGTGGCAGTCCTCGGCGGTAAAGGCGATGCACTTGCTGTCCAGAATGGCCTGGACCTCCTGGGGGTGTGCGGCGGGGTGGATGCAGGTGAAGATGATCTGGCCCTCCCGCAGCAGGGGGAACTCGCAGGGCTCCAGCTCCTTGACCTTGGTGACAAAGTCGGCCTGGGCATAGATCTCCTCCATGGTGTCCACCAGGCGGGCCCCGGCCTTCACATACTCCGCGTCCTCAAAACCGGCCTTCTCGCCCGCGCCCTTCTGGACCAGAACGGTGTGGCCGTCGGCGGCGATGGAAGCGATCTCGTTGGGGGTGGCGATGGTGCGATACTCGCCGTTTTTGATGTCCTTCAGCAGTCCGAATACCATGATACTTGACTCCTTCAAAATAAAATTTTTCAATGCTCCTTACAAACAGAAAGCGCCGAAGCAAAAGCTCCGGCGCCGCGTGGGTGTCTGTCTTTCGCCCCATGTGACAAGCGCTCTCCCGGGGGCTGGCGGCCCCAGGGAACAGTCCTGTGCTTCTTCAGCCCAGGCCCAAGCGGCTTGGTGAAAACCGCTTTCGGCGGATTGCCCTTTCCCCACAGGTGGGTACTGTTGCGCTCCGCGCCTCTTTATCACACGATTCTTTATTTTAAAGAGTGCCCCCCGGTTTGTCAATCGTTCCCGGACAGTTCCCGCCCGATTCATCACTTCTCCCAATTTCCCGCCCAAAAGCAGATGGATTCCCGCCATATTTCAGGCGCTGAAGAGAAAAAACGCCCCCATTTTCCCCGGTGCAACCGCTGGTTGCCAAATTGAAAAGCCAGGTTGGTGGACAGAAGGGGCCGATTTTGCTATGATGGAACCACCAGAGAGAAGGAGTGTGGAGCCATGACGTTAGGACAGCGCATTTACCAGCTGCGGACGAAGATGCATCTATCCCAGGGGGACCTTGCAGATAAATTAGAGGTGTCCCGCCAGTCGGTGTCCAAGTGGGAGACGGACGCCTCGGTGCCCGAACTGGACAAGCTGGTGCGGCTGAGCCAGCTGTTCGGCGTGACATTAGATTCCCTGGTGATTGGGGCTGAGCCAACTCCCCAGCCGGAGCCGACGGCCCAGCCCGCCCCGGAGCCGGAATCTGCCCCGGCCCGCCAGAGCGGGAGGAAGATAGCCGGTTGGGCGCTCATTGCCCTGGGCGTGGTGATCGTGGTGCTGTTTTTGGCCCTGACCGGCTCCCTGGTGGGGACCATCTTCAGCCTGCCCCTGTTCCTGTGCGGCCTGATCTGCCTGACCGTCCGGCGGCATCCGGGGCTGTGGTGCGCCTGGGTCCTGTTCCTGCTGACGGACGGCTATTGGCGCTATGCCACCGGGGTCACCTGGCATCTGATCTGGCTCACCCCCATCTTTGAGCCCAGCTGGAACTACGCCCGCCTGGCCCTGGGCTGGGGAGAGGCAATTTTGGCCTTGGCTCTGGCAGTGGGCACCGCCCTGTGCTTGGGGAAAAAGCCTCTGTCGGGCCAAAAGGCACTGCTGGCCCTGGCGGGAGCCTGGGTAGTCTTCGCCGCCGTGCGGTTCCTTCCCAACGGGCCCACGAGCGCGTTGATACGCACCGCCTTAGATTGGCTGGCCCTGTCCGCCCTGTCCGCCGCCCTGACCGTCACCCTGAGATGGGTCCGGGGGAGAAGGGCGGAGAAGCCGAAAGAGCAGTGACGCAGGCAGGTTGTGTTGCCCCTGGTTTTCCGGTATAATAGAGCCAAAGAAAGCCGATGAGGAGGGAAGCCCCATGATGCTGGACACAGACGCCATCGTCTCTATGGCAGAGGCCGAGGAGATTTTCCCGGGTGACGCGCATCGCAGACCAATATGGACAGGCGGTCATCTTCAAACACGATAAGCCGAGATATGTTGTAATCGATTTGGAGAAAGTCTCGCTGACAGACGACGAAAAGATCGATCTTGCCGCCGCAGAAATTTTGAAAAAATACAAGCCAGCTTTTCAGGAGTTGGCAAAATGAATCAAAGGGCCGGGTCCTGCGGGAACCGGCCCTTTGACTATGTAGAGTTATTCGTTCAGCATCTTCGTATACTTCTCCAGCACGTCCGCCACCGTCTCCTGAGGCAGGTGGTCCAGGGGGATGGGGACGGGCGGGGCGTCGGGGTAGTCGGACAGGGGCTTTTCGTACCAGGCCACGTCCAGCCACTGGCCGTTTTTATAGCCGGAGTTGTGCTGGGTGCCCAGCAGGCGGAAGCCCAGGGCGGCGTGGAACGCCTCGCTGGCGGGGTTGGGGTGGGTGACGATGCCATAGACGGTGCGCATCCCCTGAAGCCCCAGCAGCTCCATCAGGGCCAGATACAGGGGCCGTCCGGCCCCCTTGCCCGTGGCGGCGGGGGAGAGGTAGATGGACAGCTCCCCGCTCCACTGATAGGCGGTCCGCACCCCCAACAGGTGGGCGTAGGCATAGCCGATGGGCTGCCCGTCCTCCTCCAGCACCAGATAGGGGAAGCGGGCCTGCACGTCGGCGATGCGCCGGGCAAACTCCTCCCGGCTGGGCACCACATATTCAAAGGTGACGGTGGTGGACAGATAGGGGGCGTAAATGGCCAGCAGGGCGTCCACATCCCCGGGCCGGGCCAGTCGGATGGTTTTCATGGCGTTGCTCCTTATGCGTGATGCATGTGTTTGCGTTACAGGCGGATGCGCTCGATGCCCTCCACGGCGGCCTGGACCATGGCCTCGATGTCCAGCCCGGCCTCTGCCGCCTCGGCCTCCTCCACGGTGGGGCGCAGACGGGGGTGGCGGGGGGTGAACACGGTGCAGCAGTCCTCATAGGGCAGGATGGAGGTGTCGTAGGTGCCGATCTTCCGGGAGATCTGCACGATCTCCTCCTTGTCCATGCCCACCACGGGGCGCAGCACGGGGATGTCCACCACCTGGCCGGTGACGGTCATGGCGTCCATGGTCTGGCTGGCCACCTGGCCCAGGCTCTCGCCGGTGACCAAGGCCTTGGCCCCGCAGCGCTTGGCCACCCGCTGGGCGATGCGCATCATGAACCGGCGCATGACCAGGGTGAACATCTCCTCGGGGCAGGAGCGGCGCAGCTCCTCCTGAATGGCGGTGAAGGGGACCACGTGGACAGTGAGACGGCCACACCAGGGGGTGAGCAGCCGGGCCAGCTCCAGCACCTTCTCCTTGGCCTCGGGGGAGGTGTAGGGGTAGGAGAAGAAGTGGACCATATCCAGGGCCACGCCCCGCTTGGCGATCATATAGCTGGCCACGGGGGAGTCGATGCCGCCGGAGAGCAGGCTGACCGCCCGGCCATTGATGCCCACGGGCAGACCGCCCGCGCCGGGGTCGGGGTTGGCGTGGACAAAGGCGGCGTAGTCCCGGATCTCCACATAGACGGTGAGCTCCGGGTGGTGGACGTCCACCTGAAGGTTAGGGTAGAGCTCGTCCAGCTCGCCGCCCACATACTGGCTGAGCTGGATCGACGTCATGGGGAAGGTCTTGTCCGCCCGGCGGGTCTCCACCTTAAAGGTGCGGGCGGTGCGCAGCCGGTCATCCAGATACTCGTGGCAGGCCTTTAGAATGGCGTCCTTGTCCTTTTCACAGGCCCGGGCCCGGCTGAGACCCACCACGCCGAAGACCTTTTTCATGGCCTCCCAGGCGGCGTCCATGTCGCAGCTGTCCTCCATGGGCTCCACATAGGTGGTGGACTGGCGGGTGTACACCCGGAAGCGGCCCAGGCCGTTGAGACGGCGGTGGATGTTGGCCTGGAGCTTATCTTCAAAGCTGTGGCGGTTCAGGCCCTTCAGGACCATCTCCCCCAGCTTCAGCAGGATCATTTCATTCATGGGTATCTCTCCATTCAAGTGACAAAATATCTTGCGTTCTGAATTGGGCTGTCATTCCGAGGAGCGAAGCGACGTGGGAATCCGTAACCTTCGTCCCTTGGCCCCCTTGTGAAAGGGGGCTGGCATCGCCGTAGGCGATGACTGAGGGATTCCGTTTTCAGGATAGCTTTCCTGTGGTCGGAATCCTTTCGTCACGGGCTGCGCCCGTGCCACCTCCCTTTAACAAGGGAGGCTGCTGGACGCAAGAACGGATTGCCGCGTCGGGGCTGCGCCCCTCCTCGCAATGACAGGAAACAAATTTATTATAAGGGGAAGCGCCTCATTTGTCGAGAGGGGATTTACCGCCGCAGGTACTCCGGCGGACGGAATTGCAGGGCCTCGGCCAGGTGGCCGGGGCGTATCGATTCGCTCTCCTCCAGATCGGCGATGGTCCGGGCCACCCGCAGGATGCGGTCATAGCTGCGGGCGGTGAGACCCATGCGGGCAAAAGCCCCCCGCATGAGATTCAGACAGTCCTCGTCCAGGGCGCAGAAGCGGTCCAGCTCACTGGGGCCCATGCGGGCGTTGCAGGTGGCTTCGGACCGGATGCTCTGTAAAGTGCGGACCCTGTTCACCCGCTGGCGGATCTGGTCAGAGGACTCGCCGTTCTGCCGGGTGGACAGCTCCTCAAAGTCCAGGGCGTCCACCTGGACGAACAGATCGATGCGGTCCAGCAGGGGGCCGGACAGGCGGGAGAGATAGCGCTTGACCTCGGCGTCGGAGCAGTGGCAGCGGCCGGAGGGGTGGCCGTACCAGCCGCACTTGCAGGGGTTCATGGCGCACACCAGCATGAACCGGCTGGGATAGGCCACCGAGCCCGCCGCCCGGGATATCTGCACCTCCCCGTCCTCCAGGGGCTGGCGCAGCACCTCCAGCACTTCTTTGGGAAACTCGGGCAGCTCGTCCAGGAACAGCACCCCGTTGTGGGCCAGGGAGATCTCCCCGGGCCGGGGATTGGAGCCGCCCCCCGCCATGCCCATGGGGGAGATGGTGTGGTGGGGGGAGCGGAAGGGCCGGGTCTCCACCAGGGGGCAGCGGGAGGAGGTGAGACCCATGACGGAGTGGATCTGGGTGGTCTCCAACGACTCAGCCAGGGTCATGTCGGGCAGGATACCGGGCAGACGGCGGGCCAGCATGGACTTGCCCGAGCCGGGAGGGCCGGACATGAGCACGTTGTGGCCCCCGGCGGCGGCAATTTCTAAAGCCCGCTTCACCTGCTCCTGGCCCTTCACCTCGGCAAAGTCCGGGCCGGTGTGGACGGCCTCTCCAGGCTGCCAGGGCGGGGCGGGGGAGATGGGCTCCTCCCCGGTGAGATGCCGGGCCAGCTGGGCCACGTCCCGCAGGGGATAGACCGCCGGACCCTGGGCCAGGGTGGCCTCGGCGGCGTTCTCCTCTGGGACGAAGAGGGACTGGATGCCTGCCTCCTTGGCGGCCAGGGCCATGGGCAGCATCCCGGCGCAGGGGCGCAGCTGGCCGGACAGGGACAGCTCCCCCAGAAAAGCGCAGCCGGGCTCGGTCAGGCGGATCTGTCCCCCGGCGGCCAGAATGCCCACCAGAATGGGCAGGTCGTACAGGGTGCCCACCTTTTTCAGATGGGCGGGAGCCAGATTCACCGTGATGCGGCTAACGGGAAAGGCGAAGCCGCAGTTTTTGATGGCCGAGCGCACCCGCTCCCGGGCCTCGGTGACGGCGGCGTCGGGCAGACCGACAATGGTAAAGGCGGGCAGGCCGCCGGACAGGTCGCACTCAGCGGTGACGGGATAGCCGGACACTCCGTGCAGACCCAGCGAGGGGATCGAGCAGACCATAGGTGTTCCTCCCAAGCTGCGGGCCAGGCCCGCAGACAGCTTTTTACAGGACCATTGTACCTTTTTTTTCACAGAATTGCAACGGATGAACGAAAAGTTACCGAAAAAGAGGGAAAAGAAAGAAAGTGGCCGGGAATTGAGCGAAGTGACGGAAGGGGAAAGAACATAAAATAAAAAATTGTGCGCTTTTACCAGTGAAAAAGCACCAAAATCCCGGAGAAAGTTTCTTTTTTCAATTTACAAACAGGCGAAAAAGTGTTAAAATAGGGGCCGTTGAAAAACAAGTATCCGCTCTCCACCTTTGCCGGAGGGCGGCGCTGTCGTGTCTGCGGGCCGCCGAGGGGCGGCTGAGGGCAGGACGGATGTGGAGCGAACTTGGACAGACGGGCTTCCGTATGTCCAAACCCAAATTAGGAAGAAAGTAGGGAACTCTATGGCAAGAAAATTCAAAACCATGGACGGCAACAACGCCGCGGCATATGTCAGCTACGCCTTCACCGAGGTGGCGGGCATCTACCCCATCACGCCGTCCAGCCCCATGGCCGACTATGTGGACCAGTGGGCCGCCCAGGGCCAGAAGAACATCTTCGGCACCACCGTTAAGGTCATCGAGATGCAGTCTGAGGCCGGTGCTGCCGGTACCGTTCACGGCTCTCTGAACGCCGGCGCCCTGACCACCACCTACACCGCCTCTCAGGGCCTGCTGCTGATGATCCCCAACATGTACAAGATCGCCGGTGAGCTGCTGCCCGCCGTGTTCCATGTGTCCGCCCGTACCGTGGCCACCCACTCCCTGAACATTTTCGGCGACCACTCCGACGTGATGGCCTGCCGCCAGACCGGCTTTGCCATGCTGGCCGAGGGCAACGTGCAGGAGGTCATGGACCTGTCCCCCGTGGCCCACCTGGCCGCCATCAAGGGCCGCGTTCCCTTTATCAACTTCTTCGACGGCTTCCGCACCTCTCACGAGATTCAGAAGGTCGCCATCTGGGACTATAAGGATCTGGCTGAGATGGTGGACATGAAGTCTGTGGAGGACTTCCGCAAGCGCGCCCTGAACCCTGAGCACCCCACCATGCGCGGCTCTCACGAGAACGGCGACGTCTTCTTCCAGCACCGCGAGGCCAGCAACACCTACTACGACGCTCTGCCCGAGATCGTGGAGGAGTACATGGACAAGGTCAACGCCAAGCTGGGCACCGACTATAAGCTGTTCAACTACTATGGCGCCCCCGACGCTGACCGCGTCATCATCGCCATGGGCTCCATCTGCGACGTGGCTGAGGAGGTCATTGACTATCTGAACGCCAACGGCCAGAAGGTCGGCCTGATCAAGGTCCGCCTGTATCGGCCCTTCCGCGCCGACAAGCTGGTGGCCGCCATCCCCGACACCGCCAAGAAGATCGCCGTGCTGGACCGCACCAAGGAGCCCGGCGCTCTGGGAGATCCCCTGTACATGGACGTGATCACCGCTCTGGCCGGCGCCGGGATCACCGACAAGGTGGTCGTGGGCGGCCGTTACGGTCTGGGCTCCAAGGACACCCCGCCCCGCAGCGTGTTCGCCGTGTATGACAACCTGGCCCAGGACAAGCCCAAGGACCACTTCACCATCGGCATCGTGGACGACGTGACCGGCTCCTCCCTGGAGGAGAAGACCTCCGCCAACACCGCCGCCGAGGGCACCATCGAGTGCAAGTTCTGGGGTCTGGGCGGCGACGGCACCGTGGGCGCCAACAAGAACTCCATCAAGATCATCGGCGACCACACCGACAAGTACGTGCAGGCCTACTTCCAGTATGACTCCAAGAAGACCGGCGGCGTGACCATCAGCCACCTGCGCTTTGGCGACAAGCCCATCCGCAGCCCCTATTACATCAACAAGGCCGACTTTGTGGCCTGCCACAACCCCTCTTACGTGACCAAGGACTTCCCCATGGTCCGCGACGTCAAGCCCGGCGGCGTGTTCATGATCAACTGCCAGTGGTCTGACGAGGAGGTGGCCCACCACCTGTCCGCCAACGCCAAGCGGTATATCGCCGAGAACAACATCCAGCTGTATACCATCAACGCCATCGACCTGGCCCGTGAGATCGGCATGGGCAAGCGCACCAACACCATCCTGCAGTCCGCCTTCTTCGCCCTGGCCAAGGTCATGCCCGAGGCGGAGGCCATCCAGTACATGAAGGATGCCGCCACCCACTCCTACCTGAAGAAGGGCCAGGACATCGTGGACATGAACCACAAGGCCATCGATGCCGGCGCCACCGCCTTTAAGAAGTACGACGTGCCCGCCGACTGGAAGAACGCCGTGGACGAGCCCAAGGAGAGCAAGCTGTCCGGCCCCGCCAAGCTGGTGAAGATGGTGGAGAGCATCCTGGAGCCCGTGGACCGCATGGACGGCGACAGCCTGCCCGTGTCCGCCTTTGTGGATCACGCCGACGGCACCTTCGAGCTGGGCGCTGCCGCCTATGAGAAGCGCGGCGTGGCCGTGTCCGTGCCCACCTGGGATTCCGCCAAGTGTATCCAGTGCAACCAGTGCGCCTATGTCTGCCCCCACGCCACCATCCGTCCCTTCGCTCTGACCGAGGAGGAGGCCGCCAAGGCTCCCGCCGCCGCCAAGATCGTGGACGTGAAGGCCGGTAAGGGCAAGGGCGTTTACAAGTACAGCATGGCCATCAGCCCCCTGGATTGTATGGGCTGCACCGTCTGCGCCAACATCTGCCCCACCAAGGCTCTGACCATGGTCAACCAGGAGGAGGAGCTGGCTCAGCAGGACGTGTTCAACTACATGGTGGAGAACGTCACCGTGAAGGAGGACGTGGCCGACCTGACCGTGAAGGGCAGCCAGTTCAAGAAGCCTCTGCTGGAGTTCTCCGGCTCCTGCGCCGGCTGCGCCGAGACCGCTTATGCCCGTCTCATCACCCAGCTGTTCGGCGACCGGATGTATGTGTCCAACGCCACCGGCTGTTCCTCCATCTGGGGCGGCCCCGCTGCTACCTCTCCCTATGCCACCAACGCCGAGGGCCACGGTCCCGCCTGGGCCAACTCCCTGTTCGAGGATAACGCCGAGCACGGTCTGGGCCTGTATCTGGGCCAGAAGTCCATCCGTGACCGCCTGGCTGCCAAGACCCGCGCTCTGATCGCCGTGGAGTGGACTCAGCCCGCCCTGAAGGAGGCCGCTCAGAAGTGGCTGGATACCATGGACGACGGCACCGCCAATCAGAAGGCCGCCAAGGAGTATGTGGCCGCTCTGGAGCAGGGCATCGCCACCGTGGACGAGCTGGCCGCCGTGCCTCAGATGAAGGATCACGCCGCCGAGCTGAAGGCCAAGGGCGAGAAGTTCTGCGACTGCGACGCCTGCAAGCTGGTCAAGGATATCCTGGACGAGAAGGAGTATCTGGCCAAGAAGTCCGTGTGGATCTTCGGCGGCGACGGCTGGGCCTATGACATCGGCTTCGGCGGTGTGGACCACGTGCTGGCCTCCGGCGAGGACGTGAACATCTTCGTCTTCGACACCGAGGTGTACTCCAACACCGGCGGACAGGCCTCTAAGGCCTCCAACATCGGCCAGGTGGCTCAGTTCGCCGCCGCCGGTAAGGTGATGCCCAAGAAGTCTCTGGCCGAGATCGCCATGACCTATGGCTATGTGTATGTGGCCCAGGTGTCCATGGGCGCCAACCCCAACCAGACCCTGAAGGCCATTGCCGAGGCCGAGGCCTATCACGGTCCCTCTCTGGTCATCGGCTACGCCCCCTGCGAGATGCACTCCATCAAGGGCGGCATGGCCAACTGCCAGGCCGAGATGAAGAAGGCTGTGGACTGCGGCTATTGGAACCTGTTCCGCTTCAACCCCGAGCTGAAGGCCCAGGGCAAGAACCCCTTCACCCTGGATTCCAAGGCTCCCGCCGGCGGCTATCAGGAGTTCCTGATGAACGAGGCCCGCTACTCCAGCCTGACCCGTTCCTTCCCCGAGCGCGCCAAGGAGCTCTTCGCCCTGAACGAGGAGACCGCCAAGAAGCGCTACGACAAGCTGACCCGCCTGGTCAAGATGTACGGCGAGGAGTAATTCCTGCCGCAGTAAATGTAAAGCAAGCCCCCGCTGGGAACCAGTTGGTTCCCGGCGGGGGCTTTTACAATGTCCGCCATTCAAAAATGCGAAAAGACGAATTTCCCGGAGGGGGTCAGGTCGTTGTCTGTCCAGGGGCGATTAGTTGGGGTGCCCGGTTTCAGGGCGGCGGAGGTCTCGTTTTTGTCGCAGAGGGACCAGCTGGCCCAGCTGATGCCGTTTTGGTGGAGGAAGTTCAGCCAGGTCTCGCTCTCCTGGGTGAACACGCCGCCGCTGCCGTCGGCCCGGCTGGCGCCCCACTCGCTGACGAACACCGCCAGCCCGCGCTTCTGGGCGTCGGCGATGCGCTGGCGCAGCCAGGCTCCGTGGGTGCCCGCGTAGAAGTGACAGGTGTACATCAGGTTGGTCCCCACAACGGGGTCCGCCGCCGGGTCCTGAAGGTCCTGGCTCCAGGTCCCGGAGCCGATCAGAATGATGCTGTCCGGGGCGTTGGAGCGGATGGTCTTCACCAGCGCCTGGGCATAGGGCTTGATGTTGTTCTTCCAGGTGACGCCGCCGTTGGGCTCGTTGCAGATCTCATAGAGTACCGCCGGGCTATCGGCGTACTGGGCGGAGACCTCCTGGAAGAACGCCTGGGCCTCCTTCAGATGAGTGAGGGGGTCGCCGTCGGACAGGATGTGCCAGTCGATGATGACATACATGTCGTTTTCGATGGCGGCGTCCATGGCGGCATAGGCCGCTTTCTTGATCTGAGCCGGGCTGGAGAGGTAGCCGCCCTCGCCTGTGTACATGGCGACGCGGAAGAGGTTTGCGCCGTAAGCGGCCGTGTTGGCGATGGCCTGTTTCGTGGTGTACTGGGGGAACCACTGGATGCCGTGGCTGCTCATGCCGTGCAGCTCCACCGCCGCGCCGTGCTCGTCGCAGAGCTGCGTCCCCTGCACGTGGAGTTTTCCGTGCTCAGACACGCCGCCGCCCGTTTTGACCGTGGGCGTGGGCGCGGGCGAGACTGCGGGTTTATCGGGCAGAGCCGGTGTTTCCTGGCCGGAGAGGACCTGGGCGCGGCGGATGATGGTGCAGGCCTCGGCCCGGGTCAGGCCGCTTTTGGGGTTAAAACGGCCCTGGTCGTCTCCTGCCACCACGCCGCAGCTGTAGGCCGCCAGGACCTTGTTGTAGTACCGCCCGTCCAGCGCGGAAAAGTCCGCCATTTTTGCCGACTCCGTGACATAGTCGCCGGTCTTGTCGGGCAGCAGGGCGCGCATGAGGATATTCACCGCCAGCTGGCGGGGGAGGGGAAGGTCATATTTTTCCCCTGTGGGGGGCAGCTCGTCCCAGTCATACCACCCCGCCTCCAGCGCCGCCTGCATGGTCCCGGCGGCCCAGTGGGAGGAGGACGAGGCCGCTGGTTCCAGCCCGCCGCACCGCCCCACGATGGAGACGAACTCCGCCGCGGTGATGGTGCGCCCGGGGCGGAAAGTGCCGTCGGGATAGCCGCAGATTAGCCCCTCGGCGGTCATATCCCCCACGTCGGCGGCAAACCAGTCTGAGCTCTTCACGTCGGAAAACGCCGCCGCTATCGTTGCGGGGAGACAGAGCAGCAGAAGAAAGAGCAGGAGGAAAATATTCAGGTTTCGTTTCATGGGCGGGTCACCTCTGTATCCGTCGAAGTACTGATGTCGGCGGGGTCGTAGCTCATGATCAGCTGGTCCTGGCCGTCCACGGATCTGGAGTACATGACGCCCCTTTTGATGTCTGCCAGAACGTCCTCGTACATGGCGATGGTCTTGTCGATCTCCTCCTGGGTCCAGGTGAATTTGTGACCGTTGACCCGGTCAGTCTCGCCAAGGAGGCTTTGGAGCTGCACCTTTTCGTCCGCGAGCCACGCCTTGTACTCATCATACGTCCACCACTGGACGTTGGGCGTGGGGAAGCGGGCTTCGAATTCCTCGTCTGTCAGCGGCTCGAAGGTCGTGCCCTCGTCGAAGCTGTAATAGGTCTTGCCGTCGTCTGGATCTACATAGGACATAAGGGAAACCGAATCTACCTCAGTTTCAACGTCGTTCATATTCGCTTCCAAGTTGGCGGAGGTGGCAAAGACCGTCACCGTCCCGACGACAAGCGCCGCCGCCAGAAGCAGGGAGATGACCGTGATTTTTCTCGTTTTCATAATGGCTGTGATCCTTTCTTCCATCGCGTTTTTGCTGAAATGATTGCAGAGAGGGGCAAAACCGCTCCGTGTTTCCTCCATACGGATCAGAACTTTCGCATAAGAGGCTCTCGTCCCGCTGCCAAAATGGTGGACAACGGTTTCATCGCAGGATAACTCGATATCTCTGTTTGCGAGGACGTACATCACCCATACCAGCGGATCGAACCAATGCACACAGACTGCGGCGAGCAGCAAAAGTTTAAAAATGACATCGAAACGGCGGATATGAACAAATTCGTGTTCTAAAATATGTTGCAGCCCTGTTTCATCTTCCCAGTCCATTCTTTTGGGCATCAAAATGACCGGGCGAAATATGCCGAACGTAAGCGGGGAAGAGATGCGGTCAGTCTGCCGGATAGAGATCCTGCGCCGCAGCGGGTGTGCCTGGAGCCACCGCCGGGATACCTCATTTTCCAGCGGCAGGGACATTTGAAATTCCTGATAGCATTTCCAGTAGGCCACGGCGAACACAGCCGCGCAGAGGACCATGCCCACCGCCCAAACGACGCCCCATACCGAGATCGTTATGCTTGCGGAAGAAGCGGGCTGCGGCACGGCAGAGATAGCCTGCCCTGTTGTAAAGGCAGGAAATACTGTGTCCGCTGTCAGTGGTGAAGTTTTTCGGCCCAATAAAGAATAGATGCTTATGCTGGAGGGCAGAGAAAACGGTATCAGCAGGCGCGCCAACGCAGCATACCAAAGCAGGAGAAACGTTTTCTTTGGCACGCGGTCCATTGCCAAAGCGCGGATGACTGTAATGACGAAGATCAGCACGGCCCCGGACACACTCATTTGCAACAAGCTCATGCCGCGCACCTCATTCCAGGTCGCCGACGATCTGTTTTAGCTTTTCAATTTGTTCTGCGGAAAGTTTTTTCCTGCCGAGAAGCGCTGCAAACAGCTTGTCGGCAGAGCCGTCATAGACTTTGTCGATCAGTTCATTTGTTTCCGCCTCCTGGACCGCTGACTTAGGGATCAAAGCGTGACACATAAATCCCGGCTCGCTGCGCTCTATCGCGCCTTTCTTGATGCAGCGCTTGATGAGGGTATAGGTCGTGTTCACATTCCAGCCCAGTTCCTTTGTCAGATGCTTGGCAATGTCCTTGGCAGGGGCATCTCCCTCGTGCCAGAGAACGTCCATCACCTTCAGTTCAGAATCAAACAATTTGATGTCCATGCATAAACCTCCGTCTATAAGACTCTGGTAGTAGCTACACGTATATAATACCGCAGTCTTATGACGATGTCAATACTACTGGCGTCTTAAAATAATGCTTTTGTTGAGTACCTCGCAGACGAAGAATTCATTGAATAGAAAAGAGCTACCTGACTTCATTTGAAATCAGATAGCTCTTTTCTTGTGAATAAAGTTCAGTATTTATGGGCTTATTTTAGCCTCAGAATTATTCCCACTCAATGGTCGCCGGGGGCTTGGAAGTCACGTCGTAGCAAATTCTGTTGATCCCCTGGACCTCGTTTACGATTCTGGTGGAGATCTTGTCCAGGACGTCGTAGGGAATGCGGGCCCAGTCGGCGGTCATGAAGTCGCTGGTGGTGACGGCGCGGAGGGCCAGGGTGTAGTCATAGGTCCGGCCATCGCCCATGACGCCCACGGAGCGGGTGTTGGTCAGGACGGCGAAATACTGGTTCAGATTCTTATCCTCACCGGCCTTGGCGATCTCGTCCCGGAAGATGAAGTCGGCCAGACGCAGGGTGTCCGCCTTGTCCTTGGTGATGTCGCCGATGATGCGGATGGCCAGGCCGGGGCCGGGGAAGGGCTGGCGGGAGACCAGATACTCGGGCAGGCCCAGTTCGCGGCCCAGCTGGCGGACCTCGTCCTTGAACAGCAGGCGCAGGGGCTCGATGATCTCCTTAAAGTCCACATAGTCGGGCAGACCGCCCACGTTGTGGTGGCTCTTGATGGTGGCGGCGTTGCCTGCGCCGGACTCGATGACGTCGGGGTAGATGGTGCCCTGGGCCAGGAAGTCCACCTTGCCGATCTTCTTGGACTCCTCCTCGAAGACCCGGATGAACTCCTCGCCGATGATCTTGCGTTTGCGCTCGGGCTCGGTGACCCCGGCCAGCTTGCCCAGGAAGCGGGCCTCGGCGTCCACGCGGACAAAGTTGATGTCCCACTTGGCAAAGGCGGCCTCCACCTCGTCGCCCTCGTTCAGGCGCATGAGACCGTGGTCCACAAAGACGCAGGTGAGCTGATTGCCCACGGCCTCGGCCAGGAGGGCGGCCACCACGGAGGAGTCCACGCCGCCGGACAGGGCCAACAGGACCTTGCCGGAGCCCACCTTCTCCCGCACGGCGGCGATGGCGGTGTTCTTATAGTCGCCCATGGTCCAGTCGCCCTTGGCCCCGCAGACCTCATACAGGAAGTTGCGGATCATCTTCACGCCGTTTTCGGTGTGGTTGACCTCGGGGTGATACTGCACACCGTAGAAGCCCCGCTTCTCGTCGGCGATGGCCACGTTGGGGCAGGCGTCGGAGTGGGCCACCAGAGCGAAGCCCTCGGGCACCTTGGCCATATAGTCGCCGTGGCTCATCCAGGACACGCCCTCGGCGGGCAGACCCTTGAAGAGCTTGCAGTCGGTGTTGTAATAGGTCGGCGTCTTGCCGTACTCCCGGGCGGAGTCGTCCTGGGCCTCGGTCACCTGACCGCCCAGGGTGTGGGCGATGAGTTGGCAGCCGTAGCAGATGCCCAGGATGGGCACGCCCCAGGTGAAGATCTCGGGGTCCACGTGGGGGGAGGTCTCCAGATAGACGGAGTTGGGGCCGCCGGTGAAGATAATGCCGATGGGGTCCATGGCCTTCAGCTCGGCCAGGGGAGTGGTATAGGGCTTGACCTCGCAGTAAACGCTGCACTCACGGACCCGGCGGGCGATGAGCTGGTTATACTGGCCGCCGAAGTCCAGAACGATGACAGTCTGGTGAGACATACTGGCACGATCCCTTCTTTTCGTGATATTTTCGCCCTTCTGCACCTTTTTTGCATATTGTGCTGCAAAACAGGGGAGAAGGACACAATTATTTAACAATTTATTAACCTTTTTCTGCTTGTTTTCCTCCGCCCAAAAGCGTATGATAGGGGCAGAACAAGAGAGAAAGGAGGTTGAAGATATGAACGGAACCAACTGGAGCAGCTTGGCCGACCTGGAGGACCTGATCTATGAGAATCAAAAGACCGTGGCCAGCGAGCGGTAACGCAAAATCAAAAACCCACGCAAGAAACCACACCGAAGGGTGTGGGTTTTTTGTTTTTCAGGGCAGTTCAGCGGAGACATAACGTCCACGCTGAATGTCGAACGGGACAGCAGAGACAAAAAACAGCTCGTCCTGCAGCGGACCGGAGCCATCATCCTGCCAATAGCCGAAGCACAGCCGGTAATGACCATCGGGCAATGTTCCATAGGGCTCCATGTACGGTGTAAAGGCATACTGCTCTCCGGGAGCGATCGTCATTCCTGTGCCGGCAGTGACAAAGTCCCGGCAGGGCACATCGTACCACTGACCGTCCAGCTGCACCTCAACGCCGCAGTAGTCCGGCGGGTCCCCGTGATAAAATGTCAAATCGCTGCCGTTGAAGAATGTGGCAGTGCTGATGCGGCGGGGGACAATTCCAGCCGGAGCTGGGTGCCGGGGCAGGAGGGAGGCAGTTGGGACAGGGTGAGCGCTTCGGGGTCCAGAACGACAGGCCGGGTGGTGCGCCAGATGGCTGCCCCCAAGATAACGGCACCCAGGGAGAGCACAGACAGCAGCTTCCACCATGTAAGGAAAAACCGCTTCATAATAATGACCTCCTTTTTGTCCTTTCTCTTATATTAGACGGGGAGAGAGACAAAAGGTTCCGGGTGCTTCAAGCTCCCCGGCGCTTTTTGACAAGCGCCGGGGAGTTTTTGGTTGGGTCTTTAGATCTTGGTGATGTCGATGGGCTCCAGGTCCTCGGAGCGGCTCTGCTGCCGGACGGTGAGCAGGGCACGGGCGGTGTCGATGGCGGTGACGCAGCCCACGCCGTGCTCCACAGCGGAGCGGCGGATGCGGAAGCCGTCGGTGTCGTGCTTGCGGCCCTTGGTGGGGGTGTTGATGATCAGGTCCACCGTGCCGGAGGCGATCATATCCAGGATGTTGGGGTGGGCCTGAAGACACGCGGTTGACCCGTTTGCACTCCACACCCGCCTCGTTCAGGGCGTCGCAGGTGCCGGAGGTGGCGAAGAGCTCGATGCCCATCTCCTCAAAGCCCCGGGCGATGGAGACGATCTCCCGCTTGTCCTCGTCCTTCACGGTGAGGATGATGCGGCCGCCCCGCTTGGGGGCGCGCAGACCGGAGCCCTTAAAGGCCTTCAGCAGGGCCTGGGAGAAGGTCTTGGCAATGCCCAGCACCTCGCCGGTGGATTTCATTTCAGGGCCAAGGCCGGTGTCCACGTCAGTGAGCTTCTCGAAGGAGAAGACGGGGGCCTTGACGGCGTAGTAGTTGGCCTCCTTATAGATACCGGTGCCGTAGTCCAGGTCTTTCAGCTTCTGACCCAGCATGACTTTCGTCGCCAGGTCGATGATGGGCACGCCGGTGACCTTGGAGATATAGGGGATGGTGCGGGAGGAGCGGGGGTTGACCTCGATGACATAGATGTCGTCGTTATAGAGGATATACTGGGCGTTGATGAGGCCGATGACCCCCAGGTGCTTGGCCATGTTCCGGGTGTGCTGAAGGATCAGATCCCGGTGCTTCTGCTCCAGGTGCAGGGGAGGATAGACGGCGATGGAGTCGCCGGAGTGGACGCCGGCCCGCTCCACATGCTCCATGATGCCGGGGATCAGGATGTCCTCGCCATCGAACACGCCGTCCACTTCCAGCTCCCGGCCCATCAGATACTTGTCGATGAGGATGGGGTGCTCCTGTACGGTCAGGTTGATGATGCGCATGAACTCCTCGATGTTCCGGTCAGAGTAGGCGATCTCCATGCCCTGGCCGCCCAGCACGTAGGAGGGACGGACCAGCACGGGGTAGCCCAGCTCGTGGGCGGCGGCCAGAGCCTCCTCCACGGTGAAGATGGTGCGGCCCTTGGCCCGGGGGATGCCGCACTTCTGGAGAATTTCGTCGAAGCGCTCCCGGTCCTCGGCGGCGTCCACGCCGTCGGAGGAGGTGCCCAGAATCTGCACGCCCATCTCGGTGAGGGCCTTGGCCAGCTTGATGGCCGTCTGGCCGCCGAACTGGACCACAGCGCCCCAGGGCTTCTCCTGCTCCACGATGTTCTGCACGTCCTCGGCAGTGAGGGGCTCGAAATACAGCTTGTCGGCCACGTCA
Organism: Flintibacter sp. SJQ-8; assembly: GCF_054108085.1. NCBI lineage: Bacteria > Bacillati > Bacillota > Clostridia > Eubacteriales > Flintibacter > Flintibacter sp. SJQ-8. The sequence goes on from NZ_JBPJWR010000011.1 coordinate 162,100, forward strand.
AAGTCGGTGGACACGGTCTCGGGGTTGTTGTTGACGATGATGGTCTCGCAGCCCAGGCGCTTCAGGGCCCACACGGAGTGGACGGAACAATAGTCAAACTCGATGCCCTGGCCGATGCGGATGGGGCCGGAGCCCAGGACCAGGACCTTCCGCTTGCCGGAGTCGGCCTGGATGGCCTCGTTCTCCCCGTCGTAGGTGGAGTAGTAATAGGGGGTCTCGGCGTCGAACTCGGCGGCGCAGGTGTCCACCATCTTGAAGGAGGGGATGATGCCATACTTTTCCCGCAGGGCCTTTACCTCGGCCTGCTTCATGCCGCACAGAGCGCCGATATAGCTGTCGGCAAAGCACATCTCCTTGGCCCGCTTCAGCAGGTCGGCACCGGGGGCGCCCTTGCACTGCTTCAGCTCCTCCTCCATGTCGATGATGCGCTTGAAACCGTCCAGGAACCAGATGTCCATCTTGGTGATGTGGTTGATCTTCTGGGGGGAGAAGCCACGGCGCAGAGCCTCGGCCACTACGAACAGGCGCTCGTCGGTGACGTTGACCAGCATGTCCTCGATCTCGTCGGTGTACAGGCCCTCCAGCTTGTCCAGCTTCAGGGCGCGGACGTTCAGCTCCAGGGAGCGGATGGCCTTCATCAGCGCGCCCTCGAAGGAGTTGGCGATGGCCATGACCTCGCCGGTGGCCTTCATCTGGGTGCCCAGGGTGCGGCTGGCGGTGGTGAACTTGTCGAAGGGCAGGCGGGGGATCTTCAGCACGCAGTAGTCCAGGGTGGGCTCGAAGCAGGCGGTGGTCTTGCCGGTGACGGCGTTGGGGATCTCGTCCAGGGTATAGCCCAGGGCGATCTTGGCGGCCACCTTGGCGATGGGATAGCCGGTGGCCTTAGAGGCCAGGGCGGAGGAGCGGGACACACGGGGGTTGACCTCGATGACCGCGTACTCATAGGACTCGGGGTTCAGGGCGAACTGGCAGTTGCAGCCGCCCTCGATCTCCAGGGCGGAGATGATGTTCAGGGCCGCGCTGCGCAGCATCTGGAACTCTTTGTTGGCCAGAGTCTGGGTGGGGGCCACCACGATGGAGTCGCCTGTGTGGACGCCCACGGGGTCGATGTTCTCCATGGAGCAGACCTGGATGACGTTTCCGGCGGAGTCGCGCATGACCTCGAACTCGATCTCTTTCCAACCGGCGATGCAGCGCTCGATGAGCACCTGGCCCACGCGGGACAGGTTGATGCCGCGGTCAGAGATCTCCCGTAGGGACAGCTCGTCATAGGCGATGCCGCCGCCAGTGCCGCCCAGGGTATAGGCGGGGCGGACGATGACGGGATAGCCGATCTCATTGGCGAAATCCACGGCGTCCTCCACGCTCTCCACCACCTTAGAGGTGACGCAGGGCTGGCCGATCTCCTCCATGCAGTCCTTAAAGCCCTGGCGGTCCTCGGCCTTACGGATGGACTCGGGGCTGGTGCCCAGCAGCTTCACGCCGTATTTGGCCAGGGTGCCGTTCTCGTGGAGGGCCATGGCCAGGTTCAGGCCGGTCTGGCCGCCCAGGGTGGGCAGGATGGAGTCGGGCCGCTCCATCTCGATGACCTGGGTCACAGAGGGGATATTCAGCGGCTCGATATACACGTGGTCGGCAATGTCCTTGTCCGTCATGATGGTGGCGGGGTTAGAGTTGACCAGGACCACCTCGATGCCCTCTTCCTTCAGGGCGCGGCAGGCCTGGGTGCCGGCATAGTCAAACTCGGCGGCCTGGCCGATGACGATGGGGCCGGAGCCCAGGACCAGGACCTTTTTGATATTCGGATTCTTAGGCATTACTGGTCACCTCCCATAGACGCGATAAAGCGGTCGAACAGATATTCCGTGTCCTGGGGACCGGGGCTGGCCTCCGGGTGGAACTGGGTGGTAAAGCAGTTGGGGCGCTTATAGCGCAGGCCCTCGCAGGTGCCGTCGTTCACGTTCACGTGGGAGACGGTGGCCACGTTGGGGTCCACGCTGTCAGACAGGACCATATAGCCGTGGTTCTGGCTGGTGATGAACACCCGGCCGGCCTCCAGGTCCCGCACGGGGTGGTTGCCGCCCCGGTGGCCATAGTCCAGGCGGCCCGTCTTGGCGCCGGTGGCCAGGGCCAGGATCTGGTGGCCCAGGCAGACGGCGAACATGGGCACGTTGCTGTCATACAGCTTCTTCACCTCGGCGATGATGGACACGTTGTCGGCGGGGTCGCCGGGGCCGTTGGACAGCATCACGCCGTCGAAATGCCCGGCCAGCACCGTCTCGGCGGGGGTGAGAGCGGGGAACACGGTGACGTGGCAGCCCCGGCGGCGCAGGCACTCGATCATGTTCTGCTTCACGCCGAAGTCCATCATGGCCACCCGGTACTTCTCCTCGCCATAGGCGGGGCAGTCCTCAGGCTGTTTGCGGGAGACCCGCTCCACGGTGCCCTCCACCCGGAAGGCCCGGATCTTCTCCAGGGCCTCCGCAACATTAAAATGCTCCGCACAGGTGACCATGCCATTCATGCTCCCCTGACTGCGGAGTATTTTCGTTAACGCCCGGGTGTCGATGCCCTCGATGCCGGTGATATCATGCTTCTTCAAATAGTCGTCCAGGGTGCCCTCGCAGCGGAAATTGCTGCCCCGGGGGGACAGGTGCCGCACGACAAAGGCCTCCGCCCAGGGGCGGCCAGACTCGTTGTCCTCGTGATTCACGCCATAATTGCCGATCAGGGGATAGGACATCACGATGCCCTGCCCCGCGTAAGAGGGATCGGTCAAGATCTCCTGATAGCCGGTCATTGCGGTGTTGAACACCATCTCGCACACCCGGTCGGAGGTGCCGCCGATGCTGGTCCCGGAGAAAATGCTCCCGTTGGCCAGGATCAAGGTCGCTTTCATCAATATCTCACACGCCTTCCGTTCCAGTTCTTTGTGGTCACATCTACGTCAACACAAAAGGTTTCAAATTATTGTATCGGAAAACGGGGCTTTTTGCAAGATGCCGGGAGGATTTTTTTCTGTATATTTTTCACGCTTTTTCCGGGAAAACTTAAGGAATATTTTTTCTTCAGGCGGGAATGCTGAAAACACACGCCGGGAGGGGGAAACCAGCCCCGGGCATCCGGCTTTTGCAAAGGGGGGGCGGGGCCATGTTTACCGGAGTGGTGCGGGCGGGCATCCTCTATCTCGTCATCATCGCCGGGGTACGGCTGATGGGCAAGCGCCAGGTGGGGGAGCTGGAGCCTTCGGAGCTGGTGCTGTCCCTTATCATCGCTGACCTGGCCTCCGTGCCCATGCAGGACTATGGCATCCCCCTGCTCACCGGGGTGGCTCCCATCCTCACCCTGCTGGCGCTGACCATGGTGCTGTCCGTGGGAACCATGAAGAGTCGGCGGCTGCGGGCCCTGCTCTGCGGGCGGCCCAGCATGGTCATCCGCAATGGAAAGCTGGACGTGGGGGAGATGCGCCGGAACCGGCTGACGGTGGACGAGCTGCTGGAGGAGCTGCGGTGCAAGGGCTACGCCGACCCCGCCGCCATCCGCTATGCCATTTTAGAGACCAACGGCCAGCTGTCTGTCCTGCCCTATGCCGCCCAAAAGCCGCCCACTGCCCAGCAGATGGCCCTCTTTGTGGCGGAGACCGACCCGCCCCGGGTGCTGGTGAGCGACGGAGAGATTTTGGAGGGCAACCTGCGGGCTCTGGGCCGGGACAGGAATTGGCTGAACAAGCAGCTAAAAAGCGTGGGCTGCGCCGGAACGGACAGCGTTTTCCTCCTGCTGTCCAACGGCAGCGACCCGCCTTACGTTGTGGAGAGGGAGGGGGAGCCGTGAAGGGGAGCGGGACAGAGATCAAGCAGCTGGCCGCCGCCCTGGCCCTGCTGATCTTCCTGCTGGGGTGCAGCCTGGGCAACGCCTGGTACGCCCAAAGGCTCACCGAAACGATCACCAGCCCTCTGGAGCAGGCCCAGCGCCTGGCCCGGGCGGACCGGTGGGAGGAGGCGGCGAAGCTGACCCAGGGGGCCTATGACAACTGGAACGGGCACCACTTTTACCTCCACGCCGTGCTGCGCCACTCGGACACCGACCAGATATTGCGGGCCTTTCGGGCGGTGCTGGAGTATCTGAAGCTGGAGGAGCTGGACCAATACGCCGCCGCCAACGCCGACCTGATGGCCCAGCTGGAGCTGTTGGCCGAGATGGAGCAGGCCACGCTGGTGAATGTGCTGTGAAGACAAGACGGCCCGGACGCTGGAGTAAACCGGCGTCCGGGCTGTTGCGCATAGATCAGTCCCCCACAGTGTGGCGGCGGAGGGCTTCGATATAGGACAGGGCGAAGCGGCTGGGGACGGTGCGCTTGTGGAGGAGATAGCCGATCTCTATGTGGTCGTCCACGTCCAGGGGCACGGCCACGATGTTAGGGCCGTTCAGGGTGCTGTTGATGACGCCGCTGCAAATGGTATAGCCGTCCAGGCCGATGAGCAGGTTGAACAGGGTGGCCCGGTCGCTGACCATGATCTCCTTGGCGTACTCCAGGGTGCTCAAGATCTCCTCGGAGAAGTAGAAGGCGTTGTGCTCCCCCTGCTCATAGGACAGCCGGGGATAGGGGGCCAGGTCGTCCAGGGTGATGGACGGGCGGCTGGCCAGGGGATTGGTCTTGCTGACGAACACGTGGGGGCGGGCGGTGAACAGGGAGTGGAACTCCAGCTCGTGCTCCCGGATGACCCGGGTGAGCACCGGGGTGTTGAAGGCGTTGAGATAGAGCACGCCAACTTCGCTGCGCAGCCGGGCCACGTCCTCGATGATCTCATAGGTCTTGGTCTCCCGGATGCAGAAGTCATACTCCGGCCCGCCGTGCTCTTGCAGCAGGTCCACAAAGGCCTCCACCGCGAAGGAATAAGTGCTGGGTGGACACGCTGAACCGGTGTCGCCGGGGGGCGGAACCGGTGTAGCGCTCTTCAATCAGGTCGGTCTGCTCCAGCACCTGGCGGGCATAGCCCAAAAACTCGTCCCCCGCGGGGGGTGAGGGCCACGCCCCGGTTGGTCCGGCTGAAGATGGTGATGTTCAGCTCCTGCTCTAGGTCATGGATGGCGGCAGTGAGACTGGGCTGGGAGAGAAAGCGGGCCTGGGCCGCGCCGCTGATGGTGCCCGTCTCGGCCACGGCGGTGACATATTTCAGTTGTTGCAGCGTCATGGGATCAGTTGTTGCCGCCGGTGGGGATATAGGGGATCAGGGCGCTGGCCACGCCGGAGATGGGCATGGTCTGCAGCCAGATCTTGCCCGGGCCGGTGAGCACGGTGTTGAAGAAGCCCTCGCCCCCCAGCAGCTTGTTCTTCAGCCCCTTCACCTGCTGGATGTCGATGGACACGCCGCCCTCAAAACCCAGCACGTTGCCCGTGTCCACCACCATCTGCTGGCCGGGACCCAGGGTATACTCCACCAGCTCGCCGTCCACCTCGGCAAAGGCCATGCCGGAGCCGGACAGGCGCTGCATGATAAAGCCCTCGCCGCCGAAGAAGCCGCTCCCCATCTTCTTATTAAAGTGGACGGACAGGTTCACCCCGGTCTCCGCGGCCAGAAAGGCCGCCTTCTGTAGGATGACCTCCCGGCCGGGCTGGATGGTCAGGGGCAGGATGCGCCCGGGGAAGCTGGAGCCGAAGGCGATCATGCCCGCGCCGTGGGCGGTGTAGATGTTCTGGAACATGCTCTCGCCGGAGAAGGCCTTGGAGAACATCTTGCCCAGGCCGCCGCCGGAGGTGCTCATCTCCATGTTGGGGGACATCCACACCATAGAGCCCTTCTCCGTCACCATCTTCTCCCCGTCGGCCAGCTGGCAGACCACCACGGGGAAAGCCCCGCCCTTCAGTTCATATGTCATAGTATCGCTTCCTTTCTCTGTTTATATGGAAATGACCCGTAGGGGCCGATGTCCTCATCGGCCCTCGCGATGACTGTCCGGGAAACAGCGGGCCGCTGGGGACAGCGGCCCCTACCGTAAATGCTTTGCTGCTATCAGTGTACCGCCTTTTTTCACCGGGCGCAATGAATAGAATGGGAAAAGCATGAAAAATTAAGATAGTCTTAAAAAACGTCTTGACAAATACCTTGGGGGGGTATATGATACGGATACCCGACAGGGGTATTTGGAGGGAATATGAGCGAAGAAAAAAAGGGCTGCTGCTGTGGGGCCAAGACCACCCAGCGGGCAGAGGAGCAGAAGAAAAAGCTGGTCAACCGGCTCAAGCGGCTGGAGGGACAGATCCGGGGCATCCAGGCCATGGTGGAGCAGGACGCCTATTGCAACGACATCCTGATCCAGTCGGCGGCGGTGAACGCCGCCATCAACGCCTTTAATAAGGAACTGCTGGCCAGCCACATCCGCACCTGCGTGGCGCGGGACATCCGGGAGGGGAAGGACGAGGTGATCGATGAGCTGGTGACGACGATACAAAAGCTAATGCGATAAGCGACCTGTCATTGCGAGGAGGCCCAAAGGGCCGACGCGGCGATCCGTTCTTGCGTCCAGCAGCCTCCCTTGTGAAAGGGAGGTGGCACGGGCGCAGCCCGTGACGGAGGGATTCCGACCACAGGGAAGCTGTTCTGAAAACGGAATCCCTCAGTCAGCTTCGCTGACAGCCCCCTTTCACAAGGGGGCCAAGGGACGAGGGTTACGGATCCCCACGTCGCTGCGCTCCTCGGAATGACAAGTAGGATACCCACAGAAAAGAAGGAGTAGCATGGAACAATATAATGTGACCGGGATGAGCTGTGCCGCCTGCTCGGCCCGGGTGGAAAAGGCGGTGTCCAAGGTCCCGGGCGTCACCGCCTGCTCGGTGAGTCTGCTCACCAACTCCATGGGGGTGGAGGGCACCGCTGCGCCGGAGGCCATCGTGGCCGCGGTGCAGGCGGCGGGCTATGGGGCCAGCGTGAAGGGAGCGGGACAGAGCGCCTCTCCCGCCGCCCAGGAGGACGCCCTGGCCGACCACGAGACCCCCAAGTTGAAGCGGCGGCTGGCGGCATCCATCGTCTTTCTGTTGGTGCTGATGTACTTCTCCATGGGGCACATGATGTGGGGCTGGCCCCTGCCCCACTGGTTCGACGGGAACCACGTGGCCATGGGTCTCGGTCCAGCTGCTGCTGGCGGGCATCATCATGGTCATCAACCAGAAGTTCTTCATCAGCGGCTATCAAAGCCTGTGGCGCAGAGCCCCCAACATGGACACCCTGGTGGCCCTGGGCTCCACCGCCGCCTTTGTGTGGAGCGTGGCCGCCCTGTTTCTTATGACCGACGCCCAGCTCCACGGCAACATGGACCGGGTGATGGAGCTGATGGACGAGTTTTATTTCGAGTCCGCCGCCATGATCCTCACCCTGATCACCGTGGGCAAGATGCTGGAGGCCCGGTCTAAGGGCAAGACCACCGACGCCCTGAAGGGCCTGATGCGCCTGGCCCCCAAAACGGCTGTGCTGCTGCGGGAGGGCCAGGAGGTCACTGTTCCCGTGGAGCAGGTGAAGGCCGGGGACCTGTTCGTGGTGAAGCCGGGGGAGAGCATCCCCGTGGACGGCGTGGTGGAGGAGGGGGCCAGCGCGGTGAACGAGTCGGCCCTCACCGGCGAGAGCATCCCCGTGGACAAGGCCCCCGGGGACCAGGTGTCCGCCGCCACCATCAACCAGTCGGGCTATCTCCGCTGCCGGGCCTTGCGGGTGGGGGAGGACACCACCCTGTCCCAGATCATCAAAATGGTGGGGGACGCGGCGGCCACCAAGGCCCCCATCGCCAAGATCGCGGATAAAGTGGCCGGGGTCTTCGTGCCCACGGTCATCACCATCGCCGTGATCACCACCGCCGTGTGGCTGTTTTTGGGCCAGAGCTTCAGCTTTGCCCTGGCCCGGGGCATCTCGGTCCTGGTCATCAGCTGCCCCTGCGCCCTGGGTCTGGCCACCCCCGTGGCCATCATGGTGGGCAGCGGCCTGGGTGCCAGAAACGGCATCCTGTTCAAGACCGCCGTCTCCCTGGAGCAGGCGGGGAAAATCAAGGTGGTGGCCCTGGATAAGACGGGGACCATCACCTCCGGCCAGCCCCAGGTGACGGACGTTCTACCCGCCCCCGGCGTGACAGAGGATCAGCTGATGGACGCCGCCCTGGCCCTGGAGGCCCGCAGCGAGCACCCCCTGGCCCGGGCCATCCTGGCAAAGGGCCAGGAGGAGGGCCGCACCCCGGCGGAGACGGAGGACTTTACCGCCCTGCCCGGCAACGGCCTGACCGCCAAGCTGGGCGGCCAGACTCTGGTGGGCGGCAGCCTGCGGTTCCTGTCGGAGCAGACGGACGTCTCTGCTGAGACTCAGCGGCAGGCGGAGGACCTGGCCCGCGGGGGCAAGACGCCCCTGCTCTTTGCTCGTGACGGGGCCCTGCTGGGCATGATCGCCGTGGCCGACGCCATCAAGCCGGACAGCCCCCGGGCGGTGGCCCAGCTGCGGGAGATGGGTGTCCACGTGGTCATGCTCACCGGCGACAACGAGCGCACCGCCCAGGCCATCGGGGCCCAGGCGGGGGTGGACGAGGTCATTGCCGGGGTGCTCCCTGGCGGGAAAGAGGAGACCATCCGTGCCTTACAGCAGCGCGGTCCTGTGGCTATGGTGGGCGACGGCGTGAACGACGCCCCGGCCCTCACCCGGGCGGACGTGGGCATCGCCATCGGCGCGGGGGCCGACGTGGCCATCGACGCCGCCGACGTGGTGCTGATGAAGAGCACCCTGGCCGACGTGCCCGCCGCCATCCGCCTCAGCCGGTCCACCCTGCGGAACATCCGGGAGAACCTGTTCTGGGCCTTCATCTATAACGTCATCGGCATCCCCCTGGCCGCCGGGGTGTTCGTCCCCCTGGGACTGACCCTGAACCCCATGTTCGGCGCGGCGGCCATGAGCCTGTCCAGCTTCTGCGTGGTGTCCAACGCCCTGCGGCTGAACTTCTGCAAGCTGTACGGCAAGGACGGCCCCGCCCAGCAGGCCGCCCAGAGCGAGAAAGGGGACGGCCAGACCTGCACCCTGCGTATCAAAGGCATGATGTGTGAGCACTGCGAAAACCGGGTGCGCACCGCCCTGGAGGCCCTGCCTCAGATCACTTCCGCCCAGGTGAGCCACAAGGCGGGCACGGCCATCGTCACCCTGAACGCCCCCGTGGACGACGAGACCATGAAGCAGGCCGTGGAGGAACAGGGCTATCAGGTGAAGGCCATCAAGCACTGATCGGAGTGCGCAAATACGTGTGAAACCAGCCCCGCCGCCGGGCGCGGCGCTGTCCTGAACGGCGGGGCAAGGAAACAAAGATACATTATAATATGATTCAGGAGGAAACGACCATGTTTAAGACGACCATGAAAGTAGAAGGTATGATGTGCGGCATGTGCGAGGCCCATGTGAACGACGCCGTCCGCCGGGAATTCCCCAAGGTGAAGAAGGTGACCTCCTCCCACGGCAAGGGGGAGACGGTGGTCATCAGCCCCGAGGAGCTGGACCAGGAGGCCCTGAAGAAGGCCGTGGAGGCCACGGGCTATCAGGTGCTGTCGGTGACCAGCGAGCCCTATGAGAAGAAGGGGTTCTTCTCCTTCGGCAAATGAGCGGCAAATAAGCCCGGCGGGAAAGTTTTTGCCCGCCGCAGTTGTCAACGGGAGAAAAGTGTGCTAAAATAGACCATATCCATTACTGCGCCGCCAAACAGGCGCACAAGGAGTGTGGCAAGCATGAGTGAAAACAAGGAATATGTTTCCCGCTGCGATGAGCTGGGGAATATCCATATCTCTGAGGAGGTCCTGGCCGGCATCGCCGCCGCCGCCGCGCTGGAGGTAGACGGCGTGAGCAGTCTGGCCGCCAACCTGGGCAGCGACATCGCCGAGCTGCTGGGCAAGAAGAACCTGGCCAAGGGCGTGCGGGTCAAGACCGAGGAGGACAAGGTGGAGGTGGAGCTGTCCGTGCTCATCGTCTATGGACACACCATCCCCCAGGTGGGCAAGGCCATCCAGGATGGGGTGAAGGCCGCCATCGAGTCTATGACCGGGCTGGAGGTCTCCTCCATCAACGTGAACGTGGGCGGCATCGTGTTCCCGCCCAAGGACGCGTAACAGCGCAGAAAATCGAATCACAAAACGCAAGGGGTCCGCTTTGATCGAGCGGGCCCCTTGTCTATGTTCGCTAAAAAAACAGCGGGTCAAATCGCCTTGATGCGTAAAAAAGTGAAATTGCGCTTTACTTTCACCACGTGACGTGCTATTATAGTGCTGTAAACGACAGGGGCCGGCGGCGTCGGGGCCGTCGGCTGACAAGTACGAATTCTGTGTTTAAAAACGGCGAAGGAGTAATGCTCTGTGAACAAACAGTTGGTTTCCGCCATTGAAAAGCATTGGCAGCAGGCGGTTGAACTCAGCGATGACCTGTATGCTCACCCGGAACTTCCCGACCAGGAATTCCGCAGCAGCCAAAAAGTCGTGGACATGCTGAAGGCGGCGGGCTATGAAGTGGAGTACCCCTATATGGGCTATCCCACCGGCTTCCGCGCGGTGCTGAAAAACGGCGAGGGCCCCTCGGCGGCCCTTTTGATCGAGTATGACGCCCTGCCCGAGCTGGGCCACGCCTGCGGACATAACGCCCACTGCGCCATGGCCGTGCTGGCCGCCCTGGCCCTGGCCGAGGCCAAGGACCAGTTCCAGGGGACGGTGTATGCCTTTGGCACCCCCGCAGAGGAGGAGAACGGCGCCAAGATCGGTATGGCCGCCAAGGGCGCTTTCGACGGGCTGTCCCTGGCCACCATGATCCACAGCTGGAGCGGTCCGGCCAGCATCTCTGACATGGACGTGCTCAGCCTGCGGTGCTATCTGGTGGAGTTCAAGGGCGTCAGCGCCCACGCGGTGGCGGGCCCCTGGAAGGGGCACAGCGCCCTGGCCGCCGCCCGCAAGTTCATCGACCTGATCGACGCCCGCCGGGAGTGCTTCACCCCCGATGTCCACGTGAACAGCGTCTTTAAGGAGAGCGGTCTTCAGCCCAGCATCCTGCCAGACCGGGCGGTGGTGCGCATCGAGTTCCGCACCGACTCCATGGCCAAGCTGGAGCAGGTGGACGAGATCATCGAAAAGTGCGCCAAGGGCGCGGCCATGGCTCTGGACTGCACCGTCAGCTTCTCCAAGGGGACGGAGGACTTTGCCGACATGGTCCGGGTGCCCGTGCTGGAGGATGCGGTGGAGGATCTGCTCCACGAGATGGGCCGGGCCAGCGAGCCGGTGAGAATTCCCAACGGCTCCTCCGACGTGGGCAACGTGAGCTATCACTGCCCCGCCATCCAGCCCCTGCTGACCATCGGCGAGACGTTCTATGCCCTGCACACACCGGAATTCCGGGAGGAGACCATCAAGGAGCCCGCCCACCAGGCCATTGCCGACGGGGCCAAGCTGCTGGGCTCTCTGGTCCTGCGGGCCCTCACCGACGAGGAGTTCCGGGACGCGGCGCAGAAGTCTTATCTGGCCCAGAAGGAGAAAAAGCTGAACCCCTGATCCTGGTTGGTATGAGAAGCATTTGTGTTGTGTAAACAAAAAAGGAGTGCTGGTATATGTCAAACGGAAACATGTTGAAAAAGAAAAAGGGGATCACACTTCCGCACATCTATATCCTGCTGTTTTCCATCATCGTGGTGTGTACGATCCTCACCTGGATCTTGCCCGCCGGTGAGTTTGACCGGGTGGTGAACGAGGCCACGGGCCGCACCGTGGCCGTGGCCGGGACCTTCCACACGGTGGAGCAGTCGCCGGTGGGAATCTTCCAGATGTTCCAGGCCATTTATAACGGCATGTGCGACGCCGGGTCTGTCACCTTCTTCGTGTTCATCTCTTACGCCTCCATCAACATCATCATCAGCAGCGGCGCGTTCAACGGTCTGGTCGCCGGTCTGCTGAAGGTCTTCAAGGGCAAGGCCCGCGTGGCCATCATCCCCATCTTTATGTTCATCGTGGGCATCGCCTCTTCCACCATCGGTCTGTTCGAGGAGTGGTTCCCCTTCGTGCCCGTCTTCGCCGGGATCGCCGTGGCCATGGGCTTTGACGCCGTGGTGGGCGTGGCCATCGTTGCCTTCGGCGCCGCCATGGGCTACTCCGGCGCTATGATGAACCCCTTCACCGTTGGCGTGGCCCAGGGCATCGCCGAGGTGGCCCCCATGTCCGGCATGGGCTATCGGTTCTTCTGCCACATGGCTCTGCTGGTGGTTGGCTCCGCCCTTACCATCCGTTACGCCCTGAAGATCCAGGCCGACCCCAGCAAGAGCCTGGTCTATGGCGAGACTGAGCACATCACCATGAGCGAGGACGATGTCCAGAACTCCCCCTTCGGCATCCGGGAAAAGCTGGTCCTGCTCATCCTGCTGGCTGGCATCATCGCCGTGGTCTACGGCTGTAAGGTCTATGGCTGGTACTTCGCCGAGCTGTCCGCTGTCTTCGTCATCATGGGCATCCTCAGCGCCATCGTCATGGGCTGGGGCCCCAACAAGATCGGCGAGCTGTATTCCAAGGGCTTCACTGACATCGCTATGGCCTGTATGATGATCGGTCTGGCCCGGGGTATCCTGATGGTCCTCCAGGCCGGCAACATCATCGACACCGTGGTGTATTACTTCTCCCTGCCTCTGGCGGCGTTCCCCTCCTGGTTCTGCGGCGTGGCTATGCTGGCCATGCAGACTCTGCTGAACTTCCTGATCCCCTCCGGTTCCGGTCAGGCCGCCACCTCCATGCCCATCATGGCCCCCCTGTCCGATCTGCTGGGCGTGTCCCGCGACACTGCCGTCCTGGCCTTCCAGTTTGGCGACGGCCTGTCCAACGTCCTGTGGCCCACCGCCTTCCCCGCCGTCCTGGCCGGTCTGGCTGGCATCAAGGTGGAGAAGTGGTGGAAGTTCGCCATCCCCGTGGGCGTGGCCCTGTTCCTGACCCAGGCCGTGCTGATGATCCTGGCTGTGGTCACCGGGTTTGGCATGTAAGTCACCTTGAAAACGATCCATACTTAAAAACCATCGTAGGCCGCACCGAAAGGTGCGGCCTACGGCTTTATGTCTTACCCAGCGCCCAGTGGAGCAGGCACAGCAGGGCGAAGCCGGGTGCGCCCAGCAGGCCCAGCACCAGGGCGTTGGTCAGGTTGACCCCCAGCCCAAGCCCTAAGGCGGAGCCGAACCGGGCCAGGGCGGCCAGCAGGGCCAGTCCCGCGCCGGAGCGCAGGGCCAGGCGCATCAGCCGCCCCACCAGTCCCCGGAGACACAGCAGTGCGCACAGCCCCAAGATCGCGGCGCACCACAGGGCGGGGGAGCCAAGGCCGGTCACGGCTGGGCCCCCAGCTGCTTCAGGCGGCGGAGGAGATAGTTGTACCGGGCCTGAAGGGCGTTGATCTCGAAGACATAGGACTCGATCAGGTCCCCGTCGCTGGTCTGGTTAAAGCAGCCATAGGCCTGGTTGATCTGGGCGCGGGTGCGGGAGAGGGAGGACATCAGCGCCCGGCGCTCCGCCTCGTCCGGGTCCCGGGCGCGGCGGGGGGAGATGCGAACTGGCTGGATCATGGGGCAGGCTCCTTTCTGTTCCGGTTTATCCCATTGTATGGATATTCTGGACAGATATGCCGCCGGATAACCGGCCAAACGGAGCGAAAGCGAGAAAATTCCCCGGATCGCGGCAAAACGGTCCGGGGAATCAAAACATGTTTGACAACATGGGGGAGAAGGGGTATAATCTAGCAGCTAAAATGAGAGTAGTGCGGTTTTTGTAACCGAATTCCCGGCGGACAGCGGGTGAGAGCGGCCCTTGAAACCGCGCCCGAATGGGATCTACACCCCAACGGTATCCTGGATCACGTCCCACAGGGAGATGGGACTCAGCTCCAGCCGGTTGCAGCGCCGAACAAAAGAGAGGGCGTCGGCGGCGTTGAGAAACACGTCGTGGATCGCCAGGATCTCTGTGGTGCGGTTCTGCTCCACCTGACAGGCACAGACGCCATAGGCGCTGTAGTTGCCCAGGTCAGGATCGAAGCACTGCTCCGGCACGGAACGATATTCGATCATACTTGTGGCCCCCTTTCTTGTTGGCTTGGCTTTTGCTGGGTCTACTATACCACACGCGGGGCCGCCTGGACCGTTGCCGATGAAAATGAAGGGGCTGCCGATGAATTTGACAAATCGAGCAGACGTTCGACTGAAAAACCCGTCTATTTTGTTTGCATAACGACAGAAAAGTCACAAATTGGTTTCGACGATTTTGTAACCGGAGAGGACTATTTTTATGCGCATCGCGATTTGTGAGGACAGCCAGCTGGACCGGGAGCTGCTGGTGGGCGTGGTGGACCACTATGCCGCCCAGCGGGGCAGAAGCATCCAGGTGACGGCCTATGGCGGCGGCCTGGGGCTGATCCACGACGTGGAGGACGGGGAGCACTTTGACCTGGCCTTTCTGGACAACCTCATGGACGACATTCTGGGCATTGAAGTGGCCCGCCGCCTGCGGGAACTGGATTTTCGCGGTCCGCTGGTGTTCATCTCCTCCACCGACGCCTATGCCGTGGCCGGGTATCAGGTGGCCGCAGCGGCCTATCTCCTCAAGCCCTATGACTATGAGACGGTGGCGGAGGTGCTGGACAAGTTCCTCCCCGAGGGCGGCCTGGAGGGAATCTATGCCGTCCACCGCCGTTCCGCCGTGGTCCAGCTGCCCTATCGGGACATTTTATATGTGGAAAGCCAGAACGCAAAGTGCGTGTTCCACTGCCGGGACGGCCAGACCCACGTGGTCTATAAGACGCTGAACACTGTGGAGCAGGAGCTGGGGGACCGGCGGTTCCTCCGCTGCCACCAGAGCTTTCTGGTGAACATGGACCAGGTCCAGTCCGCCGACCAGGCCTTCCACCTGTCCAGCGGGGACGCGGTGCCCATCCGTCAGCGGGAACTTAAGCGCATCCGGGAGCGCTATCTGAACTATCTGTCCGGGAAGGGCCGCCCTGCCGTCAGGCCAGAGTGACAAAGTCTCCGCTGGCATAGCCGGTGACGCCGTCGTACTCCACCAGATACCAGCCGTCAAACTGGTTGAACACCGTCAGCCGCGCCCCGTCCGGGGCCTGGGCCAGGATGGTCCCGTCGGTATCCGGGCGGTCCCGGATGTTCAGCACTCCCCAGGAGACGTCCACCACAGCGGGGCGGTCCTGCCGGGTGGAGAAGAAGGGGATGCCGAAATACTCCGTGAGAGACAGGGCCAGATTGCGGGCCACCGCGTCTAAGTTATTTTGAATCCAGACGGCGTCCGATGTATTGTCGTGGAAGGCCAGCTCCAGAAAGACGGAGGGGGCCCGGACCCGGCGCACCTCCCCGATGGCAGTGGTGGGCTGAGCCCGCACCAGGTTGGGCAGGGGATAGATGGCCTTCAGCCCGTCGGCGATGATCTCCGCCGCCCGCTGCCCCTGGGCGCTGCCGGGGTAGTAGAACACCAGCGACCCCCGGGCCGAGCCATACCGTCCCGGCGGCGCGGCGTTGGAGTGCAGGGCCAGGTGCAGGTCATACCGCCCGGCGTTGGAGGCCGCGATGGACGACACCGCCGTCATCTCCGGCGTGTTGCGCACATACCGGATGCCTGAGGCGTCCAGATAGGGCACCAGCTTGTCGGCCAGCAGATTCATGTACTGCTCCTCCGTGCCCCCGGTGACGAACTGATTGTTCTCCTGGGTGGAGGGGGAGAGATAGATGATGGGCATAAGAACACCTCCTACAAGTGCCCCATCCTATGAAAGACCCACAAAAACGGTGAAGCGCCCCCGGCGGAACAGATTCGTTCCAGCTGGGGGCGCTGTGCTGTTCAGTTTATTCCTCCTGACACAACCTCTCCAGCCCCGGGCGGTCTAAAATCTGGATGCGGCGATAGCCCAGGTGGACCAGACTGCGGCGGGACAGGTCGTTTAAAATGCGGCTGACGGTGACGCGGCTGACGGAGACGGAGTCGGCGATGTCGTCCTGGCTGCACTGGAGACAGTCGTCCCCGTCGGCCAGGGAGAGGAGATAGCGGGCCACCCGCCACTGGGCGGGGCGGAAGGCCATCTGGTCCACCTGGTGGGACAGCAGCCGCACGGTGCGGGCCAGGTATTTCATCATGGCCAGGGCCAGCTCCGGGTCTCGGGCGATGGCCTGGGTGACCAGCTCCCGGTCAATGGGCACCAGCTGGCAGGGGGTGAGAGCCACGGCGGAGGACACCCGGGGCAGCTCGTCCAGAAAGGACGCCTCGCCGAACAGGCTGCCCGCCCGATAGATGTTCAGCACTCGCTCGTCCCCGGTCTCTGACTGGATGAAGCTCTTCACCCGGCCCTCCTTTAAATAGTAGAAGCAGGTGGCCTCCGTTCCCTGGAGATAGATGAGAAAGCCGGGGGAGCAGCGGATGGCCGCCCGGCTCTGGGCAAAAGGCTCCCAGATATGGGCGGGCAGGTCCATCTCGCCCAAGGTCTGTCGGTCCATAGAGACACCTCCCAAAGAGTAATGTGGTAGAATCCCTCAGTCATCGCCTTCGGCGATGCCAGCCCCCTTTCACAAGGGGGCCTAATAAAGCATACTATCAGCCCCCCTTGTGAAAGGGGGGAGGGCCGCGAAGCGGCGGGGGGATTCCGCGTGCTTGAAAGAATTTTCTTCAATTATAACATGCTTTACATTTTTTTGGCAAGCACCCTGTCATACTATAGGACAGTCACAAAGCAATGCGCACTGAGGAGGAATTTTCAATGGGAATGACCATGACGCAGAAGATCCTGGCGAAGGCCGCCGGGCTGGACCGGGTGGAGGCCGGACAGCTCATCGAGGCCAAGCTGGACATGGTGCTGGGCAACGACATCACCACCCCCGTCGCCATCACCGAGTTTGAGAAGGCCGGCTTTACCCAGGTATTCGATAAAGATAAGATCTCCATCGTTCTGGACCACTACACCCCCTGCAAGGACATCAAGTCCGCCGAGCTGTGCCTGAAGGCCCGGAACTTTGCCCACAAGCACAACATCACCAACTTCTTCGACGTGGGCCATATGGGCGTGGAGCACGCCCTGCTGCCCGAGAAGGGCCTGTGCGCCCCCGGCGAGGTCATTGTGGGCGCCGACTCCCACACCTGTACCTATGGCGCGCTGGGCGCGTTCTCCACCGGCGTGGGCTCCACCGACATGGCCGCCGGTATGGCCACCGGCCTGCTGTGGTTCAAGGTGCCCTCCGCCATCAAAGTCACCCTGAAGGGCAAGCTCCAGCCCCACGTGTCCGGCAAGGACGTGATCCTGCACCTGATCGGCCAGATCGGCGTGGACGGCGCTCTGTATAAGTCCCTGGAGTTTGCCGGGGAGGGCGTTGCCTCCCTGTCCATGGACGACCGGTTCACCATCTCCAACATGGCCATTGAGGCCGGCGGTAAGAACGGCATCTTCCCCGTGGACGAGAAGACCATGGAGTATATCAACGGCCGGGTGAACCGCCCCTGCGAGGCCTTTGCCGCCGACCCCGACGCTGTGTATGACAGCGAGGTGGTCATCGACCTGAACACCCTGGAGCCCACCGTGGCCATGCCCCACCTGCCCGAGAATACGAAAGTGGTCAGCGAGGTGGCCGGGCTGCCCATCAATCAGGTGGTCATCGGCTCCTGCACCAATGGCCGCATCAGCGACCTTCGGGCCGCCGCCGCCGTGATGAAGGGCAAAAAGGTGGCCGACAACGTGCGCTGCATCGTCATCCCCGCCACCCAGGACATCGTGCTCCAGGCTATGGCCGAGGGGCTGATCCAGACCTTTATCGAGGCAGGCGCCGCCGTGTCCACCCCCACCTGCGGCCCCTGCCTGGGCGGCCACATGGGCGTGATGGCCGAGGGGGAGCGCACCGTCTCCACCACCAACCGGAACTTTGTGGGCCGCATGGGCCACGTGACCTCTGAGGTCATTCTGGCCAGCCCCGACGTGGCCGCCGCCTCTGCCATCGCGGGCTGCGTGGCCGACCCCCGGAAGCTGTAATTTGACTTGGCCCGTTGGACCGGAGACATAGGAAAGGACTGAAACTTTACATGAAGGTTTATAAATATGGGGCCAATGTTGACACCGACGTCATCATTCCCGCCCGTCATCTCAACGATCCCTCCCCGGCGGCCCTGGCCTCCCACTGCATGGAGGACATCGACCCCGACTTTTCCTCCACCGTGGAGGAGGGGGACATCATCGTGGCCGGACCCAACTTCGGCTGCGGCTCCAGCCGGGAGCACGCCCCCCTGGCCATCAAGTCCTGCGGCGTGAAGTGCGTCATTGCCCCCTCCTTCGCCCGCATCTTCTACCGCAACTCCATCAACATCGGCTTCCCCATCGTGGAGTGCCCCCAGGCCGCCGAGGAGATCCAGGCCGGGGACCAGGTGGACGTGGACTTTGACAGCGGCGTGATCACCGACAAGACCACCGGCAAGACCTATCAGGCCGCGCCCTTCCCCGCCTTTATCAACGGCATCATCCAGAGCGGCGGCCTGCTGAATTCTTTGAAAGCGAGAGGTGTGGCGAAATGAATTATAAGATCGCGCTGATCCGGGGCGACGGCATCGGCCCCGAGGTGGTGGGCGAGGCGGTCAAGGTCATGGAGACCGTGGGCGCCAAGTTCGGCCACAGCTTTGAGTTTGTAGACGTGATGATGGGCGGTTGCGCCATCGACGCCGTGGGCAAGTCCTATCCCGACGGCACGGAGGAGAAGTGCAAGGCCTGCGACGCGGTGCTGCTGGGCGCGGTGGGCGGTCCCAAGTGGGGCCACTCCAGCGACCCCACTCAGCGGCCCGAGACCGCCCTGCTGTCCATCCGCAAGGACCTGGGGCTGTACGCCAATCTGCGTCCCGCCGCCCTGCGCCCCGCCATGGCCGGGGCCTGCCCCCTGAAGAAGGAGACCGCCGAGAAGGGCATCGACCTGATGATCGTCCGGGAGCTCACCGGCGGCGTGTACTTCGGCAAGCGGGAGCGGTATGAGACCGCGGACCGGGGCATCGAGGCCGCCGACCGCATGGCCTATTCCGAGATGGAGATCGAGCGCATTGGCCGCCGCGCCTTTGAGCTGGCCCGGATGCGCAATAAAAAGGTCGCCAGCGTGGACAAGGCCAACGTGCTGGAGTCCTCCCGCCTGTGGCGGGAGGTGATGCACCGCCTGGCAAAAGAGTATTCCGACGTGGCCTATGAGGACGTGCTGGTGGACAACGCCGCCATGCAGCTGGTCCGGGACCCCGGCCAGTTCGACGTGGTGGTCACCGAGAACATGTTCGGCGACATCCTGTCTGACGAGGCGTCTATGATCACCGGCTCCATCGGCCTGCTGCCCTCCGCCTCCATCGGCGACACCGCC
Source organism: Flintibacter sp. SJQ-8 (assembly GCF_054108085.1). Classification (NCBI taxonomy): domain Bacteria; kingdom Bacillati; phylum Bacillota; class Clostridia; order Eubacteriales; genus Flintibacter; species Flintibacter sp. SJQ-8. Next base: position 181,474 of record NZ_JBPJWR010000011.1, read on the forward strand.
CCCGGCCTGTATGAGCCCATCCACGGCTCCGCCCCCGACATCGCCGGGCAGGACAAGGCCAACCCCGTGGCCACCATCCTGTCTGTGGCCATGATGTTCCGCTATTCCTTCCAGCTGCCCCAGGAGGCCAAGGCCATTGAGGACGCGGTGGACGCCGTGCTCAACGAGGGCTGGCGCACCGCCGACATCGCCGCCCCCGGCCAGCAGGCCATCGGCACCCAGAAGATGGGCCAGCTCATCCGGGAGAAAATTTGACCCCCAAAACTTGCAAAAATTTCAGTTTCTCTTTTGACACCCAGACGCGGACCGAGGCAGAACGCCCCCGGTCCGCGCCTTGTTTTTCCGGCATATTTCCCAAAATCAGGCCCGGTTTTTTAAGCGGCCAAAAGCCCCAAACCCCTGGGGGAGCGGGGAAGAGGGGAGACCATCGTATAAAATGACGAATTCTGAAACTGCTTTGACTGCAAAATTCATTTTTGCCATAAGAATGAAAAAATCTATTGCACTTTTGCAAGTTCGTGGGTATAATATCCCATGCAAACAGTCTCTGAGAGGAATTTGATCTGTCCGAATTTTCCCTGAAACGGGCCGCCAAGGAGAGGGCCTGACGCCGGGGCCGGACGCCTTTCAGAAGTGAGATAGGAGCGGAGACCGGGAGAAGCCGGGCCGCCCGACGGGAGGAATCTTTTATGAAATCTTTGTCTGAGTTCGCACTTGCCATCCAGCCCTCCAGCACCATGGCCATCGACGCCATGTTCAAGCAGATGAAGGCCGAGGGCCAGGACGTCATCGGCTTCGGCGCGGGCGAGCCCGATTTCCCCACCCCCGACCACATCAAGGAGGCCGGTATCCAGGCCATCCGCAACAACGATACCCGCTATACCCCCAGCGTGGGCACCGTGGAGCTGCGCAAGGCCATCTGCCAGCGGCTGAAGGCCGACTGCGGGCTGGACTATGACTTCAAGGACATCGCCGTGTCCAACGGCGCGAAGACATGCGTCTATGTGGCCCTGCGCGCCCTGGTCAACCCTGGGGACGAGGTGATCCTCCCCGCCCCCTATTGGGTCAGCTATATCGAGCTGATCCGCATGGTAGGCGGCGTGCCCGTGGTCATCGACACCACCGAGGCCGAGCACTTTAAGATCACCGCCGAGAAGCTCGCCGCCGCCATCACCCCCAAGACCAAGTGCATGATCCTGAACAACCCCTGCAACCCCACCGGCATGATGTACAGCCGCAGCGAGCTGGAGGGCATCGCCAAGGTGTGCGTGGACAACGACCTGTATGTCCTGTCCGACGAGATCTACTACAGCCTGACCTATGACAACGAGCAGTTCACCAGCCTGGCCGCCCTGGGGGAGGCGATCAAGGCCCGCACCCTGCTCATCAACGGCGTGTCCAAGTCCTATGCCATGACCGGCTGGCGTATCGGCTATATCGCCGCCCCCGCCAACATCACCAAGGTCATCGGCAACTATCTGGGCCACTGCACCGGCAGCCCCAGCGCCATCTCTCAGAAGGCCGCCCTGGCCGCTCTCACCGCCCCCCAGGACCAGGTGGAGACCATGCGCCAGGCCTTTGAGGAGCGCCGGAACTATATGGTCCAGCGCATGAACCAGATCGAGGGCATCAGCTGCATCAAGCCCGAGGGCGCGTTCTACGTGATGATGAACGTGGAGAAGATCGTGGGCAAGGAGCTCTTCGGCCAGGTCATTCACTCTGACAACGAGTTCGCCAGCCTGTTTCTGAAATATGGCAAGGTGGCCGTGGTCCCCGGCAGCGGCTTTGGCGCTCCCAACTTCATCCGCTGGTCCTATGCCGCCTCCATGGACAACATCAAGGCCGGCCTGGACCGCCTGGAGATGTTCCTCCAGGGCAAGGCCGTGTGATTTGAACCGAATCTGAGCCGACAGCCGTTAAGGGAAAGCGCCATGAGCAGCCCCCTTAACGGCTGTGTTGCTTTCGGGCTTATGAATTTTTCTTAAAACTTTTTGGAAACAGTGGTATTCGGAAAATAAATACGATATAATAGAAAAAACGAGCCCTTTTGCGCCTGGAGCGCGGGGCGGACGCGGGGGAGAACCCTGCGAAAATCGGACAAAAAGAGGTCGAAACTATGCCTACCAATACTTATGAGAGCCCCCTTTCCTCCCGCTATGCCAGCGATGAGATGCTGTATCTGTTCTCCCCGGACAAGAAGTTCTCCACCTGGCGGCGGCTGTGGGTGGCCCTGGCCCGGGCGGAGATGGAGCTGGGTCTGCCCGTGACCCAGGAGCAGGTGGATGAACTGGAGGCCCATCTCACCGACATCGACTATGCCAAGGCCGCCCAGTGGGAGAAGAAGCTGCGCCACGACGTGATGGCCCATGTCCACACCTATGGCGAGCTGTGCCCCAAGGCCATGCCCATCATCCACCTGGGGGCCACCAGCTGCTATGTGGGCGACAACACCGACGTGATCCTCATGCGGGAGGGTCTGGAGCTGGTGCGGCACAAGCTGGTGCGGGTTATCAACTGCCTGGCCAAGTTCGCCCGGGAGTATAAGGCCATGCCCACCCTGGGCTTTACCCACTTCCAGGCTGCCCAGCTGGTCACCGTGGGCAAGCGGGCCACCCTGTGGATGAACGAGCTGCTCATGGACCTGCACGAGGTGGAGTATCGCATCTCCACCCTGAAGCTGCTGGGCTCCAAGGGCACCACCGGAACCCAGGCGTCTTTCCTGGAGCTGTTCGAGGGCGACCACGAGAAGGTGAAGGAGCTGGAGCGGAAGATCGCCAAGGAGATGGGCTTTGACAGCGTGGTCCCCGTCAGCGGCCAGACCTACTCCCGGAAGATGGACGCCAATGTGCTGTCCACCCTGTCCGGCATCGCCCAGTCCGCCAGCAAGTTCGCCACCGACATGCGCCTGCTGTGCCACCTGAAGGAGGTGGAGGAGCCCTTCGAGAAGAACCAGATCGGGTCCTCCGCCATGCCCTATAAGCGCAACCCCATGCGGTGCGAGCGCATCTGCTCCCTGGCCCGCTATGTGATGGTGGACGCGGGCAACCCCGCCATCACCACCGCTACCCAGTGGTTCGAGCGCACTCTGGACGACTCCGCCAACAAGCGCATCTCCGTGCCCGAGGCGTTCTTAGCCGTGGATGCCATCCTGAACATCTATCAGAACGTGGCCTCTGGCCTGGTGGTCCACCCCAAGGTCATCGAGAAGCACGTGCTGGAGGAGCTGCCCTTCATGGCCAGCGAGAACATCATGATGGACGCGGTGAAGCGGGGCGGCAACCGCCAGGAGCTTCACGAGCGCATCCGGCTCCACTCCATCGAGGCGGGCAAGAACGTGAAGGACCTGGGCCTGCCCAACAACCTCATCGACCTCATCGCCGCCGACCCCGCCTTTGGCATGACCCGGGAGGAGCTTACCGCCCATCTGGAGCCCAGCCGCTATATCGGCCGCTGCCCCCAGCAGGTGGAGGAGTTCCTGGACGAGGAAGTGGCTCCCATGCTGGAGCAGTACGCCGACGCCCTGGACGAGAAGGCCACCGAGCTGAAGGTCTGATCTTTTGATTTTGATTTGAAAACCGGCCCCGTCCCGCTCATTCAAGAGAAGCGGGGCGGGGCTGAACAAGAAAGGAGGGAGGCGGCCATGAACAAGCGCCACCAGTATGGACCCTATATCGCGGTGGGCGTGACGGCCTTTGCGGTGATCGCGGCGGCGCTGCTGCTGTTTTTTACCCTGTTCCACCTGTCCGCCCTGCGGGCCTTTCTCCGCACCCTGGCCCACATCCTGCGGCCCATTTTCCTGGGCATGATCTTCGCCTTTTTGCTGCTGCCCGTCCACCGGGGCATCTTCGGCTTTCTTGTGGCCATGACCCCGGAGAAGCGGCTGAAGAATAAGGGGGACGTGCAGTTTCTCAATGTGCTGGCCATTATCCTCAGCCTGCTGCTGGCGGTGTTCCTGTTGTATCTGCTGCTGGCCATGGCTCTGCCCCAGGTGTATCTCAGCATTGTGGGCCTGGTGAACGCCTTCCCGGATTACATCAACAGCGTGCAGGAGTGGCTGCAAAAGTTTTTGGCGGATAACCCGGACATCCAGAACACGGTGATGTCGGTGTACGTCTCCGCCGCCGCCTCCCTGGAGGACTGGCTGAACGCGGACATCCTGCCCAATCTGGAGTCGGTGACCACTACAGTGCAGTGGCTGCGCCAGTCGGTGCTGCCCAATCTCACCGGCGTGATGTCCAGCGTGTCCGCGCTGGTGGTGTCCCTGGCCCTGCTGCTGAAGGATCTGCTCATCGCCCTGATCGTCACCTTCTATCTGCTCATCCGCAAGGACGTCTTTGCGGCCCAGTCCAAAAAGATCGTCTATAGTATGCTGCCCACCCACGTGGGCGACCTGGTGGTGGAGGAGACCCGCAGCGCCTATCGCATCATGAGCGGCTTTATCAACGGCAAGCTGCTGGACTCCCTGATCATCGGCGTCATTGCCCTGGTGTGCTGCAACCTGCTGAAGTTTCCCTATCCCGCCCTGCTGGCCACCATCATCGGCGTGACCAACGTCATTCCGTTTTTCGGGCCATTCATCGGGGCCATCCCCTGCGGTCTGCTGGTCTTTCTGGACAGCCCCATCAAGTGCGTCTATTTCGCCATTTTTATCCTGGTGCTCCAGCAGTTCGACGGGAATATTTTAGGCCCCAAGATCCTGGGGGACTCCACGGGGCTGGCATCCTTCTGGGTGCTGTTCTCCATCCTGCTCTTCGGCGGCTTGTTCGGCTTTGCGGGCATGGTGCTGGGCGTGCCCGTGTTCGCCATGATCTACAGCGTCCTCCGCCGCCTGGTCCACTACGGCCTCCGCCGCCGCGGCCTGCCGGAGGATACCAAGTTCTATCTAGGCAAAACGGGACCCATGGGGAAGTAAATCAAAATTTAGGGACGGTTCCTGTGAGGTATGTCACGGGAACCGTCCCTATCGTTATATTTCCTGTTCATGCGTTGGCCGGTTCTCCGCCGTCCAGTTCTTTGGGTTGGTGTCGTCCGGGGTCAGCCCGGCCAGGATCGCTTCGTAATGGGCCACCTTGCCATCCATGTATTTCGCGGTGGCCTTGGCCTCCTCCACCCGCTTATAGGCCTCCTCCCGCTGCTTCAGGATGATGGCATATCTGGCCCGGAGGTTTTCCTCCGACTCCTCCAGCAGGCACAGGCGGCAATAGGTCTGGATGTCCTCCAGGGAGGCACCGCAGCCCTTCAGACATTGGATGCCCTGCATCCAGTTGACAGATTCCTCGTTGAACACCCGGCGGTTGCCGCCGTCCCGCTGGCAGGGCAGCAGGCCCTTGTCGGTGTAAAAGCGCAGGGTGTGCTCGGTGACGCCGAAGCGCTTCGCCATTTCTTTGATGGTATAATTCATGTCCGTTCCTCCGAAAATTCTTGCTTGACTTCGTGTTACACGAACTTGTTAGAATCATGATAGCACAGAAGATCAGCCTGTGCAAATCCAAAGGAGGACGGAACATGGAATATTTGACGTTACAGAACGGCGTGCAGATGCCGCTGGTGGGCTTTGGGACCTTCATGCTGAGCGGCGAGACCTGCGTCAAGGCCGTTGCGGAGGCCATTCAAAGCGGCTACCGCATGATCGACACGGCGGAGGCCTATGGCAACGAAAAAGAGGTGGGGGCGGGCATCCGGGCCAGCGGCATTGACCGCAGGGAGCTGTTTCTCGTCACCAAAGTGAACTTCAAGTCTTACGAGCACGCGGAACAGACGGTGATGCAGTCGCTGGAGAACCTGGGAACGGACTATCTGGACCTGCTGCTGCTGCACTGGCCCTTTGCCAACTACTACGGGGCGTGGCGGGCGCTGGAGAAGCTGTATGAGGCGGGGAAGGTGCGGGCTATCGGCGTCTCCAACTTCGAGCCGGACCAGCTTTTGGACCTGATCGCCTATAACAAGGTGGCCCCGGCGGTGGACCAGATCGAGACCAATCTCTACTGCCAGCGCAGCGCCGAGCGGGGCTGGATGGACAAAAAGCAGGTGGCCCACATGGCCTACGCGCCCCTGGGGCAGGGGAACCGGAACGAGATGTTCCGGGAGCCCGCCGTCCTCGCCCTGGCCGAAAAATACGGCAAGACCCCGGCCCAAATTTTGCTTCGATTCCTGACCCAGAAGGGCATCGCCGTCATCCCCAGGAGCACCCAGCCGGAGCACATTCGGGAGAATTTCGCCCTGTTCGATTTCAAGCTCACCGCCGACGAGCTGGTCCAGCTCTCCGCCCTGGACAAAAAAGAACCCTTGATCGGAAAGCCGGAAACGCCGGAGCTGGTGGAGTTTTCGTTGACGTGGTGAAGGAGACGGCAGGATGAAGCATGTACTATTGTTAGGTGCCACGGGCACAGCGGGCAGCGCCCTTACCCAAAGGCTGCTTGCGGACACAAATTGCCGCCTTACCGTATTTGCCCGCCATGCCGGGGCGATGTACGCCGACACGGACCGTATCACGGTGGTCAACGGCAACGCGGAGCATTTCGACGAGTTGAGGACCGTGATGCCGGGACATGACGTGGTGTACTGCGCCATTTCCGGCGATGCGCTGCCCAAAATCGCAGAGAATATCGTTGCCGCAATGACGGAGACCGGCGTAAAGCGGTTGATTTTCATGGGTGCAGTAGGGATATATAATGAAATTCCTGATGAGATCGACGGCGAGGATAACCTGGACAACGAGCCTGCACAGATACCCAATCGAAGAGCGGTAGATGTGGTGGAAACCAGCGGTTTGAATTACACGATCCTCCGACCCGGCTATCTGGGCGAGGGCGACGAAGATGATTTCGTCCTTACGGTCAAAGGGGAATCGGCAAAAGGATATACCACGCCGATCCCTGCGCTGGTAAAATTTGCAGTGCAGCTTATCCTGGATGACCAGCTTTACAGCAGAGAAAGCGTCAGCATCACACATGATGCTGCGAGAAAGTAAACGGGACGTCGTCTTTGGTGGCCGGAATCGCCGCCCACCCCTGGACATGATGGAGGAGCTGCTGATGATCTGACCAGCCCATGCGAACCCCAAGCGCCCAACCCCTTCGCACCTAAAATTCCCCCGCAGCAGAGTTGTTTTCGGAAGAAATATCCTGTATAATACCCCTGAAGCAGGATAGAACCTGGGAATCTTCTCTGCTTTGAACAAAAGTGCCAACCAAACTTGTGCGCTTTTCCTGTCGCCCCCGCATGGGGGACGTGGATTAAAATAACAGACAGTGTCTGTTATTTTGTCGTGGTCACATTGTCGCTCCTAATATAGGGGCCTAGATTGAACCGCCACGCAATGCGTGGTACACTAAGACCATCAAGACAAACTACTCGTGAATTACGCAAGGGAGAGGAGGGGTGACCGTGGCGCTGGAGAATAGGCTGGGGATACTGGATTCTGCGGAGCTGGCCCGGGAGGAGGAGCGGCTCAGCAAGCGGCGGGCGGTGGAGCTGTTCGAGAGCGGTGCGCTGGACCAACTGGAGCCGGGCACGGTGGCCGCGCTGCGGGAGATACACCGGCAGCTGTTTCAGGACGTCTATGCCTTCGCCGGGGAGTTGCGCACAGTGAACCTGGCCAAGGGGAACTTCCGTTTCGCGCCGCTGATGTATCTGGAGGCGGCGCTGGCGAACATCGAGAAGATGCCCCAGGGCTGCTATGACGAGATCGTCGAAAAGTATGTAGAAATGAACATCGCCCACCCCTTTCGGGAGGGCAACGGGCGCAGCATGCGGCTGTGGCTGGACCAGATGCTGAAGGCGGGTATCGGCCAGGTGGTGGACTGGAGCCGGGTGGATAAAGAGGACTACCTGCTGGCCATGGAGCGCAGCCCCATCAAAGACGTGGAGATCAAAGTCCTGCTGAAAAGCGCCCTCACCAGCGATGTAAACAGCCGGGAACTCTTTATGAAAGGCATGGACCACAGCTATTTCTACGAGGGGTATGCCACGTTCAGGACGGCGGAAGTCTGAGAAGAACAGCCTAATCACAACAAAAACGAAAGAAGGTCACCCTCATGCTATACCCACTCCTGACCCTGTCCGACCAGACGGAGATGCTCTATTCCGAAATAAAGCCGGATGGGCGGGTGAAGGTTTATGTGGAGAAGCCCGATGCGAAGGACTGTTTTCACAATGCGGTCTGCTGGCTGCCCGGGTATACCTGGGAGGGTATCTTCGGTTTTACCCCCGCCGAGATCCGGCGTTATGAGCAGCTCATCCGGGCCGAGGCGCACCGAATTCCCTGTCGCCCCCTGTGAGCGGGGCGTGGATCGAAATATGCAGGCGATCAACTTAGAAGCCAAATTGGAAGCCAAGTTAAGGGCCGTTCTCTTTGCGGGAACGGCCTTTGCTATTTTTGGTCAAAAGGGGCCGATTCAGGAAAAAAGTCCTTGCAAACCGTGAAAATTTTCTCTATAATGGAAAACCGTGTTTGTGTTATAAAATAGATTGCAAGGAGAGAGATGTGTGAGTGATTTGAAACCTCAGCTGCTGCTGTCGCTGAGAAACTATTCCAAAGAGGCCTTTGTCAAGGACCTGGTGGCGGGCGTCATCGTGGCGATCATCGCCCTGCCCCTGTCCATCGCCCTGGCGCTGGCCTCCGGCGTGTCCCCGGAGCAGGGACTGTACACCGCCATCGTGGCGGGATTTTTGATCTCCGCCCTGGGGGGGAGCAAGGTGCAGATCGCCGGGCCTACGGCGGCCTTTGCCACCATCGTGGCGGGCATCGTGGCCCGCAACGGCATGGACGGCCTGGCGGTGGCCACCATTCTGGCGGGCATTCTGCTCATCATCATGGGCCTGCTGCGCATGGGCAGCATGATCAAGTACATCCCCTATACCATTACCACCGGCTTCACCGCCGGCATCGCCGTGACCATTCTGATCGGCCAGATCAAGGACTTTATGGGCCTGACCTTCCAGACCGCCCCCGTGGAGACCATGGAGAAGCTGGAGCAGGTGGTCCTGTGCATCGGCACCATGAACGTCACCGCTCTGGCCGTGGGCTGCCTGGCCCTGGCCATCCTGATCTTCTGGCCCAAGACGCTGAAGAAAATTCCCGCCTCTCTGGTGGCGGTTATCGTCACCGCAGGTGTTGTAAAGGGATTTGACCTGCCGGTAAATACCATCGGCGATTTGTATACCATCTCTGGCTCTCTGCCCCACTTCCAGCTGCCCGCTCTGTCCTATGAGACGGTGGCGGCGGTGCTGCCCGACGCCTTAACCATCGCCATTCTGGCGGCCATCGAGTCGCTGCTGTCCGCCGTGGTGGCCGACGAGATGATCGGGGCCCGGCACAACTCCAACATGGAGCTGGTGGCCCAGGGCGTGGGCAACGCGGCCTCCGCCATGTTCGGCGGCATCCCCGCCACGGGAGCCATCGCCCGCACGGCGGCCAACATCAAAAACGGCGGCAATTCCCCCGTGGCCGGCATGGTCCACGCTGTGGTGCTGATGCTGGTGCTGGTGCTGCTGATGCCCTATGCCGCCCTGATCCCCATGCCCTGCATCGCCGCCATCCTGTTCCAGGTGGCCTATAACATGAGCGGCTGGCGCACGGTGGTCAAGGTGGTGAAGACCTCCCCCAAGAGCGACGTGGCCGTGCTGGTGCTCACCTTCTTCCTGACGGTGGTGTTCGACCTGGTGGTGGCCATCGCCGTGGGCCTGACCCTGGCCTGCCTGCTGTTTATGAAGCGCATGGCCGACGTGGCCGTGGTCCAGGAGTGGGAGTATGTGGAGGACACCCAGGACGATCAGGGCCGCTATAAGCCCGTGCCCGCCCACGTCATGGTCTATGAGGTCACCGGCCCCATGTTCTTCGGCGCGGCGGACAAGATTCCCCACATGGACCGGGAGACGGACAAGTCCGTCCTCGTCCTGCGCATGCGCGCCGTCCCCGCCCTGGACATCACGGCGCTGAACGGCCTGCGCCGCCTGTGGGAGGAATGCCGCCGCCAGGACATCCAGGTGGTGTTCTCCCACGTGAACGAGCAGCCCATGTCCGTGTTCCAGAAGTCCGGCCTGCTGGACGAGGTGGGCCGGGAGAACTTCCAGCCCAACATCGACGCCGCATTAGATCGCGCCGCCCAGCTGGACGGCGTGGCGAAATAAAGCCTAGAAAAACATAAGAGACAAACCACCGCCCGAACCGGGGAAGACCTGGTTCGGGCGGTGTTCGTCATGTCATGTAAAGGATCATGTGATTTAAAAAACAAAGTAACACAGCGGGACGAGCAGGGCGGCCAGCAGGAGCGCCGCGCAAAAGCCAAAGACGGACTTGACAATATCGCAACACGATATTACAATGGCCATAGAGAAATATCGTGACGCGATATTAAAAGCCTGGTAGAAGGAGGGCTGATATGAAAGACCGCGGCGCACTCACTGAGCCGATGTTCTATGTGCTGATGTCTTTTCTGCGCAGCGAAATGTGCGGGATCGAGATCACGGAATTTGTAGCGCGTAAAACGCATGGCCGGGTGCGGCTTGGGCCCGGAACGCTCTATACCCTGCTGGGGAAATTTCAAGACGAGCACCTGATCGAAGAGACACAGACGGATGGGCGCAGGCGCAGCTATCGCATCACCGGAAAGGGGCGGGAGGTCTTTCGGGACGAGCTGGCGCGGCTGAAAACCTGCGTCCTTGACGGAGAAGAGGAGAGCGTATGAGCAGGACTGTGATTCGAGTGACGCCAGTGGGAGGGTTTGACATTCCCGAATTAGAACGCTGGCTGGCTGCCATGTCAAAGAAGGGGCTGCGCTTTTCTATGACCGCCGGACTGCTTACTGTTTTTGAGCGTGCTGAGCGGCGGACGGTTCAGATCCATTTGGAGCCCATTCGGGGAGCGGTAGAAGACGACCCAGAGTTGAATGCCCTTTACGATGACGCGGGATGGAAATATTGGGGAATATTCCGGGGGAGCTTTTATGTCTTTGCCTCTGATGACCTGACCGCACGGGCGCATACAGATGTAGAGACGCACGAGTATGCGCTGAAGCGGTTTTTCCGGGGAAAAGTGATCGGCGGGGCGCTGCTTGCCTTGGCAAACGCACTTTTGCTGGGTCTTTATCAAAGGGGTGCTCCGTGGAAGATCGACTGGACATGGCTCAGATATTTTCCGGTGGAGACCTTTTCGAACAAGCCGGTGCTGCCATTTCTGCTGGCGGCGTTGGGACTGCTGCTGATCGACCTGTCGTATTTGCTTGGACTTTGCCGCCTGCTGCGATACCGAAAGGCCATCAGAAATGGGACGGTACCCAATAGACACAAAAAGGTCGGTTGGCTGTCGGCGATAGGGTCAGTGATTTTAATCCCGGTCCTTATCAATAGCGTACAGCTGCTTTCGGGGGCAAATTACCGGCCCTATGATCTGGTCGGTTCCGGTTTTGTCACGCTGGCGGATATTGAGGGGTCAGATCTGCGGCTCTCTCATGATGCGTTTTACAACATGGACTATATCGCCCACGAGGGAACGCTGCTTGATGCTGAATCCTGGTATTTTCAGCAGTATGCGGCGTTCGGCGTGGATGACAGCCCCAATGATGTGCCCCGTCTGGAAATCACCGTCACCCGTTACCCATGGAATGCGCTTGCCGAAATGCGGATGGCGGAACTTGGCAGGCAGAAATTCGACAACTCTGGTGACAATCAGAGGTTTGATGTTCTGGACGAATGCCTATATGCGAAATGGGAAGGATGGACCCACACCAGTGAGATGACCGGAGAAACGCGCGCCTTTTTGCCCGGCGGTATCCTTGCACTGCGCCAGGGGAATACCGTCCTGTTTGTAAATTACTATGGAGAACAGGACCTTTCTGAGCATATGGAACAGTTTGCGCGAATGCTAATAAATCTGTGAATATTTGCGACCCTTTACTTGCACAGCGCAGCACAAAGCCCCATAGGTCCACGACGGGCCTATGGGGCTTTCAGCGTTAACGTTTCGTTGTGGTCACCCCTGTGCCAGCGGTACTGCGGTAGGGGCGTCGAAGGCGGGGTTGGTGAGGTAGACGTTTTTGGCGTCCATGCGCTCCTTGCACAGGCGCAGGCACTCGCCAAAGCGCTGGAAGTGGACGATCTCCCGCTCCCGCAGGAAGCGGATGACGTTGTTCACGTCCGGGTCGTCGGACAGGCGGAGGATGTTGTCATAGGTGACCCGGGCTTTCTGTTCGGCGGCCAGATCCTCGGTGAGGTCGGCGATCACGTCTCCGGTACACTGGATGGACCCGGCGGTCCATGGGAAGCCGGAGGCGGCGGTGGGGTAGACCCCGGTGGTGTGGTCCACGAAATAGCTGGCAAAGGGCGTCCCCTTGATCTGGTCCTCCGTCAGGTTCCGGGTCAGCTGGTGGACAATGGCGGCCACCATCTCCATGTGACCGAGTTCATTTGCTCCTTGATGATATCCATAACAGTCATGAAGACTAGGTTTTCAGTTCCACGGATAGATCCACGGGGGGAGAGGCCCAGTTGGCGGCGCGTTTTTGGCGCTGGAGCTTTTCCCGGCGGTAGATGATCTTCTCGATGCAGGCTTTCAGAAGCCGGTTTTTCTCGGCGGCGGAGAGGTCGGGCGTATCCAGGGCGTTCAGGGCGTCGGTGAAGCGGGCCAGCTTCTCCTGCCAGTCGGCGGGGGAGGGCATGGCGGTGCGGGCCTCCTGAAGGGACTGCTGCACGGCCTGTTTTTCCCGCAGCAGCTTCTCGTTCAGGGCACGGAATACGTGCTCCGGCATACGCTTGGCGGGGTCGGGGTCGGCCTGGGCCTCCCACTGGGCGATCTCCTTTTTGTCCAGCTCCCGGGCCTTGGCTTCCAGCTGGCGGACCAGGGCCTCCTGCCGGCGGCGGGCGTCCTGATTGTTGGCCCTGAGCTCCACGTTGAAGTCGTGGATGTTCTGCCGCAGGATAGACTTTACCTGTTCGATGATCTCGGCGTAGCCGCAGGAGGAGGTGCCGCAGTTAGACTGATTCTGACACAGGAGCCGGGGGGCGGAGCGCTCCACGCCGCCCTTGGTATAGGTGCGGTAGACCATGGCGCGGCCGCACTGGCAGTACAACAGTCCAGCCAGGGGATTGACGACCTGGGCGCTTCCCTTGACCCGGGGGTTCCGGCCCTGCTTCTCCTGGGCCGCCTGGAAGAGGGCCTCCGGCACGATGGCGGGGTGCTTTCCTTCGTACACCAGGCACCCGCCGTCCCGGGCCCTGGGCCTGGTGTTGATGATTTCGCTGTCTGAGACGGTGGTCACGGTCTTGCGCCAGTTCCAGCGGACCTTGCCCACGTAATGGACGTTGGACAGCAGGTCCTTCAGGGCGGCGGGGGACCAGTATTCACTGCGGGGCGGCTGGATACCCATGCCGTCCAGGCGGTGACATATCTTCTGATAGCCCAGGTCCTCGTCCACGTACCAGTGGAAGATCATGCGCACCACGTCGGCCTGGGTCTTGTTCTCGGCCAGGGTGGGGTATTTCCGCTTGCCCTCGGTGACGAAGACCCGGTCATAGCCATAGGGCGGGTGGGAGCCGATATAGTTCCCCTGGCTGACGGAGAGCAGGCGGCCACGGTTCAGTATCTTTTTCGTGTACTCCAGATAGTCGTTGCCCCGCTTCAGTTCCCGTTCAAAGACGTCCCAGTCATATTCGTCGCTGAGGTCGTAGGACCTGGGGGGCGTGAGGACCAGGGTGTGGGTGTGCTTGAGCAGCTTCATCATGCGGCCAATGTCCTCCAGATCGCCGCGGGTGAGACGCTGGGGTTCCACCACCAGGATGGCCCGGATGCGGGGGGATTCCATCAGGCGCAGGACCTTCTGCACCTCGGGGCGGCCCTTGATGGTCTCACCGGAGACCACCTCCCGGAATTTGTTCTCCTCCGGCACCACGCCGCCCAGGGTCCGCTGGGCCCACTCGTCCAAAATCGTCTCGTGCTTGGCCAGGACCTCCTCCACGGTGAGCAGGGGGTCGTCTGACTGAGACTTGCGGAGGTAGGCCAGGACCTGGTCGGGCCGAAAGTCGATTTGTGGTTGGTAGTACATGGGCGGGCCTCCTTTGGGAGATGGGTGGTGATAACGATTTTGTTGGTGCCAACAAACATCTGACACTCCGCTGATTGGTTGCTTTTAAAATGACTTTTGGGGGTTAAAACTCCTTCAAAATATGATAATTGACTATTTCAAGCAAATACAGTATCATATTTATGATTGAAGGGAGGAATGATGCGTGTCTGGAAAAAGCCCCAAAACAACAGATTCGCTGATGCGGTATTTACGAGACCAAAAAGGGATTGCGATTGGCGGGTCTGCCCAAAAGCGTAAACTAATGAATATTGGATACTATCACGGGTATAAAGGGTATCGATATATTCACAAGGCTACGAACGTCATTCCGTATACAAATTTTGATGAGCTGACGGCTGTATACGAGTTTGACGCTCAATTAAAGGCTTTATTCTATCCGTTTGTTATGCAAATCGAGACCGCTTTCAAGAATTATGTTCTGGAAACTGTCGTTGGATCAGTTAAATCTGACAGCTTTATCGACGTGTATTGCCAACTGCTTGATAACTACAAGATGTTTTCTGTATCTGGGAAGGTGTTTAAAAACACCAGAGATCGCAAGCAAGCAGAAGACAGGTATAAGCGAGAATTGAAACGCCGATTGGATTTGCGGAATCGTATCTATAAAGTCCAAACAGATGCTTTTGGCAATGGAAATAAAATTGCAGAACACTACCTGAATAAGGATGTAAACCTTCCGATTTGGGCAATTTTTGAGTTGTTGAGTCTAGGTGAGTTTGGTCACTTTGTGTCGTGCTTGAATTTTAATTGCAGACAAGCTATTTCTGCGAAAATTGGAATCAGAAGTTCAGACGATACCAACGCGCTGCTGCCACAGCGTCTTATCTATGCAACAAAAGACCTTCGTAACGCCATTGCACACAATGATGTTGTCTTTGATACCAGATTCCGAACCGGAAACATTGATAAGCAAGTTAGTAATGCTATTTCAAATGCGACTGGTGTCCCTGTTTTAACCTTCGAGACCGTTACTGATTATGTTGTGCTTATCGTATACCAGCTTTCATTGCTCAGAATATCAAAAAATGAAACGAAGCGGTTGATCTCCTCTTTCGTAGACTGCACTGAAAAACTTCGCAAGGCGATTCCTGTTTCCGTATATAATCAGATTATTCTGACGGATAATAATGTAAAAATCGCTGCATTGCGGAAATTTGTCAAAGCAAAAACAAAATAATTCTTGCTTTTTCGCAGAATACGTAGTATATTATAGATGTGAATTGCGGTATGTCTCTACGGAGCATACCTAGGGGGATTGGATGCGTCCGGTCTCCCTTTTTTATTTATATCATGCCCCGGCCATCGGCCTGGGGCTTTTTTATGTCCTGGGCAGGTCGCGCAGCTGCATCCGGCGGATCTGATCGCAGTTCAGGCGGAGGCCATAGCGCCGATTGAGCAGGTCCATGATGATCTTGGCTTTCCAGCCGTAGCCGGTGAATCGAGCAAGATCACGCTGGGCCGCGGGCGGGAGTTCGGATAGGATCATTGATGGCCTCTCTTTCTATATCATGCTGGATTTTCAATCCACGCCCCCGTAGAGGGCGACACTATATCATACTAGAAAACGCCACGGCTTTGCCCAGTATTTCCACGTCGTTTAGATCCTCACCCTCATATTCCATGTCGGCGTACAGGGGGTTGCAGGCCCGGAGGATGATGCGGCGGCCATTGTAATAGACCTTCTTCAGGGTGGCTTCCTCACCGATGCGCACGGCGGCGATCTCGCCGTTTTCCACCTCGGGCTGCTGGCGGATATAGACCACGTCGCCGTCCCAGATGCGGGCGTCGATCATGCTGTCCCCCTTGCAGAGCAGGGTGAAGTCACAGTGGATGGTAATGGGCACGTCGTCGTATTCGCTGATGTTCTCCACGGCCAGGATAGGCTTGCCGCAGGCGATGGCCCCCAGCCGAGGCTTCTTCACCGTCCGCGGGAGCGGGAGACAGTTGGAGGGGAGCTTAGGGGCAGGTGGTGCTTCCGTATCCCCCATTAGCCACAGCGTGGTCGTTTCAAGAGCTTTTGCAAAAATAGCAATTTTAGATTGAGTTATATCATTAACCCCAGATTCGATTTTTGCGATGGAAGAGCGATCCTTATAGCCGACACGATGAGCTAATTCTTCCTGAGATAGACCGAGTTCTTCACGACGACTTTTTATCCGTTCATATAGACGCATGAGCTCACCCCTTGTAATTGTATTTATTACAAACACATACTAACATCTTGGTGATTGTGTGTCAACAAAAATTTATAAATACGAAAAATAGTGTTGACTTTAAATCACGCACGTGCTATCATCTGGTTGTGATTAAAAATCACGAACGGAGGTGAGAATCGTGACTGATACCGTGGAACTCGAAATTGCTATGAAACGAGCGGGAAAGAGCAAAAGAGAGACAGCGAAGGCATTGGGTCTGTCTGAAATGGGTCTTTATAAGAAGATTCAGAATGAAAGCGAGTTCAAAGCTAGCGAAATCGCAGCACTGACAGACTTTCTTGGGGTCCCGTCAAGATTTATGCGCAAAATTGTTTGCAGGCTCCGGCTGAGTGAAGTCAGCCGGCAATAGAGGCGTCATCCAGAGCCGCCTCCAGGTGCTTCATATTCATGTATTTCTTGCAGCCCCACTGGGTACCTGCCACATGGCGAAGGCGGGCACAGACCAGCATCAGGGCGGAGTTGCCGTCAGGGAACGTCCCCACCACGCGGGTTCGGCGGCGGATCTCACGGTTCAGCCGCTCGATCACGTTGTTGGTACGGATGCGCGTCCAATGCTCGCTGGGAAAGTCACAATAGGTCAGCGTTTCCTCAATGCCGTCCTCGACTTTCTTGGCGGCCTCCTTCAGCTTCATGGCGCGCAGCTCGGCGACCACGGCTTTTGCCTTCTCGCGGGAGGCCTTTTTGCTCTCCTGGGCGTGGATCGCCTTGAGCATTTTCGCTACAATTTTGACCTTGGATTTGGGCACAACAGAGAAAACATTGCGGTAGAAATGCACCGTGCAGCGTTGATATTTGGCGTCCGGGAACACCTCGCCCACGGCCTCTAACATACCCAGACACTTGTCCCCGACGATGAGCTTCACGCCGTCCAGTCCGCGTCCACGAAGCCACTGGAAGAAACTGACCCAACTGGCCTTGTCCTCTTTCATGCCCTCGGCAGCGCCTAAAACCTCACGAAAACCGTCCTCATTCACGGCGATCGCCACCAAAACAGCAACATTTTCGTACTCTCCGCCCCAGTTGCGGCGCAGGTAGATGCCGTCCACGTAGACGTATGGATAGTGGCCGCCCCGCAAGGGGCGGTTGCGCCAGTCCTCGATGTGAACGTAGGCTTTCTTGTTCAGTTCGCTGATGGTGGCGGGCGAGACCTTGCTGCCCCACAGTGCCTCCGTGATGTCCTCCACACGGCGCACGGAGACGCCTGCCAGGTACATCTCGATGAGGGCCTCCTCCACGCTGCTCTCCCGGCGGCGATACCGCTCGATGATGGCAGTCTCAAAGGATACGCCCTTGAGCCGGGGTACGTGGAGCGTGACATCGCCAGAAGTGGTGGTAAGATTACGGTCATAGTGGCCGCTGCGGTAGCCCTGACGGGCCTCGCTGCGCTCATAGCGGGCCGCCTGCGTCAGGGACTCCGCCTCCTTTTCCAGCAGCTCGTTCAGGGTTTCCTCCACGCTGCCGCGAACCAATTCCTTGATTTGGCCCTTGATTACTTCCTCGTTTAGCTGTACAATTTTCTCGGACATAGTTTGCTGTCTCCTTTCGAATGTTTGTGTGGTAACTTCATTCTACCAGAGCCTGCAAGCTATGTCTTCTTTTATGCTTTTTCCAATTTGCGCAAGTTATTGTACATTATCTTTCTTGGCCTTTCTGCCAAAGAACGGGACGCTATCTTTTTTTGCAAGGAAACGTGATTTTAAATCACCAACCGTAGCGAAGAAAACCATCCCAGCTGGTGAAAGCGGAGACGGTGGAAGGAGATGAGTGTATGGAAGGCATTTTGTTTCCGCGAGGCGTGGATTCTGCCCGGGTGATTCAGGTCATTGTGACGAAAGCCGCCCGGGGCTCCGGCTCAAAAGACCAACCTACGCGGACTGTAACTGAGTACTGGTCCACTGATGGGAAGAAGCTGGCGGAAAATGATCCTTATTTGCGGGATATGGATTCCGCTTCCTCGAACGCCAGCTCGGAGTCGATGTAGGTAAGCATGGCTTTTATGAAACGCTTCATTTCAGGCAGACCTAGGTCCTCGTGCTTTCGGACATAGTGGGTCTCATCATTACCAATCCAAGTGGAGCGTTGGGCCAAAGTCTTGATACGGGTACTTTCGATGCGATTGATGCTTGCCCCCAGCGGTTCAGATTGAATTTTTTCGGTATCGTCCGGGTAAATGTGGCATAGATAATCTTTCACGAGAATTTCGAGTGCTTTCCGGTAGCCTGGGCCACAGATTTGGAAAAGTTGTTGTGATTCTGCTGATTCGGCCTGTGTGTATGTTTCGACGAAGCCGGGTGAGAGCTGTTTAATTGCATCAGAGTATGAGTCCAACACTGGGGTCATAGGAGAGACCGAATGAAGGTGACGAAATGGTATTCCTTGTGTGTCGGCAGGACCAGTTGCCCAGTAGGTGCATAAAAACACAGATCGGCAGTTGTAGCAGAAACACAATAGGTGTAGGTCATACGTCCGAAGATAGTATGCGGTGTTTTCGTTTTTAGCATAATGCGCACTAAGTACTTTTGGTAGTAACGCATGGTGACATATAGGACATTCCGTGATTTCTGAATAAGCACAAGTCATACGATTGTGGTTTGCTTTGTCGTCAATGTTATAAGCGGAAATAACTTCTATAGGCATATGCCTACCTCCTTAGTGTCTGACCGGGGCATCGGAAAATCTATCAGGTGGTTTTGGGAGACATTGTAGGAGTCAGCCATTGCAATGAGGACTAGCGCTGACAGGACAGTTTTGCCGTCATACCACTCGCTGATAGACCTATTCCGTCTGTGGTAATTCTACCATGAAGAAAGGAAAAAGTCACCAGTAGAGTTGTGAGATTGTGGATAATCTCTCAATAGAGCTGATAGGAAAGGGAGGAGAGGGGGTGCCGTATGTGCGGTAAAAACCGTAATTGGCAGGCACAGGGGAACATGAGGACAGGCCGCAGGGGCATAGTGTTACATCAGATCAGGCCCGCGCCTTTGGGCGGGGCGAAAATAGAAAAGGAGTTGATCGTATGGGACGCAAGTGTAACGACGTGTATGGCGAGGAGAAGGTCTATTACTATCCCGGTGCCATTGTGCGGGTGCGCCGCCCGATCCTGACGGAGGAGGAGCGGGCCCGGCGGATGAAGATCATCGAGAAGGCCGCCGCCGACCTGCTGATGGCGGCGTATCGGAAAAAGTAAGAGAGAGGCGAGAGAGCATGACAGAACGAAAGAGACAGCGGACCCGTCGGGAGCGGGCCGCCAGATGGGCGGAGTTTTGGGCCATTGTGGCTGTGTGCGGGTTTTTGACCCTGATTTTCCTGCTGGGTATGTGTACCGCCTTTGCGGTGGTAGAGACGGCCTGGTGAGTTTGGCAAGGAGGAGAGAACGATGAGTTTGGCAGAGTGCTACAAGTGCGCGATCCTCTCGGTGCTCCGGGATGAGACGCTGGACGTTGCGAAAAAAGCGCAGGTGCTGGAGGTGCTGGTGAACCATAAGCGCCAGGAGGAGTATCTGTCGCGGCCCCTGGGGGAGCAGCTGGAGGAGACGTGCTGATGGCGATCTTCCCCAAAGCCACCCGGACCAGCTTCGCCCGGCTGCTGCGCAAGCGGGGCTATACGCTGCCCCGGAACCGGGAACTGATGTTCTCCAACGTGGGGCACGGCTTCTTTTTGATGTGGGAAGGCCCGGATGGGGAACCCCACCGGGCCTATTATACCGGGGTGGCGGGTTGCCCCGTGCTGGTGGTGGACCAGGACACGGTTCAGCTGACCATGGCCGAAGTCATCGGCCTGGGGGATGGTGCGCGTGACCCGTGGAGGTCCCAGAAAGCAAAAAAATCCCCCGCCGACGCAGGACAGCGCCGACAGGGAACCTAACAACAAGGACATGATACCACATCCCGGAGAGAAAGACAAGGGGGGAACCTGATGGAGAGTAAAATTCGCTTTCTGCGGCGGAAGCCGTTTGTCACCGTCTACCGGGAGGTGGCCCAGGACGGGCGGCTGAGCTTGGAGACCCGGGGCCTGTTCGTCCTGATGGCCTCCCTGCCCGAGAACTGGCAGTATACCGTGTCCGGCCTGGCCAAACAGGCCGGATGCGGCAAGGACCGGCTGCGCCGGATGCTAGGGGAGCTGGAGCGGGTGGGCTATCTGGTCCGGGAGCAGGCCCACGACGCCGGGGGCAAGTTCACGGGCAACCTGTACATCCTCCAGGACGAGGCACCCATGGCCGAAGAAAACGGCAGCGCTGGGGAAATTAGTGCGCCTGCACCGTTGTCCGGGAAACCCGACAACGGTGCACAGGAGCGGGAACCGTTGTCGGAAAACACCGATGACGGGTCTGAGCCGTCAGCGGGAAAAACCGTTGACGGTTTTCCAGACGGAACATAAGAAGATAGATAGACTAGAAGATATTCCCCCCTATAGTCCCCCCACGGGGGGACGTGCCCGAAGGAAAAAAGCACAGGACAAGCCCTCGGTGCCCACCTGGAAGCCGGAGCGCTTTGCGGCCTTTTGGGCAGCCTATCCAAACGGGAAGGCGAAGAAGCGGGCCGCTGTCGCGTGGGACAAGCTCAAGCCGGACGACGCCCTGCTGCGGCAGATGGGCCTGGGGCTGAAACGGGCCCTGGTCTCGGCGGACTGGCAGAAGGACGGAGGGCGGTATATCCCCATGGCCTCCACCTGGCTCAACGGCAGGCGGTGGGAGGACGAGGACAAGCCCGCCCCCTCCGCCAGACCGGACAGGCCCCGCCAGCAGCGGCCCTTCCACACGGAGATCATCGACGGGGAGGAGGTTGTGATCTTTGACGACGCTCAGACCACTTGAGGCGGAGAACGCCGTGATCGGGGCCATCCTGATCTCCCCGGAGTGCCTGCCGGTGGCCGCCGGCATCCTGAGCCCGGGGGACTTTGGCCTGGAGGCCAACCGGCAGCTGTTCCAGGCGGCCCTGGCCCTGACCCGGGCGGGAAAGCCCGCCGACCCGGTGCTGCTGGGCCAGGAGGTCCGGCGCATGGGCGGGTCCGTGTCCAACGAGTACATCATGCAGCTGATGGACGCCACCCCCACGGCGGCCAATGTGGAGGAATACGCCCGGCTGACCCGGGAGAACGCCGTGGCCCGGGGCATTCGGGACCTGGCGGGCCGCTGTCTGGAGCGGCTGGACCAGCAGGCCCGGCCCCAGGACATCCTGGAGGAGACGGCCCGGACCCTGGAGCAGCTGGAACAGCAGGGGACAGAGCGGGAGCTCATCGGCCCCCAGGAGGGAATGCTCCGCTTCTACCGGCACCGGGAGACGGTGGACCGGGGGGAGGGAAAGGGCTTTGTGCCCACGGGCTACCGGGACCTGGACAACGTGCTGGGGGGCGGGATGCTGGCAAGCGGCATGTATGTCTTGGCCGCCCGCCCGGGCATGGGCAAGACCACCCTGGCCATGAACATCGCGGACCGGGTGGCCAAGCGGACAGGGCCGGTGCTGTTTATCTCCCTGGAGATGGACGTGGAGCAGCTGGAGGCCAAGCGCGCCGCCCGGGAGAGCGGCGTGCCGGGAAACAAGCTGCTGATGCAGCGCCTGACGGATGCGGAATACACCAAAGTGGCCCAGGCCGCCGACGTGCTGAACGAGCTGCCCCTGTACGTCAATCAGAAGGCCAGCGCCACCGTGGCGGAGATGGAGACCCTGGCCCGGAAGGTCCCGGGGCTGGCCCTCATCGTCATTGACTATCTGGGCAAGGTGTCCCCCGGGGAGCGGGGGCGGCTGAGCAGCCGGTATGACTACACCACGGAGATATCCGGGGCCATCAAGACCATGGCCCGGCGGTTCCGGGTGCCCGTGCTCACCCTGGCCCAGCTGAACCGGGAGAGCGAGGCCCGCCAGGACCACCGGCCCCAGCTGTCTGACCTGCGGGATACGGGGGCCATTGAGCAGGACGCCGACGGGGTGATCTTCCTGCTGCGGCCCGAGTATTACGAGGGTCCGGGGGACCGGGACCCCTACGCCCCGGAGGAGCTGAACGTGCTGGTGGCCAAAAACCGCCACGGCCCCACGGGGGAGTGCCAGATGGCCTTTTACCCCGGCACCAGCCGGGTCCTGCCCCTGAGCAACGACCCCAGAAAGGCCTACCGCAGCTCAGAGGCCTTCAAACAGGCCCGGGCGGAGGACAGAGAACAGGCCAGAGACAGAGGAGGACGAGATCAGTCGTGAGCAAAATACTCAAACAGGTGCGCTGCGGGCGGATGGTGT
Organism: Flintibacter sp. SJQ-8; assembly: GCF_054108085.1. Lineage (NCBI taxonomy): Bacteria > Bacillati > Bacillota > Clostridia > Eubacteriales > Flintibacter > Flintibacter sp. SJQ-8. The sequence continues at coordinate 203,998 of NZ_JBPJWR010000011.1, forward strand.
ATGCGGTGGTGTACACCCCGCCTGCCGCCGGGGATGGGCCCCGGGCCAGGGCGCAGAAGCGGAAAGCCTCCAGCGCGGCCCGGGAGCGGCTGAACGCCAGGACCTCCTTCGCCAAGCTGGAGCGGGTGCTGGCGGCCAACTTTGACGACGGGGACCTATTCATCACGCTGACCTATGAGGACGGGCGGCTGCCCGAGAGCCGGGACATGGCTGTGCGGAAGATACGCTCTTTCCTGGCCAAGCTGCGGGCGGCCCGGAGGGCCAGGGGCCAGCCCACCAGATACATCTATGTGACAGAGGGCGGCTGCCCCGGGGGCCGTCTCCACCACCACCTGGTCCTGAACGGGACGGGGGAGGACCTGGAGGAGGTCCGCCGACTGTGGATCTATGGCAGCAACGTGGAGATGACCCGGCTGAAATTTGACCGGGGCCACACCTATGAGGACCTGGCGGCCTATCTGACCAAGGAGCCCCGGGAGTGGGGCCACCCCCAGGTGGGGGAGCGGACCTGGACGCCCTCCTTAGGGTTGGACCGGCCGGAGCCCCAGACCGAGCGGGTGCCCGACTGTGTGACACTGACCGCCCCGCCGGAGGCGGAGGTGCTGGCCAATGAGGGCCCGGTGCGAAACGGCTATGGGGAATTCGCCTGGATCAAGTACATGCTGCCAAAATCTGACACAGAGCACCGGCCCAGGGCCAGGCGGCGACGGAAAAGAGAATAGCCTTTTTTGATTTTTCAGTCTCGGGGGTAAGTATATTAACTTGCGTTTCCGGGGAAAAGGGGGAGAAAAGTGTTGCGCTCCAGGGAAGGCTATGGTAAACTATTGGTGAAAGACGGAACAGACGTTTGGGTGCTGTGTCCACAGTGCCGAATGATGCGGCTGATCCGCCTTCCACCCGACGGATGTGTGCGGGGGTTCCCGTATTGCAGGCGATGCAAGCGGGAGCAATATTTGAACATCGATTTGAGCCTGAGCCATTGAGCCTGAGCCGCATGTTCCGCAGAACGCGGAGCGTGTTGGTTCGGGCTCTTTTTGTTTTGCCTGCGGAGGTGATAGCCCATGGGCAGACGGCCACTGAGACCGTGCAGGGCTCCCGGGTGCCACATCCTGGTCCCCGGGGGCTTCTGCCCGGCCCACCAGCCAAAGAGAACTGAGCGCAGCGCCCGGGCGGCGTCCTGGCGCTGGATGTACGGCACGGAGACGTGGGGTGAGCTGCGCACAGAGCAGCTGTTGAAGGAGCCCTTCTGCCGGGCCTGTGCCGCCAGAGGACTGCGGGTCCGGGCCACAGACGTGGACCACATCCGGGACCACAAGGGGGACTGGGACGTGTTCACGGACCGGAATAATTTGCAGAGCCTGTGCCACTCCTGCCACAGCCGCAAAACGGCGAAAGAGATGCACAAAACCGCCGCGTTTTAAACGGCGGGACAGAGGATGAACGGGCCGGACGCTTGGATGCGCCCGCGCCTGCCCCACGCCCGGGGGCGGTTCCTTGCGGACGCCCCCCCGGTCAAGAAAGTTTGGGCCGGGGCGCAGAATACCGCAGGCACCCCTTTGTGGGGGAAAAAGTCCCCATGGGGAGTGGGGGAAGGAGGAGACGGAGATGCCGGGGAAGAGACAGCCCACGGATGTGATAAAAGCCAACGGGCGAAAGCACCTGAGCCGGGCGGAGGAGGCCCAGCGGCGGGCCGGGGAGGTGAATCTGTCCACGGCCAAGACGGCCAGGCCCCCCAGCTGGCTGCCGGAGGAGCCGAAGGAGCTGAAGAAGTCCTTTCGGGCCCTGGGCAGGCAGCTGATCGAGGCCAAGCTCTTCACTGAGCTGGACCGGGACACCCTGGGCCGCTATGTGGTGGCCCAGCACCAGTGGGAGCTGGCCAGCAAGGCGGCGGGGGAGGCCCTGGAACAGGGCGACCAGGAGAAGGCCGACGGCTGGAGCCGCATTCAGGACCGGTATTTCAAGCAGGCCCGGGCCTGCGCCAACGACATGGGTTTGACCGTTACCAGCCGGTGCCGCCTGGTGGTGCCGGGAGCGGGGGAGCAGGAGGAGCCGGAGAACCAGTTCCTCCAGCTGATCCAGGGAGGGGCGAGCCACCTTGCCTGAGATGCTGCGTCTGGCCCCCGGGATAGAGGTCCCCGCCCCGGAGCCGGGGACGAAACTGCGCTATGCCCCGGAGGCGGCGGAGCGGGTGATCCAGTTTTTCAAGCTGCTGGTGTTCGCCCAAAACCGCTGGGCGGGCAAGCCCTTTGTGTTACAGCCCTGGCAGGAGGAGATGATCCGGGCCTTTTACGGGGTGCAGGTGCTGGACGACGAGGGAAATTGGGTGCGCTACCGGCGCTTTCTTTACAACGAGATTCCCAAGAAAAACGGCAAGACGGAGCTGGCGGCGGGCCTGGGCCTATATCACCTGTTGGCCGACGGGGAGGCCATCCCCAACGTGGGCATTTTCGCCGTGGACCGGGAGAACGCAGAGACCCTGTACAAGGCGGCCAAGTATATGGTGGAGCACACGGCCATGAGCCAGCCGCCCCACCGGCCCATGGTCTATTGCCGGGACAGCGTGCGGGAAATTCGCACCCGGTTCGGCGGCCTGATGAAGGTCTATTCCAACGACGTGGAAAACAAGCACGGGCCGTCCTTTTCGGCTATCCTGTGCGACGAGCTCCACGCCTGGAAAGGCCGGGGCGGCAGGGCCCGGTGGGAGGTGCTGACCCAGGGCTCGGACGCGGCCCGGCTCCAGCAAACCGTTTTGGTGCTGACCACGGCGGGAGACGACCCGGACCGGCAGTCCATCGGCTGGGAAATTCACGAAAAATGCCGCCGGGTGCTGGCCTGGCGGCGGGGAGAGCCGGAGCGGCCCATGGACGAGGACGAGACGGAGTGGCTGCCCATTATGTATGGCATCTCCACCCTGACCGGGGACGACCCGGACAAGATCGCGGCGCTGGATATCTATGACGAGGCGCTGTGGAAGCGGTGCAACCCCAACTATGGAGTGATCTTGCAGCCCCGGAAATTCCGGGCGGAGGCCAAGGCGGCCAAGCTGAGCGAGGGGTCGGAGCGCTCCTTCCGGTGGCTGCGCCTGAACCAGTGGGTGGCAACGAAAGACGTGGGCTGGATACCCCTGACCATCTATGACAAGACCCAGATCGGGCCCTCCGCCAAGGGGGAGCGGGAGGAGTGGGTGCGGGAGCACCTGGCGGGAAAGCGGTGCTACGGCGGGCTGGACCTGTCGGCCACCACCGACCTGACCGCCTTTGTGCTGCTGTTCCCGCCCCAGGAGGGGCTGGACAGCTGGGTGATGCTGCCCCGGGCGTGGCGGCCATTGGACGGCGTGGTGGAGGCGGAGCGCCGGGACCACGTGCCCTATCGGGATTGGGAACGGGCGGGCTTTCTCCACCTGTGCCCCGGGGACCTGATCGACTACAGCGCGGTGGAGCGGGCCATTTACGAGGCGGCGGAGGACTTTGACCTGCAATGCCTGGGCCTGGACCCGGCGCTGAGCCGGACGCTGGTGTCCCGGCTGACGGCCCCCTATAACGACGCGGGGGAGCCAAAGCCGGAGATCGCCTGCATCGACATCCCCCAGGGCATGCTGCACATGAGCCCGCCCACTAAGGACCTGGAGCGGCTGATCCGCAGCCGCAAGATGCTCCACGTCCACAACACCTGCGCCCGGTGGTGCTTTGGGAACGCCCGCTGTTATGTAGACGCCAACGAAAACATGAAGCTGATGAAAAACCGGTCTATGGGCCGCATCGACATTACGGTGGCCTGGGTCATCGCCCTGGCCACGGCCACCATCATGGCGGCGCAAGAGACCTTTGACAAGACCACACTGGGGGAGGACTGGAGCCTATGAACGAGAGAAAAAAGCCCCGCTGGAAGGTGCTGCTGTGGCTGTATCTGGACGACGTGCTGGCGGTGGGCGGCAGCGGGTGTCTGACGGCAGCTGCCGGGCTGGCCTTTGGCGGGGCGGCGGCCCTGGCCGTGCTGGGAACGGCGCTGCTGGCCGGGGCCGTGGCGGCCGCCAAGGGAGGGAGACGATAAAATGCTGCTGCGCAACGCCATGGGCCCGCCCAGAGCGGCGGCGGAGTACCGCACCGTGAGCTGGGAGGAGGCCAACCGGAGCTTTCGGGACCTGTTTCTGTCCGGCGGAGACTATGACACCGGCGTGGGCGGGGCGGAGCGCCTAAGCCCGGTAGCGGCGGCCCACCGGATACTGTGCAACGACTTTGGCATGGTGCCCTTCTCCATCTACCGCAAGCAGGGCCAGGCCCGGGAGCCGGTCAGCCTGCCCGAGCTGGACCAGGTGTTCAAGACCCGGCCCAACCGGGACATGACCCCCTATATGCTGGGCCGCACGGTGATGAGCAACGCCTTTTGGCACGGCTTTGGAGCCGTTTGGAACCGCCGGGGGCCAGACGGGCGCATTGTGGAGCGGGTGCCCCTGCCCTCGGACTGCTGCACCATCCGCCAGGACCGGGAGACGGGGGAATATTTCTATGACTACAGCGTGGACGGCGTGCTCCGCACCTTCTCCGGCTATGAGCTGAGCTTCCTCTATTTTGAGAGCTATGACGGGGTGCGGGGCCGGGGCTTCCTCCACCTGGCCCGGGAGACCGTGGGCGGGGAGGGGGCGGCCCAGCAGTATGGCCGAAAGCTGTTCCAGAACGGGGCGATGATCTCGGGCATCGTGGAGGTGGACACCGACCTGAAAAAGGAGGGGCGGGACGAGATCAAAGAGCAGTTCGCCCGCTACAACCCCTATGGGGACGACGCCTTTAAGGTGGCGGTGCTCACCCGGGGCTATAAGTACACCCCCATCGGCCTGAACCAGCGGGACGCCCAATACATCGAGAGCCGGACCTTTGCCGTGGAGGAGGTGTCCCGGTTCACCGGCATCCCCAAGCACATGTTACAGAGCGGAAAAGAGAGCTATGAGAGCAACCAGCAGCAGCGCATCGTGTTCGTGACGGACACGCTGATGCCCTATGTCGTCCAGTGGGAGGAGGAAAACACCTATAAGGCCCTGGACCGGGCGGAACGGGCAGAGGGGCTGTATTTCAAGGGCAACCCCTCGGTGCTGCTGCGGGGAGACGACAAGAGCCGGGCCGAGTATTTTGAAAAGATGGTGCAAAACGGCTTGATGTGCCCGGACGAGTGCCGGGCTCTGGACGAGCGCAACCCCATCCCCGGGGGCCAGGGGCGGCGCTTTTGGATTACAAAGAATTTGGCCCCCATGGAGTGAGGAGGAGAGAAACATGGCTGACATTGCACTGCGGGGCGAGCTGTGGGACAACGACAGCGCCGACGTGCTGCGCTGGTGGGGGTTCCGGGACATCGTGGCCCCCATGGACATTCAAGCGGCCCTGGAACAGGCCGCCGGGGAGGACGTGACCGTGCTGGTGAACTCCCCCGGCGGGGACATGACGGTGGGCGGCGAAATTCGCTCTATGCTGCGGCGGTACAGCGGCAAGACCACGGCTCTGATCCAGGGCTATGGGGCCAGCGCGGCCACCCTGGCCGTGTCCGCCTGCACCGTCATCCAGAGCGAGCCAGGGGCGCTGCTGTGCTATCACAACCCGGTGGCCGAGGCCCAGGGGGATTTCCGGGATATGAAGCGCAGCGCCCAGGCCCTGAAGAACGCCCGGGACTGCATTCTGGAGATGTATCAGGCCCGGAGCGGGACCCGCAGCCGGGAAGAGCTGATGGACCTGATGAACCAGAACATCTGGATCACCCCCACCCAGGCCAAGGAGTATGGCCTGATCGACGAGATCGTGGCCCTGGCCGGGGCAGACGAAGGGGAGACGGACCCGGCGGCCTTTGTGGCGGCGGCGGGCAGCCGCTACCGCCTGACGCAGGCCATGCGGCAGCAGTATCGGGACCACCTGGCGGCGGAGAAGACCGCCGCCGGGCAGAGAGAGCGGGCGGAACGCATCCGGGCCAGGCTCCGGGCGCTGAATAGCTATTAAACAGAAAGGATGTAAAGCAAATGGACTTTATGGAGAAAATCGTGGACCTGCGCAGCCAGAAGAAGAAACTGGCCGACCAGGCGGCCAAGCTGGTGGAGGAGGGCAAGCTGGAGGAGAGCGGCAAGCTGGCCGACCAGATGGAGGCCCTGAACCGGGACATTCAGAGCGTGGAGCGTCTGCTGGACGCCGCCCGGCAGAACGCCCAGCCCCTGGACGGGCAGGGGGAGTATGACGGCGTGCTTCACGGGGAGATGCCTGATAATAGCGGCAAGAGCAAGGAAAATAGCTTTACGCCGTTCAGCTCTCTGGGCGAGCAGCTGAAGGCCATTTATAGCTTTCGCAAGGGCGGCGTGCGGGACGAGCGGCTGGAGAAGATCAACGCCGCCGCCGGGGTGAACGGGACCACCGGCGCGGACGGCGGCTTTCTCCTTCAGGAGGACTTTGCCGGGCGCATCATGGACAGCGCGGTGCAGTCCTCTCCGCTGCTGAACCGACTGGACCGCTACACCTGTTCCAACGCCGCCAACGCCATGCGCTGGGTGAGCGTAGATGAGACGGACGTATCCGCCAGCGTGTTCGGCGGGGTGCAGATGTATTGGGCATCGGAGGCCACCGCCGTGGCGGCCAGCAAGCCCGCCTTCCGGGAGATGAAGCTGGACCTGGAGAAGATGATGGGCGTGTGCTACTGCACCGACGAGATGCTTCAGGACGCGACCTTCCTCACCGGCTTTATGGGCAACGCCTTTACTCTGGCCGGAGACCGGCTGCTGACCGAGGCGGTCATCAGCGGCGACGGCACGGGCAAACCCACCGGCCTGCTGAACAGCGGGGCCATTGTGACGGTGGACAAGGAGACCGACCAGGAGGCGGGCACGCTGCTGGGGGCCAACGTGGTAAAGATGGTGGCCCGGGCCATGCCCCGGAACCGGGACCGCCTGGTGTGGCTGATGCACCCCGACCTGGAGGAGCAGCTGCCCACCCTGGCCATCCACAGCGGGGAGGCGGCCAAGTTCCTGTGGAACCCCGAGGGCGGCTTGGGCAACTTTGACATGCAGCGGGTGCTGAACAAGCCGGTGCTGCTGGAGGACTGCTGTCCCGCCCAGGGCAGCAAGGGCGACGTGATGCTGGTGGACCCCTTCCAGTATATCCTGCTGACCAAGGGCACCGCCAAGCAGGACTGGAGCATCCACGTGGAGTTTCTCACCGACCAGAACTGCTTCCGCATGGTGTTCCGGTGCAACGGCGGGCCCAAGGTGAACAAGCCCCTGACCATCAAGAACAGCACCAAGGCCCGCAGCCCCTTTGTGGCCCTGGCGGCCCGGGCGTGAGCGCGGCGGCCATGACGGTGTTTGCAGACCGCAAGGCGGCTCTGATGGCCTATTGCCGCATCGACCAGCTGGAGGACGGGGAGGAGGCCCTGCTGGAGGGGCTGTATTGGGCCGCCGTGGGCTATCTGTCCCAGGCAGGGGTGGAGGAGCCGGAGGCCGGTTCCCTCCGCCTGGCCCAGTATGACCTGTGCGTGGACCACCTGGTGCTGGAGGCATACGACCACCGAGGCCCCGTGGAGGGGGCGGCAGAAAATCCGGCGTTCCGGAGAATGCTGAATCAGCTGAAGATGAGCGGGTGAAAAATAAAAAACCGCCCCGGGGTGGGGGCGAGAAGGAGCGATCTACATGACCACTGCGGGAGAGATGCGGGAGCGGGTGGGGGTGCTCTCTTTGGTCTATGACCGGGAAGCGGACGAATACCGCTGGGCGGAGGTGCGCCGGGTGTGGGCCCGGGCGGAGCTGGACAGCCGGAGCAACCTGTTTTCCAGCGTGGGCATCGGGGCCAGAGGGGTGACCTTCACCCTGCGCCGAAGGAGCGGGCTGGACCTGCACCACGCCTTTGCGTGGCGGGGCCGGCACTGCTTTCTCACGGCCATCCTGCCCGACGGGGAGGACCGGGGATATCAGACGGTGAAGGCCGCCCTGTGCCAGGTACGGCAGTGCCAGAAGGACGCGGACAAGGACCCGGCGGGCAGCCGGTTCCCCGGGGTGCTGACGGAGAAATATGTGGGCCACGACCAGCCGGACATCCACGGGGAGGTCACGACGGACTATGTGCTGGTGACGCCCAAGTCGGTGACGCTGGCCCCGGGGAGCTGGGTGACGGTGGACGGGGCCTATTACAGGGTGCTGGAGCCCCACACCCTGGACGAGTGGAAGAACGAATTTGAAGTTCGCCGGAGGGAGGACTGCTGATGCGGGTGAAGCTGGACAAGAGCCGGTGGGACCGCTTCTGGTCCTATTGGGAGCGCGAATTGCCCGGCCAGATCAAGACCGCCAAGGGCCAGGCCGTAAGGGCCGCCGGGGAGGCCATCCGGGACGAGGTGGCGGGCCAGGTGCGCAGCCGGGTGAACGACCCCAGGGGCCGGGTGGAGCGGTGGCAGCAGCTGAGAATGGGCAGCGGGGGCGGCTATATCGCCGTGTCCCCGGTGAGCGACGAGGCGGTGCAGGTGACCCGGGGCGGGAAAAACACCACGTCGAAGGACGTGACCCGCTATTTAGAGCGGGGCCACGGAATCCGCCCACCCTCGGGCCGGGCCGGGCGCTATGTGCCCCGGGTGCGGTCTGGCCGGACCTATGTCCCCGGACGGATGTTCTATAGCTGGGCGGCGGCCAACGCGGAGAAGCTGGCCCTGAAGGCGGCGGACCGGGCCATGGGCAGGATCGCGGACGAGATCGACTATTGAGGAGGAAAACGGCATGAACATCACGCCGGAGCAGATCGGCGCGGCCCTGGCGGCCAGGGTGGAGGAGGCGTTCCCGGGGGAGACGGTGTATCAGGATATCACCCCCAGGGACTTTGCCCGGCCCAGCAATCTGGTGGTGCTGGAGAAGGTGGAGCTGGACCCGGCGTCCTTTGGCCTGGCGGCGGTGGAGCTGCGCTTTCAGTGGAAGCTGACCACCTTTGCCAAGGTGGACGAGGTCCACGACAGCCACCTGCCAGAGCTGACCGCCCGGGCCATGGCCCTGCTGGCCCTGTTCGGCCAGGGGTATGTGAAGGTGGCAGACCGGGCGCTGAAGGTGCGCTCGGCCACGGCGGACACCGGCGGCTATGACGCGGCGGAGGTAACGGCGGCGCTGACCCTGACGGTGGACCGGGGGGAGTTCACCCCCGGGGAGATGCTGGACATCATGCGGGCGCTGAACACCCGCTTTGAGACGAAGGAGGAAGAGACATGAGCACTTTGACCATGCCCACGCTGATGGTGGCCTTTCAGCAGCGGGCAAACACGGCGGTGGCCCGGAGCCAGAAGGGCACGGTGGCCTTTGTGATCCGGGACGCGGCGGCCAACTCCGCCGACCAGACCTATGCCCTGGCCAGCACGGGACAGATCCCCAAGACCCTGGGCACGGCCAACCAGGACGCCGTCCGCCGGGTGTTTCAGGGCAGCCCCAAGAAGGTGCTGCTGTATGTGATGGGGGCGGAGGCCGTGATCTCGGCCCAGAGCCCCCTGCTGACCTGGCTGGGGACCCAGAAATTCGACTATCTGGCCGGGCCGGACGACCTGACGGCGGAGGAGGCCGCCGCCCTGAAAAAGTGGGTGGTGGAGCAGCGCAGCGACAACAGCGCCATTTATAAGGCGGTGCTGCCCGACACGGTGGCGGACAGCGAGGCCATCGTCAACTTCTGCGCCCAGGAGATTCTGGCCGGGGGCGAGACCTTTACCGCCGCCGCCTACTGCGGGCGCATCGCCGGGCTGATCGCCGGAACGCCCATGACCCAGTCAGTGACCTATGCCGCCCTGGCCGAGGTGGAGGACATCCACCGCATGACCCCCGTGGAGATGGACGCGGCGGTGGGCGCGGGCAAGCTGATCCTGTACCACGACGGGGAGAAGGTGAAGCTGGGCCGGGGGGTGAACTCCCTGACCACCACCGAGGGCAAGGGCGACGTGTGGAAGAAGATCAAGCTGGTGGAAATTCTGGACATGATCGCCCAGGACATCCGTCTGACCATTCAGGACAAGTACATCGGCAAGGTGAGCAACAGCTATGACAACAAGCTCCAGCTGGTGACGGCCATCAAGACCTATTTGCAGAGCCTGGCCCGGGACGGGCTGATCGAGGCGGACTTCGCCGTGGACATCGACCTGGACAGCCAGCGCGCCTGGCTGGAGAGCCAGGGCACCCCAACCGTGGACCTGAGCGACCAGCAGGTGCGCCAGGCCAACACGGGCACCCAGGTGTTTTTGGTGCTGGACGTGAAGCCCATCGACGCCATGGAGGACGTGCGGGTGGTCATTCGGGTGTGAGGCCCTGAAATTGCCTTCCCCCAGGGGAAGGCTTTAAGGCGTGGCGATCACGATATTTTGGGAGGTAATCGAGTATGGCAATGGACAGTGCGGCACGGGTGATGAACGGCACCTGGGGCCAGATTTGGGAGGACGGCACGGAGATCGCGGAGGTGTCGGCCTTTCAGGTGAAGGTGAGCAAGAATTTTGACACCATCAACATCTGCGGCCAGATGGCCGAGGACCGGAAGCTGACGGGGGTAAAGATCACGGGCAGCATGACGCTGCACAAGGTCTATTCCCGGGGGGCGGACGACGTGGAGCAGGCCATGAGCGGCCACGACCTGCGCAAGACCCTGGTGGGCAAGCTGGACGACCCGGACGCCTATGGCGCGGAGCGGGTGGCCGTGTACGGCGTGAGCTATGACGAGCAGGTGCTGATGGACTGGGAGGCCGGAAAGGCCGGCAGCATGACCATCTCCTTCCAGGCCACCAACGTGGAATATCTGGACAAGGTGGAGGCCTAACCACCAAAACTAAGTGGCATCGCCACTTAGTTTAAATTTCTCTCACGAAACGTTTAGAGCAAAAACGAGAAAGGACAAAGAACATGGACAAAAAGCCCACTGTGAGTGTGCTGGACCTGCTGCTGCGGCCCGACCTGCCCGACGTGCGGCGGGAGCTGCCGGAGAAGCGGGTGGAGGTGAAGCGTCTGAGCCGCCTGGCGGGGGAGCCGGTGGTGTTCCGGCTGAAAGCCCTGACCTATGACCAGACCCGCCGGGTGCAGGACAAGCCCCGGGGGGAGCAGGCGGTGGAGATGGTCCTGCTGGGCTGCACAGAGCCCAACTGGCGGGCCCCCGGCCTGCTGGACCCGGCGAAGAACATCGCCACCCCCATCGACGCCATCAAGGCCAAGCTGACGGCGGGGGAGATCGACGAGCTGGCCGTTGAAATTCAGATGCTGGGCGGCTATATCGTGCGGGCGCTGGAAGACGTAAAAAACGCCTAAAGGCGGGAGACGACCCGGCCCTGGGCCTGCTGTTCTATCTGTTCCGGGTGAAAAACTGGGGCCTGAGCGACCTAAAGGCCCTGTACGAATCCCGGGACGGCTGGCAGGAGATCATCCAGGCGTTTTTCGCCTATGAAATTCAGCTTTGGCAAGAGAAATAAAAACCGCCCTCCCGAGGTGGGAGGGCGGAAGAGACATCGTTAGGAGTAATGCAAAATCAACTTTTTATTTACGCTGAGAGCGCTTATTGGTGCGTGGCGAGATAGGCAAAAACCCAAATAAAGATGGCGGCGGCAACAAGAATACCGAAGAGCACCCAAAATATGCGATTCAACTTCTCATTATCCATTGTATGAGGCCAATGTTAACCGAAAACGGCAATAAGCAGCGTCAAAAAGCCTAACCCAAATATGACGAGAAGGACACCCTCGTTATCATCCATAGTTAAACACCTCTTCAAACGGGTCTCTTTACAATCTGAGTATATACAAAATAAATAAAAATGTCAATCAGGAGGTGAAAAAAGTGGCCAATGAAGTGAACATTATTGTGAAAATGACCGAGGATATCACCGGTTCTATGAAGAGCATGACCGGAGCTAGTCGGTCATTGAGCAAGGAATTTGAAGCCCTTCAACGCCAAGGTGCGGCCCTGGGGACCCGGTATGAATCTCTAAATAAGTCTTATGCCAAGAGCACGGCCGAGGCCGAAAAGCTGAAAGAGCGCATGCGCGAACTTAAAAAAGAGGTCAAGAAGGGCGGAGAAGGGGCTGAGGAGGCATCAAAACAGTATGAAGAGCTGCTGGCCCAACATAACCGCCTGACTGACGCGGCAAAAGGCTACAAAATCTCAGCCAATGAGACGATTAAGAAAATTAACGACATCGGCGTAGCGACGCAGAAGCTAGAGGACAAGCAAGAAGAAGGGTTTATAGGGAAATTTTTGGGAGGAGACAAGCTCCGAGTTGGTTTGATGGGCAGCGGCATTGTTAAGGACCTTGGAAATAGCGTTTCTAGCTATATGGCGGCCCGAATTGAAAGTGTTATTGGGCAGCCCACTGCGGATATGATCAACAGTGTGCTTTCTGGCACTATATCCGGCGCTGCCGCCGGTGCGATTGCAGGCTTGCCTGGAATGGCCATTGGTGCAGGACTTGGAACACTTTCCGGCGTAGTTAATGCCAAAACCCAAAATTTCCAGAAAGAAAACGAATCCTTCAAATCCTACTACAAAGACCTCTATGACACGGTGAACGCCAACACGGCGGAGAGCCTGACCAGCGGGAAGACGCTGGCGGCCAAGCGGGAGACCACGAAAATCTCGTTCAGCACCCTGCTGGGCGGCGAAGATCAGGCGGATCACTTCCTGGCCGACGTGCTGAACACGGCCAACACCACGCCCTTTCTGTATGACGACCTGGTGGGCATCTCCAAGACCATGCTGTCCTTCGGCACGGCGGTGGAGGACGTGATCCCCACCCTGACCACGGTGGGGGACGCAGGGGCGGCCCTGGGCCTGAGCACCGGAGACATCGGCACGGTGGCGACCTATCTGGGCCGGATGAAGTCCAGTAATAAGGCGTCGCTGGAATATCTGAACCCCCTGATGGAGCGGGGCTTTTCCGTGTTTCAATGGTTGGCGGACGCCAAGGGCACCAGTGTGGGCAGCGTGTATGACATGATCTCTAAGGGCCAGCTGAGCGGCACCGAGGCCGTGTCCGTCATTTTGCAGAAGTTCGAGGAGCTGTATGCCGGGCAGATGGACAAGCAGTCTAAGACCACCGAGGGCCTGGAGAGCACCTTGCAGGGTTTGCAGGAGAACATCCAGGCGGCCATGGGCCAGGGGTATAACAGCGTGCGGGATGCGGGGATGAGCCAGGAGATCACCGCCTACGGCGGGGAGCTGGGCAAGGCCCTGGAGACGGCCAACCGCATCGCCGGGGAGAACAAGGCCTATCTGGACAATTTACAGGAGAAGTATCAGATCGAGGCCCTGGGGGCCGTGCTGCGGGGCAGCGCCACCAGCGTGTATTCCGGGGAGGATAAAGAAAAGCTCCAGGCCATGCGGGAGGAGTATAGCCGGGCCATGTATCAGTATAACAACGGGGACCAGGAGGCGGGGTTGAAGCTGGAGAACATCCAGGAGAACGCCCAGGCCCTGGCCAAGGCGGCCTTTGAGGCCAGCGACGCCTATCAGAGCTATCAGAGCGCGGAGCTGGACCAGATCGGGGACATCCGGGACAACGTGGCCGGACTGCGGGAGGCCTGGGCCGCCGGGTTGAAGATACAGAACGCCTTTACCATCGGCCTGGGCGGGCCCGTGGTGGGCAGCCTGACCAACCCCCAGCGGTCCGCCGGGTCCACGGATATGACGGCGACGGAGCGGGAGGAGATCGTCCAGCGCCAGCGGGGCAACCCCCAGCGCTCGGCGGCCTATGTCCCCTATGCCTCCCACGCCTTCGGGCTGAACCGGGTGCCCTTTGACGGCTATCTGGCCATGCTCCACCAGGGGGAGCGGGTGCAGACGGCGGAGGAGGCCCGCCGCAGCCAGCGCCGGACGGCCCCCACCGTCCAGATCACGGGGAACCAGTTCTCCGTGCGGTCAGAGGGGGACATCGACGCCATCGCCGCGCGCATCGCAGACGAGCTGGAGGCCAGGAGCCTGGCCTATGGAGGGTAAGACATGAAGATCGTGCTGCTGAATCCCAAGACGGGGGAACAGCTGTCTATGCCGGTGACGCCGGAGCAGTGGCGGGTGGAGCTGGGCCGCAGCGTGGAGCAGCTGGACATGGCCCAGGTGGGGCAGGTGAATCTGCCCGGGCTGGAGGCCCTGTTCAACGAGCAGAACACGTTTTTGCTCCCGTCCAGCGGGCGGAACTATACCGACGTCTGGTACAGCGGCAGCCCCTATGTGTTTGTGGAGCTGCTGGTGAAGTGGAGCCGGGCGGGGGAGCCCCTGCGGCTGATCGTGACGGGAACGCCGGTGAACGTGCCGGTGCTGCTGGGCCCGGTGCGCTATGGGGAGCAGGACGGCACGGGGGACGTATATGTGACGCTGACCTTTCGCCAGTATCGGGAACTGACGGCGGTGACGGTGGAGCAGCCCGCCACGGGCAACCAGAGCCGGACAGAGCCCAAGGCCACCCAGACCGCCCAGAGCTACACGGTGAAAAAGGGGGATACCCTTTGGGGCATCGCCCGGAAGTTCTATGGCAACGGCCAGCTGGCCTATTCGCTGGCCAGCTACAACGGCATCAAAAACGCCAATCTGATCTACCCGGGACAGACGGTGAAACTGCCGGAGAAATCCAAACTGTGAGGTGAAACGATGGCATTTTTGGACCGGGTGGTGCTGACGGCCTGGAGCCGGGACGGGAAGGAGAAAGCGGAGATATCCGGCCTGGTGGCCAACCTGACCTGGAGCGGGAGCTATACCGACTGCGCCCGCAGGCTGACCTATTCTATGCTGCCCCAGGGGCTGAGCCAGCTGGGGGGCCGGGTGCGGATGACCATGGGGACGGAGGTGCTGTTCGACGGCTTTGTGTTCGCCCGGAGGCGGGGGACACTGGACAAGACCATTTCTGTGACGGCCTTTGACCGGGGCATCTACTTAAAGCGGAACCAGACCTATCGGAAGGTCCGCCGCCAGACGGCGGAGGGCGTGACGGGGCAGCTGTGCCGGGACTATGGCATCCCCTGCGGCACTCTGGCGGCCACGGGGGTGCCCCTGGACCGGAACTTTATGGGCAGCAGCCTATATCAGGTGATCCAGACCATGTATACCCTGGCGGCGGAGCAGACGGGAAAACGCTATCAGCTGCGCTTTCGGGGGGAACGGCTGGAGGTGGTGGAAAAGGCCCGCAGCTGGGAGACCATCCGCCTGATCCCCGGCTCGAACCTCATCTCCTGCGACAGCGAGGACAGCATAGAGAATTTGGTGACGTCCGTGGCCGTGTATGACGACGAGGCCCGGCAGCTGGCGGTGTATGACAGCCCGGAGGGCCTGCGGGGGCTGTATGGCCTGATGCAGCAGGCCATCAAGGCGGGCAAGAAGGACGACCCGGCCAAAACGGCCCGGCAGACTCTGGAGGACAACGGGCCAAAGACCACCATCACCGCCCGGTGTCAGGGCAGCATCAAGCTGAAAACGGGAAACACGGTGGTGGTCCATGAGCCGGTGACGGGGACGGACGGGCTGTTCTGGGTGCAGTCAGACAGCCACAGCTGGAGCAAGGGCCTGTATCAGACCACGGTGATGCTGGAGTTCCGCAATTTGATGGACAGACAGACGGCGGGCAGCGTGCCCACCAAGTGATAAAAGAGCAGGGGGGGAGAGACCATGGACGGATACGGCAGAATGTATCAGGTTTTGCGCCAGACAGCCCGAGAGGAGGGGGGAAGTTCCCTGCGCCTGCGCCGAGGCCGGGTGGTGAGCGCCGCCCCCTTGCGGGTCAACGTGGGCGGCCAGGAGCAGGAGGCGGACCGCTTTACCCTGACGGTGAACGTGACCAGCGGGGACAGCGTGCTGCTGCTGACGGAGGACGACCAGACCTTTTATCTCATCGGAAGGGTGGTGGGCGGATGATGGAGCTGTTTCCCGCCGTGCAGCCGGAGGCGGAGCCCACGGCCACAGACAGCCTGCCCCTGTGCCGGGAGACGGCCTGGGATTTTATCCAGGAGCGGCCCATCTACTCCGCCGGGGAGCCGGTGGAGGTGACGGGGGCGGAGGCGGTGCGGGTGTGGGTCTGGAAGGCCCTGAAAACGGCCCGGTGCCGCTATGACATCTATACCTGGGACTTTGGCTGTGAGGCAGAGAACCTGGTGGGCCAGCCCTTTACCGCCCAGGTGAAGGAGAGCGAGGCCGCCCGCTATGTCCGGGAGGCTTTAGAGCCCAATCCCTACATCACCGGGGTGCGGCAGGTGGCCGTCTCCTTTCAGGGGGACCGGTTGGACGTGACGTGCCAGGTGGAGACCATTTACGGAGAGGTGGAAGTGCATGTATGAGGCGCTGACGGTGGAGCAGATCAAGACGAACATCCTGAACCGGCTGACCACCAACTTGCAGACCCGGGAGGGGAGCTATACCAACGACGTGATCTCCGCCGCTGCGGCAGAGATCGCTGCGTGCTACCACAGCATGGACGCGCTGGTGCCGTCCTTCTATCTGGACGAGACCAGCGGGGCCTATATTGACCGCCAGGCGGCGGTGGTGGGCATCGCCCGGAAGGAGGGGAGCGCGGCCGCCTGCGTCATTCGGTTCACAGGCAGCGACGGGGCCCAGGCCCCCGCCGGGACGCCCTTTTACACGGAGGCGGGGCTGGCCTTTGCCCTGGAGGAGACCGTGATCCTGGCCGGCGGGACGGGAGAGGGGCGGCTGGTCTGCCAGGAAGTGGGCCGAAAGGGCAACATCGCGCCGGGGGAGATCACCCAGACCCTGCGCAACTACACGGGCATTGACAGCTATACCAACGAGGCCGCCACCGGCGGCGTGGACCGGGAGAGCGACGAGGCGCTGCTGGAGCGCTATCTGGCCCGGATGCGCCGGACGGCCACCTCGGGCAACCCGTATCACTATCAGCAGTGGGCGGACAGCGTGGAGGGGGTGGGGGCCTCCCGGGTCATCGCCAAGTGGAACGGGCCGGGGACGGTGAAGGTGATCTTGGCCGGGCAGGACTTCGGCCCCGCGCCGGAGGAGGTAGTCACCGCCTGCGGGGCGTACATCGAGCACCAGCGCCCGGTGGGGGCGGAGGTGACGGTGACGGCGGCCCAGGGGGTGGAACTGGCTGTGACGGCAACTGTCTCCATTGACGGGACCACCACGAAGGGGAAAGTCCAAACGGCGTTTCAGGCGGCCCTGGCGGCCTATCTGGCCGGACTGGTGAAGACGGCCTTCACCCGGAATCTGGACGGCGAGTTGGACGACGTGGCGGGGCAGCGGTACACGGTGAGCTATAACCGGGTGAGCGCCCTGCTGCTGAGCGTGCCGGGGGTCATCGACCACACGGCCCTGACAGTGGCCGGGGGCACGGCAAACGTGAGCGTCCCGGCGGACGGGGTGCCCGTGCTGACGGAGGTGACAGTGACATGACGGCGCTGATGGCCCGCTACCCGGACTTTTACCGGGGCAGCGGGGAATTTGCGGACATGCAGCAGGCCCTGGAGCCGGAGGTGCTGGCCCTGTGGCAGGCCCGGGACGGGCTGATGGACCAGCTGCAGCTGGACACGGCCACCTGGGGGCTGAAATACTGGGAGGAGACGCTGGGCATCGCCGTGGAGGAGGAGAAGGCCCCGGAGTTTCGCCGCAGCCGCATCCGCTCCAAGCTGCGTGGGGCGGGCGTGACCACAGTGGCCATGATCCAGAACGTGGCGGAGAGCTTCTCCAACGGCGCAGTGGCGGTGACGGAGTTCCCGAGCCGATACCGCATTGAGATCAAATTTGTGGGCAGCATCGGCACGCCGCCCAACATGGACGACCTGACGGCGGCCCTGCGGGAGATATTGCCCGCCCATCTGGCGTGGGACTATGTGCTGGTGTTCAACACCTGGGCCGTGGCGAAGGCCCGCACCTGGGGCGAGCTGAAGGGCCGCACCTGGGGACAAGTGAAGGGGGAGAAGTGGGAATGAAAGAGACGGAAAAACTGAAGCTGAAACTGCCGGAAATCAGCGACTGGGCCGATATCACCGCCCTGAACGACAATTTTCAGGCGCTGGACAGCTGGCTGGAACAGCTGAAAAGCGACATCATCGCAAAGCTGAACGACACACCAGCCAAAGAGCACACCCACACCAAGAAAGACATCACGGATTTTCCCACGTCGCTGCCCGCCTCGGACGTGTACGATTGGGCCAAGCAGCCCGAAAAGCCCGTTTATGCGGCGGGGGAGGTGGGGGCGGCCCCAAGCGGCCACACCCATGATGACCGGTATTATACGGAGGCGGAGGTCAATAGTCTGCTGGCCGCCAAGCAGAATGCCTCCACGGCTATTACCACCGGCAATATCGGCAGCCAGACGGTGAACAAGGCTAAGTATGCCAGCGGGCAGAGCAGCACCGGGGCGGTGCTGCGGAACGAGGCGCTGTATACGTCCGACACGACCCCCACCGCAAACGGCCAGATCAACTGGACCTACGGTTAAGGCGGTGAGCGCATGGGAAGCAAGTTATTGGTGGGTGGAACCGGCTATGAGGCGAAGGGCGGAAAGGTCCTGGTGGGCGGGACGGGGTATGCCATCAAGCAGGGGAAAACGCTGGTCAGCGGGACGGGGTATGATATTGCGTTTCAGAAGACGGTGGGGAATATGCCTATTGGGACGGTCATTAACATCAATATCAATAACACCATTTACGAGGCTGTTGTCGTTCATAAAGGAAACCCAGACCCGTCTATGTATGATGCAAGCTGTAACGGCGTGTGGGTTTGGTTAAAACGGTCGGGATTTTCTTTCAGTAGCGGAGGGAGAGATGACGTTACATACTCATTTGATAGATACAATCGGGAATTTGACGAAAGTGAAGCATTTTATTGTTGCAACACATTGGTGTACAACCGGTTAAAAAGCGCAACACCGTCGTTTGCATCTCTCATAAAGAGTGTAAAAGTCCCATATGCAGACAATTCGAAGGGGAAAGTTTTAACGCTGTCTCAGGGCGTTTCTGCGTTTGTATTTCCACTGTCTTTGATTGAACTAGGATACTCTCCTGACAGTGACATCCCGAAAGACGGAGCGAAACTGAGTTATTTCAACACGGACGCTGACAGAATTTCAGCCGGAACGGATCATTATCAAACAAAAGGACCATATGTGACAAGGACCGTTTCTATGTCCGACGTTTCAAAAAGCTATCGCATTAACGGGTACGGGCAAAAGTATATTGAGCGCAAATATATTGTTGCATCTTTTTCACCGGCATTCATCCTACCCTATGACGTGAAACTGAACGACGACAATTACATCATCACATAAAGGAGGACAAGCATGATCTATGTGAAAGTAAACGGAACCCTATACCCGGCCACCATTGACGGCCAGATGCAGGACTACACCTGGGACAACCGGGAGACCAAGACCATCACCATGCAGGGGACCTATGACGAGATCGTGGGGCTTTTCAAGGACGGTACTCCATGGAGCATCGTCATGAAGGAGACGGTCCAGAAGCGAAATGAGGACGGCTCCCCTGTGCTGGACGAGGCTGGGAACCCGGTCACGGAGGAGCAGACCAGCGAGTGGGACAACAGCGAGTTTGCCATGTCCGGCCCCATCACCGACAACCGGGACGGCACGGTGAGCATCAAAATGGGCAAGCCCACAGACCTGGAGGATGCCATGGAGCTGCTGCTGGGAGGTGAAACGGCGTGAGCAATAAGGCAAAGGCGATCCGCAATCTGTACAAGCACGGGCGGCTGACTAAGGAGCAGGTGGAGGCGGCGGTGCCGGGTATCATCACCCGGGAGGAATATCTGGAGATCATCCAGACCAAGGCATAAAAAATGCCGCCCGGGTGGGCGGCGGATAAACGGATTTCGGGAGAAATGCAAGGGGGGTGATGAGATGAGTTTGGGGGAGATCGTGACGGCTTGTATGGGGTCCTCCGGCCTGACGGCGTTGATTTTGGCCGTGCTGCAGCGCCGGTGGGCCAAAGAGGACAAGCAGAGCGCAATCTTGAACGGGCTGAAGGTGCTGACGGTGGACCGGGTGCGGTATCTGGCCCAGTGCTATATCCGGGACGGCGATATCAGCCTGGAGGACAAAGAGAATTTGCAGGACATGCACCGGGCCTATAAGGCCCTGGGGGGCAACGGGCATCTGGACACCGCCATGGCGGCGGTGGAGAAGCTGCCCATCCGCAATGAAGGGAGGTGAAAAACATGGAGAACATCGGGATCGCCAACGTGGGCATTGCCAGCGTGGCGGCCATCACCGTAATTTGCTACCTGGTGGGGTTGATCGTCAAGGCCAGCGGCCTGAATGATAAGTACATCCCTATCTGCTGCGGCGTGGCCGGGGCTGTGCTGGGGCTGGTCGGGCTGTATCTGGGGCTGCCGGATTTCCCGGCGGCGGACCCCGTTACCGCGCTGGCAGTCGGCATTGTCAGCGGCCTTGCGGCCACCGGCATCAATCAGATGGCGAAGCAGCTGAGTAAGTAACACACGCAAAACGCACGGAAACGCACGGAAACACACGAAAAACACACGCGAATGCGCAAGAAATGCGCGGAAAGGACGAAAATATGAACACCAACATTCTGTACGGCATCTATAAGCTGAATCACGAGACCGAGGGCGAGGACCTGACCGTTTCCATGGCTAAGTTCCAGGCCGAGCACCCCAACACCGTGAGCCATGAGGAGGCCAAGGCCATGCGGGAGTTCGTGGGCCGCCACGGCAAGGCCCTGGCGGTGGCTTTCCGCAAGGGCAAGGCGGCCTTTGAGGCGGTGGCCGAGGTCCTCTATACCGAGGATGTCGAGGCCGCCCGGTGAGGCTGTACACCCAACTGCTGGTCCACAACAGCTGTTACATCAAGGGGGAGCATATCCGGCCCCGTGGGGTGATGGTACACTCCACGGGGGCCGCCAACCCCTGGCTGCGGCGGTATGTCGCCCCGGATGATGGGCGGCTGGGGGAGCCGTCCTCCCGGCACTGGAACCAGGGCGGCGTGGGGGCCTGCGTCCACGCCATGATCGGCAAAACCGCGGACGGAAGCGTAGCCGTCTACCAGACCCTGCCCTGGACCATGCGTAGCTGGCACTGCGGGCGGTCTGGAAACGACACCCACATCTCCTTTGAGATCTGTGAGGACGGCCTGACCGACAGGGCCTATTTTCATGCCACGTATCAGGCCGCCGTAGACCTGACGGCTTACTTGTGTCGGCGGTTCAGGCTGGACCCCCTGGCCGATGGGGTGGTGCTGTGCCACAGCGAGGGCTATCGGCGGGGCATCGCGTCCAACCACGCGGACGTGATGCACTGGTGGAAAAAATTCGGCGTGGACATGGACGATTTTCGGGCCGCTGTGGCGGCCAAATTACGGGGAGGCGAACACGATTTGACAGAGCAGCAGGTGCGGGCCATCGTCCGGGAGGAGCTGGCCGCCGCCCAGGCGGCGCGGGACAAGCTGCCCGCCAGCGACTGGGCGGCAGAGAAGCTGAAACAGGCCAAAGCCGCCGGCATCACCGACGGCACCAGGCCCCGAGGGTTTGCTACCAGGGAAGAGGTTGCCCTTATGGTGGCCGCCGGGAAAAAGTAAACTGAATGAGACGTGAAAACGCCTCCTCCGAAGTTTGACGTGGACGACGGGGGAGGCGTTTTTTGTTGGGAGATGCTGAGAATAGGGACGTGGTGAGATACAGGTATCTTGAAGGGGCTAATTCTTCCACCCCAATATCCGTCAGCACGCCCTTGGCCTCGGCGTAGGGCATGGTATAGCGCTGGGAGAGGTAGCGCATGGAGGCGCCAAGCTCCCCATCGGGGCCACCGTATTGGCTGATGATAAAGGCTGCCAGCTTGGGGTTGGGTGTGGCGATCTTCACGGGGAACTGGAGCTTCTTCTCATAAAAAAACATGTCTTAGTTCACCTCATTCTGCTCATAGCACCAGGGCCAGGGCTCCTGGAGCCAGCGATAGCTGTCGCCGCCGGCGGCGGACTGGGTCAGGGGGCCGAAGCGGTCCTCATAGGCCGCCCGGGCCGCCTTCTCCATGGCGGTGTACTGGCGGAACAGGGCCAGAGCCTCGGTGTCCTGGGGATGGGTGTCCAGATAGATGCCAAGCTCCAGCACCACGAACTCCAGGGCCTGAAGCTGGGCCATGGGGGTGTCCGGCAGGGTGCTGTTCTCCGTCTTCAGGTGGAAGGGCAGGTTCAGGCCGGGGAAGAGCGTCCCGGCGCTGAGGGCCTGGTCCTGGGCATATTGCTTGGGGTTCTCCTGCTGAAAGGGAACATAAGGCACGGCCAGTCCGGCGCAGGACGGCATGGTGCCATAGTGATCGGGGCAGTGGGGCAGCGGGCAGGCGCTGCCGTTGGGCGTGTTCAAAGAAGATCCCTCCTCCATGGAATATAAGGGACGCTGACAGGTCCCTCACATCAGTCTATGCCGCCGGAGGGCGGGCGTCACTTCCGGCATAGTCCGGGGAGCGCGCCCATAGGATAGGGCGGAGGTGGTGGGCTTGAAGCGCACGATAGTTTGGGCGGCGGCCTGGGTGGGGCTGGCCGTTTTTCTCATGTTTCTGGCGGGGCGGTGTTTGCTGGGGAGGACGCTCCCGGCGTCTAAAACCGTCGTCCCGGCGGAGGAGACCCTGATCCTGGACGCGGGCCACGGGGGAGAGGACGGCGGCGCGGTGTCCGTCACCGGGGCCAGGGAGAGCGACATCAATTTAGAAGTAGTCCTGCGGCTGCGGGACCTACTGGCCTTTTACGGCACCGACCCGGTGCTGCTGCGGGAGACGGACATGTCCCTGCACAGCCCCGGGGCGGTGAGTCCCAGGGAAAAGAAGACCTCCGACCTGAAAAACAGGACGGAGGCGGTGAACCATATTCCAAACGCGACCCTGCTGAGCATCCACCAGAATTCCTACCCAGAGGGCAAATATTGGGGTAGCCAGGCCTTTTACGCCAAAACAGAGGGTTCCCAAGAACTGGCCCAGGCGCTGCAAACGGCCCTGCGGGAGGACTTGCAGCCGAACAACCACCGGGAGTGCAAGAGCGTGCCCGACACCGTCTACCTGATGAACCATGTGAATTGCCGGGCGGTGCTGCTGGAGTGCGGTTTCCTTACCAACCCAGAGGAGGAGGCCCGCCTGCGGGACGGGGATTATCAAAAGAAGCTGGCGGCAGTGACGGCAGCGGTGTGGTTGACACATACTTCGTGACCGACTTATGTCGGTCATTTTTGTTGCCCGCAGATAACAGAGTGTTCTCTCTTGACTTTTTCACGGTATCGTGATATTCTGTTTATCACTCGGTTCTATGGCCTTACGGTCAAAATGTACTTGCTTGGCAAAGAGTACAATCCGCCGCATATCCATATCCTGTACGGAGAATATAATGCCGTCATCGACCTTCAAACGCTCACGCTGATGGAGGGCGATCTTCCCGGTAAGGGCCTTGCCATGGCCATGGAGTGGGCCACGATTCACCGGGACGAGCTTTTAGAGATGTGGTCCTCCCAGAATTTCAGACATCTGCCCCCGCTCCAGTGAGCGGGGCGCAGAGCGCAGAAAGGAGAGTCTGCTATGTTCCACAAAATCCAGTCCGTGACCCCCCTGCCTGATTTCAGGCTGCTGGCGCACTTTACCGACGGGACCTCCAAAAACTATGACGTGGCCCCGCTGTTTGACGAAATGCCTGTGTTCTCCCCTCTGCGGGATGTCCCAGGGCTTTTCGAGCAGGTCAGCGTAGACCCCGGCGGCTATGGTATCTCCTGGAATGACGACATCGACCTGGACGCTTCCGAGCTCTGGGAGAATGGCACCCCGGCGGCTTCACCCTTTGATGGGTTTCTGTCCTTCGCGGATGCTACCGCTCTCTGGGCGCTGAATGAAAGCACCCTGCGCAAGGCCATCTCTTACCGAAAGCTGGTCCCCGGGCTTGACGCGCAGAAATACGGAAAGCAGTGGGTCATTACCCGTGCCGCCATGGAACGGGAATATGGGCCGCTTCCGCAGAGCAGCTCAGTCTGAACAACGCTTCGCCGCCCCGATTCGGGGCGGTTTTTCTTATTTTCCCGCTGCCCGCTGCTCTAGCTCCGCCTTCGTCCTTGCCAACCTGCGGGTGACGGCCAGGCCTCGGGCGTTGGGGCCCACGTGGCTGCTGATGGAGAAGGCCAGGGGGCTGTAGCCGACGGGGTAATCGGGGAAGGCATCCTGGGCCGTCTGGTGCCAGAGCTGATTCTGCGCCGGGTCCACGCAGCTGGAGGCGGCGGCCACGTCGATGTCGTCCCACTTGGCGGCGTACTCCGCCGCCGAGTCGGCCAGGGCGGACAGCAGCCGCTTCTGACAGGCGGCGGAGCCACGGACCTTGGCAAAGGCGTCCAGCCGCTCCCCATCGATGCGCAGGACGGGCCTGATCTGCAAGACAGAGCCGATGGCTGCGGCGGCAGGGGTGACCCGCCCGCCCCGGCGGAGGTATTCCAGCGTCTCCACGCCGATGTAGATTACCGAGTCCAGGGCGCTCTGCTCCAGCTCCTGCCGGATCTCCGCCCCAGTGCAGCCCGCCTCGGCCAGGGCCAGGGCGTCTAAAATGGCGCTGCGCTGAGTCTCGGAGATGCGGTGGTTATTGACCACGGACACCCGGCCCTCATAGTCTTCCGCCAGGGCGGCGGCTGCGGCACAGGAAGAGGACAGACCGCTGGACATGGGGATATAGACCAGCTGGTCGTGGCTGGCCAGCACCCGGTCCCACAGAGAGGTCACGTCGTCCGGGGCGGGCTGAGAGGTGGTGACGGTCTGCCGCCGGTCCAGGGCCTGGAAGAACTGATGGGCCGTCAGGTCCACGTCCTCATAATAGACGGTGCCGTCGATGATGACGGGCATGGGCAGGACAAAAATGCCCAGCTCCCGGGCCTGGGCCTGGGTGATGCCGCTGTTGCTGTCGGTGACGATGGCTGGTTTCATGGTGTAAACGCTCCTTATCCTGTTGGTAGTGGCCGCTGTGGCGGAAAATGGTTTTGCTTGTCTGGCGGAAGAAAGTTTGTTATAATCCCACCAAGAACCTGAACGAAATCCGAACGGAAAACAGAGGAATCAAATGCGACGGACAAGACATGCGATCATGGCCGCCTTTGCGCAGCTGCTGGAGGAGCGGCCCATGAACAAGATCACAGTGAAGGACATCGTGGACCGCTGTGACGTCAATCGGAACACCTTTTATTATCACTTTCAGGATATCCCGTCCCTGCTGCGGGAGATGATGGAGACCCAGGTGGACGGCATCATCCGGGAGCACTGTGCCCTGGGCCGCCCCATGGACTGCATCGAACCCGCCCTGGAGTATGGCCTGGCCCACCGGCAGGCGGTGCTCCACGTGTATCGGGCCGTGCCCCGGGAGCTGTTTGAGCAGTATCTGGACCGGCTGGCCCAGCGGATGGTGGACGAGTATTTTGACAACGCCCTGAAGGACGCCCCCATCCTCAGCGAGGACGAGGCGGTGCTGAACCGCTATTATAAGTGTACCGTGGTGGGCTGCCTGTTAGACTGGCTGGACGCGGGCTTAAAATATGACCTGAAAGCCGCCCTAGAGCGGCTATGCCTGCTGATGGACGGAGCAGGGGAGCGGGCCATCCGCCTGGCCGCCCAGCGGGCCCGGGAGGGCAAAGCAGAACAGCAGGAAACGCCGCAGTGACCTGCGGCGTTCTGCATATTCGGTTAAAGGCCCAATTCCTGCTTCCGCTCCGCCCACAGCCGCTGGGCCTCCGGGGCCCAGTGCCTGGCGTAGGCGTCGCACTTGCCGCACAGGTGGTCTGCTGACTCCGGGGACTGGGGGTCGGTGGAGTGGGCTTCGCTGTCCAGGACCATCTTTCGCAGCCGCTCCGGGTTTTCCAGCATGGGGCAGGGCTGGAGCATGTTTTCGTTAAAGGGCATGTTGTGGTAATAGGCCATAAAAATGGGGCTTTGCAGTGCCTCCAGCAGGGTGCAGCTGCGGATGTTGGCGTTGGAATAGTGGACGAACACACAGGGGTCCACGTCGCCGTTGGCGTTGATGTGCAGATAGCGCTTTCCGCCTGCGATGCAGCCGCCCATATATTCCGCGTCATTTTGAAAATCCATGGCGAACAGCGGCTTTTCCGCCCGCAGCCGACGGATGCGGCGATAGACCGCCTCGCGCTGCCAGGGGGAGGGCAGCATCTCGTCGGCAAAAGATTCGTCGATGAGCGTACCATTGGTGAAGCACAGAAAGACGCAGTCGCTGTGTTTTTCGCACAGGCGAATCAGGTCGTCCTTGCGGACCAAAGGCTCTCCGCCGGTGTAGATGTACATATACACGCCCAGCTCTTTGCCCTGGCGGATGATGCGGTCTATCTCGTCGAAGGTCAGGTTCAGCCTGTTGCCGTATTCCGCCGCCCAGCAGCCGGTGCAATGGAGGTTGCAGGCGGAGGTGGGGTCCAGAAGAATGGCCCACGGGATGTTGCACTGATACTGGGCCCGACAGACCTCCTGCTTGCGCCAGCCGATCATGCTGGCGTTGATAAACAGGTTGACGGCGACGGTCTTCATGACCTCCGGGTCCACGTCCTGGACGATATGGAGGATATACTGGTGATAGGGGTGGCTGGGGTCCTCGATGGCCTGGCGGATGACCTTGCGTTGAACGGCGAAATCTCCGTTGTCAAAGCGGTCTGCCCAGTCCATGATCTTCAGCAAATTGCGCTCCGGGTCTCGATAGAGATAGTCAAAGGCCTGCTCCAGGCCAAATTTTTTTATGGTGTCTGCTACGTTCATACCCTGGTTTTCCTTTCTGTCTCCCTCCCGTGGCGCCTTCGGGCTGAAAAGTAGTATTGTCACTATTTTAAGAAAAACAGTGTGGTTTGGCGATAGACAAACAGGGCCGAAGTGTTCGATTTCAGACATTTCGGCCCTGTTTGCCTAAAAAATCAGGTGGGAGAAAAGGGTTTTCGCCCTCTTGCGGGAGAGGGAGAATCCTGCTACAATAGAAACAAATGTATCAGACTAGGAGCGGAAACATGAAGGCAAAGACGCTGTTTTACTGTACCGACTGCGGCAACGAGACGCCCAAGTGGATGGGCCGCTGTCCGGCCTGCGGGGCCTGGAACACCATGGAGGAGCGCCCGGCGGAGAAGCCTGCGGCCAAGAGCCGGAAGACGGGCTATGCCGTGGCCCGAGGCTCTGACACCGGGGTGGCCCTGAACCGCCCCCGGGCCATGGCCGACGTGGAGACCACCGACGAGCTGCGCTTTCAGACCGGCATGGGCGAACTGGACCGGGTGCTGGGCGGCGGCGCGGTGAAAGGTTCGTTGGTGCTGGTGGGCGGCGCGCCGGGCATCGGCAAGTCCACCCTGATGCTGCAAATTTGTGACAGCCTGTGCCGGTTTGCCAAGGTGCTGTATGTCTCCGGCGAGGAGTCGGAGCGGCAGATCAAGCTGCGGGCCGAGCGCCTGAAGGTCCAGGGGGAGGGCCTGTACCTCCTGGCCGAGACCAATTTAGAAAATCTGGTGGACGCCGTCCACGCCATGCGGCCCGACGTGCTCATTGTAGATTCGATCCAGACCATGTACAACGGGGACGTGGGTGCCTCCCCCGGCAGTGTGAGCCAGGTGAAGGAGTGTACCATGACCCTGATGCAGCTGGCCAAGGGGGAGGGCGTCACCGTCTTCGTCATCGGCCACGTGAATAAAGAGGGTTCCATCGCCGGACCCAAGGTGCTGGAGCACATGGTGGACTGCGTCCTCTATTTTGAGGGGGAGCGGCACATGGCCTATCGTATCCTCCGGGCAGCCAAAAACCGCTTTGGGGCCACCAACGAGATCGGCGTGTTCGAGATGGAGGACTGCGGCCTGTCCGAGGTGCCCAATCCGTCCGAGGCCCTGCTCAGCGGGCGGCCCGCCGACGCCCCGGGCACCTGCGTCACCTGCGTGATGGAGGGGGTGCGCCCGGTGCTGGCGGAGATCCAGGCCCTGGTGGTGCCCAGCAGCCTGGGCAACCCCCGGCGGGTGAGCAACGGCATCGACTATAACCGGGCGGCGCTGCTGCTGGCGGTGCTGGAGAAGCGGGGCGGGCTGATGCTGAGCAACTGCGACGCCTATATGAACGTCATCGGCGGCCTGGACCTGGAGGAACCCGCCGCCGACCTGGCCGCCATTCTGGCCATGGCCAGCAGCTTTCGGGACAAGCCCGTGCCCCACGACCTTACCGCCATCGGAGAGGTGGGTCTGACGGGGGAACTGCGGGCGGTGAGCGCCCTGGGCCAGCGGCTGGCGGAGGTGCGGCGGCTGGGCTTTACCAAGTGCCTGGTGCCCAAGCGCACCCAGGGCAAGCTGACGGTGCCCGAGGGGCTGGAGCTGATCCGGGTGGCCAACATCCGGGAGGCTTTGGCGGCACTGCTATAAAAGACGGATTGCCACGTCGGGCTTCGCCCTCCTCGCAATGACAAGAAAAATAGGCCCCCTTGTGAAAGGCCGATTCCCCCTGTCAGGGGGAAATGTCCCGTAGGGACAAAAAGGGTAGGGCAAGCTGTCATCGCCGCAAGGCGATGACTGAGGGATTCAACCACACTATGCAAATTCAAAGAGAGGTTCAGCAATGAAAAAAGGGATCGTATTGGAAGGCGGGGCCCTGCGGGCCATTTTCTCCAGCGGCGTGTGCGACGCCCTGCTGGAGCAGGACGTGATGCCCGACTATCTGGTGGGTGTGTCCGCCGGCATCGCCTATGGCGTGAGCTATCTGTCCCGCCAGCCCCAGCGGAACTTGAAGGTGGTCACCACCTATGCCCGGGACCACCGGTATATGGGCATGCGGAATCTGGCGGATAAAAACAACCGGAGCTATTTCGGCCTGAAGTTCGCCTATGACACCATTCCCAACCAGCTCATCCCCTTCGATTACGACGCCTTTGAGGCCTGGCCCGGCCAGGTGGAGGCGGTGGTGACCAACCTGAACACGGGCAAGGCGGAGTATTTCCCCGTGCCCCGGCGGGACCGGGAGTCCACGCTGCTCCAGGCCACCTGCGCCATGCCCCTGATGTTCCCCATCTATCACCTGGGCGGCCAGCCCTATCTGGACGGGGGCATCGGCGACGCCATCCCCTGGAAGCACGCCTTGGAGCAGGGCTGTGACCGGCTGCTGGTGGTGCTGACCCACCCCCGGGACTATGTACGAAAGCCCGACCCCATGCAGAAGCTGCTCCACCGGACCTATCGGGACTATCCCAACTTCCTGCACGTGATGGAGCACCGGGCCCACGTGTATAACGAGAACCGGGAGGAGCTGTTCCAGCTGGAGCGCCAGGGAAAAGTGAAGGTTATCCTGCCCGACTCCACCATGGGGGTGTCCCGCACGGAGAAGGACCCGGAGAAGCTGCGCCTGCTGTGGGCCAAGGGCTATCAGATGACCGTGGACCGGATGGAGGAGCTGAAGGATTACTTTTCCGACTGATCGGGCTGGTCCGGCTGACACAGGTCGGGCTGAAGGGCGAACAGGGCCAGCGTGTCGCCCACCACGGTGAAGAAGGCGGCCAGGCGGCCCAGCTGCTGGGCGTCCTGCCCCTGGGCCAGGAGCATGGACAGGGCCACGGCCAGCGCCATCAGCTCCCGGCTGTCGCCGCAGGACAGGTTCATATCACACCACCACCGGACCCATTCTATGCGGAGAGTCCGGCGGTTGGTCTGCAAATCGAGCAAATCAAGAAGGAGTAGAGCGAGATGAAGATCGTAGTCATCGACGGCCAGGGGGGCCGCCTGGGCAAGCTGCTGGTGGAGGGGGTCAAGGCCCGCCTGCCAAAGGCGGAGGTGTGGGCCCTGGGCACCAACAGCATCGCCACCGCCACCATGTTAAAGGCCGGGGCGGACTGCGGAGCCACGGGGGAGAACCCGGTGGTCCGGGGGGTGATGGACGCCGACGCGGTGCTGGGCCCCATCGGCATCGTAGTCGCCCACGCGATTTTAGGGGAGGTGACCCCCGCCATGGCCCAGGCCGTGGGCGGCTGCCGGGCCAAAAAGTTCCTAGTGCCCATGAACAGCTGCGGGGTCGTGATCGCCGGAGTCCAGGACCAACCCTTGCCCGGATATGTCGCCCAGGCAGTGGAGCAGATGGTGAGAGAGTTGGAGAAATAATTCACCTACCGGTTAGGAGGTAGTATTTATGTCTAACATGGCTATCGACGCGGCCCGTATGATGGATATGCTGCCTGATGAAGATAAAACCTTTGCCTACGAATTCATCAAGAAGCTGGTGAAAGCGTGGGACCCCGACTTCACAAAGGTGACGCCGGAGGAGGCGCAGCGCATCAAGGCTGCGGAAGAAAGCGGCTTTGTTGCAGACAGCGACATTGATTGGGATAACCTCAGTGCCATCGTGTAATGTAAAAAGCGAGAGAGTTTTATAGCAAAAACAGGCATCGTCCAACCGACGATGCCTGTTTTTCTGTAAACTAGTTGTCTCCATTCCAAACCAGCTGGCAGCACTCCTTCACCTGACAGGCGGCGAAGTAGCGGTCCTCCAGGGGTATCCAGACCTGCTGGAAGCGGGCGGTGCAGCCGGGGCCGCGCTGGGCGATGCGCTCCAGCCGGGTCTCCCAGGGGGCCTCGGTCCAGATGCGCAGGTGATAGCGCTCCCGCAGGTCGGGGCGGAGGGAATAGCTGCCCTCGAATACCATAAGCGGGGCGGGGCAGAGGGTGATCTCCGGCCCCAGGTCGCCGGTGCGGCACCGCCAGGGGCGATAGCGGGCGGCTTCGTTCCGGTACAGGGGGGAGAGGACCTGGGCGTCAAAGCGCTCATAGTCCACGTTGCCCCCGGGCTGAGCCAGCCGCTCCGGGGTGCGCTGGTGGGGTTGGAGGAAGAAGTCGTCCATGTGGACCACCGGGCAGCGGTAGATATCCGCCAGCGTTTTCGCCAGAGTGGACTTACCGGAGGCGCAGGGGCCGTCGATGGCCAGGCGCACATGCTCCCGCCGGGCCATCTCCCGGTCAATGGCCGCCAGAATGGGCACCAGCGCCCCGAACCGGGCCAGCACCACCCGATAGGCCGGGCGGTAGCGCTCTCGATATGTGCCGCTGTGGCTCACCGCCGGGCAGCCCTGGCGGTGATAATCGGCCAGAAAACGTTCTGACCCGGGCAGCTTTAGATCCCGGACCTGATTCAGCGCCCCCTCAAACGCCACCCGGTCCCCCTGAACTTGCTGGGCGGTGAGGAAGAACAGACGGTTCAGGGTGACGGGGGAGAGGCCCGCTTTCTGGCTTGGCCGGAGGTTCAGCCGGCACAGACCATTGCCCAGGGGCTGGGTCAGGAACTCGCCAAAATCGGGGCCGCACTGTTTTAGCTCCTCGGTCAAGCGGGCCAGAGAAGCCGACTCCGAGGGGACCAGATGTCCCGGCCCCAGATAGCTCTGATACAAAAATTTTACCGCGTCCACGGTCTCCAGACCGGGGTGGTTGTCTACATGCTCCTTCAGGAGCGCCGCGATCTGCTCCATGGCGTCAGGCGGTCTGGGGCATCAGGCGGGCCTTCTGCAGGGCTACCACCACCACGGGGATGGCCACCAGCTGGAGGATGATACCGGGAATGGCGGAGGTGAAGGCACCGGCGATGAAGGCGGCGAAGGAGAACTGGGTGTTGCCCGTCAGGGTCAGCAGGGCCCGGACAATGCCCCACACCACGCGCCCGGCGAGCATGGCGCCGATGAGGGAGGCATAGATGCCGCCCAGGCTCTTGGGCAGGCGGCGGTACAGCGCGCCGGACACCAGGCCGTAGACGGCCATCTCAAAGGCCATGGAGATGGCGGTGGGGAACATGGGGGGCATGCCCACCAGCACGGAGCGGAGCAGAGGGGCCACAAAGCCCACCACCGCGCCCCAGACGCCGCCGCACAAAAAGCCGCACAGCAGCACGGGCAGGTGCATGGGCAGCAGCATGGAGCCGATCTGGGGGATGTTGCCGGTAAAGTTGGGCAGAACATAGGCCAGGGCCAGCATCAGGGCGGCCACCACCAAGTTCTTCACGGAACGATCAGTGTTTGTCATAGGGAATGCGTCCTTTCTTGGGTCTTAGATTTTCCGGGGTCTCTGGGTTTCGGACGAAAAAACACCGCAAAGGCAGACCCGCCCTTCTGGGCAGGCGATACCTTCGCGGTATTGATGCTTCGTCTGTATTGAGATAAAACGCGGGGGAGGGGATACGCGGGGCCGGCTTCATGCCGACATTTACTTTAGTATAGCACAGAAGAGGGGCGTGTTCAACCTTGAATTTCAATCAAACATAACCTTGTTAGTTTACACTTCTATTCGAACAGGGGCCACACCTGTAAAACGAAAAAGAAAGAGGTAAACAAAACATGAAAATCAAGGTTATCGGAAAGGCCCACCTGGAGGGGACCAGCAAGAAAACTGGCAAGCCCTACAACCTCAATCAGCTGCACTACGTTGGCAAGGCCCAGGGCGTGGAGGGCGACGCTGCCATGACCATGCCCCTTGACCCTACCTTCTGCCCCTATGCCGCCATCATCGTGGGCGGCGAGTATGACGTGGAGTTCGGCCCCCACGGTCGCGTCATGAACTTCACGCCCTGCAAGTGACATGGGCCTGTCTCACCTGTCGGAGGACCACCCATGCTCTGACTGGGGTCCTCGCTGCCTGAAATGCCGTCTGCGCCCGTGGTGCGTCCTAATCCGCACCCGTCCCCCACCAGCTGCCCCGGCGCGCAAGCGCCGGGGTCGGTAAAGGCCAGTATTACCCTTTACCGACTTTTGTAGAATTGTAGAAAGTAGAAAATCGGGGGATGTATCATGCCACAGTCGCGGAAATGGCAGTTGACCGTAAACAATCCACTGGAAAAGGGCCTGACGCACGAGGTCCTGAAAGAAGCCCTGGCGAAATGCACCGGAATGCTCTACTGGTGCATGTGCGATGAAGAGGGCGACGAGTGCGAGACCTATCACACGCATATTTACTTCGTCCTTCGGACTGCCACCCGCCACACGGTGGTAGATAACCGCTTCCCGAATATCCACCGGGAAATCGTCCGGGGGACCAGCGCCGACAACCGGGCCTATGTCCTGAAAGACGGCGAGAAGTACCAGAAGCAGCCGGACGGCTCCTACGACTATACGGACACCTCCGGCAAGCAGCACAAGGGCAAGAACTACAGCGACACCTTTGAAGAGTGGGGCGAAATGCCCCAGGAACACCAGGGCAAGTCCAAGGACGTGGAGCGTATCTACTCCATCTTTGCGGATAGCTGGCGCGATCTGACCGTGACCTACATATTTGGCACCACCGGCGTGGGCAAGACCCGCTCTGTGATGGACAAGTTCGGCTATCGCAACTGCTACCGGGTCACGGACTACAAGCACCCCTTCGATACCTACGACGGCCAGGACGTGCTTATTCTGGAGGAGTACCGCTCTCAGTTCAAGATAGCGGATATTCTGAACTATCTGGACGGCTACCCGCTCCTGCTGCCCTGCCGCTACTTCAACCGCCAGGCTTGCTTTACCAAAGTGTTCCTCATCACGAACGTCCCCCTGGAGGACCAATACCGCACGGTGAGCGAGGAGAGCCGCAACGCTTTCCTCCGCCGTATCCACAAGGTGGTCCAGCACGGCCCGGATGGCCCGGTGGAATATGATTCCGTCCCCGCCTATCTGGCCCGGAACCGTTGGACAGACCAGGCGGACATAGCCCCGACAATGGAGGGCTTTTGATGTATTAAGCGACGATTTACGACCTGAACGGCCAGGTCCTGTGTGTCTGCTACTCCGGCTGGATGGCCTACATGGTCTATCAGGAGTGCGCACGGCGGGGCGTCTCCGTTCGTATCAAGCAACAGCATATATAAGGCCACTTTCGGTCTCACATCATTGACTAATGAACACAGGTTGTAAAGCTGAAAGTTAGAAGAGATGAGTTAGGAGTTGACCCTTGCGTCGGGGCGGCGGCTTCGGTTATACTAGGAAAAAGGAGGTACATCCGAGATGATAAGCTATGCGCCGTTGTTTGAGACGATGAAGAGACGGGGTGTGACCTCCTATCGGCTGGAACGGATGGGGTTTTCCCGGGCGACCTATTACTCCATCAAGCAGGGCAACAGCGTCTCCACCAACACCATTGACCAGCTGTGTACCCTGCTCCACTGCACCGTGGGCGAGGTCATGGAATTTATCGAGCCGGAGGGGGACAACTGAGGCTTCTGCCCACGAAAACTGTTTAAATTTCCTTTAATTTCTTCCCGCCCCCTTTACAGACGGGGGAATTTGGAGTAAACTAACCACAGTTGTTGTTACAGGAGGTGTTCCAAATGGAAGAGTTGGACCTGACCCGAAAGTTCAGTCTGGGCGACCAGCGGGACATGGAGATCAAGGCGATCTTGTCCACGGTCTATCAGGCCTTGCAGGAAAAGGGCTATAACCCCATCAATCAGATCGTCGGGTACATCCTGTCTGAGGACCCCACCTACATTACCAACCACAACAATGCCCGGGCCCTGATCCGCAGGGTGGACCGGGACGAGCTGCTTCAGACGCTGGTGAAGTATTACCTGACCCACTAAAGCGTTTTGGGGCCTATTTCAGACCCACGGCGGTCCGCCAGGAAAATGGCGGGCCGCTTTTCTGTACCCAAAGGAAGGTGCCGACCATGAACATTCTCATCAGCCGCTGTCTGCTGGGCGTGCCCTGCCGGTATGACGGAAAAAGCGTCCCCGTCCCCGGACTGGAGGTGGCCCTGACCCGGGCGGGACACACCCTGATCCCGATCTGCCCGGAGGTGGACGGCGGTCTGCCCACACCCCGCCCCCCGGCGGAGCTTCAAAGCGACGGCCGGGTGGTGAACCGGGAGGGGAAAGAGGTCACCGCCCAATATCAGGCGGGGGCGGAGCTGGCGGCCAGACTGGCCCAAGAGCACGGCTGCACCGTGGCCGTCTTAAAGGCCAAGTCCCCCTCCTGCGGGGGCAGGCAGGTGTATGACGGCAGCTTTTCCAAAAGACTCATCCCCGGCCAGGGCTGCGCCGCCCGCCGGCTGGCAGAGATGGGCGTGAAGCTGCTGGACGAGACAAATTGGAGAGAATTGGGGTAAAATTTAGCCTTCTCCCACACAGGAGGAAGGCCGGTCACATCTCTTTTCTGATCTGCCGCAGCGCGTTCTTCTCCAACCGGGACACCTGGGCCTGGGAGATGCCGATCTCGGCGGAGACCTCCATCTGGGTCTTGCCCTGAAAGAACCGCAGAGCCAGTATTTTCCGCTCCCGGTCGCTGAGCCGGGACACCGCCTGGTTCAGGGCGATGCGCTCCACCCACATCTCGTCGGTGTTCTTGCTGTCCTTCACCTGGTCCATGACGCACAGGGCGTCCCCGTTGTCAGAGTACACCGGCTCGTACAGGGACACGGGGTCCACAATGGCATCCAGGGCAAAGACGATGTCCTCCCGGCGGATACCCAGAACGGCGGCGATCTCATCCACGGTGGGTTCCCGCTGGTGTTGAGCCATAAAGGCGTCCTTGGCCTGGAGAACTTTATAGGCCGTGTCCCGCATGGCCCGGGACACCCGCAGGGCGCTGTTGTCCCGCAAATATCGCCGCACCTCGCCCAGGATCATGGGCACTCCATATGTGGAAAACCGCACGTCCAGGTCGGTGTTGAAGTTGTCTATGGCTTTTATCAGTCCGATGCAGCCCACCTGGAACAGGTCGTCCAGATTCTCCCCCCGGTTGGCAAAGCGCTGGATGACAGACAGCACCAAGCGCAGATTCCCGGCGATCAGTTCCTCACGGGCCTGCTTGTCTCCCGCTTTGGCCCGCAGGAGCAGGGCCTGGGTCTCCTCGTTTTTCAACACCTTCAGTTTGGCGGTGTTCACCCCGCATATCTCTACCTTGTGCTGCATAAAACAAAGCCCCCCGCCTGTGATACTGTACTTCCAGTATCTCCTGGCAGGGGGCTTTTATCCGCTCAGCGGGGGGCAAAATATTTTACTGTGGGACAGATTTCGATGGATTTTTCCGCCCCACCAAATGTGCCGCCGCCAGCTGCAACACGCAGGACAAAGCGGCCAGGTAGAACACATAGGACACGCCCAGGCGGGCCCAGATGATGCCCATGATGGGGGAGACGGAGATGGCCATGATGTGGTCCACGCTGAGACCCACGGACAGGGTCTCCGTCACCTCCTCCGGGTCCAGGGCGATGGCGCGCATCATGAAGGAGTGGACCATGTTGAACTGCTCGAACAGGATGCACAGCACATAGGCGGCGTAGACCAGCCAGCACTGCCAGCCGTCAGTGGCCAGGGCCCCGGCGGACAGCATTCCCGCCAGAACGCCCATGAGGGTGAAGGAGACCAGAATATAGCCCGACTCCAGCCACAGCATCTTCCGGGTGCCCAGCTTGTCCAGCATCCGGCCCAGCAGGGGAGCGAACCAGCTGCCCACAAAGTAGGTGGCGATGGACAGCAGGGCCACCGTGTCTGCCCCCTTGCCCAGCAGCTGGATGATGACCCAGGGGGCGAAGACGATCTTGATGCGCTTCTGACAGCCATAGGCCAGGGTGACCAGGTAATAGGGGGTGTACTGCCGCCGGAACAGCAGGCGGAAGGGGTGGGTGCGGCCTTTATGTCCGCCCATGCCCCGGGCCATAACGATAAGCAAAAGAATGGCGGCTCCGGCGGCCAGGGCAGCGATGACAAAGGGCAAGATCACCGGCGTGGCGAAGGAGAAGATACCCGCCCGAAAGCCCACGAACACGGCGCAGGCGGCCAGCATCGTGACCACTGTATTTACTGATTTGAACCGGCCCATCATGGCCCCCACTTTGCCCCGCTCCGCCAGGTCCATGGAGATGGCGTCGTTTAAGGGCATGAACAGGTGCATCCCCATGGAGTGGAGAAACAGAAAGGCCAGCATCACCCCATAGCTGGGGGAGAACAGGCCCATGACCACCAGGCCGATGAGCACCAGCGCCTGGGCCACCACCGACATCCACAGGTTGCCCAGGGGGGCCAGCAGGGCCACCAGGAGCATACATAAAATGCCCGGGCTCTCCCGGGGGATCTCCAGAAAGCCCCGTTGGATGGCGTCGATGTGATAGACCTCGCTGTAGTAATTGGAAAAGATGCTGGCCCCCAACCCTCCGGCCACGGCCAGAAAGGCCAGGACCAGGGTGAAGAGGCGGATGTTGCGCTGGCGGACGGATTCCTCCATAAAACTCTCTCTCCTTATGTCTCTATATCGCTTGCAGAAACAGCGCACGGAGCGGGCCGGGAAAGGGCACGCTCCGTGCGGTGTCTGTTACAGGGTGTCCTCCTCCGTGCGGTCCAGGGGGGAGGGGGCGTCGGACCAGGGGGGCGGATCGGATGCGGGGGGCGTTGAAACCGGAGCGGCGGGTGCTGCGGGAGCGCTCTCGCTCTGAGGCGGCGGGTCGGTCACCACGCCCTGGCGGTATTTCAGCTCCTGCCACTGCTCCTTGGTGATGAGCAGCTGGCGGGGCTTGCTGCCCTCGAAGGGACCCACGATGCCCTTCTCCTCCAGCTGGTCCACCAGGCGGGCGGCCCGGGCATAGCCCAGCTTCAGCCGCCGCTGGAGCATGGAGACCGAGGCCTGGCCCGTCTCCACCACCACCTCGGCGGCGGCGTCGATCAGCTCGTCAAACTCGCTGTCCACGTCGTCGGGGGCGGAGCCGCCCACGCCCTTGCTGCCCTTCTCCTTCTCGGCGGCGTGCTGCTCGATCTCCCGCATGACGTCATCGTCATACTGGGCCGCGCCGCTCTTTTTGACGAAGTTCACTACGGCGGCCACCTCCTGGTCGGAGATCAGGCAGCCCTGGACACGGGTGGGCTTGCCGGAGCCGAGAGGGAAGTAGAGCATGTCGCCCCGGCCCACCAGCTTTTCCGCGCCGGTGATGTCCAGGATGATGCGGGACTCCAGACTGGAGGCCACGGCAAAGGCGATGCGGCTGGGGATGTTGGCCTTCATCAGGCCGGTGATCACGTCGGCGGAGGGCCGCTGGGTGGCGATAATTAAGTGCATACCGGCGGCACGGCCCATCTGGGCCACCCGGCAGATGGATTCCTCCACCTCTTTGGCGGCCACCAGCATCAGGTCGGCCAGCTCGTCGATGAGGACCACGATATAGGGCATCTTCTCCATGCCCTCGGTCCGGGCGGCCAGGGCGTTATACTCCTCCAGCTTGCGCACCCCCACCTCGGAGAAGGTGCGGTAGCGCTTCATCATCTCGGTGACGGCCCACTGGAGGGCCCCGGCGGCCTTTTTCGGGTCGGTGACCACGGGAATGAGCAGGTGGGGAATGCCGTTATAGATGCCCAGCTCTACCATTTTGGGGTCCACCATGATAAGGCGGACCTCCTCCGGCGTGGCCTTGTACAGCAGGGAGGTGATGATGGAGTTGGTACACACGGACTTGCCGGAGCCGGTGGTACCGGCGATGAGCAGGTGGGGCATCTTGGCGATGTTGCCCACGATAGGGTTGCCGCCGATGTCCTTGCCCACGGCGAAGGAGACCTTGGAGGCGCTGTCGGTAAAGGCTTTGGAGCCGATGACCGAGTGGATGTTTACCGGGGTGACCGCCTTGTTGGGCACCTCGATGCCCACCATGGAGATCTGGTCGGGGATGGGGGCGATGCGCACGCCGGTGGCCCCCAGGGACAGGGCGATGTCGTCGGCCAGGTTGGTCAGCTTGTTCAGCCGGACGCCCTGGTCCAGCTCCAGCTCATACCGGGTGACGGAGGGGCCCCGGGTGACGTTGATGATGTTGGCGTCGATGCCGAAGGAGTGGATGGTGTCGGTGAGCCGCTGGCGGTTGGCGTTCAGCTCGGCCATGGCCTGGCCGCCCATCTCCGCAGGACCCTCGGTCAGCAGGGACAGGGGGGGATACTGATAGGGGGGGACGGTTTGTCCCATATTTCCCTGGATGTCCTGGGCCACTTGGGCGGCCTGCTGGGCCACCTCGCCCTTGGAGACGGTCTCCGGCTCCTCGATCATGGGCTGGGGCGCGGAGGGCTCGGGCACGTGGGGGCTGGGCTGGACGGACAGGGGCCGGGGAGGAGCCACCGCCGCAGGCTGGCTGACCGGGGGAACCGGGGCGAACACAGGCTCCGGTCCCGGCTGGGGCGCAGGCGCGGAGGGTTCGGGGGCCACAGGGGCGTAAATAGGCTGGGAGATAAAAGCGGGTTCCTCCTGGGGGGCAGATTCAGGCTCAGTGTCAGATTCCAGAGTCAGCTCCTCGGGGGTGACAGGGATGGGCTCGTCCACGGGAGCCATGTCCGCAGATGCGAACTGGGCGGGCCCCGGCTCGGATCGCATGTCGGGCTGAGGCTCTGCCTGGGCCTTGCCCCGGCCCAGATGTCCGGCCAGCAGCTGGTCGGGGGAGGGGACCCGGGGCTTGCGGTCGAAGAAGCCCTTCTTTTTCTCCGGGGGCGGGGCGGCCTGGCGGCTCTGGCCGACAAGAGGGCCGTCGTCCACGGGGATGTCGATGTCCATCTCCGCCCGGCGGGAGAGGCTGGAGGCAGGCGCGGCATGGGCGGGGGCCTCCTGCTCCTCCTGCATCTCACGGCGGCGGCGGGGGCGCTCCGGCTCATATTCATACTGGGGGCGGTTGAAGAGCCACTCGGCCACGTCCACGATGGAGCGGTTGCAGGCGGCCAGAGCCAGGAAGAAGCCGCAGAGGACGCAGACGATGGTGCAGCCCAGCTTGGTGAACAGGCTGACAAAGACCTGGCCCAGCAGGCCGCCCAGGGCGCCGCCGGACTTCAGCTCCTCGCCGGTGGCCCACAGGGTCTTAATAAGCGCGGCGTCCCAGGGCAGGACTTGGCTGAGCAGCCCGTGAAGCATCACTGAGAGGGCCAGGGGCAGGGCCAGGGCGCAGCACAGCCGCAGGGCCACCGGGCGGCCCCGGTGGAAGGCCAGGATGTAGGCGCACAGGACCAGGGCCGGGGGCATGAGCCAGAAGCCATAGCCCAGCAGACCCTTCAGCAGGGCGCAGAACAGGTCGATGAACAGGGCCTTCATGTGAAAATAGCCAAAGGCGGCGAAGATGGCCAGCAGCAGGCAGACCAGCGCGCCCACCTCCCGGCGGAAGGGCTTGGGGGCGGGGGCGGTCTGGCGCTTGGCGGAGCCGGAGCGGGAGGAGGAGGCCCTGCTGCCGCCGCCCGAGGCGCGCTTCCCGCTGGAGGTCCGCTTTCCGCCGGAGGAGCGGCTTCCGCTGGCGGCTCTGCTTCCGCCGGAGGCGGCGCGGCTGCCGCCCGATCTCTTTTTCGTGGTTGCCATGGCGATCCAGTTCCTTTCGTCAGGTGGTTAGGGGTGTCCCGTCAGGGGAGAGGGGGGTCAGAAAAACTCAGGCGTGGACAAAGGTGACCCCCAGCAGGGAGAGCACCAGGAAGATGGCGCCCGCGATCCAGCAGTAATAGGCGAAGGCGCCGAACTTGCCCTTGTCGGCCAGCAGGTTCACCAGGCGGATGGCGAAATAGCCCACCACACCGGCGATGACCATGCCCAGCAGATACTTGGGCAGCATCCCGTCGGGGATACCGGATCCGGCGCTGAGGGTGTCCTTCACCTCCAGCAGGGTGGCGCCGAACACGGCGGGCAGAGGACATGAGGAAGGAGTACCGCACGGCAAACTCCCGGCGGAAGCCCAGGGCCATGCCGGCGGAGATGGTGCAGCCGGAGCGGGACAGACCGGGGATGGTGGCGATGCCCTGGGCCGCGCCCACCAGCAGCACATCTTTTACCGTGGCGCTGCGGGCAGTTTTTCTGCCGCTGGCCATCCGGTCAGAGAAGAAGAGGATGCAGCCGGTGACCAGCAGGGCGAAACTGACGAACACGGGGCTGCTGCCCAGGCCCTCTACATACTTCTTCACAGGCAGGATGAGGAACAGGGGCAGGGTGCCCACGATGACCAGAAAGACCAGTCGGCGGGTCTCCGGCGGCTCCCCCTGGCCGGGCTGACGGGAGAACATGGCGGCGATGCCCCGGAAGAACTCCAGAATCATGCCCAGCACGTCCTGGAAATAGTAGATGCACACCGCCAGCAATGTGGCGAAGTGGAGCAGGATGTTGAACAGCTGGTCGGGCTCCTCCATGCCGAAGAAGTGCTGGAGCAGGGTCAGGTGGCCCGAACTGGAGATGGGCAGGAATTCAGCCACCCCCTGGACCAAGCCGAGAATGGCGGACATGAGATAGGTCACGATAAGTACCTCCTTACAGATGATAAATGACATAAAATCTCTTTTACTATATTAGCACAACTGTTCTGAAAATTCCAGACCTTTTCTTGCCCGGCCTTTTGGCAAAACAGCCGAAAGAGCATAGCACGCTATTGACGCAAGAATAATAGCGTGCTATTATTAATGCGATATAAAGAGAAAAGGAGGGCGCGCCATGGGAACGCCAACTGGGCTGCTGTTCAAACAGATCCACGATAAACTGGAAAAACAGGCCAACAACACCCTGCGGCAGCAGGGGCTGACCATGATGCAGGTGTCCGTCCTGCTGACGATACAGGGGGCGGAGGGCAAGCGCTGCTCCATGAAGGAGCTGGAGCGCTTTTTCGGCGTGGCCCAGTCCACGGTGGCGGGGGTCGTCTCTCGGCTGGAGCAGAAGGGCCTGGTGACCGCCACAGGTGCCCCGGAGGACAGGCGTGTAAAGTTGGTCTGCATTACAGGATCTGGAGAGAAATGCTGCGGCCAGGCGGCCTGTCACATGGACCAGGCAGAGGAGAGGCTGCTGCGGGGCTTCTCCCCGGAGGAGCGGGCGCAGCTTAAGAGCCTGCTGGTCCGGGTGGCCGATAACCTGAATTGAAACCGTCCCTCCTGGCGGAGGGATGTTTCTTACGCAAATCAATAGCTTGCTATCAAAGAGGAGGACAACATGAACAAGGATCAAGGGATGGATGTGTTTGAAAAGGTCCCGGTGGGTCGGGCGGTGCTGCAAAATGTGCTGCCCGCCATGGCGGCCATGCTGATGGTGCTGGTCTATAATCTGGCGGATACCTTTTTCATCGGGCAGACCCGCGACGCCCTACAGGTGGCGGCGGTGTCCCTGGCCACGCCGGTGTTCCTGCTGTTTATGGCGGTGGGTTCCGTCTTTGGCATGGGCGGCACCTCGGTCATCTCCCGGGCCATGGGGGAGGGGCGGCGGGAATACGCCCAAAAGGTCTGCTCCTTCTGCATGTGGAGCTACGTGGGAGTGGGCCTGGTGATGGCGGCCCTGTTTCTGCTGTGTATGGATCAGATCCTGGCCCTGGTGGGGGCCAGCCCGGACACCTGGGCATACGCCAAGAGCTATCTCACCATCGTCAGCGTCTCCGGGCCCTTTGTGCTTGTTGCAAACTGCTATTCCAATGTGATCCGGGCGGAGGGGCAGTCGGGCAGGGCCATGATGGGCCAGCTGCTGGGCAATCTGCTCAACGTGGTGCTGGACCCCCTCTTTATCCTGGTTTTCCACTGGGAGATCACCGGGGCGGCCATCGCCACCGTCATTGGAAACGTGGTGGGCGCGGGCTATTACATCGTCTATTTCTGCCGGGGCGGTTCGGCGCTGAGCATCCGGCTTCAGGACTTTACCGTGGGGGACAAGGTGGCCTCCGGCGTGCTGGCCATCGGCGTGCCCGCCGCCCTGGGGTCCTTCCTCATGAGCGTATCCAGCATTCTGTTCGGCGTGTTCTATGTGCTGGTCAACGCCCTGCAAGCCTGTGGTGCGGCCACGGAATCCCTAATCGTCAACATCTCCCGCCAGGGGCTTGTCTACATTCCCGCCATGTTCCTGCTGGGCGCGGCCTTTCACGAGCAGGGACTCATCTGGGCCCAGCCCGTGGCCGACGTGCTGTCCCTGCTCCTGGCGGCGGCGCTGTACATGCGAAAGAGCAGGAAAATGATGGATTGACAAATTTCGACAGTCATGTTATAATGCAGTCGAATTTCATACTTGATACATATTTGGACACAGCGACACTGTTTACATAGCGAAACAGGCTCGCTATGTCCATTTTTATGTTTCAAGGAGAGATGTTAAGATGATCGTGTTTTTGTTGGATCTGGCCATGGTTTCGGTGGTGATCCTGCTGGCCTATGTGCTGCACGTCAGTCAGTGGGTGCTGACGGGGCTACAGTCCGGGGGGCGGGGTATCTGCGGACTTGCGGACCCGGCGGTCTGGTGGAAGGGCGTCCGGGGCTGGGACGACTTTGTCCTGGTGGACAGCTGCCTGCTGCAAGTGAGCCTCCGCCACTGGGTATGGGTCCTGTCCAGCCTGGGGCTGTGCTGCCACCTTCCGGCCCTGCTGGTGCTGTTTCTTATCCATCAGCTGGCGCCGGAGACGCTGCACTGGCAGGGGGAGCTGGCAGCCGCTGGAGGGGTGCTGCTGATGCTGGCCATTGCCGCGGCGGCCTCCTGGTACAGCATCGGTGAGTTCCACGACTTGATGGCGGAGTCCTTCTCCTTTGTGGCGGCGGTGCGGACCTTCCTGCGGGGGCGCTTCAGCGAGGCAGAGCAGAATGCCGTGCTGCACCTGGCATTTAAGCTGCTGGAAATGGCGGACCAAGTGGTGCCCAAGATCTATGACACCACCCCCGAGGGCGGGAGGGAGGCCCTGCTGGACGTGCTGGCTATGATCAATGAAACCGGCGACTGGACCCAGCGCATCTCCCCGGAGGAGCGGGAGCTGTATGAAAAGCTGTCGGAATTTCTGTAAGACCGCCGGAAAAATTTTCACCGCCCTGCAACCGCGCCCGGGAAAACCGGACTATAATCAGTGAAAGCGGACGATAAGACCGGGAGAGGAGGGCAGACATGGACGACAGAGACATCATCGCCCTGTATTGGCAGCGGGCGGAGCGGGCCATCCACGAGACGGCGGCCAAATATGGCGGCCTGTGCTATACCATCGCCCACAACATTCTGTCCAGCCGGGAGGACAGCGAGGAGTGCGTCAACGACACCTATCTGGGCCTTTGGAACGCCATCCCGCCCCAAAAGCCGGAGCGCTTTTCCGCGTTCGTGGCCCGGGTGACCAGAAACCTGGCCCTGAAGCGGTTTGACCACGTGAACGCCCAAAAGCGGAACCCGGTGGCGGTGCGCTCCTTGGAGGAACTGGGGCAGTGCGTGTCCGGGCGGGAGAGCGTGGAGACCGAGGTGGAGGCCCGGCGGCTGAAAGAACTGCTGGACGCGTTCCTGTGGGCGCAGGACGAGGAGCGGCGGAACATATTCCTCCTGCGGTATTGGTATTTCCAGTCCATAGACGGCATCTGCCGCCGCACCGGCTATAGCCAGAGCAAGATCAAATCCATGTTGTTTCAGACGCGAAAGAAGCTGCGGGCATATCTGGAAAAGGAGGGCGTGGCGCTATGACGGCGAGGGAATTGGCGGAGAACATGGGTAACATCGACCAGCGATTGATCGAGAGCGCGGGGCAGGCCCCCAATTACGGGCGGCGGAGGAGAACGGGCCGCCTCCGCCGGGCCCTGGCCCTGGCGGCGGCGGCTGTGCTGATGACGGCCAGCTTTGCCGCGGGGGCCCTGTCCGGGGGCAGGGGGCCGGAGACCCATCCCCATCCCGGAGACGGGGCTGACGGTGGTCCTGCCGGAGAGCTGGCGGGGAAAGTGCGGCTATGAGCTTCAGGACGGTTCCCTGGGCGTGTATCTCCGCGCCGCCCGGACGGGGGAGGGTCTGGACGAGGC
Source organism: Flintibacter sp. SJQ-8 (assembly GCF_054108085.1). Lineage (NCBI taxonomy): Bacteria > Bacillati > Bacillota > Clostridia > Eubacteriales > Flintibacter > Flintibacter sp. SJQ-8. The sequence continues at coordinate 248,597 of NZ_JBPJWR010000011.1, forward strand.
GGGCTACCTCTTCACGGTGGAGTGTCACGAGGGCAGCTGCGACCCGGCAGCGGACTTCGCCGCCCGGCAGTATGTCATCGCCTCCACGCCGAAAGAGACATACTTTCTCATCCTGCCCTCCGACGTGCAGTACGACCCCAATAACGCCGCCGTGGCCCGGGAGTACCTGAATATGTCCCAGCAGATCGGCGAGGTGCAGGTGCTGTTGGCGGATTGGTTGGGGGAGTGAAGCGAAGGGACGGTTTCTGATGACAGAAGTTGCCCGCCATCATTGCGGTCTTCCTCACAATGGAATAAAAAAGAGACATCTGCTATGAACTGCACCCCATTTGTTAGACAGTATGGTATACTATCTAACAAGTGGGGTGTTTTGCTATGCCAAAAGGAGTACCAAACAAACGATATACGCCGGAATTCAAAAAACTGGTGATTGAAACCATGCAGAAAGAGAAATTGAGTTACAGCGAAACCTGCCGTAGATTTGAGGTAAACAGTAGAGATCGAATCAAATCATGGGAGCGAATCTACCTGGAAGAAGGGCCGGAAGGGTTAGCCATCGAACGGCGTGGCCGCAGCAGTAAGGGTCGTCCGCCAAAGCAGCTGCCGAAGCAGGTGGAAGAAGATCTGCTGGCCGAAGTGCAGCGACTGCGTGCGGAGAACGATTACCTAAAAAACTTGCAAGCCTTGGTTTTGGAAGACGAGCGACGCCAGCGCAGAAAACGCTGGTAGTTCAGAAGCTAAGGCAAAAACACGCACTCAGTATTCTGCTCTCAATCGCTCAGCTGCCCCGTGCAACTTTCTACTATCATTTGAAGCAGATGCAGAGAGAAGACAAATATGCATCTGTTAAGGAAGAAATCGCAGCAATTTACCACGAAAACAGGGGCCGGTACGGCTATCGCCGGATCACGGCAGAACTTCGCAAGCGTAAATTCTCTGTGAACCACAAGACTGTCCAGCGGCTCATGAAGAAGCTGGGCTTAGTTTGTCGTGTCAGGATGAAAAAATATCGTTCCTACAAGGGAGAAGTAGGCAAAATTGCACCAAATTTGCTAAATCGGGATTTTCATGTCGAAAAGCCGAATCAGAAATGGGTCACGGATGTGACGGAGTTCAGCCTGTTTGGAGAGAAGCTCTATCTGTCCCCGATTCTCGATCTGTGCAGCAGCGATCTGGTCAGTTACACCATATCGGATCGTCCTGTACTCAGCATGGTAACCACCATGCTGGACGAGGCGTTTGCAAAGATCCCGGCCGGAACAAACCTGATTCTCCATTCTGACCAGGGCTGGCAGTACCAACACAAACAATACCAACAGATGCTCCGGGAGAAAGGTGTTCGCCAGAGCATGAGCCGGAAAGGAAACTGTCTGGACAACGCCGTGATAGAGAATTTCTTCGGCTTACTCAAAAGTGAACTGCTGTATTTGCAGGAGTTCCGCTCCATGGAACACTTCAAACTGGAACTGATCGAATATCTGGATTACTACAACAACCGCCGCATCAAGGCAAAGCTAAAGGGCTTGCCGCCTGCAATTCACAGACAGCAAGCCCTTTCGGCTGCTTGAACAATTTTTACTTCAAAATATTGTCTAACTTTTGGGGGTCACTTCACTATAGGCAGATGTCTCTTTTTTGGAGCAGGTAAAGGGAGTCGAACCCTCCTATCGACCTTGGGAAGGTCGCGTTCTACCGATGAACTATACCTGCATCAAACTTTACTTGCTCATTATAGCAAAGCCGGGACCAAAATGCAAGCATTTCTTTTCCGGCGGCTTCGATTTTTTTCTTCCCGGGGGAACAGGGGAGGGGGGACGGGAAAAAATTTCAGTCACGCGGAAAAAAGTGATTGACAAATGGGCGGGATGGGCTTATAATGCGGACAATAACTTCATTAGGCTAAACCATTGATGTGAAGATAACGTCTGTTGTGCCCTTACAGAGAGTCCGGGCGGCTGAGAGCCGGATAGAACGCAGGCAGGCAAATGGATCACGGAGGGCGCAAGGAACGGCCGAAAGGCTCAGTATTTTGCGACGTGGAGGCATACGTCAGTTGCCGGGGATATGTTGGTATCCCGCAAAGTGCGCGGCCCAAAGCCGCGAAGCAAGGTGGCACCGCGAGACTGTTTTTTCAGACTCGTCCTTGACAAACATTTGTCAGGGACGAGTCTTTTTTTCATCCCTGAGACAGGAGGTCAAGATGTATTATCCCACGCTGAAAGAGGCCCGGGCCCTGGCCCAGAGCGGCCCCTATGGACAGGTCCCCGTGACGCGGGAGCTGCTCAGCGACTTTATCACCCCCATCCAGGCCCTGCGCATCCTGCGCTCACAGGACAACCACTGCTTTCTGCTGGAGTCCGCCGCCGACAGCCAGGGCTGGGGCCGGTACTCCTTCCTTGGGTTCGAGCCCAGCCTGGAGGTCACCTGTAAAGACGGCATCGTCCAGCTGAAAAGCGAGACAGGGGAGACCGAGACCCGCTTCTCCGCCCCCGGCCCGGTGCTGCGGGACCTGCTGGCCCGGTATAAAAGTCCCCGGCTCCAGGGCCTGCCCCCCTTCACCGGCGGTCTGGTCGGCTACTTCGCCTATGACTACATCAAGTACGCCGAACCCAGCCTGCACCTGACGGCGGAGGACCAGGAGCACTTTAAGGACCTGGACCTGATGCTGTTTTCCAGCGTCATCGCCTTTGACAACTTCCGGCAGAAGATCGTCCTCATCACCAACGCGGAGACGGAGGACCTGGACAGCTCCTATCCCGCCGCCTGCGCCCGGCTGGACCGCATGGCCGAGCTGCTGCGCCACGGCCAGCCCCTGCCCCGGCAGCCGGGCCGCCTGACCACCCCGGTGAAGCCCCTGTTCGACAAGGACAGCTACTGCGCCATGGTGGAGCGGGCCAAGCACTATATCCGGGAGGGGGACATCTTCCAGGTGGTGCTGTCTAATCGGCTGGAGGCGGGCTTTGCCGGGTCCCTGCTGGACGTGTACCGGATGCTGCGCACCACCAACCCGTCCCCCTATCTGTTCTATTTCACCAGCGATGACATGGAGCTGGCCGGGGCCTCCCCGGAGACGCTGGTGAAGCTGGAGGACGGCGTGCTGCACACCTTCCCCCTGGCGGGGACCCGCCCCCGGGGCAAGACCAGAGAAGAGGACCTGGCCCTGGAGGCCGAACTGCTGGCCGACGAGAAGGAGCGGGCGGAGCACAACATGCTGGTGGACCTGGGCCGGAACGACATCGGCAAGATCAGCCGCTTCGGCACGGTGGAGGTGGAGGAGTATATGGCCGTGCAGCGCTACTCCCACGTGATGCATTTGGGCTCCACCGTGCGGGGAGAGCTGAGGGAGGGCCTGGACGCGGTGGACGCCATCGACGCCATCCTGCCCGCCGGGACTCTGTCCGGCGCGCCCAAGCTGCGGGCCATGGAGATCATCGACCAGCTGGAGAACAACAAGCGGGGCACCTATGGCGGGGCCATCGGCTATCTGGACTTTACCGGCAACCTGGACGTGTGTATCGCCATTCGATTGGCCTTTCAGAAAAACGGAAAGGTCTTCGTCCGGTCCGGGGCGGGCATCGTGGCCGACTCCGTGCCGGAGAAGGAGTATCAGGAGTGCATCAACAAGGCCCAGGCGGTGGTGTCCGCTCTGGAGCTGGCCCAGAAGGAGAAAGACTTATGATCCTGCTCATCGACAATTACGACAGCTTTTCCTATAACCTCTACCAGCTGGTGGGCAGCATCTGCCCGGACATCCGGGTGGTGCGCAACGACCAGGTAACGGTGGAGGACATCCGGGCTATGGCCCCAAGCCATCTGCTGCTGTCCCCGGGGCCGGGGCGGCCCGACCAGGCGGGTATCTGCGAGGAGGCGGTGCGCCGCCTGGCGGGAGAGATCCCTATCCTGGGCATCTGCCTGGGCCACCAGGCCATCTGCGAGGCCCTGGGGGGCAGGATCATCTACGCCAGCCGACTCATGCACGGCAAGCAGTCCCAGGTGGCGCTGGACGAAAGCTGCCCCCTGTTCCAAGGGCTGCCGGGGGAGATCCCCGCCGCGCGATACCACTCCCTGGCGGTGGCGGAGGACAGCCTGCCCGACTGCCTGAAGGCCGTGGCCCGCACCCAGGACGGGGAGGTCATGGCGGTGGCCCACCGGGACTGTCCGGTGTACGGCCTGCAATTTCACCCGGAATCCATTCTCACCCCCGACGGCGGGACCATTTTGAAAAACTTTTTGGAGGGAAACTGACATGATCCGAGAGGCTATTATTAAAATCGTGGACAAACAGGACCTGACCTATGACGAGGCCTATCAGGTGATGAACGAGATCATGAGCGGCCAGACCAGCCCCACCCAGAACGCGGCCTTTCTGGCGGCCCTGTCCACCAAGAGCACCAAGGCGGAGACGGTGGACGAGATCGCCGGATGCGCCGCCGCCATGCGGGACCACGCCATGAAGGTGCCCAACGACCTGGACCTGCTGGAGATCGTGGGCACCGGAGGCGACGGGGCACACAGCTTCAACATCTCCACCACCTCGGCCCTGGTGGCCGCGGCGGGGGGCGTGAAGGTGGCCAAGCACGGCAACCGGGCGGCCTCCTCCAGCTGCGGCACCGCCGACTGTCTGGAGGCCCTGGGGGTGAACCTGGACCTGTCCCCGGAGAAGTGTCTGGAGCTGCTGAATACCGTGGGCATCTGCTTCTTCTTCGCCCAGAAGTACCACACCTCCATGCGCTATGTGGGGGCCATCCGTAAAGAGCTGGGCATCCGCACCGTGTTCAACATCCTGGGGCCGCTGACCAACCCCGCCGCCCCCAAGCGCCAGGTGCTGGGGGTGTATGACCAGTCGTTGGTGGAGCCCCTGGCCCGGGTGCTCACCAGCCTGGGGGTGCGCCGGGGCATGGTGGTCTATGGCCAGGACAAGCTGGACGAGCTGTCCCTCAGCGCCCCCACCTCCGTGTGCGAGTTTGAGGGCGGGAACTACCGCTCCTATGTCCTCACGCCGGAGGAGCTGGGCCTGAAGCGCTGCACCAAAGAGGACCTGCGGGGCGGTGCGCCGGAGGAGAACGCCGCCATCACCCGGGCCATCCTTCGGGGGGAGCGCGGCCCCAAGCGGGACGCGGTGCTGCTCAACGGCGGCGCGGCACTGTACATCGGCGGCAAGGCGGACAGCCTGAAATCCGGCGTGGAGCTGGCGGCCCAGCTCATCGACAGCGGCGCGGCGGACCAAAAGCTGGACGAGTTTATCAAGGCCAGTCAGGAGTAAGCCATGGCGGAAAACATTTTGCAGACCATCGCCGCCCATGCCCGGACCCGGGTGGCGGCGGACCGGGCCAAAATCAGCCTGGAAGAGCTGAAGGCCCTGTGCCAAGAGGCCGGGCCGGGGCAGGGGGAGCAATTCGTCTCCGCCCTGAACAGGCCAGGGCTGTCCTTCCTGTGCGAGATCAAAAAAGCGTCCCCCTCCAAGGGCCTGATCTCCCCGGACTTCCCCTATCTGGACATCGCCCGGGCCTATGAGGCGGCGGGGGCGGACGGGGTGTCCTGTCTACGGAACCAAAGTGGTTCCTGGGGTCGGACGACATCTTCCGCCAGGTGCGGCGGACCATCTCTCTGCCCATGCTGCGCAAGGACTTCACCGTGGACGAGTATCAGATATACCAGGCTCGGCTGATGGGGGCCAACGCGGTGCTGCTCATCGTTTCGCTGCTGGACGGGGAGACGTTGAAGGGGTATCTGGATCTGTGCCGGAGCCTTGGCCTGGCCGCCTTGGTGGAGACCCACGACGGGCAAGAGGTGGACGCGGCCCTGAACGCCGGGGCGGAGATTATCGGGGTGAACAACCGGAATCTGAAGGACTTCTCCGTGGACTTCAGTAACGCCGCCCGGCTGCGGGACCGCATCCCGCCGGGGGTGCTGTATGTGGCCGAGAGCGGCCTGACCGGCCCGGAGGACGCCGCCGCCCTGAAACGGCTGGGGGCGGACGCCGCGCTGGTGGGGGAGGCCCTGATGCGCGCCCCGGATAAAGGAGCCATGCTGGCATCTCTGCGGAGGGCAGCGGAATGAAGATCAAGATCTGCGGCCTGTCCCGGCGGGAGGACGTGGCCTATGTGAACCAGACCCGGCCCGACTGGTGCGGCTTTGTCATCGACTGCCCCAAAAGCCGCCGGAACGTAAGTGGGGAGCAGGCCGCCGCCCTGCGGGCGGAACTGGCCCCGGGCATCGTGCCCGTGGGGGTGTTCGTGGACCGGCCTGTGGACCAGGTGGCCGGGCTGCTGCTTGACGGGACCATCGCTGTGGCCCAGCTCCACGGCGGGGAGGATGAGGGTTATCTGGCCGCCCTCCGGGATGCCGCGCCGGGCTGCGTGTTATGGCGGGCCTTTCGGGTGCGGAGCCGGGAGGATCTGGTCTCCGCCGCCGCATCCAGCGCCGATCTGGTGGTGCTGGACAACGGGGCGGGGACGGGACAGGTCTTTGACTGGTCCCTGCTGAAGGGCTTCCCCCGGCCCTATCTGCTGGCGGGAGGGCTGACCCCGGACAATCTGCCCCAGGCGGCGGCCCTGGGCCCCTTTGGGGTGGACCTGTCCAGCGGGGTGGAGACCGACGGAAAAAAAGACGAAGCCAAAATTCTGGCGGCGGTGGCCGCAGCCAGAAGGGTGTAATAGATTTAGGAGGAACAACATGTCAAAAGGAAGATTTGGCGTTCACGGCGGGCAGTATATGCCCGAGACGCTGATGAACGCGGTGATCGAGCTGGAGGAGGCTTATAACCACTATAAGCAGGACCCGGAGTTTCAGGCCGAGCTGACCGCTCTGCTCAACGACTACGCCGGGCGGCCCTCCCGGCTGTACTTTGCCCAGCGGATGACCGAGGACCTGGGCGGGGCCAAGATTTACTTCAAGCGGGAGGACCTGAACCACACCGGCGCCCACAAGATCAACAACGTGCTGGGCCAGGCCCTGCTGGCCAAGAAGATGGGCAAGACCCGGCTCATTGCCGAGACGGGAGCGGGCCAGCACGGCGTGGCCACCGCCACCGCCGCCGCCCTGATGGGCATGGAGTGCGTGGTGTTCATGGGGGAGGAGGACACCCGCCGCCAGGCCCTGAACGTGTATAAGATGCGCCTACTGGGGGCGAAAGTCGTCCCCGTGACCACCGGCACGGCCACCCTGAAGGACGCGGTGAGCGAGGCCATGCGGGAGTGGACCAGCCGGGTGGCGGACACCCACTACTGCCTGGGCTCCGTCATGGGTCCCCACCCCTTCCCCACCATCGTGCGGGACTTTCAGGCGGTGATCTCTAAGGAGATCAAGGCCCAGGTGCTGGAGCGGGAGGGCAGACTGCCCGACGCGGTGCTGGCCTGCGTGGGCGGCGGCTCCAACGCCATCGGGGCCTTCTATCACTTCATTGACGACCCCTCTGTGCGGCTGATCGGCTGCGAGGCGGCGGGGCGCGGCGTGGACACGGCGGAGACGGCGGCGACTATTGCCACCGGACGCCTGGGCATCTTCCACGGGATGAAGAGCTATTTCTGCCAGGACCAGTATGGGCAGATCGCCCCTGTATATTCTATTTCCGCCGGGCTGGACTATCCGGGCATCGGGCCGGAGCACGCCTGGCTCCACGACATTGGCCGGGCGGAGTATGTGCCCGTCACCGATGACGAGGCGGTGAACGCCTTTGAGTACACCAGCCGCATGGAGGGCATCATTCCGGCCATCGAGTCGGCCCACGCGGTGGCCCACGCCATGAAGCTGGCCCCGACCATGGGCCGGGACCAGATCATGGTGGTAAACATCTCCGGGCGGGGGGACAAGGACTGCGCCGCCATTGCCCGGTATCGGGGAGAGGAGGTCTCTTTATGAATCGCATCAAAACGGCATTTTCCAAGGGGAAGGCGTTTATCCCCTTCTTTACCTGCGGCGACCCGGACCTGGAGACCACCGAGCAGCTGGTGCTGGCGGCGGCGGAGGCGGGAGCCGACCTCATCGAGCTGGGCATCCCCTTCTCCGACCCCACGGCGGAGGGACCGGTGATCCAGGGGGCCAACATGCGGGCCCTGGCCGGGGGTGTGACCACCGACCTGATCTTCGGCCTGGTCCGCCGCCTGCGGGAGCAGACGCAAGTCCCCCTGGTCTTTATGACCTACGCCAACGTGGTCTTCTCCTATGGCACGGAGCGCTTTCTCACCCAGGCCGCCCAGGCGGGGGTGGACGGGCTGATTTTGCCCGACGTGCCCTTTGAGGAGAAGGAAGAGTTCGCCGCCCCCTGCCGGGAGCACGGTTTAGTGCTGATCTCCATGGTGGCCCCCACCTCTGAGGGGCGGGTGGCCCAGATCGCCCGGGAGGCGGAGGGCTTCCTCTACTGCGTGTCCTCCATGGGCGTGACCGGAGTGCGCAGCCAGATCACCACCGACGTGGGGGCCATGGTGGCCCTGGCCAAGCAGGCCAACCCCAACGTCCCCTGCGCCATCGGCTTTGGCATCTCTACCCCGGAGCAGGCCGCCGCCATGGGGGCCAAGGCCGACGGGGTCATCGTAGGCTCCGCCATCGTGAAGCTGGTGGGCCAGCATGGCCGCCAGGCGGTGGAGCCGGTGCGGGAGTTCGTCCGCCAGATGAAGCAGGCTCTGTAAGCCAAAGAGAACAAAAAAGACCAGCGCCGTCCCGGCAAAGAACCGGGGCGGCGCTGGTTTTATGTTGTCAAAGAGAGAATGCGGGGGAGAGGGGTCAGTCGTCGGCGCCCTCCCGGCTCTTTTCAATGAGCTGGCGGATCAGGGCCACGGAGCCGTCGATGCCGTAGGACGCGCTGTTGAGACACAGGTCATAGTTGGCGGGGTCGCCCCAGCGGTGGCCGGTGTAGAACTCGTAATAGTGGCGGTGGCGGCGGTCCAGCTGGTGGAGCAGCTTGGTCGCGCCCTTCTTGTCCAGGCCGTCGGTGTCCATGACCCGGCGCACCCGCAGGTTGAAGGGGGCGTTGATGAACAGGCTGATGTGGGGGATGCCGTTGTTGGACAAGATCACGTCGGCGCAGCGGCCCATGATGATAAAGTCCTCCCGCTTGGCCATGTCGCACAGCAGGCCGCTCTGGTTGAAGAACACGGCGTCCTCGGTGGGCAGACCGTGGTAGCGGTTGAACTCCTTCAGGCGCTCTTTGATGCCGCGGTACTTGTCCAGGCCAAGGCTCTGGTTCAGGTTCTGCTTGTGGGCAAAGCTCACCCAGTCCTGAACGGACTTGGGGTCGGCCTCCAGCCGCTCCAGCACCTCGGCAAAGATCTCGGAGTCGTAGTAGTTGATCTTCAGGGCGTCGGCCAGGGCAAAGCCGATGTCGGTGCCCGCGCTGCCATAGGTGCGGCCAATGCACACCACCAGGTGATTCCCCTGGTCAAAGCGGCGGTCAAGCTGAAGGCTGTTCAGGTGGGCCATCTTGGGGTCCAGAATGTCCAGGGAGTTGAAGTTGGTGGGCAGCTTGTCCAGGGCGTGGAGGATCTCATTGTACTCGGTCATCAGCCGGGAGCGGTCCGCCTTGACGGGGATGGTGCGGGCCATGTTGGAGATCAGGGCCAACTCGCTGCGGAGATAGTGGCCCTGGGTGAAGTCGCACATCAGGTTGGCCAGGCGGCGGACCGTCATGTCCCGGTCCCCGTTGAACACCCGGCCCAGGCTGGAGCCCAGCACCTTATAGACCTCCGCGTCCAGATCGTAAATACGGCGGGCAATTTCCAGCCGCACATTCATATTGTCATCCATGTAATCCAGGCCTCCTTACAGAAAGAAGATGAGCGAGTCCAGCAGGAACACGGGACCCAGGAAACAGATCGACCACAGCAGATAGCCGAAGAAGGAGGGCATGCGAATACCGTTTTCATCCGAGATGGATTTTACCATAAAGTTGGGGGCGTTGCCAATATAGGTGTTGGCGCCCATGAACACCGCGCCGCAGGAGATGGCCTCCAGCATCTGCACGGGGACCACGCCTAACGTGGTGTTCACGCCGCTGGTAAAGCCCTGGGCGCAGGCGGTGGTGAGGAAGACCAGATAGGTGGGGGTGTTGTCCAGGAAGCTGGACAGCGCGCCGGTGGCCCAGAACATCTGGAAGGGGGTGGTCAGCCCCAGTTCGGAGCCGTGGGCCTGGAGGAGCATCAGGGCGGGCTTCATGGTGATGAAGATGCCGATGAACAGCACGGCCACCTCCTGGATCGCGCCCCAGGTAAAGTGGTTGGAGCGGCGGACCTCTACGCTGGTGGTCTTAAAGGACAGCAGGGCGGCCAGCAGAATGATGACGATCTCGATAACGGCGGGCAGGGTGAGCCGGACTTCACCGAAGATGGTCAGGCCCAGCACCTGGCCCTGGGCATCCTGCATGGCGGGCAGGTTGGGCAGAGTGCCGCTGAGAATGACGGCGGCCACGATCATCAGCAGGAAGATGACGTTGTGCAGCCCCCGGATATGGACCTGGGTGCCGGGGCCGCTGATGTCGGGCTTGCGGCCCTCGGCGATGTCGCGGCGATAGGCCCGCATGTCCACGTGATAGAACAGGAACAGCAGCACCGCCACGTTCAGCAGCAGCATGGGCACCAGGCGCAGGCTCCAGAAGAAGGGCACGCCCCGGGAGAAGCCCATGAGCAGCGGGGGGTCGCCGATGGGGGTGAGGCAGCCGCCGATGTTGGAGATGAGGAAGATAAAGAACACCATGATGTGGCGGCGGCGCTTGCGCCAGGCGTTCATCTTCAGCAGGGGACGGACCATGAGCATGCTGGCGCCGGTGGTGCCCACCAGACTGGACAGCATGGTGCCGAACAGCAGCAGGGCCACGTTGACCCGGGGGGAGCCGGCCAGGTCGCCCTCCAGGGTGATGTTGCCGGCCACGCAGAACAGGCCGAACAGCAGCACGATAAAGGTGAGATAGTCGTCCACCAGGCACTCCAGCGCAGACTGAACAGAAGCGCCCGCCCCGTTCACCACGGCGAAGGGGATGAGGAAGAGCAGGGACCAGAGGGCGACGACGATGGGCTGGTGGTGCTCCCACCAGACGGGGGCCGCCAGGGGCATCACGGCGATGCAAAGCAGGATACCGGCGAAGGGGATGCACATCCAAAGGGCAGCCGTGGGCTCGGCGATCTCAGCCGCCTGGCCGCCCGCAGCCAGCACCGGGACGCAGAGCAAAAGCAGGGCCGCCAAAAAAACCGGGATTTTTTTCAATGACAAGACCTCCTTGTGGCCGACACACACATTTGGCCACCGTTCATTTCATTTTCATTGCGTTCTTATGGGCGTCTATGAATCTTAGCTGTTTTTGTCGGGAATGTCAACGCCGAAGCTGGTAAGAAAACGGGAGAAAAACAAAATATTCATGGGCAAAACCACCAAAGAGGTCGGGAAAGCACGAAATCAGCCGGGGAAAACAAAGGGGAAAGGGGGAGAAACTTTCGTTTTTTTAACGGGAAATTAACGCTTTCTTTATGCCAGAGTGCGGGAATTGAAATTTGGCGAAACGACAAGAGGGTCGGGGTGGGTCGTTTCGGATATGGAAACGGCGCGTTTTTCAAACGACGGAGAAAGCCGTTGCAAACCGGGCGTGGATACGATATACTATAAACTGTAAATGGCATATCGTTTTCGGCCCACAGGAGGAGATACCATGCTGAAGCTGGAGATCAAGTTTGATGACGCCAAGATACAGGCAGATCGCAAATATGCCCCCGAGACCATTTATGCCGCAGTGGACAGGGCCTTTGCAAAGTATCATTTTCCAAAGCAGACCCTTCCCGATGGCACGGTCTGCTACTGCGGAACGGGCATGGCCCGGGACTATGGCACCTTTGGCCGGATCATCACTACATTAAAAGACAAAGAGTGGTTCATGGCTTATCTGGTCAAATGGCTGTGGTACAACAGCGACGACGGCGAAAATGAAACGGACTTCACCGTGGAGGATGTGCTCTATCACTACACCCACCGGGAAAGCGCGGCGTGATGGCCAGGAGAGAAGCAAAGCACTTTAAGGCCCTTTATTTTGATCTGCGGATCAAGGACCTGGAGGAGCATTACTCCAGAACGCGGCCCAAAGGCGCTTATGAGAAGATACAGAAGTTTTTGAGCAGACGGAACTTCTCCCACGAACAATATTCCGGCTATCACTCCCTCTATAAAACGACGGACTTGGAGATATTTGATTTGATCCGGGATATGAGTGATGCGTTCCCGTGGCTCCAGCACTGCGTCAATCATTTTGAGGTGACGAATGTGGGGGCAAACCACGACTTGATGGACCTGTTCACGGAAGATGTGGCGGACCCCGTCGGGCTGTAATTATTGAGAATATAAACGTTCAGGCCCGCACTGTCTTGGATTGGCAGTGCGGGCCTGATGTTTTGCGTTTATCCGTTCTCGCTGTCGCTGATGCCGGAGAAGGCGTGGTGGTCTCCGGTGAGGGTGAACTGGGTGGAGGGCTCGGTCTGGCTGTCCTGGGTCTGGTTCTGACCGGGCTGCGTGCCGGGAGCCTGGCCGTCAGGGGCCTGACCGCCGTTTTCCGGGGGCTGGGGGCGGTCCTGCTGGGCGCTGTCGCCGTCAGGCTTCTCCGGGGGCTGCTGGCCGTTGGTATTGGGAGCCTGGCTGCCGTCGGGTTTTTCGGGGGGCTGCTGCCCGTCGCTCTGGGGAGGCTGCTGGCCATCCTGACCGGGCTGGCTGCCGTCACCGGGCTGCTGGCCGTCGGGGAGCTCCGGGGGCTGGCCGCCATTGCCGGGGCCCATGCCGCCGGCGGAGGTGCCGGTGTACTGCTGCGTCACGCCGTCCACCGTGAGGGTATAGTCCACGTCCTGCTTCAGATCGGGGGAGGAGAAGACGATGGACTGGGCGGACTTCTCCAGGGTGAAGGAGAGCAGCTGGTCGCCGCTGTCATCGGTGAGGGCGATCTGGCTGCCCGCGGGGAGGACGGAGGCGAAGGTCAACTGGATATACTGCTGGGCGGAGTCGTCGGAGATGGGATCGTTGCGGATGCCCACGGCCACCACATAGCCGCCGTTGATGAGGATGTCCTCGTCGGCGTCCAGACCGCCGTCAGGGCTTGCCTGGTTGGCCATGGTGTACACGTTGCCGCCGTTGATGACCAGAAAGCCGTTGGAGTCGATGCCGTCCCCCTCAGCCCCCAGCCCGGCGTTGATCTGAAGGGTGCCGCCGTTGACGGTGACCACGGACACGCCGTCCTCGTTGACGTTGATGCCGTCGTCCTGGGCCTGGATGTTGATGACGCCGCCGTTGATGGTCAGGTGCAGCTCGGTGTCCAGACCCTCGTTCTCGCCGGTGATGTTCAGCACGCCGTCGCCTTCCGACTCCCCGCCGATGTTCATGGACATCTTGGAGTAGAAAGCCCCGTCGTACTTGTGGAGCTTCTTGGTGGTGCCCTCCTTATAAATACGGGCCACGTAAGAGCCGGAGATGTTGTTCACGCTGCCGTCGGCCAGGATGACGTTGGCTCCGGCGGCGGAGGTGTCCACAGTGGGGGAGGAGACATAGTTGTCCGTCTCCTCGTTGTCATAGGCGACGAAGTCGGCGTCGCACTCATAGACGTTGTAGAAGATCACTGCCGGGGCCACGGTGCAGGTGATGTCCACCCCGTCCAGGATGAGCGTGACCACAGAGGAGGGGTCGGTCTTGGCGTCATCGCCTAAATCAACGGCCAGCTGACCAGCGGACAGGCTGCCGGAGACCCGATAGGTCCCGGCCTTGCGGATGGTGACCACCGTGTGGGCACCGGCCTCCTCGGCGGTGTGCTCGTCGTCGGCGGAGCCCGCGCCGTAGTCCTCGCCCTGGCCGGCCTGGTAATAGACGATGTCGTGGCTGACGGTGACGGCTCCGTCCGTCCCCTCAGATATCGTATTGCCGTCCAGGGTCACGGACTGGTCGGACAGGACCAGGGCGGATTCTGTTCCGCTGTTGGCAGAGGAGCTGCCGCCGCCGCTGTTGGAGGCGCCGCAGGCGGCCAGCTGAAAGACCATGGCTCCGGCCAGCGCCAGAGCGGTCCAGCTTCGTTTCATGGAAAAGTCTCCTTTCGGGTTTTGGTGAGCCTATCCTAGCACACAAGTTCAAACATTTTCGAAACAACAGGAAACGATTTTGAGACGAAACTGTAAAAAAAGTGTGAATGAGACACAGCATAAAAAAGACCGCAAAGGGTTTTGTCCCCTCGCGGTCTTTTTGACAAGTAAGCCTGTAAGCCGGGTTCTGTCTTTTAAGACAGCCATCTATCTCGACGTGGAGTTGCCCCCACGCTCCAGCCGCCCCCTGAACGCGACCGGGCCGGTCTATTGCGTTCCCACGGCGTTGCTCCGAATAGAGTTTACAGCGACGGACTGTTCCCAGCCGTCGGGTGAGCTCTTACCTCGCCTTTCCACCCTTACCTCGTCGACGCAAGCTCCATATCCCTCGCTTCACCGCAAGCGGTAAAGCTCGCTCATTTCGCTGCGTCTCCTCTCCCCACAAAAGCAAACGCTTTTGCGGGGGCCCCATTTTATAAAAACGTGACCACGAGGCGGTATATCTCTGTTGCACTTTTCCTAGGGTCGCCCCCGGCGGGTGTTACCCGTTATCCTTGCCCTGTGGAGCCCGGACTTTCCTCACAGACGAGCCTTTCGCCCCGCCCGCGCGGCTGTCCAGCTTACTTGCCTTGCCTATGATACAGGAAAATGCGGGGGTTGTCAATGTCGGATTCCCGCGTCCGTTGTTATGAGGGGAGCATCTCCAGCTTCTGGAGGATGGTGCGGGTGTACTCCTCGGTAAGGTTATTTTCCTTTGCCGCAGCCGCCACGGAGCCGGTCCTGTGATACGCCCGGACGACGCCCGCCACCACATTCAGCGCCTGCTCCTCGCCGCGTTTGATGCCCTGCTGCATTCCGCGCTGGAGTCCCTGCTGCATTCCGCGCTTGATGCCGCGCTCTTCGATTTCGGTTGTGATCCTGCACATGTCGATCCCTCCTTCATAGCCGCTCTTGACGATGTCGTCGTATGCATTTAAAAGTTTGTTGTCCTGGGTCAGGGCTGAGATCGTTGTGCTTTTATTATACTGCCGCAGGCTGGGATTGCAAGAAATTTTCCGGCTGACAGCAGGCGGGACAGATAGCAATACTTTCGATTGAATTTTTCGGGGAATCGTGGTAAAATCTCTAGGTTACAAAGAAAAACATGGAAGGAGGACGTTTATGTCCACCATTGCTGAATATTTAGAGTCCCTGCGGGGCAAGTCTGTTGCCGTCATCGGCATGGGCGTGAGCAACACCCCCCTTATCCGCATGATGCTGCGCGCCGGCTTGAAGGTCACGGTGTGCGACAAATCCCCCCGGGAGCGGGTGGAGGAGCTGGCCGACGAGCTGGAGAGTCTGGGCGCCAGCTTCCAGCTGGGGGAGAACTATCTGGACAAGCTCTATCGCTTTGACGTGATTTTCCGTACCCCCGGCCTGAGCCCCAATCACCCGGAGCTGAAGAAGGCGGCGGAGAAGGGCCGGGAGATCACCTCGGAGATGGAGCTGTTCTTCCAGCTGTGCCCCTGCAAGATCTTCGGCGTGACGGGAAGCGACGGCAAGACCACCACCACCACCCTCATCAGCGAGTTTTTGAAAGAGGCCGGGTTCAACGTCTACGTGGGCGGCAACATCGGCAAGCCCCTGCTGCCCGACGTGGGCGGCATGACGGCGGATGACATGGTCGTGGTGGAGCTGTCCTCCTTCCAGCTGATGACCATGACCCTCAGCCCCAACGTGTCCGTGTTCACCAACCTGTCCCCCAACCACCTGGACTATCACCACACCATGGAGGAGTATACCAACGCCAAGCGGAACATCTATCTCCACCAGCAGGCGGGGGACCGGGCGGTATTTAACTTCGACAACGACATCACCAGAGAGCTGTCCAAAGAGGCACCCGCTGGCGTGACCCTGTTCAGCCGGAAGAGCAAGCTGGAGGAGGGTGTGTATCTCCGGGACGAGGCCATCTGGCTGACCAACGCCATGGGCAGCCGTGAGGTCCTGCCCCTGGCCGACATCCGCATCCCCGGCGTCCACAACATCGAAAACTACATGGCCGCCATTGCCGCCGTGGATGGGGTGGTCCCCGACAAGTGCGTCCGGGCCGTGGCCAAGCGCTTTACCGGCGTGGAGCACCGCATCGAGCTGGTGCGGGAGCTCTGCGGCGTGAAGTATTATAACGACTCCATCGGCACCAGCCCCACCCGGACCATGGCCTGTCTGGACTCCTTCCAGCAGAAGCTCATTCTGATCGCCGGGGGCTATGACAAGGGCGTGCCCTTCACCCAGCTGGGCCGGGAGATCTGCAAGAAGGTCAAAGTCCTGGTGCTGTGCGGGGCCACCGCCCCCGCCATCCGCCAGGCGGTGGAGACTGCCCCGGAGTTTGCGGGCAGCGGCCTGGAGATCCTGGAGACAAACGACCTGGCCGCCGCCGTGGCCGCCGCCCAGGGGGCCGCTGTGGCCGGGGACGTGGTGGTGCTGTCCCCCGCCTGCGCCGCCTTTGACCAGTTCAAGAACTTTATGGAGCGGGGCAAGCGCTTCAAGGCGCTGGTGAACGAACTGTAAGGACATCTTGTCACTGCGAGGAGGCCCAACGGGCCGACGCAGCAATCCGTAACCCCCGTCCCTTGGCCCCCTTGTTAAAGGGGGCTGTCAGCGAAGCTGACTGAGGGATTCCGTTCTTAGGACAGCTTCCCAGTGGTCGGAATCCTTCCGTCACGGCTGCGCCGTGCCACCTCCCTTTGACAAGGGAGGCTGTTGGACGGGGTTACGGGCATTGCCTTCCTCGCAATGACATCAAAAATCGGAGGGTCTGAGTTTGGACTACGAAGAAGTATTGAAACACCTGTGCGCCCTGCCGGGGCCCAGCGGCTTTGAAAGCCCGGTGGCCCAGGCGGCGGCGGAGCTGCTGCGTACCCTGGTGGACGAGGTGCGGGTGGACCGCATGGGCAGCGTGGTGGGCCTGCGCCGGTGCGGGAAGGAGAACGCCCCCCGGCTGCTGCTGGACGCCCACCTGGACGAGATCGGCTTTCTCATCACCGGACACGAGGACGGCTATCTCCGCTTCGCCCCCCTGGGGGGCGTGGACCCCCGGATGCTGCCCGACCGGGAGCTGACCATCCTCACCCAGCCCCCCCGGCTGGGGGTGGTGGCCTGTATGCCTCCCCACGTGCAGACGGCGGAGGACATGAACAAGCCCCAGCCCATAAAAGATCTGTATATCGACGTAGGTCTCAGCCAGGAGGAGGCCGAGCGGCTCATCCCCGTGGGCACCCCCGCCGTCTATCGGGCGGGCTGCACCCGCCTGGGGGACAAGCTGCTGTGCGGCAAGTCCCTGGATGACCGGTCCTGCTTTGCCATCCTGCTGGACGCTTTAGAACGTTTGAAGGGGGAGAAGCTGGACGTGGACGTGTACGTCCTAGGCTCCACCCAGGAGGAGACCCACAGCACCGGGGCCATCACGGCGGCCTATGGCATCGTGCCCGAGCTGTGCGTGGCGGTGGACGTGACCCACGGGGACAGCCCCGACGGGGACAAGGGCAAGACCTTCCCCCTGGGGGGCGGCCCGGTGATCGGCGTCGGCCCCAACTGCACCCGGTGGATGTCACGCCGTCTCCAGCGCAAGGCGGAGGAGGCCGGGATGGACTGCCAGATCGAGGTGATGGCCGGCCACTCGGGCACCAACGGCTGGCCTTTACAGGTGAGCCGGGAGGGCGTGGCCACCGCTGTGCTGTCCCTGCCCCTGCGCTATATGCACACCCCCATCGAGACGGTGAGCCGGGAGGACATGGAGAACACCGCCGCCCTGCTGGCCGACTTCATCCGGGGCCTGGGAGAGGAGGCGCCCAGCTATGATTGATCTGCTGAAACAGCTCTGCCGCCAGAACGGCGTGTCCGGGGACGAGGACGCCATCCGGGCCTTTATCCGGGAACAGGCCGCGCCCTATGCCGACAGCATCCGCACCGACGCCTTGGGCAACCTGATCGTGTGCAAAAAGGGCCGCCGGTCCGACGGGGCAAAGCTGCTGCTGTGTGCCCACATGGATGAGGTGGGCCTGATCGTCACCCGGGTCACCGACGAGGGCTTCTGCAAGTTTGACTTTGTGGGCGGGGTGGACCGCCGGGTGGCCATCGGCAAGCCGGTGGTGCTGGGCCCGGAAAATATCCCCGGCGTCATCGGCCTGAAGGCCATCCACCTGGTCAGCCGGGAGGAGGGCAAAAAGGTCCCCAAGACGGACAGCATGTATATTGACATCGGAGCCGCCGACAAGGACGAGGCCCTGGCCCTGGTCCAGCCCGGGACCTATGGCTCTTTCCTGGGCGAGCCCGAGGAGCTGGGGGAGGGGATGCTGAAGGCCAAGGCCATCGACGACAGAATTGGCTGCGCCATCATGCTCTCCCTGCTGAAGGAGGAACTGCCCATGGACGTGACCTTTGCCTTCACCGCTCAGGAGGAGGTGGGCACCCGTGGGGCCTTCGCTGCGGCTTTCTCCGTGAAGCCGGACATCGCCCTGGTGCTGGAGACCACCACCGCCGCCGACCTGCCCGGGGTGGAGGACCACCGAAAGGTGTGCGCCCCCGGCAAGGGCCCGGTGATCTCCTATATGGACGGAGCCACCATCTATGACCGGGGGCTGTTCCGCACCCTGACCCGGCTGGCGGAGGAGCACGACGTCCCCTGGCAGACCAAGGAGTATATCGCCGGGGGCAACGACGCCCGGACCATCCAGCGCAGCCGCGCCGGGGTGCGGGTGGCCGCCATGTCGGCGGCGGTGCGCTATCTCCACGCCCCGGCCAGCGTGGCCAACGTGGAGGACATGGAAAATATGCTGCGCCTGACCCGGCTGTTTCTGGAAGAGATGGCCCGGGACGGGGCGGAGAGATAAGGAGCGTTAAGAATGGAACTGCTGGAACTGATCCAGACGCTGAACGCAGCCCACGGCCCCTCCGGGGACGAGGGGGGCATCCGGGAGAAGCTGGCCGAGCTGGCCCGCCCCCTGGCCGACGAGATATCCACCGACGCCATGGGCAACCTGATCGTGCGCAAGCTGGGCAGCGGCCCCCGGGTGATGCTGTGTGCCCACATGGACTCCATCGGCTTTATCGTCACCCACGTGGAGGAGAACGGCTTTCTGCGGGTGGGCCGCCTGGGGGGCATCAGCCCCAAGGAGGCCGCCTATACCCCCGTGCGCTTTGCCAGCGGGGTGCGGGGCGTGATCGTGCCCGAGGAGAAGGCCGACTTCGGCAAGCTGAAACTGGACGAGTGCTATGTGGACATCGGGGCCAAAGACCGGGAGACCGCCCTGAAGTCTGTGGCCGTGGGCGACACGATGATCTATGATTCTCCCTGTTTTACCAACCAAGGTAAAGTGGTTTCCCCTTACCTGGATAACCGCATCTCCTGCGCCATTTTGCTGAAAGTGCTGGAGGAGATGGAGCTGTGCCCCAACGACCTGTACGTGGTCTTCACCGTGCAGGAGGAGGTGGGCCTGCGGGGGGCCAAGCCCGCCGCCTGGGCCGTGGACCCGGACTATGCCGTGGTGGTGGACGTCACCGACGTGGACGACACCCCCGGCTCTGAAAAGTGCGGGACGGTCCAGCTGGGCAAGGGCCCGGCCATCAAGATCATGGACTCCTCCGTCATCTGCCACCCGGACATGATTCAGAAGCTGGAGCAGCAGGCCAAAAACCTGGACCTGGCCAGCCAGCGGGACATCATGCGGGCGGGGGGCACCGACGCAGGCGTGATGCACACCACCCGCATCGGCGTGCGCACCGGCGGCGTGTCCGTGCCCTGCCGCTATATCCACACCCCCGTGGAGATGGCCGACCTGAAGGACGCCCAGGACTGCGTGAAGCTGCTGACCGCTTTTGTCCAGAGCAAGCTGGAGAGCCTGTAAGCGGGGGAGAAGTCCCCGCAACACATTGAAACAGATAGGATGACAAGGAAAATGCCTTTGCAGTTAGAGGAAAAAGTAAAAGAGCTGGGGAGCCGGGCCCAGGCCCAGCTGACCGAGCAGTTTGCCCGCATCGATGCCATTGCCCAGGAGAACACCGCCCGGGTGCTGGCCGCCTTTCAGGAGCACCGGGTGGCGGAGAGCTATTTCTCCGGCACCACCGGCTATGGCTATGACGACCTGGGCCGGGACAAGCTGGACGAGATCTATGCCCAGCTGTTCGGAACAGAGGCCGCTTTGGTGCGGCTCCAGTTCGTCAACGGCACCCACGCCATCACCGCCGCCCTGTTCGGGGCCTTAAAAGCGGGGGACGTGCTGGTGTCCGCCGTGGGGGCCCCCTACGACACCATGCTGGGGGCCATCGGCGTGGTGGACAAGGGCCACGGGTCCCTGAAAGACTACGGCGTGGAGTATCGTCAAGTGGAACTCCTTGACAACAAGCCGGACCTGGACGGCATGGCCAAGGCCGTGGCCGACCCCAAAGTGAAGGCCGTTTTGATCCAGCGCTCCAAGGGGTACTCCACCCGGGCCTCCCTGTCCGTGGACGAGATCGGTGAGATGTGTACCGTCATCAAAAAGGCCAACCCCAACGCCGCCATCATCGTGGACAACTGCTATGGCGAGTTTGTGGAGGAGAAGGAGCCCACCCACGTGGGGGCCGACCTGGTGGTGGGCTCTCTCATCAAGAACCCCGGCGGCGGCCTGGCCCCCACCGGCGGCTATCTGGCCGGGCGGCGGGACCTGATCGAAGGGGCGGCCATGCGCCTCACCGTCCCCGGCATCGGCGGGGAGTGCGGCTGCACCCTGGGCCAGAACCGCAGCCTGTATCAGGGCCTGTTCATGGCCCCCCACACCGTGGCCCAGGCCCTGAAGACCGCCGTGTTCGCCGCCAAGGTCATGGAGCTGCTGGGCTATGACACCGAGCCCCACTCCGACGCGGTGCGCCACGACATCATCCAGATGATCCACATGAAGGAGTCGGAGGCCCTGAAGAAGTTCTGTAGGGGCATCCAGTTCGGCGCTCCTGTGGACTCCTATGTCACCCCGGAGCCCTGGGACATGCCGGGCTATGACTGCCAGGTCATCATGGCCGCCGGGGCCTTTATCCAGGGCGCGTCCATCGAGCTGTCTGCCGACGCCCCCATGCGCCCGCCCTACACCGTCTATCTCCAGGGCGGCCTGACCTTTGAGTCCGGTCGGCTGGGCGTGCTGCTGGCGGTGCAGGAGCTGCTGGGCAGAGCTTAAATTTCGCCTGAATAGGCCAAGCCGCGGGCGGCATATCCTCTCCCTATGAGGGGGTGAGGGAATGTCCGCTGGGCCGTGGCGCAGGGGGATGGAGCGCCGTCTGCGCCGGGGGCTGCCCCCCTGGGTGCTCACCTGGCTGGTGGCCGCCGCCGTGATGCTGTGTGCCGTCCGGCTGACGGAGCACGCCCTGCGGCCCGTCTTATCCGCCGCCGCCCGCTATCAGGTCCAGCGCCAGGTGACCGCCGCTGTGGAGCAGTGGGCGGCCCAGGACTTGCAGCAGCGTGGGGTGGACTACAGCGACTTTGTGACCATCACCCGGAACGACGCGGGGGAGATCGTCTCCCTGTCCGCCGACATGGCGGCCCTGAACCTGCTGCGGGCGGAGCTGTCCGCCCATTTGCTTGCTAAACTGGCAGACAGCCGGTCCTTGGACCTGGCCGTCCCCGTGGGGAGCCTGCTGCCCTTTGAGCCCACCTGGGCCAGAGGGCCGGACCTGCACCTGCGGGCTCTTGCCCTGGGCACGGCGTCGGCAGAGTTTGAGAGTGAATTTACCTCCGCCGGGATCAACCAGACCCGGCACCGCCTTTGGCTGCGGCTGTCCGTGCCCGTCACGGTGCTGCTGCCCGGGGGCGGGGAGGAGGTGGCCGTAGACAGCCGCCTGTGCGTGGCCGAGACGGTGATCGTGGGCCAGGTCCCACAGACCTGGTTCCAGACAGGGGGCCTGCCCGCCGCCGGATGACGGGGCGGGCCCCTGACTTTTCCCAACGAAGGAGAACCCATGAATTTCGGAGAGCTGTTGTGGTGGTATCTGGGCAACGTGCGGGACTATGCCACCCAGATGCTGCCCTGTATGTGCGCCGCGGCGGCGGTCTATGCCCTGGCCCTGCCCGCCCGGCGGCGTCGATTGGACAGATTGGGGCTGGTCAGTCCCCTCCGGCGGGAGATCGCCCTGCTTTTCTGCATGATGTTTGGGGCGGGCCTGGCCGCCCTGACCCTGTTCCCGGCCAACTTCTGGCACCGTCAGCACTGGCTGGCCGCCCTGCGGGGGGAGCGCCCCCTGTTTCCCCACTGGGGGGACATCGACCACATCTTGCAGCTGGTGCCCCTCCAGGAGATACGAAGAGCGGTGCGGGGGCCGTGGGTCATGTTTTTGATGGTGGCCAACATCGGCATCTTCCTGCCCGTGGGCGTCTTTTCCGCCCTGCTGTGGCGCAAGCCCCGGTGGTGGAAGTCCCTGGCGGTGGGGCTGGGGGCTTCAACGGCCATCGAATCCATTCAATATTTCATCGGGCGCAGCGCCGACGTGGACGACGTGCTGCTGAACACCGCCGGGGCCCTGTTGGGCTTTTGGCTGTTCTGGCTGGCCCGGGCCCTGTGCCCCCGGCTGATCGCCGGGTTCCAATGCCATGAATGCCATGAGAGAGGTGACGACAATGGACTTTCACACGGAAATTGACCAGCTGCGCCGGGAGCTGGAGCGGGCGGGCTATGAGTATTATGTGCTGGACAAGCCCACCATGTCTGACTATGACTATGACCACAAGCTCCGCCGCCTGGAGGAGCTGGAGCAGGCCCACCCGGAGACGGTGACCCCCGACTCGCCCACCCAGCGGGTGGGGGGACAGGCCCTGTCTACCTTTGAGCCGGTGCAGCACCGGGTGCCCCTGGAATCCCTTCAGGACGTGTTCGACTTTGACGAGGTGCGGGCCTTTGACCAGCGGGTGCAGAGCACGGTGACGGGGGCCGTCTATGTGGTGGAGCCGAAAGTGGACGGCCTGTCCGTGGCTCTGGAATATGAAAACGGCCTGTTCGTCCGGGGAGCCACCCGGGGGGATGGCCAGGTGGGGGAGGACGTGACCGCCAACCTGCGCACCGTGCGGTCCATCCCCCTGCGGGTGGATGGCGCGCCGGAGCATCTCATCGTCCGGGGCGAGGTGTTCATGCCCAAAAAGGTCTTTCACACCCTGAACGACGAGCGGGAGCGCCGGGGAGAGGCCCTGTTCGCCAACCCCCGCAACGCCGCCGCCGGTTCCCTCCGCCAGCAGGACCCTAAAATCGCCGCCCAACGGAAGCTGGACATCCTGGTCTTCAACGTCCAGTGGAGCGACGGCGTGGCTTTCCAGACCCACGAGGAGACCCTGGACTATCTGGCCCAAAAGGGCTTTAAGGTCATCCCCCACAAGCTGTGTACCACCATGGACCAGGTGACCGAGCGCATCACCCAGATCGGGGAGGATCGGGACCAGTTCTCTTTTGACATCGACGGGGCGGTGGTGAAAGTAAACGACCTGAGCCAGCGGGCCGTCTTGGGCTCCACGGCCAAGTTCCCCCGGTGGGCCGCCGCCTATAAGTATCCGCCGGAGGTGAAGCCCTCCCGGCTCACCGACATCGTGGTCCAGGTGGGCCGCACCGGCGTGCTCACCCCCAAGGCGGTGCTGGAGCCGGTCCGGCTGGCGGGCACCACCGTCACCAGCGCCACGCTGCACAACCAGGACTTTATCTCGGACAAGGACATCCGCATCGGGGACACGGTGCTGGTGCGCAAGGCGGGGGAGATCATCCCGGAGGTGCTGTCCGTGGTGCTGGACAAGCGCCCGGCGGACAGCCAGCCCTATTTCCTGCCCAAGACGTGCCCCGTGTGCGGGGCGCCGGTGGAACGGGACGAGGACGGGGCCCACATGCGCTGCACCGGAGCCGAATGCCCGGCCCAGCTGCTGCGGAATCTGACCCACTTCGCCAGCCGGGACGCCATGGACATCGACGGCCTGGGCGTGGCCGTCGTCGAAAACTTGGTGAACGCCGGACTGGTGAAGACCCCCGGCGACCTGTACTTCCTGAAGGAGGAGGACGTGGCCGGGCTGGACCGCATGGGCAAGAAGTCGGCCCAGAATCTCATGGCCGCCATTGAGCGGTCCAAGAGCCAGGACCTGGCCCGGCTGATCTATGCCTTCGGCATCCGCCAGGTGGGGCAGAAGGCGGGCAAGATATTGGCCGCCCGGTTCCAGACCATGGACGCCCTGGAGCAGGCCACCCTGGAGGAGCTGACCGCCGTGAACGATGTGGGGGAGATCACCGCCCGCAGCATTTTGACCTGGCTGGAAAGCCCCCAGAGCCGCCACCTCATCGCCCGTCTGCGGGAGGCCGGGGTGAACATGACCGCCGCAGAGCAGGGCAGCGACCAGCGCTTTGCGGGCATGACCTTTGTCCTCACCGGGGGCCTGGAGCAGTTCACCCGGGACCAGGCCGCCGCCATGATCGAGGACCGGGGCGGCAAATCCGCCGGTTCCGTGTCCAAAAAGACCACCTACGTGGTGGCCGGGGAGGGGGCCGGTTCCAAGCTGAAAAAGGCTTTGGACCTGGGCGTCCCCGTCCTGACGGAACAGGAGTTTTTGGAGCTGATGGAGTGATGTTCATTAGCCTTCCCCACGCAGGGGGGAAGGTGCCCCCGAAGGGGGCGGATGAGGGTGGGTATCGTGGGTGCGGAGGCCATCGGGCGGATGGGGACATCCGCCCCTACGCCGGGTTACGATAGATTTCGTAGGGGCCGCTGTCCCCAGCGGCCCGGAATCCCCCCTCCGCCTTCGGCGGTGTCCCCCCTTTCACAAGGGGGGCTGATGTGCTGCACCATTAGGCCCCCTTGTGAAAGGGGGCTGGCATCGCCGCAAGGCGATGACTGGAGGATTCCCACGCAACAGCTCCCAATCCTTCGGCCTTCCCCTCATCCGTCACGGCTTACGCCGTGCCACCTTCCCCCAGGGGAAGGCTTTTCCCCAAAACACAACCCCGCCCGGTATTCCAAACACGGAACACCGGGCGGGGTTTTCTGCTGCTTATTTACTTCTCATACAGCCCAAACAAGAACGTGACGATCTGGGCGCGGGTACAGATGTTCTCTGTGCCGAACAGGCCGTTTCCGGTGCCGGAGGTGATGTGGTTCTTCACCGCCCAGGCCACGGGTCCGGCGTAGTATGCGCCGCTGTCCACGTCCAGGAAGCCGGAGCCGCCGGTGACGGCGGGGGAGCCCATGGCCCCATAGAGGAAGGTCATGGCCTGGGCCCGGGTGCAGGGCAGGTCGGGGCCGAAGCGGGTGGGGGAGACGCCGGAGACGATGCCCTGGCTGGCCGCCCAGCGGACGGCCTCGGCGTAATAGCTGCTCTCGGCCACGTCCTCAAAGGGCAGAATGTAGTTCACCACCGGGCTGCCCGCCGCCCGCCACAGGAAGGTGACGATCTGGGCGCGGGTGCAGGAGGCATCGGGGGAGAAGTGGTTCTCGTCCGTGCCGCCGGTGATGCCCTGCTCCGCCGCCCACTTCACTGCGTCGTAGTAATAGGCGCTGGCGGGCACGTCCACGAAGAAGTTCAGGATGGAATTGTCCTCCATGAAGGTGGCGTTTACGGTGACGCTGCCGCTGGGCATGGTGAAGGCAAACTTGCCGCTGCCCTTGTCCGTGAGGGTGAGGGCGCTGCCCCGGCTGTCGGTGACAGTGAGGGTCTCCAGGGTATAGCCCTTGTCGGGCTTCACCGTGACCGTGACCGTGTCGCCCCGGCGGGCGGTGGTATCGCTGAGGGAGAGGGTGCCGTTGCCGGTCTTGCCGGTGCTGACGGAATAGCTGGTCCGTCCGCCGCCGCCCCCTCCGCCGGTAGAGGCGGGGATGTCCTCCCACACCGCGTAGGCGGTGGTGCCCCGGAGGATGGTCAGCCCGCCGCCGGGGACGGCAGTGGTATCGCCGTCCAGGGAATCAATGGCCCAGTGGGCAAAGCGCTTGCCCTCGGGGGCGGTGAAGCCGTTCTCGGGGAAGAGATAGGTGGCGCCATAGTCCACCGTCACCGGGTCCATACTGCCGCTGCCGCCGTTGGGGTGGAAGGAGACGGTCAGCTTCACGACGGCATCCTCCACAATGGTGCCCGTGCCGGTGATAGCGCCGGAGAAGGTCCCGCCGTTGATCTTGCCGTTATTGGATACAGTGTCCAGGAACGTGCCGCCGTTGATCTGGCCGTTGGTGTTATTGGTCACGGTGCCATGATAGGTCCCGCCTGCAAGCAGAAAGTCGTTGATCGCGTCCCCGTTGAAAGTTCCGTCGGCAACATACGAGGCCTTGTTGTGCACCGTGCCGTTGAAAATGCCGCCAGCGACGCCGCCATTATTGAGGATCACATCGCCGTTGAACGTGCCGTTTTCAATAGAGCCCTCGCTGGTGACGGTGTCGTTGAACGTACCGCCGCTGATGGTGCAGCTGGGGTCGTTGGTCACGGGTCCCTCGAAGGTCCCGCCGGAGATAAGGCCCAGGGCCAACTCGCCGTGACTGTCTTTCAGCGTATTGCCATTCTGGTCCAGCGCTTTCTTATTGACCAGGTCGCCGGTGAAGGTCCCGTTTTCAATGACTGCACCGTTGTTGGTCACAGTGCTCTGGAAGGTGCCGCCGGTGATCTTGCCTTGACGCAGGTAAGTGTCGCCACGAGAGTCATACCAGAAACCGGCTTCATTCGTCACCGCACCGGTGAACGTGCCGCCGGAGATGGTGGCCGTCTTCTGATTTGTCACATCGCCGGTAAAGACACCGCCGCTGATGGTGTCGGTGTTATAGACTGCGCCGGAGAAGGTGGTGCCCTTGGTGTTTGCATCCGCCTGAATGGTGCCGCCGTCGTTGTATGCCGCACCGCCCTGATCTGCGGTGCAGCGCGTGATCTCGCCGCCGTTGGCGTTCATGGTAGCGCCGCCGTCAAGATACACGCCGCCGCCGATGCCGTCCCGCCCAATACTGCTCTCTTTTGCGTGGCAGTCGGTAATGGTGCCGCCGTTCATGGTAAAGACGGCCTCATCGGTGACGCATACACCGCCGCCGAAGCCGTTATTATAACCATAAGAAACGACGGTGCAGCTGCGGATCTCCGCGCCGGGGTTCATGGTGAAGGTGGAACTGGCGGAATGATTGGTGTAGACATACACGCCGCCGCCATAAAGCTGGTCTGCAGTGCCGTCGCGCATGGCAGTGCAGCCGATGATGCGGGCCGGGCTTTCGCCGTCGCCCAGGACGAAGGAAGCTCCAAGAACGACATACACGCCGCCGCCCTTGTCCGACGTGCAGCCCACGATGCTGCCGCTGAGCAGTTCTGCCGACGAGTTTCTCTCAATGAGAAGGCCGCCGCCGCTGCCGCCGTCGGGAGAATTCGCTTTCCACTGGTTGCCGGTAATAATACCGCCGAGGACCTCGTTTCCAGAGGTTGCGTTAGGGTCCCATGTCCACAGACCGCTGTTTTCATCCACCGTGAAATAATGCGGTTTGTTGGGGTCGCTGTCCACAATGGTCAGATTGCCCCCATCATAGACGCGTATCACATACTGACATTTGCGCTGAGCGTCCAGCACAAAGCCGTTCAGGTCCAGGGTGACGTTTTTCGTGACCGCCAGATAAGAGGTCAGGTCGATATTATTGGAGAGCTGGATGTAGTTGTTGTCGATTTGAACGGCGGCCTTCAAAGCGGCCTCGTCAGAGACATCCGTGGAGTTTTCTGCCGTGCCGGGGGAGAGCCGCAGTTTTAAATGCAGGGTGCTCTCCTTCTGGATGTTGTGGTCTGCCAGCGTTTCGTTATCATTCTCCAGCAGCTTGCCCTGATAGGTGAGCTGCTGCTGGTCGGGGGGAATACCCTCCTTTTCCTGTATTTTGGTTTTTACAGTGGAAATGTAGTCGCCGGGCTCCACCTCCAGGGTGATATGCTTTCCGGTGAGAGTCTTGACGAAAATCTGCATGGCGCTGGCGTTCATGCACAGCATGGACAGGCACAGAACGGTGGCTGTCAGGGTGCGGAACAGGCGTTTTTTCTTCATTGACGTTCCTCCTTCATGTCATGTGTATCTTGGTCCAGTTCTGGCAGCAGGGCAAAGCCCTGTTCGGCCTGCATTACGGTGCTCTGGATGATGCCCACGGCCATGGTGCGCAGGTTCAGCTGCAGCACGAAGTGGATGATCTCCTCCCGCTGCTTTTGGGGCACATGGTACAGGGTCAGGGCGCAGTCCAGAAAGCGGGAAATCTTGGCCTCGATGGTGAAATAGAGGTCGCAGGGGACGGACATAAAGCTGCGCATCATCCCGGCGGAGGCGAGCTCCATCTCGTAAAAGTCCTTGGCCTGGAGCTGGGGGAGATAGGGGCCGAAGATGACCTGAAGCCGCTTGGCGGTGCTGTGGTAGATGTAGGACGAGGTGGTGGGCAGGGAGTAGCCGGTGACGTACAGGTCCCGCAGGGGCTCGCTGAGCTCGGCGATATGCAGCTGTATGGCGGTCTCCACGGCGTACAGCACCACCGGGTCCGTCGGGCCGCTGTGCTGCTGGGCCAGGGCGAACTGGCCGGAGAACATCCGCCGCACCAGCTCCAGCAGCAGGGCCTCCTTGCTGGGATAGGCCCGGAAGAAGGAACTGGGGGTCATCCCCGCCGCCCGGGCGATCTCCGCCGTGGTCGTCCCCTCATAGCCCTTCTCCAGAAACAGCGACACCGCCCCCCGCAGCATCTTCTGCTGGGTCAGCAGCCCGCTGGTACGCTTCCCTTTGGCAGGCATGCGTTTCACCTCCTTCGTACAGTTGGGAATGAGTGGCATTGTGAGTATGGTCACAGTTTAGCATATCGGAGGGGAAAAGGCAAGGGGAAATTGGAAAATTAGCCTTCCCCTGGGGCCGATTCCCCTTATCAAGGGGAAATGTCCCGCAGGGACAAAAGGGATAGGGCAGGTGCCCCAGTGGGCACACTGGGGCGGATGAGGGGAACGCCGGAGGGTTGGGAGCGTGTGCGTAGGAATCCTCCAGTCATCGCCTAGCGGCGATGCCAGCCCCCTTTAACAAGGGGGCCTAATGGTGCAGAATAGCAGCCCCCCTTGTTAAAGGGGGGAGGGCCGCGAAGCGGCGGGGGGATTCCGTCAAGAGCGCTCAAATACCGCCACCCTTCCCCTCATCCGTCACGGGCTTCGCCCGCGCCACCTTCCCCCAGGGGAAGGCTTTTTTGGTTTCCTACCCCAGCGCCACGTCCAAAATCATCATCATCAAAAACCCCGCCATGACGCCCAGGGTGCCGGAGTGGCCGCCTTGGGAGAGGTTGGCCTCGGGGATCAGCTCCTCCACCACCACATACAGCATGGCCCCGGCGGCGAAGGACAGCAGCCAGGGCATCAGCGCCCGGACGGAGCCAACGGCCAGCACGGTGAGCAGGCCGAACACCGGCTCCACCACCCCGGAAAGGGCCCCGAGGGCGAAGGCCCGGCGGCGGCTCATGCCCTCCTGCCGCAGGGGCAGGGCGATGGCGGCCCCCTCCGGGAAGTTCTGAACGCCGATGCCCAGGGCCAGGGCCACGGCGGCGGTGAGCAGGGCGGGGTCCTCCGCCTGGGCGGCCAGGGCGAAGGAGACCCCCACGGCCATGCCCTCCGGGATGTTGTGCAATGTCACCGCCAGCACCAGCATCAGGGTCCGGCGGCGGGAGGTCTGGCCCTCCCGCCAGTGGAAGGACTCCGGGGCCAAATGGGGCAGCAGGGCGTCCATGGCCAGCAAGAATGCAATGCCCAGGGCTGACCCCCCGGCGGCGGGCAGCCAGCCCGCCAGATGCAGCTCCCGGGCCTTTTCAATGGAGGGGATGAGCAGGGACCACACGCTGGCGGCCAGCATCACCCCGGCGGCAAAGCCCAGCATCACCCGGTGCAGCCCCGGGGAGCTCTGGCGGCGGAACAGAAAGACCACGCAGGCCCCCAGGGCGGTCATCCCAAAGGTGAACCCCGTGCCCAGGGCGGCCAAAACAAGTGCCTGTGTCACAATGTACGTCCTTTCTTCTCAAAACGGCGGCGGGTCCCGGAAGGACCGCCCGACTGCGGATGCGTCCAAAGCAGGCTATGCCGGGGGAGAAGAAGGGGTGTCTGGCGTATGCGCTTGCGGCGGGGTGGGGGATGTGCTACAATACGAAGCAGACTGCGAGAGGGGGGCGGGGATATGGCCTGGTATGTCTATATGCTGCTATGCGGCGACGGAACGCTGTACACCGGCATGACCGATGACGTGCCCCGCCGCCTGCGGGCCCACCAGTCGGGCCGGGGGGCCAAGTATACCCGTGGCCGGGGGCCGTTGACCCTGGTCTATACCCAGGAGCAGCCCAGCCGTTCCGCCGCCCTGCGCCGGGAGCACCAGATCAAGCAGCTCTCCCGGGCCCAGAAGGACGCCCTGCGGGCGGGCTGGCCCGTTCAGCCTAGTCAGGGCGAAACAGAAAAAGAGACAGCGCCGGAGAACGAGACACCCCAGACGCTGTAAAGGAGGAACACCTGTTATGTCAGTGGAGAAGGTGCGGGCCTATTTCGCCCGCTTTGGAATGGAGGACCGGGTGAACGAGCTGCCCCAGTCCAGCGCAACGGTAGACCTGGCCGCCGCCGCCCTGGGGGTGGAGCCCGGCCGCATCGCCAAGACCCTGTCCTTTCTGGTGGGGGAGCGGCCCATCTTGATCGTGGCCGCCGGAGACACCAAGATCGACAACGCCCGGTATAAGGCCCGCTTCGGGGCCAAGGCCAAAATGCTCACCCCGGAGCAGGCGGTGGAGCTCATCGGCCACGCGGTGGGCGGCGTGTGCCCCTTCGCCGTAAACGACGGGGTGGAGGTCTATCTGGACGAGTCGTTAAAGCGCTTCCAGACCGTCTTCCCCGCCTGCGGCAGCAGCAACAGCGAGATCAAGCTGACCATCCCAGAGCTGGAGCAGTGCTCCAACAGCCTGGCCTGGGTGGACGTGTGCAAGGGCTGGCAGTGAGTTAAGAGAATAGAAGAGAAAGAGCCGCCGTCAGCGCAGGGAAGAAAGCGCTGACGGTGGCTGGTTGGTTCTTTAGAATAGAAATAAAGAAAAATCGACAAGTTCCATAAGAAACTTGTCGATTACTGGTCGGAGTGTAATTATAGGATTTCAGAAAACGCAGATATATCAACAGTTTGCTGGCAGTCGGCAAGAGGTATTCATCCTAAAAATCTAAAATCACAAGAACACCGCCGCCCAAACAGGACAACGGGCGGCGTTCTTATGTACCTTTTAATACGCTTGGCGCATTATTGTAAAAGGTCATCCCCAAGGATGTAACGATTATATCGTTCTGCTTTTCGGGATTATCTGTAAAATCTATCCACACATTTCCACTAAGTCGATTTTGGTTTTGCAACAGTCCTAACGAAATCAGTCGGTCAACTTGATATAATTCTCTGCCTTGAATTTTTAATCCATCTTTGATAGCAGCTTCAAATAAAAGAGCATAATCGCTGACAAACATTCGTCGATTAGCTTCTGTCAATTCGCAAAATTTTTCCCAAGAAATAGCCCCTTTTACATAGGAAGCATAAAAACTGCCTAAAACCTTGGATTGGATTTCATCTATTTGATTCCCTAAAATTATTAGCACCCGACTAAGTTCTTTTTCAGCCTCTTTAGGATCTGCATCAAGTTTTTTGCGATGTTCATCTAATTTCTCTTGGGGAATACTCCCAGAATTAAATTCTGAAATAAATGTAAGGGTTTGCTTTATAAGATTGCGTTCGCGAAGGTTATACCCTGTTTTACAAATAGCTGCAATAGTGTTGACAACGGGAATTCCTTTTAATACCTCGCTTTCTAAAAGTGCGTCAATCCCAAGTTCAACATATTCGCTAACGACTTCGTGGGTAGAAGAAAATAGAGTATTCTTAAGCGCAGGAACTAACTCACTCATAACTGCACCATCCTTATAACTTGATTGTTAAAGTATATCAGGTAATTGAAAATTTGTCACCACTCTTGATGTCAACGCCGCCCAACAGGACAATGGGCGGCGTTTTCATATATAAAACCATGAAGGGAGGTCACTTCCACCCGGCCAGTCTGCGGACTGGCTTTTTTCATGCCATGAAAAGGAGGTTTGCAAATGGCAGATGATAAGAAAAACATTCCCGAGGCAGCCCCGCCCGCCGAGGCTCCCGCTCCTGCGGTAGAAAATGCCGTCGTGCCGGAGCAGCCCGCTCCCGAGCCTGCGCTGACCAACACAGAGACGGTCATGCTGGAACATGAGGGGCACGCGGCGCCCTTTGAAATGGGCGATGCCGTACCCGATCCCGCTGACGCTGTTACCCACGCCGAGGTGGAGGAGCCTGCCGCTCCCGAAGTCCCCAAAGCTGAAAAGGAACAGGCGCAGCCGCCTGATTCCGGCAAGGACAACCCCGCCCCGGCACATTCCGGCAAGGTGGTGGATTTTGCCGCCGCCCGTGACGAGGCGGCCAAGGAGGAGAAAAAGGCAGCCAAGCAGAAGCCGCCTACCGAAAAGGACAAGGCTGCCAAGCCCGGCAGAGGCCGCCCGCCCAAGGAGGGCAAGGCCGCTCCCGATAAGGCAAAGCCGCCCAAACCTCGGGACAAAAAGGTGCTGTTGACAAAGTCTCGCTCCGCTCCGCCCTACCAACAAAAAAAGACGCCCACTGGCGTCATCCGGCGTATTTTATCATCCGTTTCAGGTTCAATGCGGTCGCCGACAAGAGGCAGTGGTCCTCCGCTGCCTCTAAGCCTCGTCGCAAAACGCGCGCTAAGTTGTGCTCGCGCTTCTGCGCGGAAAACGAGCCCTCGCACCAGACCTGCCGCAATTTCAGCGCCTCCCGGTATTCCGGGATGGAACGGCGTTCCAGGTTGCGCTGTCGGTCTGCCGCAAAGTAGCTGACGGACACCTTTCTTGCGCCGCGTTTGTCGCTCTCGCGCAGGCATTTTTCCCGCAGCGGACAGAGCGCACAGTCCCGCTTATCCGCCTGATACTCCCAAAACAGGCCGCTGGCGCTGCGGGCCAGCCGCCTTAAACACAGATCTTTTCCAATGGGACAGAGGTACACATCACGGTTCTCGTCGCGGCAAAAATCGTCCCGCGTAAACTGGACAGACACCCGCGCGGCGGCCTTTTGCGGCCGCACGAAAAAGCCGATCCCCAGTTCACCCAGCGCCCGATGGGCCAGCGGAAAATCGTAGGCGGCGTCCGCCGTGGCAGCCTGAATTGGTACAACATTTTCATGAATATGCTCGATCAGGCCCAAAAACGGCACGGAATCGTTCACATCTCCGGCAGTCACGGTCTGGCCTACGATGATGCCGTAGTCGCTGTCCACCGCCTGATGGGCGAGGTAATGAGGCCCCTCCGGTTTCCCCGGGCGCTTCAGATGACCCGACTCCGGGTCTGTGCGGCTGACGCGCTTGTAGGTGCGGCGGTTGTCCCGTTTGATCTGCTTTGTCCGCTTTTTGCGGCGCTTTCCGGTTCGCCGCTCAAGTTCCTCCAACCCTTCCTCCTCATAATCGTCCAGCCGTTCCCAGTAAACGCCGGCCTCCTCCGCGACTTCCACCAGTTCTTCCGACGCACGGGAGGCGTTGGCCCTCACATGGGTCGAGTCCGCCCCCACCACGCGCCCGCTGACCAGACCTTTTTCGATGCACTGCCCCACGACTTCTTCAAATAACCGCCGAAACACCTTGCGGAAGGACGGTTTCCGGCGGCGCAGCTGCGAGACGGTGCTGTGATCCGGCACCCGGTCGAAGAGGTCGAGGCCCAGGTACCAGCGCAGGGCGATGTCGGTCTGGACGCGTCGCTCGATCTGCCGCTCCGACGGGATGCCGTACAGGAAACCCACCAGCAGATACTTCACGATGACCACCGGGTCGATGGCCGGACGGCCGAGTTTACGGCTGTAAAGCCGCGCCGTTTCCTCGTATACGAAAGACAGGTCCAACGCTGCCTCCAGCTTCCGCAGGAAGTGTCCCTGTGGCATCAGATCCTCGATCGTTACCATGTGCATCGCCAGCTGCATCTGCATGTTCCTCCGTTTTACTCCGCCTTGACTGCGATCCGAATCTTGCTGTAGTCGTAGCCAACCATGTCCAGAATTCTTGTCGTCAGAATCCGCATGAGTGTTTCGGCATCATAGTGTGTCTCTATGTATAGAGCTTCATCGATCTTTACCGGGCTGCGCATTTTCCCGGTCTCACTCCCTAGCAGAACCCGATTTCGTCCCAACACTTTCCCCCGCAGATCCATGAGTGCCTGACGCTGATCCGAATCTTTGCAGCAATCTTTCAGCAATTCCTCCGCAACGCTTTTCCATGTGGGGTTCTCTGTTCTACGTCCATCTGCAAAAATAACTCCGGTCGGTCGTTTTCCCTTGAATATCCCTGCACCTACATTCAACGGATATATGATCTCGTAATTCCTCGGTTTACGGCTCTCTTTTTGCCGAGACGGTACACTTTCTTTTTTCACCTCGTCGATGATCCAATCGAATTTTTCATCGATCTCGCGGATCAATTCTTCCCTAAGCTTTTGCAGTTCCTGTATGGTATTCATCCGTTTGCTCCTTTCATTATATGGCGCACGTGCTAAATATACTATACCGGAACACTTCCCTTTTGTCAACCACTTTGTCAACACGTCCATTTTGTCCCGAAGTAGTAGTCTGCCGCCCGCAAGGGCGGCTTTTTTCATGGCCGGGGCTTTGGCCCCGGAGAAACGGAGGAATATATGCAGTTTTTCGCTTCTGCCATCACCACTTTGCAGACCCTTGTGATCGCCCTCGGCGCTGGCCTTGGCGTGTGGGGCGTGGTCAATCTGCTGGAGGGCTATGGCTCGGACAACCCCGGCGCTAAAAGCCAGGGCATGAAACAGCTCATGGCTGGCGGCGGTGTGGTGCTGATCGGCACGACCCTCATCCCCCTGCTCTCCGGTTTGTTCGGCTAATCCACGGCAAGCCCAGCTTAACCGAAGGGTGGTGAAATATTGGGCAGCATTTTAGAAAAGATCGAACAGGCTCTCAAGGATATGCTGATCGGATGGATCGAGAGCAACCTGACCAATATGTTCACCGATGTCAACGAGAAGGTAGGAACGATTGCCGCCGAAGTTGGGCAAACACCGTCCGGCTGGAACGGCGGCGTGTACCAGATGATCCGGGGACTATCCGAAAACGTGATAGTCCCCATCGCTGGCATCATCATCACCTTCGTCTTGTGCTACGAGCTGATTTCCATGATCACCGAGAAAAACAACCTTCACGACATGGACACTTGGATGTTCTTCAAGTGGTTTTTCAAGGCGGCTGTGGCGATCTACCTCGTGACGCACACGTTTGACATCGTGATGGCAGTATTCGACATCGGGCAGAACGTAGTTTCCGGTGCAGCAGGAGTCATCCACGGCAACACCAGCATTGACATTGACGCGACGATTGCGCAGATGCGTACCGGCATGGAGAACATGGGCGTCGGTGAACTGCTCGGACTGTCGATAGAAACGCTCCTGATCAGCCTGTGCCTCAAAATCATGGCGATCCTCATTACGGTCATTCTCTACGGGCGCATGATCGAGATTTACTGCACCGTGAGCATTGCGCCTATTCCCATCGCAACCATGAGCAACCGCGAATGGGGCAGCATCGGCACGAACTATCTGAAAGGCTTGTTCGCTTTGGCATTTCAGGGCTTTCTCATCATGGTCTGCGTCGGCATCTATGCGGTGCTGATCAACGGCATGATCATCGCAGACAACATTCATTCGGCTCTGTTCTCTGTGGCAGCGTACACGGTTATTCTGTGCTTCTCGCTGTTCAAGACCGGAAGCCTTGCAAAATCCATCTTCCATGCGCACTAAGGAGGTCGGCAGCATGAAGAAGTACAGCATCATCTACGCCGATCCCCCTTGGGCGTATCGGACTTACTCCAAGAAGGGACAGGGACGGTCGGCGGAAAGCCACTACCCGACAATGTGCATTGAAGACATCAAGGCACTTCCTGTCGGTGAGCTTGCCGCTAAGGACTGCGCTCTGTTTCTCTGGATCACGTTCCCATGCCTCTGTGAAGCACTCGAAGTGCTGACGGCATGGGGCTTTTCTTATAAGACCGTGGCTTTTGTATGGGTGAAGCAAAACCGCAAGAACGATGACCTCTTCACCGGCATGGGGTATTGGACAAGGGCAAACGCGGAAATCTGCATCCTTGCTACGAAGGGACACCCGAAGCGAGTTGACGCCGGTGTGCGTCAGGTCATCCTCAGCCACATCGAAGAGCATTCCAAAAAGCCGGATGAGGCGCGGGAACGCATTGTTCGGCTCATGGGAGACATTCCCCGCGTAGAGCTTTTTGCCCGTCAGTCTCCCGAAGGCTGGGACGTTTGGGGCAATGAGGTCGAATGCAGCATTACTCTCGGAAAGGAG
This sequence comes from Flintibacter sp. SJQ-8, assembly GCF_054108085.1. Lineage (NCBI taxonomy): Bacteria > Bacillati > Bacillota > Clostridia > Eubacteriales > Flintibacter > Flintibacter sp. SJQ-8. Next base: position 285,009 of record NZ_JBPJWR010000011.1, read on the forward strand.
GAAACAGTCAATGGCATTTGTTCCGGTCCCAAAGGATCTTAACCGCGTCAAAACGAAGGTCATGTTCAACCTGACTAAGCGGCAGCTCATTTGTTTTTCCATCGCTGCGGTGGTCGGCGTTCCGATCTTCTTTCTGGCGAAGGCACATCTCGACTTGTCTACGGCGGCAATGCTGATGGTGGTGATCATGCTCCCGTTCATCTTCTTCGCACTTTACGAGAAGGACGGTCAGCCCGCCGAAAAGTATCTGTACCACATCGTACAGTCCATGTTTATCCGGGACAAGGTGCGTCCCTATCGCACGAACAATCTCTACGCTGAGATTCAGCAGAAAATCAAAGAACAGGAGGAATTGCAGCTTGAACAACAGCACAGCAAAGACAAAGCCTAAGATGACCGTCAAAAACGGCGTCGTTTACGGCGACGCCCTTTCCGCTCAGGAAAAGAAGCGGATTGTCATGCAGAAGAAAAAGGACAGGAAGGCAAAGAAAGTCCGCAAGTCCGCCCAGCAGACCATTCCCTATGTGGAAATGTGCCGCGACGGTATCTGCAAGGTGAACAGCCGCCTCTACACGAAGTCCATCGCCTTTGAGGACATCAACTACCAGCTTGCGCAGAACGAGGACAAAACCGCAATCTTCGAGAACTGGTGCGACTTTCTGAACTACTTCGACAGCTCGATTTTCGTTCAGCTCTCCTTCATCAATCAGAAGGCAAGTCTCAATGAGTTCCGCAAGCGCATCAACATTCCGGCACAGGAGGACGCCTTCAACGACATCCGCTCCGAGTATTCCGGTATGCTGCAAAGCCAGCTCACCAAGGGCAACAACGGATTGGTCAAGAGGAAGTACATCACCTTCGGCATTGAGGCGAACTCCCTCCGCACGGCAAAGCCGAAGCTCGAACGCATTGAAACCGATATTCTCAACAACTTCAAAACCCTCGGCGTGAGGACGGAGCCGCTGTCCGGCTACGAGCGGCTGAAAGTGCTTCATGATGTGTTCAACATGGACACCAACGAGCCGTTCCGCTTTTCCTTTGACATGGTTGCTCGGACAGGACTCAGTACGAAGGACTTCATCTCGCCCACTTCCTTTGACTTCCGTGAAGGCAAGTGTTTCAAGATGGGCAGAACCATCGGCGCGGTGAGCTTCCTGCAAATCCTCGCGCCGGAACTCAATGACCGTATGCTTGCCGACTTCCTTGAGATGGACAGCAACATCACGGTCAATTTTCATATCCGGACGATTGACCAGGCGAAGGCAATCAAGAGCATCAAGTCGAAGATCACCGACCTCGACAAGATGAAGATTGAAGAGCAGAAAAAGGCTGTCCGCTCCGGCTACGATATGGACATCATCCCGTCCGATCTCGCCACCTTCGGCGGTGAGGCGAAGCGTCTGTTGCAGGATCTCCAGACTCGCAATGAGAGACTGTTTCTTGTGACCATCCTCATCATGAATACGGCAACCAATCGCCAGAAGCTCGAAAATGCGGTGTTCCAGACCGCCGCCATTGCCCAAAAGTATAACTGTGCGCTCAAGCGTCTTGACTTTCAGCAGGAGGAAGGGCTGATGTCCTCTCTGCCTATCGGCGTCAATCAGGTGGAGATCGAGCGCGGACTGACCACTTCCAGCACAGCGGTTTTCGTGCCGTTCACCACGCAGGAGCTTTTTCAGGGCGGCGAAGCTCTCTACTACGGGCTGAATGCGCTGTCCAACAACATGATCATGGTGGACCGCAAGCAGCTCAAGAACCCCAACGGGCTGATCTTGGGTACGCCCGGTTCCGGTAAGTCCTTCTCCGCCAAGCGTGAAATGACGAACGCCTTCCTCATCACAGAGGATGACATCATCGTCTGCGACCCCGAAGCCGAGTATTTTCCCCTCGTGCAGAAGCTCGGCGGTCAGGTCATCCGAATCTCGCCGGTCAGCACGGATTACATCAATCCGTTGGACATCAACACGAACTACTCCGAAGAGGAAAACCCGCTGACACTGAAATCCGACTTCATCCTCTCCATGTGTGAGCTGATTGTCGGCGGCAAGGACGGCTTGCAGCCGGTTGAGAAGACCATCATTGACCGTAGCGTCCGAATGGTCTATCAGGAGTTCCTTGCAGACCCCAAGCCGGAGAAAATGCCGATCCTCGAAGACCTCTACAACATTCTGAGAAATCAGAAGGAACCGGAGGCACAGCGCATCGCAACTGCCCTTGAAATCTATGTTCACGGCTCTCTGAATGTCTTCAATCACAGAACGAATGTGGATGTCAACAACCGCTTCGTCTGCTATGACATCCGAGAACTCGGCAAGCAGCTCAAGAAGCTCGGTATGCTGATTGTGCAGGATCAGGTGTGGAACAGAGTTACCATCAACCGCGCCCAGCACAAGGCAACGCGCTACTACATGGACGAGTTCCATCTGCTCTTGAAGGAGGAACAGACCGCCGCGTACAGCGTGGAAATCTGGAAGCGTTTCAGAAAATGGGGCGGCATTCCGACCGGAATCACGCAGAACGTCAAGGATCTGCTTGCGTCCCGTGAGGTGGAGAACATCTTTGAAAACTCGGATTTTGTCTACCTTCTGAATCAGGCATCCGGCGACCGGCAGATTCTCTCGAAGGCGCTGAACATCTCTCCCAGCCAGCAGAACTACATCACCAATTCCAATGCCGGTGAGGGGCTGATCTTCTATGGCTCGACCATCGTTCCCTTCAAGGACGATTTCCCGAAGGACACCCAGCTTTACCGCATCATGACTACCAAACCCGAAGAAACCGTGCAGAACTGATAGGAGGATTTTTGAATATGAACAACAAGATGATTACCATTCCCTACGCGGACGCTATCGAATACGGAGAGAACACCTCCGCACTGTTTAAGGCTCTGTGGGAGCTGACCGATCTGATCCGACTGGAAAGCGATCTCAAGAAGCATCACCGCGCCTACCTCCATGTGAGGGTGGACATCGACGAAAAGGTCAAGGAGGCGCGTCAGATTATGACCAAGGTAGCTGTGGATATGATCGGTTTCTACTTCAAGGTTGATGTTCCCAAGTGCAGCAACAGCGATGAGAATACCCCTTTCGCTGACGCGGCGGATGATGAAACCGTATCTATCCCCAAGGATGAGTATGAGCTGATGATCGACGATCTGCTCACGATGTCCGAAATCATTCAGTGCGTCGCAGATATGCGCACGCAGGATGTGAAGGCAATCCGCGAGTTCGGCAAGTTCGTCCCCGCCTTTGCCGCCTTTGAGAAGAACCGCCTGAGCCTCTATCGTGAGGCAGCGAAGGAAGCAGAGGAAATCTTCGACCGTTGGGCGGACGAGATTGACGATCTCGATGAGGACTACGAGCCGGACGAGTATTACTCCGACTGATACCCATTGAAATGTTATCGGGTTTTGCAGCCAACATTTCAATGGAAACGCAAATCCAACAGAACAGGAGGTACACCACCATACAACTTGACATCATTCATACCGGCGATTGCCTTGAAATCCTGAAAGCCCTGCCCGATGACAGCGTTCATTGCTGTGTGACATCCCCGCCGTACTACGCGCTCCGCGATTACGGCATGGAAGCTCAGATCGGCAGAGAGACAACGCCGAAGGAATATATCTCGCGCCTGACGGAAGTGTTTACCGAAGTCAGGCGCGTTTTGCGTCCGGATGGAACGCTCTGGCTGAACATTTCGGACACCTACGCCGGAAAGGGCAATCAGGGTGATTTTATTGACCCGAAGAACCCCAACGGCAGAAACGGTCAGGCTGTGGCTCTCAACAACAAGGTTGAGGGCTGCAAGCCAAAGGACATGATTGGCATTCCGTGGATGCTTGCTTTTGCCCTCCGCGATACCGGCTGGTATCTGCGCAACGACATCATCTGGATGAAGGATAACCCCATGCCGGAGAGCGTGAAAGACCGCTGCGCCCGCTGCTATGAGCATATTTTCCTGTTCTCAAAGTCCAAGAAGTATTTCTTTGACTACAAGGCAATTTCCGAACCGATTGCCCCTGCAACGGCAGAACGCCTCAAGCGCGGCATGAAGGGCGGCAACAAATACGGAAAGCCCGTTCCCGGTCAGCCTCAGCCGCAGTCCATCAACCGCCCCCGTGAGCATGGCGAGATCAAGGATTGTGACATCAATCCGCTTCGCAACAAACGCGATGTCTGGAAGATCAACACCGTTCCCTTCAAGGGCGGTCACTACGCCGCCTACCCTCCGAAACTGGTTGAAACCTGTCTGCTTGCCGGTTGTCCCGAAGGCGGCATTGTGCTTGATCCCTTCATGGGGAGCGGCACAACCGGTATGGTTGCCTCACAGATGGGGCGTCATTTCGTCGGCATCGAGCTGAATCCGGCGTACACCGAGCTTGCCTACAAGCGGATCGGAGGTGAAATCTGATGCCCAAGGAACCGGAACTTAAAGCCCGTGACAAGGTAGTCGTGCGGATGACGCGGGAGGGCGCGGTCGAGGAAAACCTGACGGCTGGCACCGAGCAGCGTGTGTCAAAGCGGCTGGAAGATGCGGAGCTGGTGAAGCCCGGTGAGACAGTCGAGCCTTCCGAAGCTCTTTCCCCAGAGGAACAGAAAAAGGTGCAGATGCGCCGTCAGCAGCGTCAGTTTCAGGCGGAACACGCCGAGGATAACGACACACAGCCGCCCTCGGAAACGTCCGTCACAGAAGAGAAAAGGGCAGAAAATCCACCCCAGAATGTAACTGAACCGCTACCTTCGGAAACGCTGTTCAAGCCTCCTGTTTTGGAGCAGCACGGCGTTTCTTCTCATACCGGCACGGTGATTGCCGAAACGGTTGTCACGCACAAGCTGCGCAAGACCTCTGCGGTTGAAGCCGTTGACGCGGACGCTGTTCTCTCCCAAGCGGCGGAGACTGCCTCCGCAAAGCCTGTCTCGGACAGTACCGCCCCGCCCACGAAGCGGATGCAGAAGCTCGAAAGAAAATCTGAGAAGGCGCATGAGCGTCTGGATGCTGCCCGTGAAAAGCTGCCCACGCACAAGGTTCTCAAGAAAGAGCGTGTCTTTGATGAGGAAACCGGCAAGGGCAAAACCCGCCTTCATTTTGAGGATGAGCTAAAAAAACCCAAGGGCAAAGGGAAACTGCAATTTGAGGCGGATAAAACCGTCCGCAAGGTCGGTGACACCCTCGCTTCCGGCATTCACGGCAAAATCCATGAGGTCGAACAGGAAAACTCAGCGGTTGAGGGGGCGCACAAAACAGAGATTGTCGCAGAGACCGCCGCAAGGCATTTCAGTCATCACAGAGAAAAAAGCGTCAACAAGCCCTATGAGAAGGTTTCCAAGCTGGAACACAAGGCGGATGTAGCTGACGCCAAGCTCCAATATGAGAGAAATCAGCAGGAGCATCCTGAGATGAAGAAGCAGAACATGAACAAGCACTACCAGAAGCAGAACATCAAGAAGGAATATGCCGCCGCTCGAAATGCCGGTTCTCAGACTGCCGGGACTGCCACAAAGAATACCGGCAAGAAGCTCGGTGAGAAGGCGTCCGACAAGATCAAGGAGTTCTTTGAGAAGAACAAGAAGATATTTATCTGGATCGGCGTCGGAATTGCCCTTCTCGTGTTGCTCGGTGCCGGAATCAGCTCGTGTTCGATGCTCACCTCTACCGGTTCGTCGGTTATCGCTTCCTCTTATCTCAGCGAGGATGACGCGATGCTGGGCGCGGAGGCGCAGTATTGCCGGATGGAGCAAGAGCTGCAAAGCTATCTCAACACCTACGAAAGCACTCACAACTACGATGAATACCACTTCGATCTGGATGACATTGAGCATGACCCCTATGTGCTGATCTCCATTCTCTCGGCTCTCCATGAGGGCGAGTTCACGCTGGATGAGGTGCAGGGTACGCTCCAAATGCTGTTTGAAAAGCAGTACATCCTCACCGAAGAGGTCATCGTCGAAACCAGATACCGCACGGAGACCGACACATGGACGGACGCAGACGGCAACACGCACACGGAAACCTACCGCGTCCCGTATGACTACTACATCTGCAACGTGAAGCTCGAAAACTTCAATCTCTCCCACGTCCCGGTCTACATCATGTCTCAGGAACAGCTTTCCATGTACGCAACGTATATGTCGGTGCTGGGCAACCGCGAGGATCTGTTCGGTGACTCTCCCTATGTGGACAAGTACATCACAAATCCGCCCGCCGACTACGATGTCAACCCGGAATACCTGAACGATGAGAAGTTTGCGACGCTGATCACCGAGGCGGAAAAGTATCTCGGTTATCCGTATGTGTGGGGCGGCTCCAATCCCGACACGTCCTTTGACTGCTCCGGCTTCGTCAGCTATGTTCTCACGAACAGCGGGCTTGTGAACACCGGGCGGCTGGGCGCACAGGGACTTTATAACATCAGTACGCCGGTTTCAAAGGCGAATGCACAGCCCGGTGATCTCATCTTTTTCGTTGGGACGTATGACACCCCCGGCGTGTCTCACGTCGGCATTTACGTCGGTGATGGGGTCATGATCCACTGCGGCGATCCCATTCAGTACACATCCATCAACTCTTCCTATTGGCAGCAGCATTTCTACGCCTTCGGAAGACCCGCCTATTAAAAGAAAGGAGTTTTGCATGAATCCCAAGTATCAGAAAGTCCTCTCCGACATTGAGAAGGCTGAAAAGAAGAAGTCCGAAATCGAAGGTCAGCTCAAGGAGCTGTACGACAAGAAGACAGAGCTGGAAAACCTTGAAATCATCAATACCGTGCGCTCTATGGTGATGGACAAGGATCAGATCATGGCGTTCCTGTCTTCCATGAAGGGCGGCACCAAGCCCGCTGAAAATACGGAGGTAATCGACAATGCGTAAGAAGTTTCGTTTTCTGACCGTCCTTGCGGTCTGCGTCATGGTGCTGTCCTGCTTCTCGGTGACGGCGTTTGCCTATGCCGATGACACCGAACAGAACCTTCCCGTTACGGAGGCAACCCAGCCGGAACAGCAGCCCGCAGTCACTCCCGCCCCTGAAAAGCCGAAGGGTGAGCCGATTGACGATGAGGGCAACGCCCACACCCGCGACTTGCTCTATGACAAGGCAACCAACAAGCAGTTCATCACTGTCCAGACGAAGAACGGCAACACCTTCTTCATTGTCATCGACTACGATGCGCCCATCAACGAGGATGAGGAACAGTATCAGACGTACTTCCTGAACATGGTCGATGAGAGCGATCTGCTTGCGCTTTTGGATGAGGACACTGCGGCTGCGCTGACCACCTGTAACTGCAAAGAAAAATGCGCTGCCGGTCAGGTCAACACCGACTGCCCGGTCTGCAAGACCAACATGAGCGAATGCACCGGCACAGCCCCCGTTACGCCTGAGCCAGACAAGGATGCGGAAACCGATGTCCCCGCCCCTAAACCCGAAAAGAAATCCAACATCGGCATGATCCTCGTCATCTTCGTTCTTGCTGGTGCTGCGGGTGCAGCTTATTACTACATCAAGTTCGTCAAGGGCAGAAAGCCCAAGGATGAAGATATGGACTTCTTTGATGATGAAGGCTACGAAGAAGAGCCGTACATCAACGAGGATGATGAGCCGCAGATTGCGGAGGATGCTGAAACGGATGGTGATGAAGATTGATCTTAGTCATTGCTGAAAAGCCCAGCGTTGCCCAGTCCATCGCAAAGGTTCTGGGCGCAACGTCCCGAAAGGACGGCTATATGGAGGGCGGCAATTACATCGTTTCGTGGTGCTTCGGTCATTTGGTGGAGCTGGCAGACGCCAGCTCCTACGATGAGCGGTATGCCAAGTGGCGGTATGACGATCTGCCCATTGTTCCGGAAAACTGGATGTTCGAGGTCACAAAGGACAAATCCCAGCAGTTCAAGGTGCTGTCCACTCTCATGAAGGACAAGCGCGTCACCGAGCTGGTCTGCGCAACCGATGCAGGACGCGAGGGTGAGTTGATCTTCCGGCTGGTCTACAACAAAGCCGGATGCACCAAGCCCTTCAAGCGTCTGTGGATCAGCTCGTTGGAGGACTCCGCCATCCGCGAAGGCTTCAACCATCTCCGGGACGGCAAGGAATATGACCGTCTCTATGAAGCGGCACTCAGCCGCTCGAAGGCAGACTGGATTGTCGGTATCAACGGCACCCGCCTGTTCACCACGCTCTATTACAAGAAGCTGGTGGTCGGGCGCGTCCAGACGCCGACCCTTGCAATGCTGGTGGAGCGTGACGGGAAAATCTCCACGTTCCAGAAGGAGAAGTATTTCAACGTCCACGTCGGCAAGGGCGATCTGACCGTCGATCTGGAAAAGGTCAAAACCGAAGAGGAAGCAAAGAGAATTGCGGCGGCTTGCGAGAAAAAGCAAGCCGTCGTTTCTTCTCTCAAGCAGGAAACGAAGACCGTCAATCCTCCGAAGCTCTATGATCTGACCACCTTGCAGCGCGAGGCAAACCGATATTACGGCTTCACTGCCCAGCAGACACTCGATCTCGTTCAGACGCTCTACGAAAAGAAGCTCCTGACCTATCCGCGCACGGACAGTCAGTTCATCACGGATGATATGGAGGACACCGCTCGTCAGGTCATTTCTATCGTATGCCGCCAGCTTCCGCTTTTCTCCGGCGTTTCGATTACGCCGGACATTGCCCGCGTAACCGACAACAGCAAGGTCACGGATCACCACGCCATTCTCCCGACCGTCCAGCTTGAAAAGCAGGATGTTTCCGCTCTCCCTCAGTCGGAACAGAAAATCCTCAATCTTGTCGGGATGCGCCTTCTGTGTGCGACCGGCGAGAAGCACACCTACGCAGAAACGCAGATCACGCTTTCCTGCGAGGGCTATGCGTTCAAAACCAAGGACAAAACCGTCGTGCAAAACGGCTGGAAAGCCGTCGAAGAGCTGTTCAAGGCATCCCTCAAGACAAAGGAAAAGGACGATCCCGTGAAGTCCCTGCCCGAAGTCCACGAGGGCGATGTTCTGGATGGTGTGTCCGCCAGCGTCACCGAACACTTCACGACGCCCCCAAAGCAGTACACGGAAGACACGCTCCTGTCTGCAATGGAGACTGCCGGAAACGATCAGTTTGACGATGACACCGAGAAGAAAGGTCTCGGAACACCCGCGACCCGCGCCGGTATCATTGAAAAGCTGGTAAAGTCCGGCTTTGCAGAGCGCAAGGGTAAATCGCTCATTCCGACAAAGGACGGCTGTAACCTCGTCTGCGTCCTGCCGGAACAGATCAGCTCTCCCGCAATGACGGCGGAATGGGAAAACACGCTCATGGAGATTGAGCGCGGCAAGGCAGATGCGGACGCTTTCCTCAGCGGCATTGTCCGAATGACCGGCGATTTGGTAAAAGCCTATCCGTTCCTCTCCGATGCCGAAGCCCAGCGTTTCGGTACGGGCAAGGAGGAAATCGGCAAGTGTCCCCGCTGCGGATCTCCTGTCTATGTCGGCAAGGGTAACTTTTACTGCTCAAACAGGGAATGCTCCTTCTGCCTGTGGGAAGACAACAAGTTCTTTTCCAGCAAGAAAAAGAAGCTGACCAAGAGGATTGCAAAGGAGCTGCTGGACAAGGGCTGGTGTCGAGTGACCGGGCTTTACACGCCTAAGAAGCCCCAGCTCTACGATGCGGTGATCCGGCTGGATGACAGCGGCGGCAAATACATCAGCTTCAAGATGGAGTTCGACCGATGAGCCGCCCGAAATATGTTGCCTCTTGCAGCGGAGGCAAAGACAGTGTAGCGACGCTCCTGCTGGCTGTACAGCACAAGGAACCGCTGGACGAAGCGGTTTTCAGTGAGGTCATGTTTGATCAGAACACAAGCGGTGAAGTCCCGGAACACCGGGACTTCATCTATGACCGGCTCAAGCCCTTCTGCGAAAAGGAGCTGGGCATCAAGTTCACCATTCTTCATGCCGACAAGACCTACGATGACGTATTTCATCACATTATCACCCGTGGACCGCACAAGGGCGAGGTTCGCGGTTTTGCGTGGGCCGGGATGTGCGCGGTCAATCGGGACTGCAAAATCCCGCCCGTCCGAAAGTACAATGCCGCGCTTTCTCCGGACACCGTGAGCTATGTCGGCATCGCGGGAGGATGAACCCAAACGCCTTGCGCGTCTGGACGGCGTGAAGAAGGTCAGTCTGCTTGCCAAATACGGCATGACAGAGGCGGACGCCTACAAGCTCTGTCAGGAACACGGGCTGCTTTCCCCAATCTACACTTACTGCCGGAGAAACGGCTGCTGGTTCTGTCCCAATGCAAGCGACGAAGAGCTGCTGCACATGATTACAAAACACCCGGAGATGTTTGACAGACTGATTGAATGGGAGAAGGAGGATAACATCTTTCATCGTCGGCTGACTCGCAGAGAAACCCCGTCTGAGGTAAAGGCTCGTTTATTGAGCAAATCTCAGACGGGGGTTTCTTCTCCCCGAAACAAATCCGAAATGGAGGTTTGAAATGGCTGAAAGCAAAAATGCACAGCAAGTCCGCGAAATCACGGACAAGCTGGAACAGGGCATCAAGGAGCTTTTTGAATCCGAGCGGTTCAAAGAATATCTCCGCACGATGTCCAAGTTCTACAACTATTCCTTCAACAACACGCTGCTCATTGCGATGCAGAAGCCGGAGGCAACCTATGTTGCCGGTTATACCTCGTGGCAGCGCAACTTTGACCGTCAGGTCATGAAGGGCGAAAAGGGCATCAAGATTCTTGCACCCGCGCCGTACAAGGCGCAGGAAGAGCGTGAGAAGATTGATCCTTTGACGCAGAAGCCGGTGATCGGCGCAGATGGGAAGGCTGTCACGGAAACGGTTGAGGTCCTGCGTCCTGCCTTCAAGGTGGTAAGTGTCTTTGATGTTTCCCAGACGGACGGCAAAGAGCTTCCGGACATTATCGTCGATGAGCTGAAAGGCACCGTCGAAAACTACGAGGCGTTCTTCGACGCGCTCAGGCAGGAATCTCCCGTCCCTATTTCCTTTGAGGACATTCCGGGCGGCGCGAAGGGATTCTTCTCTCCGGTTGAAAGCCGCATTGCCATTCAGGAAAGCATGAGCGAAATCCAGACGGTCAAAACCGCCATTCACGAGATCGCTCACGCAAAGCTCCACGCCGTCAAGCCGGATGAGAAAACCGCCCCCGAAGAAAAGAAGGATCGTCATACCAAGGAGGTTGAGGCAGAAAGCGTAGCCTACACTGTCTGTCAACGGTACGGCATTGAAACCTCGGACTACTCCTTCGGCTACATCGTCGGTTGGTCTTCCGGCAAGGAAACCAAAGAACTGAAAAGCTCTCTGGACACCATCCGCAAGACGGCGGCTGAAATGATCGAGGGCATTGACGCCAAGCTCAAGGTGCTGCTGGCAGAGAAAGCGCAGTCCGCAGAGATGGAAGTCGAAGCTCCCGTAAAGGAAGCTGTTCTGGAGGAAAAGCCGGGAGTCTCCATTTACCGCGAGACGGCGAATTATGCCTATGAAGCCGGTGAGCTGGAGTCATATCGTGCTTCTCTCGCTGCAAACGTGGAATGCCGCCGTGCGATTGAGGCGGCAATCAGTTCTAACTACGGAGACAACCGGCTGGATGCGGATGCTGCCGTGAAAAGCGTCCTTGAGCAGTTCTCTCCGGAGCGCGTCCGGTATGTCCTCGCAAACACCATTCAGCAGAAAGACTTTGACGGGCGCATTCCCCAGCCCCTCAAGGAGTGGGCGAAGAGCGTTGAGGTCTGTCCGGAGAATGCCTCCCGCTTCCTTGTGGATAAACCCAATCCCGGACTGACCGCACTTTTCGTCGATGCGTTCCGCCAGCAGAACGAAGCTCAAAAGGAAGTCACTTCTGAGAAAACAACGGAAAGAGACCCGGAGGTCGTTGCGTGGGAGAACGATGAGATTGCCTCTATTGAGGTAAAAACCGTGGAGGTCAAATCTCCCGTTGCCCCCATGTCGGAGGAAACAGCGCAAGCACCGAAGGCACACCGACTGACTGCTGAAGAGAAGGAAATCAAAGCTGCGGTCATGGACACGCTCAAGGGGCAGATTGCCTATAACAACGACGGTATGAGGGCTTCCTACCGCGCCTCTAACCACTCCTTCAATCTGCTGGCACGGAACGGCGTCAGGATTGAGGGCAACACAGTCACGCAGAACGGTGAGCCGCTGTTCAAAATCCATCGCCGTCATGCGGCGCGGAAAACACAGGGCTGTTACCGTGAGCTGATGCCGACGCTGGAATACGTCAAGCAGGAGCAGAAGCAGGAAAAGCCCTCCATCCGCGATCAGCTCAAAGCTGCCGCAAAACAGCAGCCGGAAAAGAAGTCTCCGGTCAAATCCAAAACACACGACATGGAGTTGTGAGAAAGGAGAGGCATGAAGAAATACACAGACGTTGACATTGTTGCGGAGCTGCAGAAGCTCGTGGACAGTCATGTAGACAGCTACAAGGAAGACTTCGACATCGACAAGCGCATCATCCGCCGCGCTGCCGAAAGCCCGAATCCAGAAAACAAAACGCTGATGTGGTTCTGCCGTCCGCACGGGACGCACTGCCTCAATGAAAATCAGGTCTTTATTCAGGGAACACGAGATCACAACACCTTCCGTTTCTATGCGGAACAGACCTACGACGAGTGCATTGCCCGCGTCATTGTCCCGAAAACCGTCAAGCGCGGCAAGGTGTTCGGGGACGTCTTTGAGATCAACTACCGGGAACAGGCGGCAAATGTGGCGCAGAACTCGATTGCGCCGGATCATGACCGGCTGACCTTCGCAGACGGCTATGTGCTGGACGCACCCTGCCGCAGCAGCTTCGATGCAGCAATGTCTCTGGTCGGTGAGCATGGCGGCGTCAAAACCTACCAGACGCTCCCGAAGGACGCGGATGCTCTGGTGGAAGTGCTGTCTAAGCAGAAAAGCCGCCGTGACAGACTGCCGGAGGCGGAGAGGACAGAGGTGCTTTCGCCGCTCCCCATCGCAGAACTCCGCAAATATGAGGCAGTCAAAAAGGCTCATCCGGACGCGCTGGTCTGCTTTGCTCAGAACGGCTATTTTGAGCTGTACGGCAAGGACGCAAAGAAAGCCGCGTCGCTTCTCGGCACAAAACTCCTTGAAAAGAAAGTGCGCGGCAAGCCTTCCGTGCCGGTTACTGGTTTCCGTGAAAGCGCATGGGTAGCCGGTTCTCATAAGCTCTGGAAGTCCGGCATGGATGTCTTTCTCAGCAAGGACGGCGAGACCTTCAAGGAACTCAAAGCCGCAGATTACATTCCTGTCGGCGCAACGCTGAATGTGGATGGGATCAAGTGCAGAATCGACGCGGTTGATTTTGTCGCTGATGAAGTCCGGCTGACCAACATCGAGGACAAGAACCGCCCCATCCGCTTTTCTGAGAGCATCCAGTATGTCCGCGCCTATGTGGAGGATGCCGGAACTGCCATCTACGACACCATCCCGAAGAAGCCCGCTGCCCGTGAATCCATCCGTGACAAACTGAAATCCGCACAGAAGGCACAGCCGACCCACACGCCGAAACCGCAGAAATCGAAAGGAAAGGATATGGTACTCTGATATGAAAAACTTTACCGTAGAAGAACTCAACCTGATGTGCTGCTTCAACACGTCCAGCCGGAAGCGGCTGATCGACGATATGAAGAGCGTCACCCTGAACGACATGGACGGTGAGATTGCGGAGCTGATGTATAAGACCGTCCGGAAGCTCGAAGCCATGACCGACGCGGAGTTTGAGGAACTGTATATCATGCCGGACGGCATGATGGATGACTGAAAGGAGGATGCCTATGCCCGTATTAGACGGTAATTTTGAAGCCTTCGTCACAAACCTTGGCAAGTACAACGAGGGTATGCTGATCGGTGAGTGGGTGAAGCTGCCCACCACCGAAGAAGAGATGCAGAAGGTTTTTGAGCGTATCGGGATCGGCAAGCAGGATGAGTTCGGTCAGCCCTATGAAGAGTGGTTTATTACCGACTACGAATGCCCGATCTACGGCGTCCAGAAGATGCTTGGCGAGTACGAGAGCCTTGATAAGCTCAACTACCTCGCCGCCTTGATTGACGAGCTTTCCCTGAGCGATCAGGAAAAGCTCGTTGCCATTATGGAGGCTGGCTGCAATGAGGTCAGCGACATCGACGATCTCATCAACCTGACGTTCAATCTGGACTGCTACGACATCATGCCCGGTATCAACGACGAATATGACCTCGGCTATTACTATGCCAACGAAGCCGGTATCTACTCCGAAAAGGATCTCGGTCCTCTGGCAGACTACATCGACTATGAACGCTATGGTCACGACATCGCTTATGATGAACAGGGACGCTTCACCGATGAAGGCTATGTCCGCGTCGCAAGCGAACGCTGGGACAGACAGTTTAACGGTGAGCTGGACGATATTCCCGACGAATACCGGATCACCGGCTCAGGGGAAGACGCAGAGCGTGACAGCACCATCGCCGTTCTCGTCGTTGAGCCGGGAAAGGAGCCTTATGTGAAGGAGATTGACTCGGATCTCAAGTCCTTGCAGCATGAGGTCGGCGGCTGCATCGAGGCAATTTATCCCTACGAAGACCCGGTTGCCTTAGTCTGCAACGAGGAAGGCAAGCTGGAAGGTCTGCCCCTGAACCGCGCTCTGCGTGATGAGGACGGTGACATCTACGACGTTGTTGCCGGAACATTCATGGTAGTTGGCTTGACGGATGACAGCTTCGGCTCTCTGACCGTAGAGCAGATGCAGAAGTTCTCTGACCACTTCAAGGTGCCGGAGCAGTTTGCAAAGCTGGGCGATAAGATTGTTGCGATCCCCATGATCTCGAAGGAGCAGCAGAAGCAGGAAGCTACCGAGCAGAAGGATTTTGAGATGAATGCCGATACCTCCGGTCTGACGGTTGCCGGACACATCGGGACGTGGCACACCATTAACCAGCACGAGGTCGGCGGTCACAGCTTTTATCTGATGGAGCATGACACCTACGGCGATGAGGCGGCTTGCATCATCGTCGATGAGCGCGGCAAGCTCGTCCTTGATGATGTCTACAACGGCTTTGACGATGACACGCTCCGCCTTCTCGACCTTGAGGTCAAGGAAGTGCCGGAAATGCCCGATCCCGCGCTCTCCGTTCAGGATATGAAGGACTACGGCTACGCATGGGCTGGTGTTCTTCCCGCCGGTCAGGAGGCGGCTGAAAAGGCACTCGAAAAGGGCTGTGAGGTTTACCGGCTCTATTCGGATAACACCGAAGGCTTATGTGTGGATGCCAAGGAAATTGCCGACCATGCTGCAAAGGGCGGGATGCTCGGCATCAGTAAGGAAAGCTGGATGGCGGCACTTGAGAGGGAAAACTATCTCAAGTCGGCTGAGATGGCAATGGAGGATGATTACGGCATGATTGACGGGATCATCAACAACGGTCCGAAGGAGGATAAAATCCCGGAACGAAGCGAGAAGTCATCTATCATGGATCGGCTCAAGTCCGCAAAAGCAGATCATCCTCCAAAGGAATGCCCTCCTAAGCAAAAGCACAAAGGAGAGATAGACCTGTGAGCAAGAGTCAGAAGTGGAAGTTAGAATGGAGCTTCTATCTCGATACAGACGGGCGGCGCAAATACAATGATTTGTGCCGCCGCTGCATCCATTCCTGCAAGCAAAGTTTCAGGGCTGAAATCGTCAGATGTCCATGCTACATTTCCAAACGCAGCAGAGTAGACAGATAAGCCCGTTTTGTGTTGTGAAAAGGGTTGAAATTCAAGGATTTCTCGTCCTATAAACAGCACAGAGAAGTTGCCCTGTATGTTTTCCTATCTAAGTGTTCCCAACCGAAAGTGTAGGAATAAAGGTCGATTTTCTACCTTCCTTTGAAGGCAACAAAGTAGCACAAAGAGCCTCTGTCGATGCCCAGTCGGGTGTCGGCAGAGGCTCTTTTTTTGTGTCTTTTCCTTGAATTTTACCGTAAAATCATTTGTTAATCCATAGTGCCACTATTAGCGTTTCTGTATCACTGTGGTTCTAATCCATATAATATTCATGAGCGATTTAGAAAAGGAACAGGTAAACGCCCATGATTGATAAACGAATAGGAAAGCGCGTTAAGCAAGCCCGTGAGCGTCTTGGTATTACACAAGAGGATCTTGCAGAAAAGACCGGCTTAACCACAAATTATATTTCCACCGTCGAGAGAGGGATGTCATTTCCGCGTTGCGAGAAGCTGATTATTTTGCTCAATGGCTTGGAGACATCCGCTGATTCAATTTTCTGCGATGTCTTAGAGCATAGTGGAGAGGCAAAAGCCTCAGAACTCTCAAAGAAAATTGCTGATCTTCCTCCCGAAGCGCAAAAGCGCATTTTGCAAATGGTTGAGTTGATGATCCAGCAAGAGAAGGATAACATGAAGTAAGCTCATTGAAGGCTGCGTGATTTTTCACGCAGTTTTTTCTTTTGTCGACTTATTTCTACAAATTTCTTGATTTTCTATGTTATAATCTATGTATAAGCGATTTAGAAAACACACGCTAATACATATAAGGAGATCAAGAATATGAAAAGTTGCGCCTTCACCGGACACCGACCTCAAAATTTACCCTTTGGCTTTCGTGAGGATGATGAACGCTGCACTACGCTCAAAAAAATCCTAAAAGAACAAATTGTTTCTCTGATTACAGATGAAAGTGTCACTCACTTTATCTCCGGCATGGCTCTCGGCGTTGATATGTATGCCGCCGAGATAGTGCTGGAACTGAAGAAGACTTATCCTGACATTACGCTTGAGAGTGCTATACCGTGCGAAACACAGGCAGCTAAGTGGAATGCAGCAATGCGCGAAAGGTACTATGGCATTGCTGCTCAATGTGATAAGGAAACGCTTCTTCAAACGCACTATACTCCTGACTGCATGGACAAGCGCAATCGGTACATGGTAGATCATGCTGATTACATCATTGCAGTATGGGACGGCAAGCCCAGCGGTACAGGTAAGACAGTTATGTACGCCCAAAGCAAGGGGAAGGTAATCATCAAAGTCAATCCGGCAACACTCACAGTTGACCGGTTGTAAACGCCAAAAAAACGCCTCCGCAATTCAATCCTTGCTTAAATCGCAAAAATCTTTTCTAAAATACAAACGCAGTACACGATTCCGCGATTGTGGAATCCGTGTACTGCGTTCATTTTTTTGTGCAGCTTTTCACGGCTCAAGAAGAAGTCACTCTGTTTCGGAAAGTCGAATAGTGCCTCCTATGAACAGCACATCGAGTCAATGAATTTGAATCGCTGGAAACGGTTATTCGTTTCTGCTACACTGTAAAAGCAGAGTCAGAACTGAATAAGATTACAGTAGATCGTTCAGTAAATTCATACACTTGACCTTCTGTTGGAGGTTTGCACTTCCGTAGACATTCAGTGTGAAGGACACATTCTTATGACCGAGGATTTCAGAGAGCGACTTAATATCAAACTCCGGTATCTCAATCGCCCTGACTGCGAATGTGTGTCGGATCTCATGGAACTTCACCTTCTCTAATCCGTTCCGTTTCAGGAAACGGGTGAAGAACTGCCGATAAGTACGAGGCTCTGTCGGCTTTGTTTTGCCGGTCAAGAAGTAGTGGTTAGGGTTATCCGTGTAGAACTTCTTGATAATGTTCATCAGAAGAGACGGAACAGGGATCGTCCTTGCAGAAGTTTTCGTTTTGGGCGGTCCGATGTGAAGATAAGACTCGCCCTTCTTTTTGTCATAGATGCGCTGGACAGTCTTATTGATGCTGATGGTCTTATCCGTCAATGAGATGTCCTTCATCTGTAATCCGCAGAGTTCTCCAATGCGCACTCCGGTAAAAAGTGCAATTAGAATGCCAGCGGTCTTCCTGTTCAAGTTCATGTAGATGCACTGAATCAGCGCTTGCTCCTGATCTTTTGAGAGAGAAACAACCTTCTTAATGCCAAGTTCCTTCGGGTACTCGATGAGATCCCAGTTCAGCAGCGGAATCGCCCTTTCTTTGTACGCAAACTCCATTGAAAGTCTGAGAACAAGGATCACATCCCGGATAGTCTTTACCGTTAGCCCTCCGGTCTTGTCCAACCTACCGGCATCATGGAGATACGAAATGTAGCTCTGGATGTCCGTTTCGGTGATGCTGCCGATCTTACGCTTTCCGAAGTATGGAATAAGATGATTTTCGGCAATCAGCGTAAAGCTGGCATGGGTTGACGGCGTGATCATTGGCTGCTTTTGATTTAGCCAAGTGTTCACAAGCGTCTTGAATTGTGTATTGTTAGTCATATTGACCACCTCCACGAACATTATCCGTTGGAGGGATAATCAGGGCAGTATATTCCTCAAGTAACGGTCTTGAGAAGCGTCCGAAACTCCGGTTCCCGGGCTTCGATGAGCCGTGGAAAGTGTTCAAGGCAGAAGAACTTTTTCAGAATATCACTGACAAGAATCACCCGGATGAAACTGTGCTGACAATCATTCAAGGAAAAGGTACACTTCCGAGAGAGCAAGCTGGTCGTAACATCCACTATGATGATGCGTCTTTATCTAACTATAAGAAGGTTGAACAAGGAGACTTTATTATTCATCTGCGCTCTTTTGAAGGTGGGCTGGAAATGGCAAATGAAGCTGGAATAGTCAGTCCAGCATACACCATCTTACGCTGCAAGCGTCCCCATTCAAGCCTATTCTATGACGCATATTTTCATACAGATGAGTTTATCAACCACAATCTTTCAAAGTCTGTTGAAGGCATCAGAGACGGACGGCAGATAAGCTACGAAGCATTTAAGTGGCTCGGAATACCATATTGTGAGCCAACTGAGCAAGAGAAGATTTCCAACCTATTTGCTGCTCTCAATGAAAGAATCGCAAAGCAGCGTGATTTGATCGAAGCCCTCAAGAAGTATAAAAGAGGTGCCATGAGAGCCATTTTTAGAGATAAATCCTTTGTTTTCTCAAAGGCAACTGTTTGGAAATCAATACGCTTGGGCGACGAGTGCGTGTTCTTTTCTGGAGGTACACCAAAA
Organism: Flintibacter sp. SJQ-8; assembly: GCF_054108085.1. NCBI lineage: Bacteria > Bacillati > Bacillota > Clostridia > Eubacteriales > Flintibacter > Flintibacter sp. SJQ-8. The sequence continues at coordinate 304,047 of NZ_JBPJWR010000011.1, forward strand.
TCAACTGATAGCAGCTATTACGGAGGATCGATTCCGTTTATCCGTTCTGGTGAAATACACGGAGAAAAAACAGAGCTTTTCTTATCCGAAGCAGGACTTCAAAATTCATCTGCAAAAATGGTGAGCAAGGGAGATTTGCTTATTGCGCTATATGGTGCGACCAGCGGCGAAGTCGATATTTCAAAAATCGACGGTGCAATCAATCAAGCGATTCTTTGCATACGCCCCTATGATATGAGCAAACAATATCTTCGGTATCTTTTAGAAGATAGCAAGGATGACATTATTAACACATATTTACAAGGTGGGCAAGGAAACCTCTCTGCCGAGATCATCAAGAACTTGCGTGTTGATATACCCGATTCTACAGCTCAATCATCTGTTGTCGAGTTTCTTTCGATGATAGAGCGCAGAATTGAGATGTCCATTGCAGAATGCGAACAAATCCAGGCAATGAAGCGCAGTTCACTACAACAGCTCTTCATATAAAGAGTTGCTGTAACAAGGCTCTGCGTTGGCAATTTAGAAGCATTAGCATTCTTTCTTGAGTGGATATTTGAAAATCAAAGCTCATAAGAAAGGAAGCAATTTTTATTTGTGTTTGTTTATCAGGAACCATACATTTGAGCCTTAGCAATTTGTTGACGGCAAGACCGGGTTGCGCGCCCTGATCTGAATACTGACCAAGTTTCATGTAGTCGAGCAGATACAGCAAGAACTTAGTTTCATTTGCTTCGTTTGCTTGAACTGCAATGGCGTGTTCGGACAAGTAGTTTTTCCCCTGAATAAGACGCACATTTCCGCATAATGCGCCTTGTCTACCAACCACGACATATTCACCGTCATGGCTATATTGATTGCAATATCCTCGAATGCCATTACCACCGTAAACGGGAAAATTTCCAGTTTGGTGTATGAGCGTTGCTGAAATATTTCGTCCACTTCTGAACTCAGAACACAGCTCGGAAAGCGTATGTTCCGTCCATGAAGATGTAACGGCAAATGCCACGCTTTTGCCGGAAAGAATGTGGGCAACAGCACCTCTTTTATACTTCTGATCAAGCAAGCAGAATGGAGCTATATGACCGACAAAATCCCTTGCAGTAGCGGAATATCTCTGCTACTGCAAGGGATTTACCTTTGCTACAAGCCAGTATTTGGTTGCTGAAATAGCCCTCAAGTAACGGTCTTGAGAAGCGTCCGAAACTCCGGTTTCCGGGCTTCGATGAGCCGTGGAAAGCTGAGAAACTTTCAGATTTTGCAGAGCGTGTCACGCGGAAGAATACCAATAACGAAACAAGTCTGCCACTCACAATTTCGTCCAAAGACGGGCTTGTGGATCAGATCAGCTACTTCAATAAGACCGTAGCCAGCAAAGACATGAGTGGCTACTATCTCTTGAAGAATGGTGAATATGCCTACAACAAGAGTTATTCAGTCGGGTACGATTTTGGCTCCGTCAAGCGTCTTGACCGCTATGATATGGGCGCGCTTTCAACACTCTACATCTGCTTTGCACTCAAGAAACACGATTCTGATTTTATAAACGCCTACTTTGATTCGCTCAAATGGTATCGTGAGATTTACATGATCTCTGCCGAAGGAGCGAGAAATCACGGGCTTTTGAATGTGCCAACTGATGAGTTCTTTGGCACAAAGCATTACATTCCGCAGGATTTAGCGGAGCAGAGAAAAATCGCAGACTTTATGATTGCGTTAGAGCATCGAATAGAGGCACAGCAGTCTCTCGTAGATAACCTCAAGAAGTATAAAAGAGGATTGCTCCATGATGTTTTATCAGAGAAAACCAAAATTACGACAGAAACATGGACGGAACATAGAATCGGAGAATTTCTCCATTCAAAAAGCATCAAACAACTTCCAACAACAGATGCTCCGTTGATGGCATTTACCGCAACAGGCGGCGTGTGCGACAAAGGCGAACGGTATGATCGTGGTTTTTTGGTGAAAGATGCAAGCACAAAATTGTATAAGAGAACTGATTTGAACGATTTCATTTATAGTTCCAATAACCTTGATGTCGGCTCAATAGGACTTAACCTTTATGGCTCTGCCGTGATCTCTGATGTATATGAGATATTCTCCATAAAAGATGCCGATCCGTGGTTTATCAGCGAAGCTATTAAACAAAAGCCGATTATGAGCCGTATTCTAAAATATCGACAAGGCTGCCTTTATGGACAATACAGGATATATGCCGAAGACTTTTTAGGCGTTTTTGTTAAAATCCCTTCGTATGAAGCTCAGAAGAAAATTGGAGCTGTTTTTTCAAAAATTGACGGCAAAATCACGCAAGAACAAATCCTACTGGATTGTTTAGAAAAGGCAAGAAATTTTTTCTTACAGCAACTTTTCATATAAAGAGCTGCTGCATCAAGCCATGGCGTATCTTAGATAGCGACATTGATATGCTTTCTGCTGCGCCTATTAGCATGTCAATGGAACTCAACAGCTTAACTATCTGTTCCTGCCTTGCTCTGTCTGGGATAGGGATGATGCAATCTGACAAAGCAGACTTGCTTATTTCTCGGAATGTGTTACCGGAAGCGTACTTTTCGCACCATGGCTTAATGATGATTTGCATATAATACAGATACTCAGATGAAACTCTATCAGTGTGAGGAATCAACGACTGAAAGCCCTGATTGGTGCTGCACTCTTGTTTTGCAATGGACATCTCGCCCAAGGTAGCACGGGTTGTCAATAAAACCGTTCCGATGGGAAGCAGTTTTGCGGATGAGTTATCCAATCCAATATCACTTAATTTGCGAACACTGCTGTTGACATATTTTGTTTTACCAATCTCAGACGGGGTGAACCATTCCACTGTATTTCCCCAATATTCTGTATGAAGAGTGTCAGGTGTTCCTCCACCAACAATTTCACATACCGAGCCAAGTCTGCAATTATAGCTATTATCAATCTGAGAGAGTATCTGGTTATTGACACCTCTTTTATACTTCTTGAGGGCAATTATTACCTGTCGCTGTTTCTCGATCCGATTGGATAGAAGCGTCAATAGGTTTGCGATCTTCTCCTGTTCAGGTAGCGAAGGAAGAAAGAGTGATTGTTCATAGAGAGTGTCCCACTCAACATTTCTTCGACATACGCTTGCCCCTACGGTTGTCGCATTATAGAAGAACCGTTTCGCAGCATCGGACTTTATCCATTGGGCTATTAAATCAATAGAACATCCAGAAATGTCATAAGTTTTATATGCAGGAGAAACCATGCCGTGCTCAAAACGCTGATTTACATTGGCATTTCCTAAATGAAGATTTTGCGTTGACAGCACCATTGTTCCGTATTTTATCTTTTTGTAACCCTTATTGCTTGCACCACGCTGATGCCCAAAAAGTTCTGTGTTTAGGAACATACCTTCAATGGCAGCGGATAAAAGAACATCTTCATCTTCTACTTTGGTACGATTGCTAAACTCGTGAACAATGTCTCCAAATGCCGTTGCCTTCCATGGCTCATCGAAGCCCGGAAACCGGAGTTTCGGACGCTTCTCAAGACCGTTACTTGAGGATACATTTGCCATAATTATTTGCCCTCCACATCAAAGGGGAAATCAAGTCCCAGCTCATCGAAAAACGGTTTCAGTTGTGCGTCGATGCCCTTGATCTCAGCCTGAATATTGCGGATTTCTGCTGCAACAGCATTGAGGTCAATTTCCTCTTCCGGCTCAAAGGTATCAACATAGCGAGGAATGTTCAGATTGAATCCGTTCTCTTCAATCTCCTGCATAGTGGCAACATGAGCGTACTTATCGACATCCACACGATGCTCGTAGGTTTCGACGATCTTATCAATGTCGCACTCACGGAGGATATTCTGATTCTTTCCGGCTTCAAAGTCGTTGGACGCATCAATGAAGAGGATGTTATCAGAGTTGCCGTTGCGCTCTCTCTTGAGGACAAGGACACATACCGGAATGCCCGTGCCAAAGAAGAGGTTTGCAGGAAGACCGATAACAGCGTCCAGCACATTCAGCTTTTGGATCAGGTGCTTACGGATCACTTCTTCGGCTGCGCCCCGGAACAGAACGCCGTGAGGCAGCAGGACAACAGCTCGTCCATCTTCGTCCATGTGGTAAACCATGTGCTGCACAAAAGCAAAGTCAGCCTTGCTCTTAGGCGCAAGTTTGCCGTATTCATTGAAACGCTCGTCCTCCATGAAGTGCATATCAGCAGACCAATTTGCAGAATACGGAGGATTTGCAACCTGAACACGGAACTTCATGTCTCCGAAGTAGTCATGCTCAAGCGTATCGCCATTGTAGATATTGAAGTTGCGGTACGGGATGCCACGAAGGATCATGTTCATTCGGGCAAGGTTATAGGTGGTCGAGGTCAATTCTTGACCGTAGTAGTTACGCACATTTGCATAGTTCTTGAGGCGAAGAAGCAGAGAGCCGGAACCGCAAGTCGGATCGGCTGCGTCCTTAACATCGGTCAAGCCAAGACAAGCAAGGCGGCACAGCAGCTCGGCAGGACCCGAAGGCGTATAGAACTCACCGGCTTTCTTACCGGCTGTGGCAGCGAACTGACCGATCAGATACTCGTAGGCATTACCCAACACATCAATCTTCGTGTCATCCACGCTGAAATTGATCTCGTCCAGCGAAGCAATGATTTTCGCCATGACAGCACTTCTATCTTTAACGGTATGCCCCAGCTTCGTAGAATCAAGCTGCATATCGGAGAACAATCCGTCAAAGTCTTCCTGCGAATCGTTGCCGATAGTGGATTCCATCAGAGCGTTGATTGCTTTCTGCAAGAACTCAATGTCGAAGGAACGGTTCTCAACCATCTTGACCATCTTGCGGAACAAATACTCCGGTTCGATGATGTAGCCGAGGTCACGCAGAGCTTCTTCTACGATGGCAGCCTTGTATTCTTCGTCATTCCAAGCATCCTCGTAGCTGATATTATCGTCTTTGAGAAGATTAACCATGTACTTCTCGGTCTTGTCGGAGAGGTAGTAATAGAAGATCATGCCCAAGATATAGTTCTTGAACTCGTATGCCTCCATGTTACCTCTCAGGGCATTTGCCATCGCCCATAGTTTGTTGCAAAGCTCTTTCTGGTGAGCCTGAATAGAATTATCCATTGTTCTCTCTCCTTATTGGTATTTCTCAGTGTGCTGCCGGATAAATTCGACGATCCGGTTGACCAAAGACCTCTTCTTGAGCAGCGGCATGGGCTTCTCAATACGGTCACGGATGTTTCCTGCATCCATTGTGCCGGAGAACTCATACTCAGAAATGATGTCCGTCAGCATGGAGGAATCAATATCCTCAGTCTTTGCGAAAGCAACGATCTCTTCTCGTTTTGCTTCATTTTCAAAGTCGTTGTATGCAGCGTCAATCTCATCCGCACTTTCAAGTCCAACAACGACACGATCCAAGAACGCTTGAAGAATTTCAACCTTGCGAAGCAACTGCGGATTATCCGTCCTGCTCAATTCTTCCTTGATGTGCTTGATGTCGTAGTCCTTCTGCTTCTTGTCATCAAAGTGGATGTTGCGGATCAAGTTCATGATATAGGCAACATTGATGCGGTCACTCTCCATGATCTCAATGCAGAAGTCCACATCATTCAGGACAGATACGACTTCTCGATCAGTTTTTTGCCGGGAGTAAAGCATCAGATACTTGCTCTTGTAGTCCTGATACTCCTGCTCGGACATGATGAGTGCATCCTGATCAAAGCTGAACTCAATGAATGTCTGCAAAGATTGGAGGTATTTTGTCAGCTCACGGAAAGTGATGACAAACTTCTTCTGGTCATCCTCGCTCTGCATGGTATCGACGGACTCAGGGTAGAGTGCCACTTCCTTGAGCTTCATAACCATTTCATTGAACTTCTCAACAAAATACTGATAGCCCGGAACGACAATGCCGGAGGTGTCCTGACTCTTGGAGAAGAGCGTCAGCGCATCATCTGTCCGTTTCTTGAGGTTGCGGTAGCAAATGATGATACCAAACGGTTTTGTTTCTTTCTCGACACGGTTCGTGCGAGAATAGGCTTGCAGCAGATCATGATACTTCAAATCCTTGTCCACATACAGCACAGAGAGCTGCTTGCTGTCAAAGCCGGTCAGGAACATATTTACGACAATGAGAATGTCCAGAGACTTCGTTTTCTTGCCTTTGACACGATCTGAAATATCCTTGTGATACGCGGAGAAGGTGTCGGTAGAGAAATTCGTGCCGTACATCTCGTTATAGTCCTTGATGATACGCTCCAAGGCATCTCGGCTATGCTCGTCCTTGCCCTCGGCATCTTCGTTCTGCCCATAGGAGAAGATACCGCTGATGTTCAGATCGTGTTTGATCTTCTTGAAGATGTCGTAATATTTGACAAGAGCTTCAATGGAGGAAACAGCAAAGATAGCCGTGTACTGACCATTTCTCGTTTTGGCTTTGTGGTTCTGGACGATGTGGTTTGCAATGAGGGACATTCTCTCATCCGACATATAGAGTTCGCCAACATCAATCGCGTCAGCCAATGTCGGATCGTCCCAGTCAAAATCGCCTTCCATCGTCTTTATGTACTCAATATGGAAACCGAGGACATTGTTATCGAAGATAGCATCCTTGATCAGATAGTTATGCAAACATTCCCCAAACAGCATTTCGGTGGTCTGTGTGATCTTGCCCTCCGTCTTTCCGTTCACTTCAAAACGGGGCGTACCGGTAAAGCCAAAGAACTGCGCTTTCTTGAAATGCCGAACAATATCCTTGTGCATATCTCCGAACTGGCTGCGGTGGCATTCATCAATGATGAAGACAACCTTTTCGTCACGATATGCGTCCATTACCTTTTCGTATTGAGGACGCTTAACGGCATTTGCCATCTTCTGCATCGTCGTGACAATGAGCTGCCGGTTCTTATCCTTCATTTGCCGCACAAGAATGTCTGTGCGATCTGTGACATCAACAGAGCCAGCCTCAAACTTGTTAAACTCTTCGGTGGTCTGAGAGTCCAAGTCCTTACGGTCAACAAGGAAGATAACCTTCTTGATGTTCGGATTGGCTGCGAGGATTTGAGCTGTCTTAAAGGATGTCAGCGTCTTTCCTGCACCGGTGGTATGCCAGATATAGGCGTTGCGATTTGTGAGCGTAGCCTGCCTTATAAGGGCTTCTACGGCATACACCTGATAGGGGCGCATAACCATCAGAATCTTATCCGTATCGTTCAGAATGGTATAGCGTGTCAGCATCTTGATGATGTGATCCCTTGCCAGAAAAGAGATTGAGAAGTCCTTCAGGTTGGTAATACGGATGTTGTTGAAATCCGTCCAGAAGAAGGCGAGGCTATACATCAAGTCCCTGTCGGAGTTGGCAAAGTATTTGGTATCAACGCCGTTGGAGACAATGAAAAGCTGAATGAAGTGATATAGTCCGTTATAGGAGTGCTTCTTATAGCGCATGACCTGATTGACCGCCTCTCGAATGTCAATACCTCTGCGCTTTAGCTCGACCTGAATCAACGGCAAGCCATTCACAAGAATCGTCACATCATAGCGGTTGACATACTTTCCTACAACCGTTGTCTGATGTGTAACTTGGAAGATATTCTTGGTGTGATCCTGATCGAAGAAAGACAGGTAAACCTTCGTCCCGTCCTCACGCTCAAGGACAAACTTGTCTCTCAGAATTTTTGCGCTCTGGAACACAGACTTTCCGAGCATGAGGTTAAAGATACGCTCCCACTCTTTATCGGTGATAGGCGTATCAAGTTTGGGTGCATTGAAGGCTTCAAACTGAACTTTGAAGTTCTCCACCAATGCGTCATAATCAGGAATATCGACTGTGCTGTATTCCTGCTTGTTTAGCTGCTCTATGAATTGCTGCTCAAGAGCTGCTTCGCTTTGGTATGCCATATCTTCATCTCCAATACTTGAGGATTATTTTTGGTTGCCAACCGATCCTCATTTTATTTTATCACGGCAACTGTCTGATATAACGGACTCATTTTCGTCTTATTTCCAATGTCACATCGCCATTATCCGCAATGGACATTTGCATCGTTTTCAAATACTTGTCCACAAACTGTTTTTGTTCCGAAGAACTCATTTCAATTCGAGTCGCTCTTAACGCCTCTGTGAACATCTCATAGATATTCAGCCGCACCGCCTGATCTATGTAATGATACATCTCTTTGAACAGTGCGCCGATCTTAATATCCTCTGCATTGCCGGAGTAGAAGTCATCAATGTAGCAATAGAATATACCGGCATTGACAAGTGCGTTCTTCAAATCCGGTCCGCAGTTTTCGCGCTCTATCATGACAAGGAACCGAGCCTCCGGTAAAGAAGAAATCAGTCCCCAATAGTCGGAGTCGCTGGACACCAAAATAAAGGAATCCACATTGTTTTTGTAATGCTCCTGACAAGTTCGGGCAATCAGCATCACATCGACCAGAGACTTGTTCTGCTTTACCCGTTCGGTCATCATGTGTTCGACCGGGATGTGGGTAAAACTATCCAGAATACGCCAAGCAGATGCACTATGTACATCATCAAACAGGATGATGGATGCTATCTTTTGTGTGTACTGATAGTCAAGATTCTTGAGCGTAGCGCAGAGCTTGTACGGATCAGAGTTTTCACAATCTACCACTACGACAACCTTTTCGCTGCTACCAATAAACTCGTAGATGCTTCCTTTAATGTAACTTCCAGCATCAGAAACTTTACTGTACTCTGTAAAGTAGTCACCGTTCATTTGATAAAGCAGCGTCACGAATTTTTTATCGTTATAGAGCAGATTACCGACATCCTCCGGTTCCCAGTTTATATACATCTGGTAAGGATAAAAGAGCAAGTGAGCGTAATAAATATTTGCTGCTGCTTTTGTCCCTTCCTCTTTCAAGCCATCTGGCATGAGAAAGAGGGTTTTTACATACAGCCAATTCAGCCAAAGAGGAAATAGCTTCTTGCAATTATTGATCCGATCAGAAATCAGCTTGTTTATCTCAACGATATGCTGACTTAGCTTCGTGCTGGACTTCTTTATAAAACTAATGCCATCCGCATTTAGTTGTTGAAGGCTATCCTGCGGCACATATTCCGGCATACTGCTGATTGAGAGATAACTAAACTTCATGCGCTCGTTGATATGCTTGAAGTTTCTTTCAATCGCTGTCCTTATGATACACAAATGACGGATTATCCGTGCCGTTTTGTCTGCATCAAGTTTTTCGTATATCTCTATTTTGGGTGCTTCATGCTCATTATCAAAAATTCGTTTCGGAACACCAATCAAATATGCAACCTTAGAAACAATTTCATAGGTGCTGTCTTTGTAGGTGACTCGATCATCTGTGGGAAACGCCTCCGCTTCAACGAGGGCATTTTTCTCAGTCACAGCATTCTCAAGGACATCCATATATGCTCCTTTCGCTGAGGTATTTTTCTCTACCTATAACAAAATAGCCGCACGAAAACTCGGACCTACTTCTTGCCCGTTCGCACAGCTTCACATATATCTCCAATGTCACAATTCAAATAGTCGCAAATGCGCAGCAGAACAGAGAGAGCTACATCCTCGTTCTTATTGAGCTTACTCATCGTGCCAGGAGACAGCTCTATATCCTTGCGTAAAGTTGATTTTGGGATCTCTCTTTCAATGAGCATGACCCATAATTTCTTATAGCTTATCTTCATAAAAGCACCTCTCTCAAACGCTTATAGTGAGACTCATTATATTATACACCAAACGCTTCAAATTTTCAATACGATGCTCCAAAAATTCAAAATATATTTCAAGTTCATGGAGCGCATTACGAAGAAGAAAGCCTGAGCCGATTTATTCATACGGCTCAGGCTTTGGTGGTTATTCCAACTCGCTACTTTTGGCTTTTTCATGCTCCTGTGAAAGCGTTGGACTGAGGAAATCATCGACATTTGCCTTCATGGTATCAATCACTTTAGCCTCTTTTTTGAGCCTTGCTCGTTTGTCGTAGAGACGCTGCTGCTCTTCCAAAAGGCGTTGCTGCTCGGCTTGCAGAGACTTCATACTTGGAAGTTTTTCACAATCTTGCATAGCAAGCAATGTACTCTTCGCTGCTTCAAAAACGACAAGCTCTGCCTCGTGCGCAGCTCGAAAACTCTGCTTGTTCTTCGTCTTTGAGTAGGCATCATAGACCGGCTTGAGCTTTTGATAGGTTGAGATATTCTTGATAAGCGGCTGCACCTTTCGGAGCTGCGCTTCAACGACTTTCAAGTCAGCGCCGGTACGCTCATAAGAACTATGGATGTCTTCGACTTTCTTTTCAAGATCGGCATATTGAAGTAGCTCGTTCTCAGTGAGGTAATTGAGCGTTCTGGCGGCTTCTTTGAGGATCTTAATCTTCATAGAATGCTCAAAGCCCTTGCTGTCGATCTGCTTAATTCTATTTTGAATATCGCTGATGAGAGAGATGTTCTTCCTATCGTTCTGCATCTGCCGTCTGCGGGCATTGCGTCCTTGAATGCGTTCCTTGATCCGGTCCTCGGTGTAGTTATCTCCGATGGTTTTTGCACGGGTGAAACGCTCTTGCCCTTCGGCACGGAAGGAGATGTATTTGCCGGTTTTGATTTCATATCCGGCGTCCTGCATCAGCTTCAAAAACTCATCGTAGTCCTTTGCTGTGATTACACAGCGATCAATGGTCTGCTTGAGTTTTTGCTTCCAACTTGTACCGCGTTTGGCTTCGGTGTATTCCTTGTAGTCCATGCCTTTTCCCTGAGAGGGAGGAATAACTGACAGCCCGTGTTCAGCACATATCTCATCACTGAGATGCCGCATCTCACGATAGGTTTTCTTATTGCTTCGGTACGCATGGAAGTCAACATAGTTGACAGCGTTAAAGATAATATGATTGTGGCAATGCCCCTTGTCGATGTGCGTTGCAATCACATACTCGTACTTTCCCTTGAGCCATTCGTCGGCAAACTGCTTACCGATTTCATGCGCTTGTTCCGGCGTGACTTCATCAACCGCAAAGGATTGGATCAGATGTCGGGCGATCACCTTCGGCATCTGCATTCCTTGTTGAGCAGCAAGATTTCTTGTCCACTCAAATTCCTTCGCTGCGGCATCGCTGGCAGCGCAACCATAGGAAGAGACATAGAGCTGGTCATCTGTTTTCTGCGGATCAAGAATGTATGCGAGAGCCTTGTTCACAGTTCCTCGGATTGGCTTGATTTTAGTAATCGCCATATCTCAGCCTGCCTTTCTTTCAGCTCTGCAACATCGTCCTCATAGAAGTGTCCTGTGGAGTTGATTCGGCGGCAAATGTGGTTGATATTTGCCGCTGCGCGAGATACTGCTGCGGCAAGTTTCTTTTGCTGCGTGTAGTCCACTTTGATGATGTAACCGTCAATCGCCATCTTGCGAAGATACGCTCCCATGTTGTTTGTACCAAGCTGTTTCATCTTTCCTTTGATAATCCGTTTCTCGTCATCTGAAACAAAGAAGAGTATCTGATTTGGTCGTGTTCTGTTTGCCATAAGCGGTTTGTCCTTTCGTAAAGATAGAGGGTTTGGGAGACATCCCAACAAGCATTTTCGGGATTAAGGGGAGGGTTTCCTTAATCCAAAATCGCCGTGTGTATATACACTGGCTGTGCTTGCTAATCTCCCAAAATCGTATTCCCCGAAGATTCCTCCGTGAAATGTCCCTTCACTTTACAACGGACACAATAAGAGCGTTTGTTGAGTACCGGATTTCAAAAAAGTCGAAAAATTATTGGATTTCCCATGTAAAAGCCACTGTATCTGTCACATCAATATCATCTGGCTCAATCTCAGGTGCGGCGCACTTGCTCATTGCCATAAGCGGCTGAATGCAGTCTTCGACCTCGTAGCTCGTTCTGGAATACACATTGAGTTCGCCCCAGTTGTAGTCAATATTGAGTAGCTGCCCAAGCGTACTGCCTGATGCTTTGCAAAGAATCTCCGCCTTCGCTCTGGCATTCTCCGTCGCGTTGATCAGCAGCTCATCGCTGACCACTGACGGGTTTCTTACAGTGAATACAATACTGAGTTCCGGCTTCGCACCGCATTCTGCAATCGCAGAAATAACCTGTGCAAGCTGCTTGCTGTCGAAGTCAAAGGCAAGTTTCAGGCGATAGTTGCAAGCATACCCAGCAAACTCTCGCTTGTAATTTCCTTGCCGATCCTTGACGTTCTCGTACTTTGTCTGGACATCAAAGCTCGTGGTTTTCAAGTCTTCTTTGCAATACCCAACGCGGACTGCGGCACCTTGCAGTCTTTCGATTCTCTCGGCAGCTTCCGACATTGCACGGTCATAGGATTCAGATAAGGTTTCAATGTTCAAGGAGAGGATGATGTAATCCGGTCTTGCGGAGACATTGCCTGTCCCTTTTACGGTGATCGTTCTCATTGCTTTCTCCCGTCCTTTCTGGAATTGAAGTCCTCATCAATACGTTTTTTCCAATTCGTACCCAGCGGTACGCTGCATCGGACAGCGGAAACCGCTTCGCTCAGAACTTCATAGTTGAGTTGCGTTCCCTCGCGGTCAGAGTGGTAATTGACCGCTCGATCTGCCCCAATTCCAAAATGCTTTGCCGTCTCAACTGCATCAATGTTTGCACCGAGGAAAAGAAACTCCCAGCCGTACTTTTCATTCTGTCGTTCAATCATCTTCTTGACCTTCTCGCTGTCATAACGGCGGCTTGCATTCTCCATGCCATCCGTTGTGATGACGAACAGTGTGTGTTCAGGGACATCCTCTTTTCTTGCGTACTTATGGACATTCCCAATGTGATGAATCGCTCCGCCGATAGCATCCAGAAGCGCGGTGCAGCCGCGAACGGAATAGTCCCTGTCGGTCATCGGCTCCACCTTCTGAACCGGCACACGGTCATGGATAACCTCGCTCACGTTGTCAAAGAGAACGGTAGAGATCAATGCCTCGCCATTCTCTTTTTTCTGCTTTTCAATCATGGAGTTGAATCCTCCGATGGTGTCTGTTTCCAGTCCGCTCATAGAGCCGCTGCGATCAAGGATGAATACGATCTCCGTCAAGTTCTTTCTCATGTTTTGTACCTCCGTATATAAAAATATGACTGCTTGGTGTCTCACCTTACAGTCATATTGTACTTCGGTATTCACTTCATTTGGTCGCATGGCAAGCGACATTATTCTAAGGACAAGAACAGCTCTCCGTCAATGCTTAGGATGTCATCCATCGGAATCTTCGTGCCGTCCTGCATGGTAATCAGGCGCTCAAAGTCATCAACCTTTATGACTGCGCCGGTTGCAGTTACATACGCACCGCCAGCTTTGCGCTCATCAGGTTTGAAGTAGGTTATTTCAACCTCCGGCTCTTCATCAAGGGCATCCATGAGGAGCTGATACCTCATGTTCAAAGCGGTCAAGGCTCCCTCATCAAGCTCAATCCTTTCGTCGGTCAGACGTCCTGTTTCCTTGATTGCAGAATCATAGCCGGTGAGGGCGGCAAAGGGCGCAAACTGCGCTGCACGATCTGACATCGGCATTTGTGGTCGCGTTTTGGAAACGTGGTGAGGAAGTCCCATGATCTCGTCGTATTTTCCGTTCACGCCTTATGCCCTCCAATCTGCGCATTGCGGTCTTTCGCGGTTGCACCTTCTTCAAGATTCATTGCCTTGAGGATGGCGTTCTTTCCATACTTCTTCTTGATGGCAAGCGTGGCGGCTTGTATCTTCCGCTCACGCTCCAAAGCGGCATCTTCGGCTTTCTGCTTTTCCTCTTCAGCGGCATAGTCGGTAAAGAGGTCGAGCTGGACAACCCCGTCATTTTTCTTCGGCGCGTCCGCTTCCGGCAGGACGTGATTTGCCACAACATACATACGGCGGACGAGCAGATTCTTATCCACGATCCGGTCGAAGAGTTCTGACACAGCACACATTATTTTGCGAGTAGATGATGTGTGACCGTCGAGATTGATAGAGCCGTGCGCCTGTTTCGGAATCTGCCTCCCATAATGATCTGTCTCAACCGCGCCGTGATACTTTGCCCGTCGTGCCGGATCGGTCAGGTTCTCAATGTCGTAGCCGACTGTGAGAACCATCTGGTCGGTAACAAGCCCCTTGTCCACCAAGTCCAGCACAAGCAAGTCCGTCATCTCGCGGATGACGAGCTTCGCTTTATCTGCCTCATAGGGGCAGTGCAAAACCTGACCGGAGCTGAGGCTGTTGGAGCTGGGGCGGTACGCCTTGATTGCTTCAATGGTGGTCGGTTCCCAGCCCCACGCATGGTCGATGAGCAATTCCGCATTCTTGCCGAACAGCTTATAAAGCAAGTCCTCATTCCGCTCTGAACAGAGGGCAACATCGCCCATTGTGAACATCCCGTTCTGCTCAAGTTTTTTCGCAATACCTCGACCCACGCGCCAGAAATCCGTGAGAGGCTGGTGCGCCCAAAGCTCACGCCGGAACTTCATTTCATCCAGCTCCGCAATGCGGACGCCGTTTTTGTCGGCGGGGATGTGTTTCGCCACAATGTCCATTGCCACCTTGCAGAGAAAGAGATTCGTCCCAATCCCAGCGGTTGCCGTGATGCCGGTTGTCTCAAGCACGTCGAGGATGATCTTCATGGCGAGGTCATGTGCTGAGAGCTTGTAGGTATTCAGGTAGTCCGTCACGTCCATGAACACCTCGTCGATGGAGTAGACCACAATATCTTCCGGGGCAATATACTTGAGATAAACCTGATAGATGCGGGTGCTGTACTCCATGTAGTACGCCATCCGAGGCGGCGCGATGATGAAGTCAATCGACAGAGACGGGTTTGCTTGCAGCTCCGAGAAGAAGTGCGATGTGCCGTCCAGTCTGCGTCCCGGTGCGTCGTGCTGCCGTCCGGCATTCGCTTCCTTCACGCGCTGTTTGACTTCAAATAGCCGCCCGCGTCCGGAGATGCCGTAGCTCTTGAGAGAGGGAGTAACGGCAAGGCAGATGGTCTTATCCGTCCGGCTCTCATCTGCAACAACGAGGTTTGTGTCCAGAGGATCTAAGCCGCGCTCCCGGCACTCCACGGAGGCGTAGAAAGATTTCAGGTCGATTGCGATATAGGTGTGTTGTTTCATCTTCTAAGCCTCCTTCATAGTCAGATTATGCTCCTATCAAGCTCTGGTCAAAGGCAAACAGAGCCTCGTTGATCTCAAAGACGTTATAGTTCCCATGCTCCACGAAATACTCCACGATGATGTCAAACTTGTTGGAGTGGGAGAGTGCAAAGCCCGCCTTCATGAGCATATCCTTCATTTCTACAAGCGGTAGCTCAAGGGCAATGGCAAATGCAATGACGGTGGGCTTGGAAGGCTTGTAGGACTTGTCCGAGCGGATCTTCGAGAAGAGCTTCCGGTCAATATTTGCCTTCTTGTAGCACTGCGAGTCCGTCATGCCGCGCTCGTCAATCTTCCGCAGAAGCATCTCCGAAAAGCTCTCATCGATCTGTCCCAGTGCGTCATCAAGGGTAGCTGCTTTTTCGGAGCTGACTGCCATAGGAGCTGTGAGCTTTTCGATAGCTTCATCACAAACGGATGACTTGCAAGGCATGGGGTCTTCCATCCGGAAGGCACTCATTCTGCGCAGACGCTCGGAACGACTATCGGTATGCTCGTCTACATAGCGATCATCTATGTATGAAGCAATGTCGGCAAATAGCTTGCCGCTGATCTGATAGGCTTTGCGGTCGAAAATAACGATGTACACCGTCATTTCGTTTTCAAGAAGGAAACTGCTGATGGTGTCAATCGCAACCTTGAGGGCTTGATCCTTTGGATAGCCGAAAATGCCGGAGGAAATCAGCGGGAACGCAATCGATTCGCATCCGTATTCCTTCGCCAGCATGAGCGATGTCCGATAGCAGGAGATCAGCAGTTCGCACTCACCGTGCCGCCCGTCATACCAGCGCGGACCGACTGCGTGAATGACATATTTGCAGGGCAGCTTGTAGCCCTTCGTGATTTTTGCGCTCCCGGTTTTGCAGCCGTGGAGCGTTTCACATTCCGCCAGCAGTTCCGGTCCTGCAGCACGATGAATGCAGCCGTCCACACCGCCGCCACCCAGCAGCGACTCGTTGGCAGCGTTGACGATGGCGTCCACCTTCATTTTTGTGATGTCATTTCTGACGATTTGAAGCGGCATGATCAAGCCCTCCCATTCGGTTACTTCGCGCCGGTCAGCAGTTTGTCCAGCGGGATTCTTTCCGGGTATTTTCCTTCGGTCAGAATGTCATATAAATACCTGTTATCCAGAATCATATCATCCCGGATAAGCTGCCAGTTTGCCTTTTTCCTGAAAAACACCTTGAAGATCAGGAAGTTCATGATCGCCCCAATTACCGGCGTGGTCATGCCGAAAGCCTCGGTGTGAGAGAAATGGCATCCTGTTTTGGTTCTTTTCCCTTCAAAGGTGATGAACGCCGTTTTCTTGTCGCTCCGGAATACAATGCGGAAGTGGTTCTCATCCTGTTCGCATTCCGTAATTGTGCCGGTCACATCGTAGTCCAGCCCCATGACGATCTCGCGGAAGCGGATCTTGCTTCCTGCGTTATAGTTTCCGTTATAGAGATTGCATTCGATGTGGTAGGGACTCCATTTCACAAACTCTTCCTCAAAGTTGGCAGTCCATGCCTCCATTTTTTCATAGGAAGCCGGAATCTCTATTTGCTCGGTAAGAACAACCATTATCACTTTCTCCTATTCTGTCAAAGCGGCATCGGTGTCCGGGCGATCAGAATGATCGCCAGAATTGCCCCTACAAATGCCGCAGCACCTATGACAGCCAATACCTTTTTGCTGAGTTTCTTCTTCGCTGCCTTGCAGATCAGCGCGGCGCAAGCCATGCAGACAGCCGCAGCCACAAGTGCAATGCCCAGCGTTTCCCATAGCCAAGAAAGTTCATGTAGGATTTTCATGCGTTCATCATCTCCTGTTCGTTAAACTGGAATCTATCTGCGCTCTCCTTATACGCTCTCAATAGTCAAATCCATTTGCAATTTTTTTGCTTTTTCCAAGGCGTTGAAAAATATCGTGATGAAGTCTTCTCCATCGCTTGTCACAAAGTAATTAGATAGGTTGGTAATATCATTGCTGATATTTTTGCCCCAAGGCGGTTGCTTAGACAAATCGTCAATATCCCAAACCACCTTATCCGGACTAAACGCTTGGAGTTCTAACTGAATCTTTTTCAGTTCCACTATGGCTGTTTCGACGTTATCTTTATCCAATGTTCCTTGATATAGCTCATTCATAAGCGTTGGGAATCTGCTACCCCATTTCCCGTTTTCTAAATTATAAGAAACTGTTGAGAAAAAGGAGTGTAGAAAATCTCCATTTCCTATTTGATAGCAAAAGAACGCAACTTTGAATCCGACAGCCATGTGTCTAATTTCCCCCTATAAATCCGATTTGTCTGCCCCTTAAAGTCCAAGTTCTTCAACCCACGCCGCAAACTCCTGATGTCCGACGCTGCCCTTGAAAACCTTGCCGTCCATCAGCTTTGCGCCTTTGCAGCTCGGCGCAAGGCGTTCGTTCGTCTTGCCAATGCCGCTTCCGCCGGAGGTTGCAAACGGGATGATCGTCTTGCCGGTCAGATCATAACTCTCAAGAAACGTATTGATAATCGTCGGCGCAACGTACCACCAGATCGGGAAGCCCACAAAAATTGTGTCGTAGTCCGCCATGTTGTCCCGCTTCGCGGCAATCTCAGGACGTGAGGCAGGATCGTTCATCTCAATCGTGCTGCGGGCGTTCTTGTTCATCCAGTTCAGATCAGCTTCCGTATAAGGCACCTTCGGCTCAATCTCAAAGATGTCCGCGCCGATTGCCTCTGCCAGCGTCTCGGCAACCTTTGCGGTCACGCCGGACGCAGAAAAATATGCTACAAGTTTATTACTCATTGTGTTCTTCCTCATCAATCTTTTCATTTCCTTCATTCAGCATGAAGTATAGCAGAGCTTCCAGCAATGTTGCCATATAATGAAGCGACCAGTTTTCTTCCGGCTCTTTTGTCATCTTATCAAGCACGGCTCGAAAAGCCGTGGTACGGTCAATCCTTGTTTCCTCATCAATGCGGTCAAGTATGCCCTTCATTTTCAGGGCGAGTTCTTTTTCCTCGTCAGAAAGCTCCGGTATGCCAAGTAACTCAGATAGTTTCTTGTCCTGCATGATAGCATCGTATTCGATGTATGACTTGTGTTCGGCTGACATCAATTCTTCAAAGTAGTTGATAAAAATATGAACGCGAATGCCACCTTCTTCATCCGGGGAGAAGCAGACGGTTTGCGATTTTTCTGCAATTTCTTTCAAAAATGCAAGGTCTTCTGAGTCATCGAACTCCGCAAACGGAAGAAACATATTGATTTCCGCGTGCCAACGATGATAGTCCACGATTCCCTTGATATACCCGCGGTGTTGCTTGACAAACGCATCACAGCGTTCCAGAAGATACTCTGTAGTTCTTCTTGTCCTCCGGTACAATGATCTTTGGTATCTTGTCCATTGCTTCGGAGTACGCTTTCAGCATACCACAATTAACTGCGCGGTCAAACACCTCATCGCACCATTTATCGTATTCGGCAGACTCGGTTTCCCGGTAATCCTTCTCAAAGATAATATCGTCCATTGCGTTACCCCTTTATGATTTTCTCAAGCTGCATTTCGGTCGCGTTAGGCAGACGTGATTGCAGATGTTTTAGAATGCGTTCTTTGGATTCCTGCGGGTCTCGCTGATAGGCAGATGTGATAAGGTCGTACCCGAAAAGTTCTTCCGGCGTCGCATACTCTGCGACACCCCAGCCATAAGGTCTTCCGTATCTGTCCTGCATATAGACGAAATCCGCGATGCAGACATAGCTCTGCATTTGCAGCCGCGTGATGCACGTCTCAAAACCGGTGTTGCCGCCCTTGCGGTAGTTCAGAGCCTCTTTCAGCCGTTTGGAAAGCATCCCGCCTTCACCGTCTATGGCTTCATAAAGCTCCTTGTCCTTGTAGGACGCCAAGCCGTCATCCCAACGGGCGTCAAAGTCATAGCCGTCACGCCGGAAGTTCGCAAAGTCCGGAATCCACTCCCGACTCTACAAATCCAGCTTTCTTGTTGAAAAGTTTGCCGTAGAGACATTTGCCGCTCCGCGCAGCCGGACCTTTCCATTCCCACGGACCATCTACATCATCCGCAAACCATAACTCAGGTGGACAAAGTTCCTCGATGGAGAAGCCGTGAATCTCATTCCGAAAGAAGGGCAGAAAGCCGTATTGCTCAACAGCGGCAATCAAGTCATCGGCACTATGCAGTTGTCCGACATCTCGCTCTGACATTACTCTGCCTCTTCAATCACGCCATAATCAATCAGGATGTTCTTCTCCGCATACTGCGGGTAAACAACACCCATCATCTCATACTGATAACGTCTTACGCGGCGATGCTCCTGAATTGGTTCCGGTGCATACGCAGCGGTTTCACAGTGCGCATACTCCGGCATTTCCGCAAGATCATCCCGAACGGCACGGATAAGCGCGTCTGCCACATCATCAATGCTTTTGCCGGTCTCCACGGCAACCAGTTCGTGCTTCCGGACCGCCTTGTCCAGATCACCGGGGGAGCGAAACAGCTTATATTTCATATCATTGCCCGTCCTTTCTCTCTATCGGTCTGTCTATTCTTCCTGAAATCTGTTCTTTAGGGACGCAATCATCGCTTGTGCGGCAATGCTTAGATACAAAACTCCAATTTCATAAATAAAGTCGCGGTCAATCTCGATAAAGCATTCTCTAATGTGTGTGAAGACCAGTTCCAGCAAGTCCCTGTACAGTGGATCATCAAAGGGCTTGAACCGTGCAAACTTGCTTTTGGCAGCGTCCCATGTCATGGACGCTTCGCCCTCAGCACTGGTCATCGCCTCGCAGAGAATCATGCTGATGCCCATTTTCCCGTTGCCGGTCAGGAGTTCTCCTTCGTAATAGCTGAGTAGGTCTTTCTTGCGTCGGAGCGGAACCATATCACAGTTGTCATCCAGTTCAAATGCAATCAGCTCCGCAATCAGTTCCCGCCAGACCGCATAACCGGCGTTAATGGTTCCGTCCTCTTCGCGGCTGATGGTATCGTCCATACAGTATTGCTCATAGAAGTTATCTCCGTCAAGCTCGTTGCGGATGCAGAAGATATGCGCCAGCTCATGCAGAAGAATGTGTTTTAACACTGCCGGATGACGCGCTATGTCTGTCCGCAGCAGGATTCCGTCAACGCCGTCTTCTTTGCCGATGAAGGCAGAGGCGTGAAAGTCAAAATAGCCGTCCTCTGTATAGCGGTCTTCCAGCCGGTCAGGGAAATACTGCTTGCAGAACTGCTCAAAGACTTCCTGCTGGTTTTCCGTCTGAAAGCAGCGCAGTACAAGGTTGTCCTCACTGAACTCTGCCCCCAAGCGTTCGTTAAAGATGGAAGCGGCATAGAAAAGGGCTTCTTTATAGTCGTCGTTGTTCATCTAATTACTATCCTTCATCCTCATTCACCCCTCCGGTCTGACATTTTTCAGGAAGTCAGAGTGCGGTACATAAGGCAAGTTGAGCTGCCAGCCCATGCGGTTCAGTTCGTTGAGCTTGATCAGCATCAGGTTAATGTTTGTTCCCATTGCAGCCGAGAGCTGCACCACATCGTAGTCCTGCTTCATCAGGTCAATCAGCTCATCATCGTCAATGATCAGGTGTGAGGCAAACGCATTCGCCTCATATTCGTGTTTTGTGCGCATATCGAACAGCACGAACTCCGGGAGCGGTTCGTTTCCTTTGGCAAGATCACGGTGAAAGGTATCATGCCCGATCTCGTGACCGCAAACCATTTGCATGATCAGATACTCCATGTTGGAGTTCAGAAGAATATGCCGCTCTTTATGGCGGTAGGTGTACATTCCGAGCAGACCGTTCAGATTGTCAAGAAAATGGAGATGAATGCCCAGCTCACGGGCAATCTTCAAGGTATCTCTTGTTCCACAGCTTTTGACAATGCTGTTCGCCTTTTTGTATATTTCCTCGGAGCGAATTATCACGGGACCTTCACCCCTTTCATGTTGAAAACAGTCAAAGTAAATCCGTCAAGAAACCGAGACGTAGACAGTTATTCCTCTGCGTCCGTACCGGTCTTCTTGTATTTCTTCGGCGTGTATTTCTCAACATTCCGGGCTTTGGATTCCCAATATATATCCTGCAACGCCTTCATCACCGCATCCTTGTCCTGCTCGGACAGCGTACCGCCCGCAAACAAGCCGGACATCCCTTCAATCAGGTCCTTTGCCTGTTTCATGCCACGAGATCCGTACTGCTCGGATGCCTGAACCACAAACTCTTCGTCCTCGGTCAGCAGATAGTTCACATCCACCTTGAAGTATTCCGCGATTTTTCTGTAAGCGTCCTTGGTGCGGGGAAAGGAAATGCCGTTCTCGTACCGGGTAATCATACGTCTGTTGATCCCCAGTGCATCGGCTACTTCCTGCTGGGTCAGCTTCCGCTTCTCCCGTTCAGCCTTGAATTTCTCTCCAAACGTCATTTTGGTAATCACTCCTGTTCACAAAAAGTTTGCGACATCAAATTGCGCAAGTCTATTGACAAAGGCACTTGAAGTGCGTATAATAATGACTGAGCAATCCAACTACTCATAGTATATCCTGAATTGCTCATCCTGTCAAGGGGCATGAGTAGTTGTACACGAAAAAGTTACATCTTTTGAGCAGTTCAAATGGACAGGCATTTATGCTGCCGAAGATCATCCATACCGGCATACACCGGTATAAGGGAACAGGAGTGAGAAAAACGCAAATGGCTACACAGTACAGAAAAGCATACGTCCCGGTTACGCTGGATGTGGACAAGGAGGGGGCAATCCTCCCTCGCCTTATCTGGTGGGACAACGGTGTGATCTTTCAAATCGACCAGATTCTTTACAAATGCCGCGCCACATCCAAGAAGGTTGGGGGCGGAGGCATCCGTTACACAGTTCAGATTCGCGGAAAGGAGTCATTTCTTTTTCACGAAGGAGACAAGTGGTTCGTCGAAGCAAAGGAGGACAACTGCTCATGATTTTATCCCAGCGCCAACTTGAAGAAATTGCAGCCTCAACAACAAAGGACTTCAATCGGTTCTTTTTCGGGGATGAGGCGGACAAGCCCGACCGATCAGCTTTGCCAACACCCATTGATCAGTTTGCAAAGAATTATCTCGGTCTTCGCGTATCATTCGCCCGTCTCTCGCCGGATGGAAGCATCTGCGGTGTCACTGCCTATGCCGACACTGAGTACAAGATCACGGAGCTTGGCATTACGCGCACACTGGCTTTGAAGCGTAATCAGGTCATCTTGGACGAGAGCTTCATTCGATCCGGCAACGTGCAGCGGCTCTGCGCCAAGCGCAGATTTACCCTTGCCCACGAGTGCGCCCATCAGATTCTCTTCCAACTGGAATCGGAAGAGGTAAAGGCATCCTGCGAGATGAGATATTCCGCACGGACTGCTTATACGCCGCGAGAGCTAAAAACCCGTGAGGACTGGAACGAGTGGCAAGCAAATGTCTTGGGCGCGGCGATCCTGCTTCCTCAAAAAGAGGTTGACCTGGCAATGCGTCGGTTTGCAGAAACGCCGCTGATCAATTACGAGGGGAGGTATTCGTATGGTGATCACTTAACGCTGCGCCTTTTCTGCCGGTTGTTCGGTGTCTCCAAGACAACGGCGTCTATCCGCCTTCGTCAGCTCGGCTACATGGTAGATCGTCCATTCAGTGAGTATGTTGACCCATTGGAGGTGTGGTAATGAAGAGAGCATCCATTCGGGTTCAGGAACCGACGCCGGAGCTGATCGAAAAAATCCGCAGGGCAAGAGTTGCCATTTCCCAGCAGAAGCCCCGATACCTGAAATGTCCCTATTGTCAGCATAATGCCATTGCTGTCTACGAAGACACGAGAGGTCATGTAGAATCAAAGTGCAAGAAATGCGGGCGGATCACAGTCTTTGATGTGCTGAATATGAGAAGACTGCGACCGCGTACCAAGTAAGAACCAGAGGACAAGCCTCTGTTCTAAAATAAAATATATGTCATAGCTGAGCTGTGGAGCCGCCTGATAGGTGAAGTCATCCTAATGCCGCATGAGACAGAGTGTAATTACTCTGTTTTATCGGCATGGGATTCAAACCTCACCGTCATGCGGCTCTTTTTCTGTCTTCACCCTTCCCGCTGCTCCCGCGCAGCGGAAAGGATGAACAATGAAAATCCCTAAAACCCCTATCGCGTTCGATTACGACCTCTGGACTACGGAGGACGGCAAGTGCATGGTTCGCGTGAAACGAACCGGCGAAGTTTCCGAGGTTGACCGCAAGGTTATGAGAATCCTTCGCGCAGAGGAAAAGCGGATCAGACGCTCGTATGGCTCTGACAACACCTCTGAGGATGAGGACGGCGCAGAGAAAATTTCTGATACCGTGCTGTCCCTTGACGCTATGCCGGAGGACGATGTGAAGTCCGCTACATGGCTGGCAGACTCCCGCGACTGCATGGAGGAACTGATCACCGCCCTCAAAGAGAAGGAGCTTCTTTCTATTCTGACCGAGAAGCAGCGCGAATTGTATCTTGCGATGACCCGTGAGGGGCTGACTCTTCGAGAGTTTGCCCGGAGGAAAGGCATCGGCATCAGAGCTGCATTTGACCTCAAAGCAGCGGTGCAGAAAAAATTTCAAAAAATTTTTTGAGCGGTACTCAACAAACGGCAAAAAGATGTCCGTTGTAAAGTGAAAGGGTCAATCAGACCACTTCGCTGTTCCTTGAAAACTGAATAGTTCAGTGCTGCGGATCTTTCCGCTTCTGCGAAGCAACACAGCTTCCGACGCCAAGACCTCCCGAAAGGGAGTGAGCGACCACCGGAGAGCTATAACAGTCGTGTGGTGCGGCTGCTTGCGACGATGCAGATGCCGGGTATAATGATACTTCCGTCTTTTCTTTGAAGGGGCGGCTCGGAGCGATCCTCGGAGGGGTGAGAGTCCCATGATACCGATTGACCATTGGTAGTCCGCAGCATTCCCGGAACTACAAAGTTCTTCTGGCAGGGGCGCGAGCTGCAAATATGCCGGACAATGAAACAAACCCAAAAGAAACTTACTATATAGTTTCAGGATGAAAACTATGTGGCAGGGTATCTTCACAAGATGCTCTGCCATATCCTTTTGTCCTGAATATTTTCACGAAACAGGAGGTGCTTAGAATATGATGGGCATTGAAACAATGAAAAATGTCAGCCCGAAAACGGTTGACCGAAGCACACTCGTTCAGAGAAGCAGCATCCGGCTTGATCCTGCGGCACCGCGAGAGGATAGACTGAGGGAGTTTATCAAGCAGATCAGAAATCCCTATTGTTATCTGGACGGGAAGACTGTGGTGAAGATCAGCTTCGCCGAGACGGACACGACAATGGAAGATTGTCTGGAACACTATCTGAGAGGTCTTTGATTTATGAACAGTCTGAATCTTTTCGCCCGGTTCTATGGACAAGCGATTGAGCCTGTGGTATAATGAAATCGGTCAAAAAAAGAAGAATACGGATTAAGCCGCTTGCCCTGATGGTCATGTGGCGCTTTCGTGTTTCTCTTCATAAGAGTTGAAGCAAGCCTTCGTCTTTCTGATTTGATGTACCACACCAAACAGAAAAACGGAGGTTATTTTTATGCCAGACAAGGTTTACCGCACGGCGATCTACTGCCGTCTGTCCCGTGAGGATGGAGACAAAGTAGAAAGCAACTCCATCGCCAGCCAGAGAGCCATCTGCGAGGACTACATTGCAAGGCACGATGATTTAGAGCTTGTCTGTGAGCCGTTTGTGGATGACGGTTACAGCGGCGTTTCCTTCAATCGTCCTCAGTTCAAAAAGCTGGAAGAGGCAATCCGCAAGGGTGCGCTTGACTGCATTGTGGTCAAGGATCTCAGCCGCTTCTCAAGAAACTACATCGACGGCGGACGTTACATTGAGAAGATATTCCCGCAGCTCGGCATACGCTTCATCGCAATCAATGATGCGTATGACAGTCTGACCGGTGATCCGCAGTCCGACTCCTTTGTTATCCCGTTCAAAAACTTGATTAACGATTCTTACTGCAAGGACATCTCCATGAAAATCCGAAGCAGTCTGGAAGTCAAGCAGAAGAGCGGTGAGTTCGTCGGTTCGTTCGCCCCTTACGGCTACATGAAATCGCCGGAGAACAAAAACCAGCTCATCGTGGATGAAGCGGTCAGCGAATATGTGCAGATGATCTTTTCCATGTACAAGGACGGCTTCTCCATTGGGCGCATTGCAAAGCGTCTGAACCAGATGGGCGTTCTGTCCCCAATGGAATACAAGCATTCCGCCGGTGTGAAGTTTGATACCGTCTTCAAAACCGGCGATACCGCAAAATGGACATACAAAGCCGTCCAGCGTATTCTCACCAACGAGGTTTATATCGGCGTTCTGGCGCAAGGCAAGCGCGGCACTCCCAACTACAAAGTCCGCGTTGTGAAAAGCAAGGATGAATCCGAGTGGGTCAAGGTAGAAAATGCGCATGAAGCTCTTGTGTCCTACGAGGACTTCATGGCAGTCAAGGTCATGATGCAGCGGGATATGCGCTGTTCGCCCGATCAGGACGAAGCGCATCTGTTTTCCGGCTTCCTGTTCTGCGGAGACTGTCAGCAGCCAATGATCCGCAAGACCGTCCCGTCGAAGACGAAAAAGTATATCTACTACGTCTGCTCCACCAATAAGCACAGCCGGACGTGCAGCCCGCATAGCATCGCCGCAAAAGAGGTTGAAGAGAAGGTCTTCCGTGCTATTCATGATCAGATCGAGCTTGTAATCAATCTCGAACACGCGCTTACGATGATAGAGCGGCTTCCGTCTCAGAGCCGTAAGGCTTTCAATTACGAAGCCCAGATTGCCAAAATCGAGGAAGAGATCGAGCGGTATCAAAAGCTCAAGCTGGGGCTTTACGAGAACTTCATCGGCGGCGTCATTGATAAATCGGAATACTTCGAGTTCCGCAACAGCTACACCAAAATCATTGAGGGCAAGCAGGACGCGCTTCTGCGGGTTAAAAAAGAAATGAAGCAGACGGTGACAACCGGTACGACTGAACGAAACTGGGTGACGCTTTTCAAGCAGTATGAAAACGTCGAAGAGCTGAACCGCCGTGTGCTGATGTCGTTGGTTGACCGCATCCTGATTCACGAAAACCATGCAATCGAAATCGTCTTCAAATATAGGGACGAATACCAGCAGACGCTTGAATACATTCTCGGCTATGCCGACGAACTGGATATTGCCGTATAAAGGAGGGATGAGCAAATGGCAAGAAAAAGCAGAAAACAAATTGCAGTCGAAGAGCCGGTTATCGAACCTGTTTCTTCCGAGGTCTTCTCAACAGCCATCTATGCCCGTCTTTCCGTTGAAAACAGCGGCAAGTCCGAAAAGGTGGATGTCATCGCAAATCAGATTGAGATTTGCAAGTCCTACATTGCAGAGCGTCCCTACCTGAATCTGATAGATACCTATGTGGACAACGGACGAACAGGAACGGTTTTTGATAGACCGGAGTTCAACCGGCTGATGAACGACATCCGCACCGGCAGGATCAAGTGCCTTGTAGTTCGTGATCTCAGCCGGTTCGGGCGTGACTACATCGAGGCTGGAACCTATCTGGAACGGGTTTTTCCGCAGATCGGGCTTCGGTTTATCGCTATCAAAGAGAACTACGACAACTTTGATACGGACGGCTCCGGCGAAAGCCTCATCATCCCTCTGCAAAACATGATCAACACCCTTTACTCGAAGGACATCTCCCGCAAGGTTTCTACTGCGCTCAAAGCACAGATGGAAAGTGGAGAGTTCAAGAAGCGCAATCTCCCGTATGGTTATCGCTGGGATGAAGAACACAGCAATATGGTTTTCGATGAAGAAACCGCACCGATTGTCCAGAAGATTTTCCAATGGAAAATTGAAGGATTGTCCCTTCCTGCGATTGCAGACCGGCTTGATGCAATGAACGCGCCCAATCCGGAGTTTCAGAAGTATCAGGTCGGCGTCCGCACAGGCAATGCTACGGCAAAGAAGATTTGGAACAAGTCTTCACTCACTACCATTCTGGATAATCCCCATTACGTCGGAGATACCGTTCTCGGACGGACGCTGAACGCCATCTACAAGGGCGTCAAGAATCAGCATATCGACCGCGAGGAATGGATTGTTTTTCCCAATACTCACGAGGCGATTATTTCCCGTGAGGACTTCCAAAAGGTACAAGAGCTGCGCGACGCTGCTGCAAGGACAAGGATTGAGAAGATGGAGCGCACGGAGAAAATCCGTGCTACACTGATCAATCTCTTTGAAGACAAAATCGTCTGCGCAGACTGCGGCAGGAAGCTCTATTTCCATCGCAAGCGCGTTGACAAGCGCAAGGACGGCGCATGGTACGCCTTCTATGAGTGCAGTTCATCCGTCAAGCGCGGCAATCTCTGTACGCCACACTATACGCGGCAGGACAAACTCGAAGCCGATGTGCTTGCGGCGATCCAGCTTCAAGTCAAGGCGGCTCTCAATTACGACAAGCTGCTTGCCAAGCTGAGAAACAGCAAAGGCGAACGCAGCATCCGCGATCAGCAGAATGCGCTCATCACAAGCCTGAATCTGAAACTCAGCGGCATCTCCAAGAAGCGTACTCGGCTCTATGAGGACTTCACGGAAGGCATTCTCGATGAAGAGGAATACGCCTTTGCCAAGAAAGCCTACGATGAGCAGTATGTCGATCTTTCACGGCGGTTGGATGAAGCGGTTCAGCGGAAGGTAAAGTTTGCCGAGGCAATGTCCGAGGACAACAAGTGGCTCACGCTGATGAAATCCGTCAGCGGTGCAACGATGCTCTCTCATGAGTTGGTTGACGAGTCCGTAGAGCTTGTGAAAGTCCATGAGGACGGCTCAATCGAGCTGGTCATGAAATACGGCGATATTTACGCTCTGACCGTTCAGAGCATCAAGGAAGTACAGGAGGCGATGTAAATGAGCAAGGAATACAACATCGGCATCTACATCCGCCTCTCAATGGCTGATGAAGATACCGGCTATGGCAGCAAGGCGGAAAGTGACAGCATCGGCAACCAACGTATGCTCATCAATCGCTTTCTTGACAATCATCCGGAGCTGTCTCACTGTCAGCGGTCTGAGTTTGCGGATGACGGTTATACCGGCACGAACTTTCACCGTCCTCAGTTCACGCAGATGATGGAGAAGGTCAAGCGCGGCGAGATTAACCTGATCTGCGTCAAAGACTTTTCCCGCTTTTCTCGTGACTACATTGAAACGGGAAACTATCTGGAATGCACTTTTCCATTCATGGGCGTCCGCTTTATTTCCATCAACGACGGCTATGACAGTGACGATTACAAAGGCACAACGGGCGGTCTGGAAGTGGTTATGCGCAGCATCATCTACGCCGCATACAGCAAAGACCTTTCCGTAAAGACCACATCGGCAAAAATCCAGATGATGAAGCAGGGCAAGTATGTCGGTGGCTACGCCCCATACGGCTACGTCCTGCATCCCACCATTCGGAACAAACTTGCCGTAGACCCGGAGGCGGCTGATGTGATCCGTCGTATTTTCCGCGAGGCGCTGGAAGGCAGCAACACCTCTCAGATCGCCCGCAGCCTGAATGATGACGGCATCCCGACGCCGGGGCAATACTTCAAGAGCAAGCATCCCGACAAGAAGAAGTTCAGTAACATGAGCGAGAAAATCAGTTGGGAAACCGTGATGGTCTATAACATCCTCAAAAACCTTGTTTACACCGGAACACTGGTCAGCCGCAAAATGAAGTCCTGCGGTGTCGGCTCAAAAAAGCGTGTTGTCAATGAGCCGATTATCGTAGAAGGTACGCATGAAGCGATTATCAGCAAGGAAGACTTTGAGCTTGCTCAGAAGGTCATTCGAGGCGGAGGACGGAATCCCACGCGCAAGCAGCATGACTATCCGCTCAAGGGACTCGTCCGCTGCGGTAACTGTAAACGTGCTATGACACGCCGAAAGAACAAGGCTGGCATTCGATACTTCCAGTGCATTCACTCGGTCAACAACGGAAACACAGACTGTCCGGTTGGCAGGAGCTTTCCGGAAATGGATATTGAGAAGGTTGTCTTCCATGCCCTTACTCAGTTTCTTGCTTTGGCACAGAAGGAAGCAATACAGAACCGCGAAGTCGGTGATCTGCGGAAATCTGCCATCAAGGAATGTGCTGATAAAATCCGCACTCTGCAAAAGCAGAACGAGCAGCACAAGGCGTCCAAGCTGAGGCTCTACGAGAAGTATGCAGCCGGAAGCATCACGAAGGAGGCGTACATTCAGCAGAAGGCGGCAGCGGATGTGAAGATTGCTGAAAACGATGGAGTAATCCAGCGCAGTCACGAACGGATGAAGGAGCTTGACTCCGAGACCGCCTGTTCAGATGAAAAGCTGGATGCGGTCTGCGAACAGTACGCCGACTGCAAAGCTCTGACCTATGAGCTGACCCACGCATTCATTTCTGCGGTCTACATTTACGATCTTGACAACATAGAAATCGTCTGGAAGTTCAAGGACTTCCTCACTACATCAGAAGGAGAAGCCAAATGAAAGTATTTCTTTATATCCGCGTTGCCTGTGCGGATCAGCTTGCGGCAGCAGACCAGCGGGAAGAGCTGGAACGCTATGCGAAGGACAAAGGCTATGAGGTGGCTGCTGCTGTGGCGGCAGACGGCATCTCCGGCGTCCATACGGAAGGTATCATGAACTTCCTGCTGAACGAAGCCAAGCGTCAGGACATCGGTACGATCCTCACCCGCGACACCTCGCGAATCAGCCGGGACACTTCCTCTTTCATGAGGTTTGAGCGAAAGTTTCGGGAGAACGGCATTCGGTTCGAATATCTGTCCAAGCCTGACAACGAGCTTCCGGTCACTCCGATGATGGAGGCATTTGCGGCGGCGTATAAGAAGCGTCGCACAAAGAACGGCACAAGAGCATAGAGAAAACGCAAGCCGTTCACGGGTGGTTGTCCACCTATGAACGGCTTGTAAATTCTCAAAATTTTTTTAGTCCCTACTTGACACAAGAAGACCTTTCCCGGCTGGGGCGCAACTACATTGAGGTCGGCAAGCTGACCGAAGAATTTTTCCCGCTCCACGATATACGGCTGGTCGCCGTTTCGGACGGCGTGGACAGCGACGAGGGCGAGGACGATTTTACTCCGTTCAAGAACATTATGAACGAGTATTACGCCAAGGACATTTCCAAGAAGCGCCGGATCGTGAACAAGATGAAAGGAAATGCAGGCGTTCCGCTTTCTCCGCCGCCCTACGGTTACATCAAAAACCCGGACGATCCCCGCTTTTGGGTGGTAGAGCCGGAGGCTGCCGAGGTCGTGCGCCGGATCTACCGCATGGCGCTGGAGGGGTACGGGCTGGCAGAAACGGCAGCACAGCTTGCCGCCGATGGCGTGGTCAATCCCACCTATTACTGGCGCAGTCGTGGGACAAGCCGGGGCGGGTCAAAAAGCACCGTGGAGCCTACCAAGTGGGGGCATACCACCGTCAAGAAGATCCTCACCTTGCAGGAATACTGCGGTGATGTGATCAACTTCAAAAGCTACTCCAAGTCCTACAAGATGAAAAAGCGGATCGAAAACCCGGAGGAAAACCGGGCTATTTTCCTCAATGTCCATGAAGCTATCATTGACCGCCAGACTTGGGAAAAGGTGCAGGCACTCCAAAAAGGGACGCGCCGCAAAAAGCCCACGGTCACGCAGGCACCCAGCGTATTCTCCGGCCTGCTGAAATGCCCGGAGTGCGGCGGCAATCTCAATTTTCACTTCAACCAGAACAACCACGACATCAAGTTTTTCAGTTGTCAAAATCACAACTCCGGCTATCGCAAGTGCAGCAAGACGCACTATATCCGGCTGGACTTCTTGGAGCAGGTCGTTTTATACGAGGTCAAGCGGTTGGCCTGCTTCGCCAGCGAATACGAAAATGACTTTATCAAGGCCATGATCGGACGCTCGGCAAAGGTGGCGGAAAACGGGCGCATCCGCAAGCAGCGGGAGCTGGATGCTCTGACTGCCCGTGACCGGGAACTGGATATGCTCTTTGAACGGCTCTATGAGGACAATGTGGCGGGCAAGATCGACGATGCCCGGTTTGCCAAAATGTCCAAACGCTATGAACAGGAGCAGGGCGAGAACGCCAAGAAGATCAAGGCGCTGCGGCTGGAACTGAAAAAGGACGAGAGCAAGCGCATGGACATTGACGATTTTCTTGAAACGGTACGGCGATACACGGATGCGACCACCATTACAAAGCGGATGGTTGCAGAGCTGATCGACCATATTGAGGTGTACCACGCCGAAAAGCAGGACGGCATTACCAATCAGCGTGTCGTGATCTACTACAACTGCATCGGCGCTTTCGATGTGCCGGATCGCCGGAAGATCCCGGAGGCCGACATTATCATGGAAACGAGAAAAGGCGTAGCACTCAGCTACGCCCCGGAACAGGTTGCGGTATAAGGAGGTACGACACGATGAAAGCCTATTTTTATTGCCGCGTCGCTCACGATGATAGCTTTTCTTTGGAACGGCAGGCCGAGGAGCTTTGCCGCTATGCGGAACAAGCCGGGTACACCATCGTTGGTGCTGCCGCCGAGCATGGCTCTGGAATGACCCTTGACCGTCCGGCGCTGCAAGAAGTGATGGAGGCCGTTCTTGCCGGAAAGGTGGATGTGGTGCTGATAAGCAGCCTTGACCGTATAGGGCGGGACTGGGGCATGACAAAGCAGTACATCGCCCTGCTGACCGAGCATAAGGTCAAGCTGCTGTGCCTGCGGGAACGGGTGAGCAGCGACAGCTCCGGCTTTTCACCATTCTCCACATAAAAAAGCAGAGTGTCCATTACAGGATACTCAAATCCTATAAGGACACTCTGCATGGTCCGAGTGGCGGGATTTGAACCCACGGCCTCATGGACCCGAACCATGCGCGCTACCAACTGCGCTACACCCGGATACGGACCGATGGAGGACGGCGAGACGGATGCTCCCCAACTCATCTGCTCCATTATATTTTTTTCTGGCCCTTCTGTCAAGTGGAATATTGGAATTTGTTCTGGAATACACTGCCCTATCAAACCGTTTGGAAAGGGGAGGGGCGGAGATGTACGACGGGACGAGGGGGAGCGGTCAGCGAAGACAGGCACGCCGGAGCGGGAAGCGGACGGAGGACCGGCGGGACCGGGTGCGGCTGGGGCAGCTGCTGGTGTGCCTGGCGCTGTTTCTCACGGTGTTTTTGGGCCGGGGCATCTTCCCGGACCGGCTGGCGGATCTGGGCGGGCGGGTGCGCCGGGCTATTTCGGCGGACACGGATTTTGCCGCCGTGTTCTCCCAACTGGGGGAGGCCCTGGCGGGCCAGGGTTCCGTGGCGGGGGAGCTGGGGGACTTCTGCATTCAAGTTTTCGGCCCCCAGGACGGCAAAACCCAACAGACCGGGGCGGGGGAGCGCCCCCAGGTGGCCGACCTGTTGGACCGGGAGAGCCGCTTTCTCACCCAGCGGCCCGACGGGCAGAAGCTGGCCCAACACTATTTCTCCGCGGAGGACGGCCCGGTGGTGACGCCCCTGAAACTGCAGGAGGCCAAACCGGCCCAGAGCGCCGCGGAGCAGGCGGAGACGCCGCCGGAGCCTCAGGCGGTCCCGGCGGCGGGGACGGTGGTGATCAAGTCGGACTACAACGGCCAGGTCCTGCCAGAGGGCTACACCATGGACCAGCTTTCCCTGGGGGACCTGGACACGGTGACGCCGGTGCTGGGGCGGATCAACTCCGTCTATGGCTATCGGGACCATCCCATCAACGGGGTCTATCAGTTCCACGGGGGCGTGGACATCGGCGGGCAGATGGGGGACCCAATCGCGGCCTTTGCCGCCGGGACGGTGGAGTATGTGGGTCAGGACGACTCCTATGGCCTGTATCTCCAGCTGGACCACGGCAACGGGGTGAAGTCCTTTTACGCCCATTGCAGCAGCCTGTGCGTGAAGAAGGGCCAGCAGGTGGCCAAGGGGGAGAAGATCGGCCAGGTGGGCTCCTCCGGGGCGGCCACCGGGCCCCATCTGCATTTAGAGCTGAAATATGGCAAGACCCACGTAAACCCCATCTACTATATTCAATACCGGAGCAGTACGTGAGACTGGGCCGGGTGGAGGTATCCGCCGGGTGTCTGCTGCTGCTGGCCTGGCTGAACTATTGGGACACTCAGGGGGTGGTGGCCTTGGGGCTGCTGGCCTGCCTGCTCCACGAGCTGGCCCATTATGGGGCCCTGCGGCTGGCCGGGGCGGGAGTGCGCCGGGTGCGGCTGACGGCGGTGGGGGCGGAGATGGAGGTGGAGGGGAACCTGAGCTATGGCTGGGACTGCCTGGCCGCCCTGTCGGGGCCGGGGTGTAATCTGCTGCTTGCCCTGCTCTGCTGCCGCCAGCCCTGGGGGCGGCTGTTCGCCGGGCTGAGCCTGGCCCTGGGCTGCTTCAATCTGCTGCCCGTGGGCCGCCTGGACGGGGGACGGGCCCTGTATGCCGGGCTGGCCGCAGCCTTTGGCCCGGGTATGGCGGGGACGGTCTGCCGCTGGGTGGAGGGCGTGGCCGGGGCGGCGCTGGCAGCTGCCGGGGTCTGCTTTTTCTGCCTGGGCAGAAACGTGACCCTGCTTTTGGTGGCGCTGTGGATCGGTGCCGGAGCGATCCCACTGAAAAAGAGGGGAAATAGGGCTTGTCATCTGGGCTGGAAACGAGTACAATAACCTGTATGTGTCATAGAGAGAAGACCGGAGGAAGAACATGAATCGCACATTGGAACATATCCTGCCCAACGTACAAAAACCCGCCCGCTACACCGGCGGAGAATATAATGCGGTGGTCAAAGACAAAAAGCAGATCAAGACCCGCTTTGCCCTGTGCTTTCCCGACACCTATGAGATCGGCATGTCCAATCTG
Source organism: Flintibacter sp. SJQ-8 (assembly GCF_054108085.1). Taxonomy (NCBI): domain Bacteria; kingdom Bacillati; phylum Bacillota; class Clostridia; order Eubacteriales; genus Flintibacter; species Flintibacter sp. SJQ-8. Next base: position 338,121 of record NZ_JBPJWR010000011.1, read on the forward strand.
GGCTGCCGCATCCTGTATGGGGTGATGAACCAGCGCAGCGACGTGTGGTGCGAGCGCTGCTATGCCCCCTGGGGGGACATGGAGGAGGAGATGCGCCGGGAGGGCCTGCTGCTCTATGGACTGGAGAGTGGCGACGCCATCGCGGACTTTGACATCATCGGCTTTTCCCTGGGCTATGAGATGGCATATACCAATGTGCTGAACATGCTGGATCTGGCCGGAGTGCCCCTACGCTCATCGGACCGGCCTGAGCTGTCCCCCATGATCGTGGCGGGGGGGACCTGCTGCTATAACCCGGAGCCCCTGGCCCCCTTCATGGACCTGTTTATTTTAGGCGAGGGGGAGGAGGTCACCCTGGAGTACATCGACCTGTATCAGCAGGCCAATGAGGAGGGCTGGTCCAAGGAGGAGTTCCTCCAGGAGGCCGCCAAGATCCCCGGCATCTACGTCCCCTCCCTGTACGAGGTGACCTATCGCCCCGACGGCGTGGTAGAGGCGGTGACCCCCAAGGGGGACGCCCCCGCCACCGTGACCAAGCGCATCATCCAGGACATGAACAAGGCCTATTTCCCCGTGAAGACCATCATCCCCTCCACCGAGATCGTCCACGACCGGGTGATGCTGGAGCTGTTCCGGGGCTGCATCCGGGGCTGCCGCTTCTGCCAGGCGGGCTATGCCTATCGCCCGGTGCGCAACCGGGACCCCAAGCTGCTGGCGGAGTATGGCAAGGCGGCCTGCGAGGACTCGGGCTATCAGGAGATGACCCTGTCCAGCCTGTCCTCCACCGATTACCCCTGTCTCATGGAGCTGTGTGACGACCTGCTGGACTATTGCAGCCCCCGGGACATCGGCCTGTCCCTGCCCTCTCTGCGGGCGGACACCTTCTCCATGAGCTTGATGGAGCGCCTTCAGCGGGTGCGCAAGGGCGGACTGACCTTTGCCCCCGAGGCGGGCACCCAGCGTCTGCGGGACGCTATCAACAAAAATCTGCGGGAGGAGGACCTGCTCCAGTCCTGCCGCACCTGCTTCTCCGGCGGGTGGAACGGCGTGAAGCTCTATTTCATGCTGGGCCTGCCCACCGAGACGGACGAGGACGTGCTGGGCATCGCCGACCTGGCCCGAAAGGTCTATCAGACCTGGCGGGAGTACACGCCCAACCGGGCCCGGGGGGTGCGCATCACGGTGTCCACCTCCTGGTTCGTGCCCAAGCCCCACACGGCGTTTCAGTGGGACGCCCAGATCCCGGTGGAGGAGTATCAGCGCCGGGTGAATCTGCTGCGGGACACCCTGCGCCGGGACAAGTCCATCACCTATAACTGGCACGACCCGGAGACCAGCTATCTGGAGGCCATCTTCTCCCGGGGGGACCGCCGCCTGGCCGACGTGCTGGAGTACGCCTGGGCCCACGGGGCCAAGCTGGACTCCTGGAGCGAATATTTTGATTTTCAGCGCTGGATGGACGCCCTGTCCGCCTGCGGCCTGGACGGGGACTTCTATGCCCACCGGGTGCGGGAGAAGGACGAGGTGTTCCCCTGGGCCGTCCCCTCGGTGGGGGTCCGGCGGGAATTTTTGTGGCACGAGCGGGAACTGTGCTATCAGTCCATCACCACGCCGGACTGCCGCACCCGTTGCTCGGGCTGCGGCGCCAATCTGCTGCTGACAGGAGGTGGCCGCTGTGGCTGATCGTCTACTGTTTTCCAAAACGGGCCGGGCCAAGTATATCTCTCACCTGGACCTGATGCGCACCTTTCAGCGGGCCTTTGCCCGGGCCCACATCCAGATCAAGCACACCGAGGGCTTCAATCCCCACCCCTTCGTGTCCATCGCCCTGCCCCTGTCCGTGGGCTACTCCAGCCAGTGCGAGATCCTGGAATTCGGCCTGATGGGGGATATGCCCTATGACCAGGTGCCAGAGCGGCTCACCGCCGCCATGCCCGAGGGCATCGTCATCCACCAGTGCTATCCGGCGGAGCGAAAGCTGAAGGAGCTGGCCTCCATCAACTATATCATGAACTTTGAATACTCCGAGGGCCGCCCCCAGGAGGCCGAGCCCGCCATGCAGGCTCTGCTGACCCAGGAGAGCCTGGTGGTGCAGAAGAAGTCCAACAAGTCCAAGAAGGGCTATACCGAGGTGGACCTGATCCCCCTCATCCGGGGCTGGAACCTGGAGTGCCAGAGCGACACCATGACCCTGGACGCGGTGCTGTCCGCCCAGAATCCAGGCCTGAACCCGGAGCTCCTCCGGGCCGCCTTCTGCCGGGCCTACCCCGAATACGCCCCCGACTTCGTCACCTTCCACAGAAGAGAAGTGCTGGACGAAGAGGGGAAAGTATTTCGATAACACGATCAAGCGCCCTGTCCTTCTGCCTGTGCGGGAGGACAGGGCGCTTTTTCACAGCCGGGCCAAAAAGAGCCGTCCGGCCCCCCACCCCAGCAGGGCGCAGCAGGGAAAGGTGAGCAGCCAGGCCAGGGCCACCTGACCGGCCACAGACCAGTCTGTCTGTCCGCCCCCGGCGCTGCCTGCCCCCAGCAGGGCGGCGGTGCGGGTGTGGGTGGTGGAGACGGGCAGACCCAGCAGGGTGGCCGCCCACAGGCTCAGCACCCCGGCCAGGTCGGTGGACAGGGCCCGGCAGGGGTCCAGAGCCACCATGTCCCGGCCCATGCGGTGGATGATCCGCCGCCCGCCCAGAGCGGTGCCCCCGGACATGGCGGCGGCGCACAGAAGGGACAGCCACAGGGGGACCGGTCCCGGCGGCGCATCCCCCTGTCCCCGGGCCAGGGCCAGCCCCAGGAGAAAGACCCCCAGCAGCTTCTGCCCGTCCTGAGCTCCGTGGAGAAAGGCGGCGGCCGCCGCCCCGGGAAGCTGGGCCAGGCGGAGGGCGTGCGGATCGGCGTTCAGCCGGGACAGCCGCCGCTGTACCGCCCGTCCGGCCCAAAAGGCCAGGAGAATGGACAGGATCAGTCCGCCCAGCACCCGTCCCCAGGCCCACCAGCGGATACAGGACAGTTCACCCGCCTGGGCCACGGCGGCCCCGGAGAGACCGGCGGCCAGGGCGTGGCTCTCGCTGGTGGGGATGCCCAGCGCCCAGGCGGCCACCGCCCACAGGACAACGGCGGCCATGGCGGCGCACAGGGCGCACAGGGCCTGGCGGGGCGTTCCGCCGAAGCGGGCCATGGAGTAGACGGTCCGGGCCACCGGAGCCGCCGCCGTGACGGACAGCACCCCGGCGCAGTTGCACAGAGCGGCCAGCGCCGCAGCGGCCGGGAAGGGGAGCGCCCCGGAGACCACCACCCCGGCGATGGCGTTGGGGGCATCCGTCCAGCCGTTCACCACCAGCACCGCCAGGGTGAGGAGCACGGTGACGGCCAGGGCGGGGCTGCGGGCCATGTGGCAGAGCAGGTCGGAAAAAGCCATGGGCGAGGGATCACCTCCATGGCAAAGGCTATGCGGAGGCGGCGTGGACTATGTCCCCTCCCGGTCCGGGAAGGGGGCGTGGCCGGTGGAGGCCGTGTTCCGGGGGGCGGAGGCGGGCTGGATGGCCCTCCCGCCGTATTTGGCCCGGATGGCATCCATGGTCTGCTCCAGCCGCTCCCGGCGCTCCCGCTGGTGCTGCCGGGGGGCATCCCAAAGCTCCAGCTGGGCGGCGGCCTCCTCCGCCGGGATGAGATAGATGGCCGTGACGGTGAGGGCCCGCACTGGGCGGTCCATGGACCAGCACTGGTCGGCCAGGGCCATGGCAGACCGGGCCAGCTCCCGGCCCAGATAGGTGGGGGTGTCCAGGCGGGTCTGGCGGCTGATGTCGTGAAAATCCGGGTCCCGGATGGCAAGGGAGATCCCTTGACACTTCATGCCGCACAGCCTGAGCCGGGCGGCCACATGGTCAGACAGTTGGGTGATGCCGCCCCGGATCTCCTCCCAGCCCTGCAGATTCCGGGGAAAGGTGAAGCCGTTGCCCACCGACTTGGGCGGGGTGTACTGTCCGGCGGGAGCGACGGGGGAGCGGTCCAGACCGCAGGCGTAATCGTGGAGCTGAACGCCGTGCTTGCCCAGCAGGGTAAACAGAGCCTGGCGGTCAAAGGCGGCCAGGTCCCCGATGGTCTTCACGCCGAAGCGCTGAAAGGTCTGCTCGGCGGCCCGGCCCACATACAGCAGGTCGGACACGGGCAGGGGCCAGACGATGCGCCGGAAATTCTCCCGGGTGATGACGGTGGTGGCATCCGGCTTTTTATAGTCGCTGCCCAGCTTGGCAAAGACCTTGTTGAAGGAAACGCCCACGGAGATGGTCAGCCCCAGCTCCCGGCGCAGCCGGTCCCGCAGCCGGTCGGCCAGGGCAGCGGCATCCCCGCCGAAGAGGTGGAGGGAGCCGGTGAGGTCCAGCCAGCTCTCGTCGATGCCGAAGGGCTCCACCAGGTCGGTGTACTCCCGATAGATCTCTCCCACCTGGCGGGACAGGCGGCGGTATTTGTCGTGGTGGGCAGGGAGGAGGACCAGCTCCGGGCACTTTTTCCGGGCCTGCCAGATGGTCTCCGCCGTCTTGACCCCAAAGCCCTTGGCGGGCTCGTTTTTGGCCAGGATGATGCCGTGGCGGCTCTCCGGGTCGCCGCACACCGCCACAGGCAGGTGGCGCAGCTCCGGGTGGTCCAGCAGCTCGGCGGAGGCGTAAAAACAGTTCAGATCGCAGTGAAAAATGATCCGGTCCACAGCCCAGCGCCCCTTTCCCATCGGTTTGGTAAGGCCATTATACCGGTTCCTGGCTGAAAAGTCAAACGGATGTTCTAAACTGACAAAAAGAACAAAAGTGACCGGGAAACTATTTTAAAATTTCAACGGATATGCTATACTGGGCGAAGAAAGGAAGTGCATTGTCCCATGATCACGGAGAGAGATTTTTGGAACCACCGCTCCCATAATTATGACGAGCAGATCGGCCCCCAGTACGAGCGGGCCTATCAGCTGACGGCGGAGCGGACGCTGGCCTATTTAAAGCCGGAGGACCGGGTGCTGGACTTTGCCTGCGGCACGGGCATCGTCACCCTGGAGGAGGCCCCCCATGTGAAGTACATCCGGGCCATCGATATTTCGGATGAGATGGTGGTCAAGGCCAAACAGAAGATGGCCGATCATGGCGTGACCAATGTAGAGGTGACCCAGACCGACCTGTTTGACCCCTGTCTGGAGCCGGCCAGCTTCGATGTGGTCACTGCGTTCAACGTGCTGTGCTATGTGGAGGACAGCGCCGCCGTGCTGGCCCGGATCAAAAGCCTGTTAAAGCCCGGCGGACGGTTTCTCTCTGCCACCGACTGCCTGGGGGAGAAGCTGACCAAGGTGGGCGTGAAGAAGTGGTTTAAAAGCCGCACCGGTTCCATGCCCTATGTGGCCTTCTATAAGATGAAGGGGCTGGAACGGCGCATTGCCGACGCAGGCTTTACCGTGGTAGAGAGCAAGAACCTGTTCCCCGCACCGCCCAACCTGTTTGTGGCGGCAAAAAAAGTGTGACAATGACTGGGGTATCATGAAAAATAAGGACAAAAGTCCTGAATCACTGTGAAAACCGCCGCAGGAAGCCCTGCGGCGGTTTTGTGACTGGTTGCGGATCAGACCTTCTGTGCGGCGGGCTTCTGCCAGCCCTCGCCGTGGACAATGTAGCGGGACACGGTCTTATAGAGCAGGAAGGTGACCCCGGAGTTCAGTCCGGCCTTGATGAGGTTGAAGGGGAGAATACCGGGCAGCAGCAGGGCATCCACCGCCTCCACGGGCCAGCCGGTGAAGTAGGGGGTGATGATGTGGTTGGCGGGCATCATGATAAGACCCATGGCCAGGGTGCCCAGCAGCAGGCCCAGGACCCCGCCGGAGCGGGTGCGGCGGAAACGGTAGATGGAACCGGCCACCAGTACCAGGGTGGAGGTGGCGATGATGTGCATCACAATGCCATAGAGGCCGCTGCCCGCGCTGACAGTGACGCCCTGGATCAGGCTGGCCACCACGGTGAGGGCCACGCCGGCCAGAGGGCCATAGGCCAGAGCGCCGATGAGAATGGGGATGTCTGCCGGGTCATACTCCAAGAAGGCGGCGGCGGGGATCAGGGGGAAGTGGACCGCATAGATCAAAACTACAGATACGGCCACCAGAAGGGCCATTACGGCCAGCTTGCGGATATTCGTGGTGCGGGACATAAAAAACAACTCCTTCGATTTGTCTTGAAACACCTGAAAAGCCATGCCTTCCAGGTGTCAAAACGATCAAAGGAGGAGGGAGATCGGCCGCAAAGCGACATGGATCGTTTCCACACATCTTCTTCCATCCGGACTATACCGTTGGTCCCGGAGTTTCACCGGGTCAGCGGACCTGCGAACAGATCCGGTCGCGGACTATACCGCCAGTGGGGAATCACACCCCGCCCTGAAGACATTGAATTCAGTTGTTCGTTGTTTTTATTATAAGCGATGACGGGAGGAAATGCAAGTGTTTCTTTCCTGCAGGTGACTGTGGAGAAATGGGGAAAAAGTATTGACAGAGGCGGTATTTGGGTGCTATGATACACAGGTATCTGACAGAAAAGAGGAGGCTGACCCATATGGAGAGCGTCCACCGCACCCGCTGCATGATGATGGAGGGGATGCGCATGGTTTCCATGCGTATGATGCGCTGCGCTCAAAACATGGGCTCGTTCGGTCTCCGCTTCGTCTGCTGATAGGCAATGAGCGCAACCAAGACCTGAGAAACGGGCGTGTTTCTCAGGTCTTTTTTCACGGGATCGGACCTGAGCGTCTGGACCCTGCTGATCAGTGTGTATATGTGTATAAAGGAAAGGGGCGTCCCCATGATCGAATTAAAGCATTTGGGCAAGACCTATGAGACCTCCTCCGGCAGCGTCACCGCCCTGCGGGATATCGACCTGACCATTCAGGACGGGGAGATCTTCGGCGTGATCGGTCTGTCCGGCGCGGGCAAGAGTACCCTGGTGCGGTGCATCAATCTGCTGGAGCGGCCCACCCAGGGCGAGGTGTGGATCGACGGCCAGGAGCTGACCCGGCTGCCCCAGAAGCAGCTGCTGGCCATGCGGCGGAACATCGGCATGATCTTTCAGGGCTTTAACCTGCTGGAGCAGCGCACGGTGCTCAGCAACGTGGCCTTCCCCCTGATGCTGGCGGGGGAGAAGAAGGACAAGGCCCAGGCCCGGGCGGCGGAGCTGCTGGGGCTGGTGGGCCTGTCTGACAAGGCCAGGTCCTATCCCAGCCAGCTCTCCGGCGGCCAGAAGCAGCGGGTGGCCATTGCCCGGGCCCTGTCTACCAGCCCCAAGTATCTGCTGTGCGACGAGGCCACCAGCGCCCTGGACCCCAACACCACCCGTGCCATTCTGGAGCTGCTGCGGCAGATCAACCGGGACCTGGGCGTGACGATTATCATCATCACCCACGAGATGAAGGTCATCGACCAGATCTGCGACCGGGTGGCGGTGATCGACCACAGCTCCATCGCTGAGGAGGGCAAGGTGAGCGACGTGTTCACAAACCCCCAGTCCCAGATCGCCCGGGAGCTCATCCTGCCCCAGGATATCAGTGCCGCCCAGACCAGCGGCGGAGCCCAGCTGCGCATTATCTTCAGCGGCGAAAGCGCCAAGCAGCCCGTGCTGTCTCAGCTGACCCTGGAGTGCCAGGTGCCGGTGAATATTCTGTTTGCCGACACCAAAGAGGTGGAGGGCAAGGCCTATGGCCAGATGCTGCTGGAACTGCCCTGTGACGAGAACCAGGCGGAGAAGGTCCGCGCCTGGCTGCGCAGCAGCGGCATCCAGTGGAAGGAGGAGAGCAAGTGATGTCTGAAATGCTTGTAAAACTGTGGGACAACGGCCTGCTCCAGCTGGGCGTGTGGGAGACCATCTACATGACCCTGCTGTCCACCGGCTTTGCCTATCTCTTCGGTCTGCCCATGGGCGTGATCCTGTGGGTAACGGATAAAAACGGCCTGCCCCAGGTGGGGAAGGGGAAGCAGATGGCCTGCCGCATCATCAACTGCGTGCTGGGCTTTGTGGTCAACTTTTTCCGCAGCATCCCCTGCATTATCCTGATGGTGGCTATGATGCCGGTGGCCCGGCTGATCCTGGGCAAGAGCCTGGGCAACGGCTCGGTGATCGTCACCTTGATTATTGCCGCCGCTCCCTACATCGCCCGGATGGTGGAGTCCTCGGTGAAGGAGGTCCCCAGCGGGGTCATCGAGGCCGCCCAGTCCATGGGCTGCACCAACTGGCAGATCGTGTGGCATGTGCTGCTGCCCGAGGCCAAGCCCTCTCTGATCCACGGCTCGGTCATCGCCACTGTCACCGTTCTGGGCTACACCGCCATGGCCGCCACCCTGGGCGGCACCGGCCTGGGCCAGGTGGCCATCATCTATGGCCACCAGCGCAGCAACGCCGACGTGATCTGGGTGTGCGTGGTGCTTATCTGGATCGTGGTCCAGGTCATCCAGTTCATTGGCGAACTGGTGGCCCGGAAGACGGACAAGCGCATCCGATAACGGGAGGACCGGCGCGGCTTTTTCCGCACCGTTCACCATATTTTATTGAAGCAAATTCAAGCAAAAAGGAGATCATTCTAAATGAAGAAGAAATTTGCTCTTGCCCTGGCCCTCGTGCTGGCCCTGGGCGCGTTCACTGGCTGCTCCGGCAAGGGCGGCAGCTCCGCCTCCGTGTCCGGCTCCGGCTCTGATGCCGCCAGCAGCTCCTCCGCCCAGACTGGCGACCTGGAGACCATCACCGTGGGTGCCAGCTCCACCCCTCACGCCGAGATCCTGGAGCAGGTGAAGGACAGCCTGGCCCAGGAGGGCTACGACCTGAAGATCGTGGTCTATGACGACTATGTGCTGCCCAACCGCGCCCTGGCCGACGGCTCTCTGGATGCCAACTACTTCCAGCACACCCCCTATCTGAACAGCTACAACGCCTCTAACGGTACCGACCTGGTCTCCGCCGCCAAGATCCACTACGAGCCCTTCGGCCTGTATGGCAATGGCGTGGCCAGCGTGGCCGACATCCAGCCCGGCGCCACCATTCTGATCCCCGCCGACGACAGCAACGAGACCCGCGCCCTGTTCCTGCTGGCCCAGGAGGGCCTCATCGACCTGCCCGAGGAGGCCAGCGCCGAGACCGGCGTGACCACCCTGGATATCAAGGATGACCACGGTTTTGACATCCAGGCTGTCCAGGCCGACACTGTGCCCACCCAGCTGGCCAACAGCGCCCAGGGCACCGTGGCCGTCATCAACGGCAACTATGCCCTCCAGGCCGGTCTGCACACCGAGGATGCCCTGGCTGTGGAGGATGCCTCCGGCGATGCCGCTCAGACCTATGCCAACGTGATCGCTGTGCGCAACGGCGACGAGAACACCCCCAAGATCAAAGCTCTGATCTCCGCGCTGGAGACCGACTCTGTGAAGCAGTACATCGCCGACAAGTATCACGGCGCTGTGGTCGCCATGTTCTGATCGCCTTTCCAACGGAAAAGCAGCCAAAAGAGGGACGCGAGCTCGCGTCCCTCTTTTCTTTTCAGAAAACAGCCCGCGGAGAGAGCGCCCGGTGAAATGACGGAAAAGTATAGAAGTGAAAAATATTTTTGTTACATTAGTCAATTTTCGTTGAGAGGGGGTTGAAACGATTGAAATTTTGAGAATCTGGTATTAAAATCTATATGTCAGTCGTTAAAACACCGAAAATGTAAAAATATGTAACGTTTTAAGGCGGATACGCTTCTGAAAAGAAGCTTGACGTTCGGGTTACGCACAGCGAGGTGAGCGGAGTGAAGGAGAAGCGGCGCAGCCGGGGTTTTACCCTGACGGAGATGCTGGCGAGTATCGCCATGCTGGCCATCCTGGCGGGGCTGCTCATCCCCGTCAGCGCCTCGATGTACCGCCGGTTCCGGCTGACGGAGATGGACGACTTTGCCCGGCAGATCTGTGTGGCGGCCCAGAACGAGCTGACCGCCATGAAGGCCACCGGGCGGTTAGAGGCCTTTGCCAAGCAGACGGACCAGCGTCTGACCCAGCAGCCCCAGGACTACCCTAAGACGGACAACGACGGCTGGAAGGATCTGTACACGGTATACAGCGCCGATCAGGCGGCGGAGGATTTTCTCCTGCGCGCCGGCGACTCCCTCAGCCAGGCCACCGAACACGGGGGCTATTTCCTCCTGGAGCTCAACCCCCTCACCGGGGACGTGTACAGCGCCTTTTATTCCGAGCAGCCCTTCACCTATGAGCAGATCAGCGCCTGGGCGGACCGGAGCCGGGAGACTCGGCTGGGGGAGAAGGACCTCACCGGCTATTACAGCGCCGCCTCGGCAGACTATGGCGCCGTTGGCGTGCCGGAGAAGTTCTGCCCCACCATCGAGCTAATCAACGGGGAAGAGCTGTATGTGAAGATCGACTGCGGCGGTTTGATGGCCCTGCGCCGCACCCAGCGGAACCTGACCGTGACCCTGACGGTGAAGGGCGCGAGCGGGGGCGAGGTGCCGTTCACCTATCGGGGCGGAACGGACTTCTTTGTGGAGCGCGACAGCATCACGCTCTATAAGGTGCTGGACAGCCTGGACGAGGATAACGCCTTTGCAGCGGTGTTCAAAAACAGCGGGATCAAGGCCGGGGACGACATCACCGTCCAGGCCGCGATCACCTATGATGACCCCAACCAGGGTCTGAACATCACCGGAGAGACCGGCCTGGCGCAGGGCAACAGCCTGTTCGGCGCAGTGGTCACCGGTGATGACGGCAGCGGACAGATCCAGGTCTCCCGGGTGCGCCACCTGAACAACCTGCAGGACAGCATTCTGACCGGCGATGCCGCCGACGCGGCAAAAGCCTGCCGCAAGGTGGTCCAGACCGCGCCCATCTCCTTCTTATTCCGGGACTGGAAGGACGGAGACTGGTGTCCCGCGTCCAAGTGGACGGGGAACCCCATGGACGAATTCCGGCCCATTCAGAACCAGGCGCTGTTCGGAGCGGAGGAGAGCGAGGCCCCGGCAGTGCGGGCCTGCTATGACGGACAGAACAATGTGCTGAAGGGCTTTGTATTCGGCATGAACGACTATGGCAGATCCGCCCTGTTTGGCACTGCCAGCCATACGGACTTTCAAAATATCCGCCTGGCGGACTGTCAGGCAAACGGAATGTATGCCGCCATGCTGGGGGCATATCTGTCCCAGTGCAGCATAGAAAACTGCGGCGCATATCTGAATACTCAGGATGAGAACGGCTCTTATTATAATGATATGGACGCCCGGCGGGCTAAATATATGGTAAAAGGCGACCCCAGCCTGTCTTATTGCTATGCCGGTGGCCTGATCGCTACGGCGGACCGCTGCATCATCACGGCGTCTTTTGGCGCAGTTGATGTGGAGAGCAAGGGCGAGTATATGGGTTACGCCGGTGGCCTGGGCGGCTATTTTATCAGTTGTGAATTGAAAGATTGCTATGCCTCCGGCAATGTAAATGCCACGAACGGTACGGGTGGTCTGGTTGGTGTGGCAGATAAGTATAACGACAGGATTCAGGGCAGTATGGAAAACTGCTATGCCACCGGAAATGTGATATCGAACAGCAGAGGCGGCGGCCTGGTTGGTGCCGCAGATGGAACAATCACGGATTGCGTTTCTTATGGAAAGGTAACGACCAGCGAGGGAACAGAAGATACCAATACCAGTGGTGGCTTTGTTGGCTTCCGTGATAGTGTCACCATCAAAAACTGCTGCTATCTCAGCCAGGCAAAATACAACGCGACCTATCATGCCCCCAACGGGGTGACGGCCTCGGGGTACAGCGCCCTGAAGGAGACGGCCCATGTGGGGGAGAGCCACCCCTATTCCGTGGGCCTGCGCGGCCTGGGCATCCCTTTCCCCCTGTGCCAGTATCAGGGCAAGAGCATCGATCATTACGGCGACTGGCCGGAGGCCTATCAGCTTCAGACCTCTCTGGTCTACTATGAGAAGTACGCCGACAATACTTATGGCTATTATGCCCGCACCAGCCTGACCAGCGGCGGCCAGAGCGCGGGCAGCAACTGGATCGCCGACACCCTGCAAAACCAGCCCTGCGTGGAGGACGGCTATGCCCTGATGACCGTGTATGAGCTGAACCGCTTCTCCTACACCCTGGACGTGGGTGTCAGAGACGAAGCCTTGAGGAAGGGCAGCGTTGAGATCACCAATGACCCGACGAATTGTAACGAAAGCCAAGCCGCCCTGCTGCGCCAGGGCGAGGTGGTGGAATTTGTCTCTGACGGACAGATGGTGGAGATCCAGAATGCCAAGCTGTACCGGCTGCCTTTCGACCTACAGATCAACAAGCGGGAGTCGGCCTACACCTTCTGGGAGACCCTGACCATTACCGGTTATGGCCCGGAGAGCAGCGACCCCGTGGTGAAGAACGAGATCTTCTATTACTGCCCGGACTTTGCCCGGAATGCGGTGAACCCGGAACCCGGCGTGAAGAGCAGTCTGCCCGAGGAGCCCGGCGGCTCAGAGCGCCCCGTCTACGTCCGCTCCGCCCGCCAACTCAACGGCATGTCCCGCTCCACCTACTATTGGAACCTGCGGGGCGGCGGACAGCAGATCCAGTTCGTCCAGGAGACGGACCTGAATTATCAGCTGTACACCAAGAACTACTGCGGCGTGACCTATAACCTGATGGACACCAGCGAGAGCAACCCCTATAAAAACCAGCCCATCGGTACGCCCAATGTGAAAAAAGGCAATAGCTTTGAGGCATGGAATTTCCGCAACTCCTATGACGGCCAGGGCCACAAGATCATCGACTATTGCTGCGAGACCTACAACAAAGCGGGGAGCGCTGTCTACCGCTTTACCGGGCTGTTCGGCGAGGCGGAGCAGTGTACCCTGAAAAACATTGTCATGGTGGCCTCTGACCCGGCAAAAAAATCGGGCTATGTGATCGTCAGAAACTTTGAAGGACAGTGGAATCAGGAGCCCGCTGTGGGTGCGCTGGCAGGACTGATATACAAAGAGAAAGTCGACAGCGGCGAAAAGAAAGCAGAGGTCATCAACTGTACCGTCTCCGGCTATGCCGTGGAGTTCTACAGAAAGGGTGCCAGCTCGACCCCTGCTTTGGGCGGCCTGGTAGGTATCAACTTCGGCGATATCAAGAACAGCTCCGCTACCTGCAACGTGTACAACGGGAACAACGACGGTATCGTTGGCGGCCTGGTTGGCAGCTTGAACGGTACAGGAACCATTGACCAGTGCTATGCGGGCGGAACTTTAGGGTATAAGCAGAACGGAAAGAGCGGCGGCTTAGTGGGCGGCTTTGTGAACGTCTGGGGTTATGGACAGGATAACGTCAGCCAGCGGGATATGCGGGTGTCCAACAGCTACGCCGCCAACGCCCGGCTGAGTAGCAACATGCCAGACTCGGCAAAATGGAACTTCACTGTGGTCGCCCCAATGTATGACGACAATATCTGGAACACCCAGGTCAAAATCAGCAACTGCTACTATCTCGATGGCTCCGGCATTGTGGACATCACCTTGAAAGATGACGGTTTCAGCCAAAGGCTGACCAGTCAGCAGCTGTCTCACCAGGAGATAGACGGCTTCAACTGGGCCGATGCCGGTCACACCTTCCCCTGGAGCGCCGGACTCATCGGCAAGGCATATCCCTATCCCACGGCGACCACCGGGGCGGACGGCCAGCCTATCCACTATGGCGACTGGTACAGTTCCAGCACGGCGACCTATGATGCGCCGGATGTGCCGGATGTATCGGAGGAGGAAAGACCTGTGGCCGACGCCATTCCGCCGGAGCCGGAGGAGAACCAGGAACCGGACCAGTCTCAGTCCAACGAGGAGGCCACAGACTAAAGCAAGAGCAGCAGACGGCAGAGAGGAGGGACGCGCATGAGAGAAAAGCTAAACAGCCAGCGGGGCGCGTCTCTGCTCATCGCCCTGCTGTATTTTCTGGTGTGCGGTTTAGTTGCGGCGGTGATCATCGGCGCGGCCATGACCAACGTGCAGAAGCTGAAGGGAGCCCACCAGCGGCAGCAGGCATACAACTCCGTCAGCTCCGCCGCCCAGCTCATCCGGGACGAGATGACCCGGGTGCAGTATCAGGGCGTGGAGCGGTGGAAAGCGTATGAGTGTAACCGTGTCAGTGCGGAAATCACGATCAAAGAGCCGGGTCGACACTCTGACGAGTATGACTACGAGAGCTTTCAGGCGACTTCGGAAGAGGACAAGTCCTTAACTAAGCTGATCCTGCCCGGAGTGGAGAAGGTATATCACAGTTATGCCAAGTTCCAAGAAAATCGAGAAAGTTTTAATGGCTGGCAGAGCAGCTTCACCGTGGACGACGGGGTGTGCCCCGTGGAGGTGAACGTGAAGCTCAACCGGGACTATACGCTGACCTTCACCCTGGCCCCCCAGCAGGCCGACCTGGCAGAAGATTATCGCATGACCCTGGTCAGCAAGGGACAGGCCGGTGAGCCAGTGGAAAGTTCGACCAATGAAAATTGCTATCATGAGAAGGTAACATATTGGGATAGCCTTGCCAACAAGTACGTGACAGAAGGACGAAATTTCCCCGTTGAAGTCCATCACTACACCACTACGATCCAATGGACCCGTGGGACCATTTCCAAGGGGGTGAGCCGGGATGAGAGCTAAACGCACCAGCCGGGGGGAGACCCTGGTGGAGACCCTGGCCGCCATTCTGGTGGTGTCCCTCACCAGCGTGTTCCTGCTCACCTCCGTCATGGCCGCCCAGCGGGTGAACCGTCAGGCGGGGGAGGGGGACGAGCAGCTCCGCCTGGAGCAGGACGTGGTGGAGCGCCGGTCAGACGGCAAACAGAGCACCGTTCAGATCGGCGGCGGCTCCTATCCCGTGATCCGCTACGGAGAGGGGGAGGCCCTCCAGGGCTATGTCCTCCAGAGCGAGGAGGGAGCCGGATGAAGCGTCAACGAAACAGACGGGGCTTTACCCTGGCGGAGACCCTGGCGGCGCTGGTCATCGTGGTCCTGCTGGCCATGTCGGTGCAGATGGGCACCATGACCGCCCTGCGCACCAGAACGGCCTCTCGCTTTCAGTCGGAGAGCGAGATCTTGGCCGCCACCCTGAACAGCGCCCTGGGGGACATGCTCCACTATGCCACCTGTGCTAAATATATTGCCACCAGCGGGCTGGTCTATATCAACAACCCGGGCTATGGCATCGTCAATGGGCAGATCCTGGACAGGGGCGGACGGCTGTATGTCAATGCTACCGCCAATATTTCCGTCGACAGCGAGGATGCTACCCTGCTGACCCTGACGGGGGCGGGGGCATACACCGATTTGACGGTGAGTGGCTTTAAGATGCTTTACGACAAAGATAACTGCCTGTTCTACGGAAGCTATGAGATCAACGGACCGGAGCAGGCGAAAAAAACCATTGATTTTGCCTTTCGTTCCCTGAACGAGGAACCGAGAGAATAATAGGAGCTGATTCATCATGGCACATCCACGGCTGGGCGACCTGCTGGTCTCCTCCGGGGTCATTTCTCAGGAACAGCTGGGCCAGGCCCTGGCCCGGCAGAAGGAGACCAAAAAGCGGCTGGGCGAGGAGCTCATCGATGACGGGATCATCACCGAGCAGCAGCTCATCGACACCCTGCGTTTGCAGCTGGGCATTGAATTTGTGGACCTGTCCACCGTAGAGCCCGACCCCCAACTGGTGGACGTGCTGCCCCGGAACATCGCCAAGAAATATGGCGTGACCCCGGTGCGGCTCCACGGCAACACCCTGTACCTGGCCATGAGCGACCCCCTGAACTTTATGGCCCAGGAGGAGGTGCGGGTGGCCACCCACCGCCGGGTGGTGCCCATGATCACCACCGCCGACGGCATCGAGCGGGCCAACGCCAGCCTGTATGGCGGCGAGGGCGCCCAGCGGGCCATCCAAGATATGCGCCGGGAGGCCCCCGCCACCCAGCAGGAGAGCACCGCAGACGCGGTGGTGGAGCTGAACGAGACGGCGGCCCCTACCGTCCGTTTGGTCAACTCCATCATCGAGCGGGCGGCGGCGGAGAACGCCAGCGACATTCATCTGGACCCCTGCGCCGACTGCATCCGGGTTCGGATGCGCGTTGACGGCGTGATGTGCCCGGTGATGACGGTGCCCAGCGACCTGTATGCCTCGGTGCTGGCCCGACTGAAGATCATGGGCGGCATGGACGTGACCGAGCGCCGGGTGCCCCAGGATGGCCGCGCCGGAGTGCGGCTGCGCAATCGCAGCTTCGATTTGCGTATGTCCACCCTGCCCACCATTTACGGCGAAAAGTGCGTCATCCGTGTGCTGGATAAGAACTCCGCCTTTCTCAGCCGGGACGGCATCGGGGTGGAGGGCAAGCAGCTGGAGCAGTATGAATATCTCATGGGCCGCCCCAGCGGGACCATTTTGATCGTGGGACCCACGGGCAGCGGCAAGACCTCCACCATGTACACCATGATCCACCAGCTCAACAGCGAGCAGGTGAACCTGATGACCCTGGAGGACCCGGTGGAGTATAACATCGACGGCATCAATCAGGTGCAGATCAACGAGAAGACGGGCATGACCTTCGCCAGCGGCCTGCGGTCTATCCTGCGCCAGGACCCGGACATCATCGCCATGGGCGAGATCCGGGACGGGGAGACGGCGGAGATCGCCATGCGGGCGGCCATCACCGGCCACTTAGTTCTGTCTACCGTCCACACCAACGACGCCCTGTCCACCGTGGAACGGCTGAAGGACATCGGCGTGCCCAACTATCTCATCGCCGGGGCCCTGAACGGGGTCATCTCCCAGCGCCTGGTGCGCACCATCTGCCCCGACTGCAAACAGGCCTATGACCCCACAGCCCAGGAACTGGCCGAGTTGGGTCTGCCCGCCGACAGCAAGCAGAAGCTGTTCCGGGGCAAGGGCTGCCCCAACTGCTTTGGCCGGGGCTATCGGGGGCGCACCGCCGTATTCGAGATGCTGGTGCTCAGCCGCCGGATGCGCTCGGCCATCGCCAAGGGCATGGACCGGGAGGACCTGCGGGAGATCCTGCGCCAGGAGGGGGACTATGCCACCCTTCAGGAGAACTGCCGCCGCCTGGTCCAGGACGGCGTGACTACCATAGAGGAGGCGCGGAGACTGGGCAGCTCCGTGGAGTATGATGAGTGAGATCGAGATGAATGTGGAGGAGATCGTCCGCCAGGCCGACCAGCTGGGGGCCTCGGACGTACACCTCATTAAAGGCCTGCCCCCCTATTTCCGGGTGGTGGGCCAGCTGGTCCCCCAGCGGGAGGGCCGGCCCCTGACTGAAGCCGACTGCGACCAGGCCGCCGCCCAGTTGGCGGGCTATCAGCTGGAGCAGCTGAAAGCGGTGGGGGAGGTGGACCTGGCCCGGACCATGGTGGGCCGCCGGGTCCGGGTGAACCTGTTCCGCCAGCAGGGCAGCTTTTCCGCCGCCATCCGTCTGCTGGCCGACGAGATCCCGGCTTTAGAGAAGCTGGACCTGCCCCCAAAAGTGCTGGAGCTTACCGATCTGCACCAGGGCTTAGTTTTGGTCACCGGCGAGACGGGCAGCGGCAAGTCCACCACACTGGCCGCCATAATCGACAAGATCAACCACACCCGGGCCGCCCACGTGCTGACATTGGAGGACCCGGTGGAGTATCAATACACCCCGGACCGGTGCATCTTCAACCAGCGGGAGATCGGGCGGGACACCGCCAGCTTTGCCAGCGCCCTGCGCTCGGCCCTGCGGGAGGACCCGGACATCATCCTGGTGGGGGAGATGCGGGACCGGGAGACCATCGAGACCGCCATGACGGCGGCGGAGACGGGCCATCTGGTCCTGGGCACCCTGCACACCAACTCCGCCGTGGACACCATCGACCGCATCGTGGACGCCTTCCCGGCGGACCGGCAGCAGCAGATCCGGGTGCAGCTGTCCATGACCCTTCAGGCGGTGCTCAGCCAGCAGCTGCTGCCCACCACCCTGGGCACCAGCCGCACGGCGGCCTGCGAGCTGCTGGTGGTCACCGCCGCGGTGCGCAACCAGATCCGGGAGGGCAAGACCCCCCAGATCGCCGGGACCATGGCCGTGTCCGCCCAGGAGGGCAGCGTGACCATGGACGCCAGCGTCCTGCGCCTTTATCAGCGGGGCCGCATCAGCGCCCAGATCGCCGCCCAGGCCGCCCGGGACAAAGATTTTGTGAAAAAGCATCTGCCCCAGAGCATGGGGATCTAAGGGGGTGTTCCCTTGCAGACCTATAAATACAGCGCCATTTCCAAGGACGGGGCCAAGGTCAGCGGCGTGATCGAGGCGTTCGACGAGTTCGCCGCCGTGGCCACCATCAAAGAGACCTGCTCCGTGGTCACAAAAATTCAGGCCGTGGAGCAGAAGGGCCTGCTGACCCGGGACGTGTTCACGCCGAAAATCAAAGAGCGAGACCTGGCTGTGATGTGTTCCCAGTTCGCCATTATCTTAGGGGCGGGCCTGCCCATGGTGCGGGCGGTGGAGCTGATCGCCAGCCAGACGGAGGACCGCCGCCTGAAGGAGCTTTTGAACCAGGTGGCCGGGGACGTGGCCGGGGGTGTGAGTCTGGCCCACAGCTTTGAGACCCGCAGCAGCGTTTTGCCCGTCACCTTTGTAGAGACGGTGCGGGCAGGGGAGACCTCCGGCACGCTGGACAGCTCCTTCCGGCGGCTCCACGACTATTATGACCGGGCGTCCAAGCTGAAGGGCAAGGTCCAGGCCGCCATGGCCTATCCCATCTTCACCATGATCGTGGCCGTCATCGTGGTGGCCATCATCATGGTCAAGGCCGTGCCGACGTTCGTCACCAGCTTCTCTGAAATGGGCACGGCCCTGCCATGGCCCACCCAGATATTGATCGCCACCAGCAACTTCTGTTCCGCCTGGTGGCCGGTGATGGCCGCCGTGCTTATCGGGGCCGTCCTGGCCTGGAAGCTGTGGGGCCACTCCGAGGACGGGCAGATCAAGCAGCACCGCTGGCTGCTCCGCATCCCCGTGATGGGCAAGCTGAGCCTGATGCGCACCGCATCCCAATTCGCCGGGACCACGGCGGCCCTGCTGGCTGCGGGCTTGCCCGTGCTGAACGCCATGGACATCGTCTCCCGTGTGCTGGACAACCGGGCCATGGGCCGGGACCTGAGCTTGCAGCTGCCCCGCCTGGAGGAGGGCAAGCCCCTGGCCGCCTGCCTGCGGGACTGCCCCGATTTCCCCGACCTGCTGGTGGAGATGACCGGCGTGGGTGAGGAGACCGGCACCTTAGAGCACACCCTGGACGTGGTCAGCGACTATTACGACAACGAGACCCAGCTCCGGGCCCAAAAGGCCGTCAGCCTGCTGGAGCCCGCCATCATCTGCGTCCTGGCCGTCATCGTGGTCGTCATCCTGCTGGCCGTGTATCTGCCCATGTTCTCCATGTACGGCTCCATTATGTAAGTGACATTTTGGTCGTCCGCTGGGTTTGACCCGCCCGGTTTGATGATAGATATGCTCCCTTCCGGGAGCGAAAGAAAATAAGGAGAGTGAACATCATGTTCAAAAAGCTTTCTAAGAAAAAGGGCTTCACCCTGATGGAAATGATGATCGTGGTGGCCATCATCGCCATTCTGATCGCCATTATTATTCCTACTTTCAAGGGTGCCCTGGATCGCGCTAAGGCTGCGGCTGATGAAGCCAACCTTCGTGCATATTATGCTGAGGTTGTAGCGAAGAAACTTTTGGATGAGGGCGATTTACCTGCCGCTGGTACTATTGACAAGATTACTGTGGACGGTGTTGAATATAAGCTGTACGGTACTGCTACCATTGAGAAGAGCGGTACTGATAGCATCAAAATTACGTATAGTGGTCCTGGCAACACTAGTGCCACCATTCCTGGTGTTGGTAACACTGAAACTAAGAGCGATAAGAGCTGATTATAGTTGCATTTTTCCCGCCGTTGGGTCACGGTGAGGAGTTACCCCGGCAATGAACCCCTGTGCCGGGACCCGGGCTGATTTTGCGGTCCGGGTCCCGGAGAGGTAAATTTCTGCATCAAGTACACCGAAAGGGGAGCGAGACAACATGAACGACCTGTTTTCTGTGGCCCCTTTGGTGGTGATCGAGTGTCTGGCGCTGGCCGCCCTGTTGGGGGCGGTGCTGGCCAGCTTTGTGGGCTGCGCCGTGGCCAGGAGCCTGGCGGGGCAGTCCTTTTTGACGGGCCGCAGCCGCTGCGATTCCTGCGGCCATGTTTTGGGACCCTTCGAGCTGGTCCCCATCTTTTCCTGGCTGCGGCAAAAGGGCCGCTGCCGCTGGTGCGGGGCGGAGATCCCCGCCCGCTGCCCCATCACTGAGGGGCTGACCGCCGCCGCCTTTGGGGCCTTTGTGTGGCGGCATGGCGTCTCTTTGCAGACGCTGGAATATCTGATCTTCACGCTGATCTTACTGGCCGTGGCCTTAGTTGACTGGGACACGGGCTTTATCCCCGACGGGCTGCTGCTGGCGGGGATACTGGACTTCGTGCTGCTGACCCTGCTGCGCGGGGAGGGGGCAGCCGCCCTGGGCCGGGGAGTGTTGGCCGGGGCCGCGCTGGCGGTCCCTTTGCTGCTGATCGTGCTTGTGATGGACCGTGTGCTGGGCCGGGAGAGCATGGGCGGCGGCGACATTAAGTTGTTTTTTACGGTGGGACTGTTCGGTTCGCTGCGGACGGACCTTTTGGTGGTGCTGCTGGCCTGTGTGATCGGCATCGGCCTGGCCCTTCTGCCCCAAAAGACCGCCCACGAGGGGGAACCCTCCGGCGCGATCCCCTTCGGCCCCGCCATTTCCGCCGCGGCGGTGCTGTCCCTTCTGTGGGGAGAGCCCTTCGTGGCGGCATATCTGAGCCTGTTTGCTTGAAAGTTTGATATAGGGGAAGGGAAGCTATGAGTACATTATTGGGACTGGACCTGGGCGCCAGCGCCATGAAGCTGGCCGTGGGCGACCAGAGCGGCGTGAGCCAGATCGCCTCTGTCCTGCTGCCCAGCGACCTGATCCGGGACCGGAAGATGGTCTCGGAGGAGGCGGTGGCCCAGGAGGTCAAAAACGCGCTGCGGGAGCAGCACATGAAAAAGCGCCCCTGCGCCGTGGTCATCCCGGCGGAGAGCGCCATCGTCCGCCGGCTGACCGTGCCCTATATGAGCCCGGAACAGCTGCGGGTGAATCTGCCCTATGAGTTCCACGACTTTATCCAGGGGGATAAGGACCAGTATTTCTATGACTACGCCGTGGTCTCGGTGATCCAGGGCCGGAAGGACGACAGCGGCAAAGAGGAGCCGCCCACCCTGGACCTGCTGGCGGCGGCCACCCGGAAGGAGACCATCGCCGCCTATCGCCGGATGCTGCGCCTGGCGGGGATGAAGCTGGTGCGGGCGGTGCCCGAGTGTCTGGCCTATGGCAATCTGCTGCGGGCCAAGCTGGAGCAGAAGCCGGAGGAATACCGGGGGGAGTGCGCCGTGGTGGACCTGGGCCACCAGTCCATCCGCCTGCACATCTATCAGAACGGCGTGTACGACACCACCCGGACCATCGAGCTGGGCGGGCGCTCCCTGGACGCCATCATCGCCGACGCCGCCGGGGTGGACCCCCACCTGGCCACGGGCTATAAGATGTCCAACTATCAGGGGGCCCAGGAGATCCCCGCCTGCCGGGAGCTGTATTCCCGGGTGGCGGTGGAGATCATGCGGGCGGTGAACTTCTATGGCTTCAACACGCCGGACGCCGACCTGAGAGACCTGTATTTAAGCGGCGGTCTGGCCAACGTCACCGCCCTGGGGGAGGAACTAGAGCGGACCCTTCAGCTGACCCTGCACCCCATCGACGAGCTGTGTCCCAGCGGCCTGTCCGGCCCGGAGACCAGCTATTGCGCCGCGGCCATGGGCGTGCTGCTGCAAGGAAACGGGAGGTGACGGAAGGTGAGCGCCAAGAAAAAACAGCCGATGGCCCTGAAACGGGACATCAACCTGGCCCAGACGGACCGGAAGGGGACGCCGCCCAAGACCGCCGCCGCCGTGGCCGTGTGCCTGGCCCTGTTTGTGGGCCTGTTCTGCAAATTCGCCGTGCTGGACCAGCTGGACCGGGTGTGGTCCAGCCAGCGCGCCGCCGACCAGGCCGCCCAGCAGCTGGCCCAGCTGCGCCAGGCCACCGAGAACTATGACCAGGTGCTGGAGGAGTATCAGAGCTATACCATCGCCCGGGACGCCCTGTCCAGCGACGCCGACCCCATGGCCTGCCTGGACCTGGTGGAGCGCTATCTCATCCAGCACGCCACCGTGAAGTCCTTCACCGTGGCCGACGGGCTGATCTCCGCCCAGATCTCCGGCGTGACCCTGCACCAGGTCTCTGACATCTATCAGGACCTGATGGCCAACGACTTGGTCAAGTCCGTCCAGGTGTACACCGCCAAGACGGAGGAGGACAAGACCGACGGCCAGGTGAACGCCGCCCTGACCATCGACCTCACGGGAGACGAGACCGGCGACACCGGCAGCGAGGAGGTGACTGCGCCGTGATGGATCGGGAATTTACCCCCCGGGAGAAGGGGATGCTGCTGGTGCTGGCGGTGCTGCTGCTGGCCCTGGGCTATATGAAGCTGTTCTACGCCCCGGTGCAGCAGGCCGTGGAGGACAACCAGCAGCGCCAGACGGAGCTTCAGGACCAGGCCCTCATCGAGCAGAGCCGGGCCCTGAAGATGCAGGTCATGGAGAAGGAGCTGGAGGAGCTGAAGGCCGGAAATGCCGTGCCAGACGCCCAGGTCCCCGACTATGACAACGTGCAGCGGGTGATGATCGAGCTCAACGCCATCCTGGCCCGGGCGCAGGAGTATAGCCTGGCCTTTGACGACGTGTCCCTGGATGACAGCGGCCTGGTCCGCCGCCCGGTGGAGCTGACCTTTAAGACGGCGGACTATGCCGCCGCCCGGGAGATCATCAACGACCTGTACCACTGCCGCTACCGCTGCTCCATCCAGGACGTGTCCATCTATGCCGACGAGGACGGCACCGACATCACCGCCGCCCCCGGCGCCGTGACCCAGCTCACCGCCGTGTTCCTGGAGCGCAACGACGGCACCGTGAAGGCCGGCCAGACGGACGGAAATTCGTAAATCAATTTAACAGCGCATATGACAACAGCCCGCCGAAGGTTTCTTATCCCTCCGGTGGGTTGTTCGCTTTATGTTTGATGGTATTTGTATGTTATTTGACAAAATTCCAGATGTCCTCTGTAAGCAGATGGTCCAGGGAGCGGATCTGGCTGGACAGGATGGGGTCGGTCTCCATGTTGGGGCGGAGGTCGCAGTAATAGACGCCGTCCAGGGGGTTCAGCTTAACGGTATAACCCTTGAAGTGGCCGGACAGGAAGGTGGTGTTCACGCCGAAATGAGGTTCACGACCCTTGCGCTGCACGTCGTTGAGAAAGATGGCGAAGTGGGGCGTGTCCGCGTTTGTCAGCTTGTTATAGAGAAATTTGTCGATGAAGATCTTGTCCAGCCTGTCCTTGCTGGAGGTCTTCACCGAGCCGATGGCCCGCAGCTGGCCTCCGGACTCCACGATCAGGTCGTGCTGATAGGACATACGGAAGAGCTCCTCGCCGTTCACCACCACCGGGACGGGCACAACGCCGTCGTGGACCGAGACGCCGATGGTGGTCAGAATGACCCGGAGGGATTCATCGGATGGACTCCCTTCGTTTGGCGTTCTCCCGGTCAAAAGCGGTCCACTGGTCGATGGTCCGGGGGATCACGTGGTCGATGCGGTCAATGGCCCAGGAGTTGTACTCCGCGCTCAGGTCGCAGCCCAACCAGACGCGCTGGAGCTGCTCCGCCACCACTGCGGTGGTGCCGGAACCGGAAAAGGGGTCGAGCACGACGTCGCCCACGCTGCTGGCGGCCAGGACCAGCTTCCGCAGCAGCTCCTCCGGCTTTTGGGTGGGGTGCTTGGTCTTCTCGCCCATGCCGTTGCAGGTGGTGGGGATCTCAAAGACGTCCTTGGGCTTGGCCCCCAGGGGGTTGGGCACCCAGACGGAGGAGGCCTTTTTCCCGTTGGAGTACAGGCTGCTGTCCGCCTGGGGGTGGACGGGATATTTTAAGGTGTGTTCCCCATAGGGGACCCGGACGGCGTCGATATTCAGACCGAACTGCTTTGTCTTGCGCAGATGGAGGATGCTCTCGTGGGAGCGACCCCAGTCCTTACCTACTGAATGGTCTTCAGCCACTCCAGGCTGTCGCCGGTGAACAGAAGACCGTTTTTCCTGACATAAGAGGGCAGAAAGACCGGGTCCTGCTGAAAGATATGGCGGCGGTATGGCGCGGACTCCCCAAGGGGGCATTCCGTGGGCGGGGTCATGGGAAATTGCAGCTGCTCTGCGATTTGGGTGCTTTTTCTAGGCATAGAACTTCCTCCGAAGTGGGGCGATATTTTATCAAATTATAGCATACATCGGCAAAGCGTTCAACAATTGCCGCAGAAAGTCTCCCCTGTATCAGGACGACCCGTTCCGGCATAGAGTACATCAGCCGGAGACGGCGGAGCTTTTGGGAAGGGAGGGGTAGCATGGGCATCGTGGTGGTGCGCTCGCCCAAGTGTCTGCGGGGGCTGCTGCGCAGGCTGTTTGGGGTGAAGTGACATAGCGGGCGCGGTCCGGGCATATAGTGTCCCAAAGACCGGGCCGCGCTTCCAGCCGGGCCGGAACGTCAGAATAATGCCGGAATGCCGGGATAAGGAGAGGACAACGACCATGGAACTGGAATTTGAACGGGACACCTTGCAGGGCTATGACACGGTGGCGGAGCTGACGCTGTGCCAGGAGGAGACGCTGGAGAGCATCGTCCCTGACGCCTGCCCGGATATTTTGCGCATCGTGGACGTGTGCGGCCAGGCCATGCTCCACAGCAAGCAGATCAAGGCCGGGGCGGTGGAGCTGGGGGGCATGGTCCGGGCGGTCATTTTGTACGAGCCGGACGGGGGCGCGGGGCTGCGGCGGATGGAGGTGGGGCTGCCCTTCCGCTGCCAGGCGGAGGCCCCCGGTCTCACCGAGCAGGGCCGGGTGCTGGCCCGCCCCAGGCTGCGCTGCGCCGAGGCCCGGGCGCTGAACTCCCGAAAAGTGCTGCTGCGGGTGGACCTGGCCGTGGACGTGACGGCCTGCCAGAGCGTGGAACAGCCCCTGTGCCGGGGGGTGCTGGACCCGGAGAAGAGCGCCGTGTGCCAGCGCTGCCAGAGTCAGAGCTGCGGCCTGCTGTCGGCGGTGGAGGAGAAGCCCTTCACCTTCTCTCAGCGGGTACGCCTGCCCGCCGGTCAGGGGGAGCCGCCCCAGGTCATGGCCCTGTGGGCCGAGACGGAGTGCGGCGAGTGCAAGCGGGTGGGGGCCAAGCTCATCTTCAAGGGGGAGGCGGAGCTGCACATGCTCCTCCAGGAGCCGGGGGGCGGGCTCACCGCCGACGTGGAGCGGCTGCCCTTCTCCCAGGTGCTGGAGGTCCCCGAGGGGGACGAGAC
Organism: Flintibacter sp. SJQ-8; assembly: GCF_054108085.1. NCBI lineage: Bacteria > Bacillati > Bacillota > Clostridia > Eubacteriales > Flintibacter > Flintibacter sp. SJQ-8. Next base: position 363,661 of record NZ_JBPJWR010000011.1, read on the forward strand.
GGGGGACAGCCGGGTGTGGGTGGAGGTCACCGACGTGAGCTATCAGGCCGAGACCGCCGACCCCAGGGAGCTTCAGGTGGAGCTGGAGCTGCTGGCCCAGGCCCAGCTGCGGTGCAGCCGGACCGTCACCCTGCTCCAGGATCTGTACAGCACCGCCTGGCAGACTCAGCTGGACCACCGGCCTCTGGCCCTCCAGCGCTTCGGCCCGGGCTCGATCCGCCCCCAGGCGGCGCGGGAGCTGCTGGAGACGGGGGAGAGCGTGCGCAGCGTGGCCGACAGCCGCCTGGCCATCGGCCAGGTGAGCCAGAGCCGGGAGGGGGAGCAGCTGGTGCTCACAGCGGAGGCGTGGCTGACGGTACTCTATCAGGACGGGGAGGACCGGCTCCAGTGCGTCCACCGCACCGTGCCCGTCACCTGCCGCTTGGACTGCCCGGAGGGCTGCCGCTGTCTGTGTACCGTCCGCCGCCAGGGGGAGGTATACGCCGCCCCCGCCGCCGGAGGGGTGGAGGTTCGGTTCACCCTGGAGTTTGACTGTCTGCCGGTGCAGACCCTGTCCGTCCCCGCCGTGTGCGGCGGCTCGCTGGGGGAGGCCCGTGGGGCGGACGGGGAGAAGCGGCCTTCGGTGGTCCTGCGCTTCGCCGCTCCGGGGGAGGAGGTGTGGGACATCGCCAAGGCCTATGGTGCGACGACAGCCCAGATCCTCCAGGCCAACGAGCTGGAGGAGGAGACGCTGCCCGCCGGGCGGATGCTCCTTATCCCCAACGCCCGGTGAAGCACATATTTCAGGGCTTATCCTCATAGAGTAAAAGCAAATACCGGCTTGACCCGAAAAGGCCGAAGGAGGAATCGCAGTGCAAGAGGGAAAAATCTATGAGGATATCGCCCTGCGGACAGAGGGCGACATCTACATCGGCGTTGTGGGGCCGGTCCGAACGGGAAAATCCACCTTCATTAAGCGCTTTATGGAGACGCTGGTCATCCCCAACATCGAAAACGTCTACCGCCGGGAGCGGGCCAGGGATGAACTGCCCCAGAGCGGCTCTGGCCGGACCATCATGACGGCGGAGCCCAAGTTCGTCCCCGAGGAGGCCGCCAGCGTGACGGTGGAGGGGGGCGCGTCCTTCCGGGTGCGGCTCATCGAGCTGCGTGGGCTATATGGTCACCGGGGCGGTGGGGCAGATGGAGGGGGAGCTAGAGCGGATGGTGACCACCCCCTGGTTCGACCACGAGATCCCCATGGCCGAGGCGGCGGAGGTGGGCACCCGGAAAGTCATCTCCGAGCACTCCACCATCGGCGTGGTGGTGACCACAGACGGCACCGTCACCGACATCCCCCGGGAGGACTATCAGCAGGCGGAGGAGCGGGCCATTCAGGAGCTGAAGGAGCTGGGCAAGCCCTTTGTGGTGGTGCTAAACTCCGCCCAGCCCGCCTCTGACCGGGCCCAGGCCATCCGGGCGGACATCGCCCAGCGGTATGACGTGACATGCATCGCCGTGAACTGCCTGGAGCTGGGCGGGGAGGAGATCTGCCAGCTGCTGAAAAGCGTGCTGTATGAGTTCCCCCTGAAGGAACTGGACCTGTTCCTGCCCCCTTGGGTGGACGCCTTACCCCAAGAACACCCCATCAAGGCGGCGGTGTTTGCCGCCATCCGGGCGGGGGCGGAGCAGCTGCGGCGCATCCGGGACGCGGAGCGGGCGGTGGCCGGGTTCGAGAGCTGCGAGTCGGTGAGCCGGGCCAGTCTCACCGGGGTGGACCTGGGCTCCGGCGTGGCCCAGGGGGAACTGGAGCTGCCACGGGCATTGTTTTACGACACCCTGTCCCAGCAGTCCGGCTTCCCCGTGGGGGACGACGGGGACCTGATGGCCCTGCTCACCCGCCTGGCCGGGGTGCAGGCGGCCTATGACAAGGTGGCCGACGCCCTGCGGGAGGTGGAGGAGACGGGCTATGGCATCGTGGTGCCCACCATCGACTCCCTCACCCTGGAGGAGCCGGAGATCGTCCGCCAGGGGGGCCGCTATGGGGTGCGCCTGCGGGCCAGCGGCAGCTCCATCCACATGATCCGGGCGGACATCCAGACGGAGGTGTCCCCCATCGTCGGCGAGAAGCAGAGCGAGGACATGATCCGCTATCTGCTCCAGGAGTATGAGGGGGACTCCAGCAAGATATGGGAGGCCAACATCTTCGGCAAGTCCCTCCACGAGCTGGTGAACGAGGACCTGAACGCCAAGCTCAAGCGGATGCCCCAGGACGCCCGGGAGAAGCTGCGAGAGACCCTCCAGCGCATCATCAACGAGGGCTCCGGCGGACTGATCTGCATCATTTTGTAAAACCAGATATTTTCCCGCGTGTTCCCGCCTCTGTAAGGGGGCGGGAACACAGACTTTTTTCGAAGAAACACAGAAAATGAAATTGGGAGTTGAAAAACAGCGGGGGATGGGATATACTAAGGCTAACCATTAAGAATGGAGGAATCCCCACATGACCATTACCAAAGACACCATCATCGGTGATATCCTGACCATCGCCCCCCAGACTGCCCCCCTGTTCATGAACATCGGGATGCACTGCCTGGGCTGCCCCGCTTCCCGGGGTGAGACGGTGGAGCAGGCCTGCATGGTCCACGGCGTGGACCCCGACGACCTGCTGGCGAAGGTCAACGAGATGATCGCCGCCGCAGAAGGCTAAAAAAGCTGCACGAAAAGACGGGGGCGGACATTCCGCCCCTGTTTTTCTGCCCCCGGCGGCTAGCCGCCGGGGCGCCTGAGCATATGACAGGGAGGAGCCCATGAACAAAAAAATCGAACTGTCCCCCCGGCTGCGCATGGTGGCCGGACTGGTGCCTCCGGGCAGCCGCCTGGCCGACGTCGGCACCGACCACGCCTATCTCCCCGCCGCCCTCATCCAGGAGGGGACTATCCCCGCCGCCATCGCCGCCGACCTGCGTCAGGGTCCCCTGAACCGGGCCAAGACCACGGTGCGGGAGTGCGAGCTCACCGGAAAGGTGGCCTTTCGCCTGTGCAGCGGTCTGGAGGGCATCCGCCCGGAGGAGGCGGACGCCGTGGCCATTGCAGGCATGGGGGGAGAGACCATCGCCGAGATCTTAGCCGCCGCCCCCTGGACCCGGGAGAGGGACGTGCCCCTGGTGCTCCAGCCCATGTCCTCTATGGACGACCTGCGCCTGTGGCTGGAGCGGCACGGCTATGCCATCGTGAAGGAGGACCTGGCCCGGGAGGGGGATGTCCTTTACACCGCCCTGCTGGTACGGGCCGGGGCCATGGAGCCGCTGACGGCGGCGGAACGGCTGGCGGGGAAGAACACCGGCCACCCCCTGCGGGGTGCTTGGCTGGACCGGTGGCTGGACAAGACGGACCGGGCCCTGAACGGCCTGGCCCAGTCCCAAAAGCCGGAGGCGGCGGCGCGCCGGGAGGAGCTGGAGCAGCTGGAACATGAGCTGCGGGACATGAAAAAGGAGTGGGAGACATGGCAACGGTAAACGAGGTATATGGCTTTTTGGACAAGCTGGCCCCCTTTGACCTTCAGATGGATTTTGACAACGCCGGTTTTCTGGTGGGCCGGGGGGAGACCCAGGTCAAGCGCCTGCTGGTGGCCCTGGACGTCACCCTGCCCGTGGCGAAGGAGGCGGCGGAGAAGGGCTGTCAGCTGATCGTGTCCCACCACCCGGTGATCTTCCACCCGGTGAAGGCCCTCACCGACCAGAGCGCCACAGGCCGGGTGCTGCTGGCCCTGGCGGAGGGCCGCATGGCCGCCATCTGCGCCCACACCAATCTGGACGCGGTGATGGAGGGGGTCAACTGCTGTCTGGCCCGGCGGCTGGAGCTGAGCGATCTGGAGCAGCTCCATCAGGACGGCCTGGACCATGAGGGCCGCCCCTATGGCATCGGCCGGGTGGGCACGGCGCACCGGCCCGGCATGACGGCGGGGGAGTACGCCGCCTTTGTGAAGGAGAAGCTGGGCGCGGCCTCGGTGCGCTATGCCGACGGGGGCAAGCCCGTCCGCCGGGTGGCGGTGGGGGGCGGCTCCTGCGGCTCCATGCTCGCCGACGCGGGGCCAGGGGCTGCGACACCTTCGTCACCGCCGACGTCAAGCACGACCAGTACATCGAGGCGAAGGCCATGGGCATCACCCTGATGGACGCGGGGCATTTTGCCACCGAGAACGTGGTTTGCGCCCCCCTGGCCGAAAAACTGGCCCGGGCTTTCCCAGAGATCCAGGTGGAGCTGGCCGGGCAGAACCGGGAGCCCTATGGGGCGGTGTGATCCCGAAAAAGTTTTTGCGGAGAAAAAAGGAAAAACCGCTTGCAGAGGAGAAATTTCTGTGGTATAATTCCAAGGTCTGAAAACGGGCGGTCCTCTGCTGGGGACCTGGGGAGGGCCCCGGGTCCGCATCCCGCACGAACGCCTATATAACAGGAGGAAAAAATTATGGATCTGATGCAGGCTTTTACCGAGAAGTACAAGAAGGCTGAGCCCCCCGTTGTCGCCGTGGGCGACACCGTCCGCGTTCACCTGAAGGTCAAGGAAGGCAACCGTGAAGAAGCGGGTTGCTCCAGGTGTTCGAGGGCACCGTGATCGCCAAGAAGCACGGCGGCATCGAGGAGACCTTCACCGTCCGCCGCGTTTCCTACGGCGTCGGCGTGGAGAAGGTGTTCCCCGTTCACGCTCCTTCCATCGAGAAGATCGAGCTGGTGCGCCACGGTAAGGTGCGCCGCGCCAAGCTGTATTACCTGCGCAGCCGCGTGGGCAAGGCGGCCAAGGTCAAAGAGGCCCTGTGATCCCACAGAAGGGAGCGGCGTTCAGCCGCTCCCTTCTTCTATATTTGACCAGCCCCGCTCACCGGGGCAGCAGAGAGGAGGAGGACCCTTAGAACATTCAACGGCACCCCGGACACATGACCAAGACCCGCCGCCAGATCGAGGCGGACCTGAAAAACGTGGACATCGTGGTGGAGATCATCGACGCCCGCATCCCCATGTCCAGCCGCAACCCGGACATCGACGCCATCTGCGCCGGCAAACCCCGGCTCATCGTTCTCAACCGGGCCGACCAGGCCGACCCCGCCCGGAACAAACAGTGGGCCGCCCTTTTCCGCAGTCAGGGCCACGCCGTGCTGGAGACGGACGCCAAAACGGGAAGCGGCGTGAACCAGTTCTCCGCCATCATTCAGAACGTGCTGAAGGATCAAATCGCCAAATGGCGGGAGAAGGGCCAGGTGGGCCGTCCGGTGCGGGCCATGGTGGTGGGGGTGCCCAACGTGGGCAAGTCCACCTTCATCAACAAGGTAGCCCGGAAGAAATCCGCCAAGGCGGGGGACCGGCCCGGTGTCACCCGGGGCAAGCAGTGGGTAAATGTGGACCAATCCCTGGACCTGCTGGACACCCCTGGCATCCTGTGGCCCAAATTTGACGACCAGACCATCGGCATGAACCTGGCCTTTACCGGGGCGGTGAAGGACGACATCATGGACGTGGAGACCCTGGGCTGTCACATGATGACCCTGCTGGCCGAGCGCTATCCCAAGACGCTGACGGACAGCTATAAGCTCCCCGAAGTCCCCGCCCGGGAGGAGGGGGAGAACGACATCGCCTATGGCTATCGGCTCCTTCAGGCCTGCGCCCAGAAGCGGGGCATGCGCATCTCCGGCGGAGAATTCGACACCGAGCGCATGTCCCGGGTGCTGCTGGACGAGTATCGCTCTGGCAAGCTGGGACGCTTTACCCTTGAGATACCCCAGGCCTAAGGAGGGAGACACCGTGGAAGAGATCGACCTTTGGCAGTATGAGCGCCAGGCCCTGGGGGAGGGGCACGTCCACATCTGCGGCTGCGACGAGGCGGGGGCAGGGCCCCTGGCCGGTCCGGTGTACGCCGCGGCGGTGATCCTGCCCATGGGCGCGGACATCCCCGGCCTGAACGACTCCAAAAAGCTGACGGAGAAGCGGCGGGAGGCCCTGTTCCCCGGGATCCAGGCCACCGCCCTGGCCTGGTCGGTGGCCAGCATCTCCGCCCAGGAGATCGACGAGAGCGACATCCTCACCGCCCGGATGCGCGCCATGCAGATGGCCATCGACGGCCTGTCCCTCCCGGCGGACTTCGCTCTGATCGACGGCAACCGGGACCACGGCAGGGGAGGGGGCGTGAACACGCCCCACCGCTGCATTGTAAAGGGAGACAGCCTGTCAGCCTCTATCGCGGCGGCGTCCATCCTGGCCAAGGTGAGCCGGGACCACTTCATGCTGGAGATGGCCAAAGAATATCCCCAATACGCCTTTGAACGCCACAAGGGCTATGGCACCAAGCTGCACTATGAGCGTCTGCGGGAGTATGGGCCCAGCCCCATCCACCGCAGGAGCTTTTTGAAAAATCTATGAGCGGCCAGGAGAGCCGTCTGCTGGGGCGATGGGGGGAGGCCCTGGCGGCGGAGCACCTGCGCCGGGCGGGCTATCAGATCCTGGCGGCCAACTGGCGCAGCCGCTTTGGGGAGATCGACCTCATCGCCGCCGATCAAAACTACCTCTGCTTTGTGGAGGTGAAGCTGCGCAAAAGCGCGGCCTTCGGCGGGGCGGGGGAGTTTGTGGACCGGCGCAAGCAGAACAAGCTGCGCTTGACGGCGGAGCTGTATCTCAGCTGTCATCAGACCCGGCTCCAGCCCCGGTTCGACGTGATCGAGGTTTATGCTCCCCAGGGGACGGACACAAAAGCGCCCCGTGTCCGTCACATAGAAAACGCCTTTTTCTGACGGAGGGTTTTGGGGGCTTTTTCCCGCCAATCCCTTGACCTTCCGCCGGGAAGCTGTCATAATGGAGTATCGCCATTGCGATTCGTTTCTTGGCATAAGTTTCAAATAGATAGGAATGATCGAGATGCAATATACCAGTACCAGAGATTCGTCCGTCCGCTTCACCGCGTCCCAGGCCATCACCCAGGGCCTGTCCGCTGACGGCGGTCTGCTGACCCCCTATTATATCCCCAAGCTGCCGGGCAACGCCCTGGACGAGCTGAAGGACATGCCTTATCAGGCTCGGGCCGTCTATGTGATGAAGCAGTTTTTGGAGGAGTTCACCGTCAAGGAGCTCACCGACTTTGCTGCCGCCGCCTATGGCCCGGAGAAGTTCGACACCCCCGCCGTGGCCCCTGTCCACACCCTGAACGAGGGCACCCACTGCCTGGAGCTGTGGCACGGCCCCACCTGCGCCTTCAAGGACATGGCGCTGCAGATGCTGCCCCACCTGCTGACCGCCTCCCTGACCAAGACGGAGGAGTTCCGCACCGTGTGCATCCTGGTGGCCACCTCCGGCGACACCGGCAAGGGCGCTCTGGAGGGCTTTAAGGACGTGAAGGGCACCCGCATCCTGGTGTTCTATCCCAAGGACGGCGTGTCCGCCGTGCAGGAGCTGCAGATGGTCACCCAGGAGGGCGACAACGTGGGCGTGGCCTCCGTGGTGGGCAACTTCGACGACGCCCAGACCGGCGTGAAGCGCCTGTTCTCTGACGAGGCCCTGCGGGAGGAGCTGAATAAGCGGGGATTCTTCTTCTCCTCCGCCAACTCCATCAACTGGGGCCGGGTCCTGCCCCAGATCGTCTACTATGTCTCCGCCTACTGCGACCTGCTGCGGGACGAGAAGATCCAGCCCGGCCAGGCCATTAACGTGTGCGTGCCCACGGGCAACTTCGGCAACATTCTGGCCGCCTACTACGCCCGGGAGATGGGCGTGCCCATCGACAAGCTCATCTGCGCCTCCAACAGCAACAACGTCCTCACCGACTTTATCCGCACCGGCGTGTATGACCGCAACCGCAAGTTCTATAACACCGAGTCCCCCTCCATGGACATCCTGATCTCCTCCAACCTGGAGCGGCTGCTGCTGACCCTGACCCAGGACGTGGATGAGGTGAAAGGCTACATGCAGCAGCTGAACGCCACCGGGCGCTATCAGGTCAGCGACAAGGTGAAGGAGAAGCTCCAGCAGCGCTTCTTCGGCTATTGCTGCGATGACGCCGAGACCGAGAAGGTCATTGGCCGCATCTATGCCAAGGACCACTATCTGGTGGACCCCCACACCGCCGTGGCCTTCTCCGCCCTGGAGCAGTACCGCGCCGAGACGGGGGACGAGACCCCCTGCGTGGTGGTCTCCACCGCCAGCCCCTTCAAGTTCTGCGGCAGCGTCCTGTCCGCCCTGGGGGAGAAGGACATCGCCAGCGGTCTGGACGTGCTGGATCAGCTCTCCGAGAAGACCGGCCTGGCCGCCCCCGCCCCTCTGGCCGGGCTGCGCGGCAAGGAAGTCCGCTTTACGACCACCGTGGAGAAGGAGCACATGGTGGACGCGGTGCTGTCCATGTTGGAGTGATCCATGGCCCTTTATGCGATTGGAGACACCCATCTGTCCCTGACCAGCAACAAGCCAATGGACGTGTTCGGCGGCGGCTGGACCGGGTATGTAGACAAGCTGCGTCAGGGCTTTGCCTGCGTTGGGCCGGAGGACACCGTGGTCCTGTGCGGTGACCTGTCCTGGGGCATGAGCCTGCAGGAGGCGCGGGAGGACTTCGCCTTTCTGGACGCCCTGCCCGGGAAAAAGCTGCTGATGAAGGGCAACCACGACTACTGGTGGACCACCGTGTCCAAGATGCACCAGTTTTTTCAGGAGAACAACTTTACCACCTTTGAAATATTGCACAACAACTGCGCCCTCTATGGGGACGTGGCGTTGTGCGGCACCCGGGGGTGGTTTTATGAGGAGGACCGGGGAGACACAGCGCCAAGATCTTCAATCGGGAGCTGATCCGCCTGGAGACCTCTCTGAAGGCGGCGGGAGAGCGGGAGAAGTTCTGCTTTCTCCACTATCCGCCCCTGTATCAGGGCTATCGCTGTCAGGAGATCATCGACCTGATGAAGCGGTATGGCGCTGACCCTGGTGTCACGATGGCCATCTCCACGGCGGCAGCCACCGCCTGGCGGTGTCCGGGGACCAGGACGGGGTGGAATACCACCTGGTACGCCTGCCGATTATCTGGGCTTCAAGCCGGAATTGCAACCCCTGCCCTGACGAAAAAATATCGAAATTTCTAAAAAATAGTCTGGTCAAACGATAGGATATCTGATAGAATATCGTGACGAAAGTAAAAAGGCGATGTCGTTCCGCCGTCGGAGCGTATGACACGCCGACAGGAGGAATTTGACAAAATGAAGGTCACCAGTGTTGAGAAGAAAGAGAAGAGCACCGTCGAGCTGACCATCGAGGTGGAGGCCGACGCGTTCGAGGCTGCCGTTCAGAAGGCCTATGAGAAGGACCGGAAGAGCATCAGCGTCCCCGGCTTCCGCAAGGGCAAGGCCCCCCGGAAGATCATCGAGGGCATGTATGGCACCGGCGTGTTCGACGAAGAGGCCATCAACCAGGTCTATCCCGGCGCTTATGCCCAGGCCGTGGAGGAGCAGAAGCTGGATGACGTGGGTTACCCCAAGATCGAGATCGTTGAGGTGGGCAAGGACGGCCTGACCTTTAAGGCTCTGGTCTCTGTCCGTCCCGAGGTGAAGCTGGGCACCTATAAGGGCCTGACCGCCGCCAAGGACGTGGCCAAGGTCACCGACAAGGACGTGGATGAGGAACTCAAGCCCTACATCGACCGGGCCACCCGTCTGGTCAGCGTGGACCGCGCCGCCCAGAACGGCGACACCGTGGTCATCGACTTTGAGGGCTTTGACAATGGCGAGGCCTTTGAGGGCGGCAAGGGCGAGAACTATGACCTGAAGCTGGGTTCCGGTTCCTTTGTCCCCGGCTTCGAGGAGCAGCTGGTGGGCACCAAGGCCGGCGACGAGAAGGACCTGGACATCACCTTCCCCGAGAACTATCACCCCGGTCTGGCCGGCAAGGCCGTTGTGTTCCACGTGAAGGTCAAGGAGGTCAAGGAGCCTCAGGCCCCCGTGGTGGACGACGAGTTTGCCAAGGACGTGTCCGAGTTCGAGAACTGGCCGACTTCCGCAAGAGCCTGGCTGACCGGATCACCGAGCGCCGCACCAAGCAGGCTGAGGCTGATTTCGACAATCAGATCATGGAGCAGCTGGTGGAGAACATGGAGTGCGAGATCCCCGACGGCATGGTGGACGTGCAGCTGGACCGCATGATGGAGAACTATGCCATGGAGCTGCAGAGCCAGGGCTTCTCCATGGAGGACTATCAGAAGATGATGGGCGTCAGTGGCGACGTGATCCGTGACTCCGCCCGTCCCTCTGCCCTGCGCCAGGTCCAGATGCAGCTGGCTCTGACCGCCGTGGCCGACGCCGAGAACATCGAGATCAGCGACGACGAGCTGGAGGCCGAGGTGAACCGCCTGGCCGAGCAGTATAAGATCAAGCCCGAGCAGGTGAAGGCCGCCGTGAACGACGCCGACCTGATCCGCGACCTGCGCCTGAGAAAGGCCAGCGACCTGGTCATCGCCGAGGCCAAGGTGGGCAAGGCCAAGAAGAAGGCCGCCGCCAAGAAGACCGAGAAGGCTGAGGAGGCCGAGGGCGAGGAGAAGCCTAAGCGCACCCGCAAGAAGAAGACCGAGGAGACCGAGGAGCCCAAGGCCGAGTAAGCGCAGCTTACCCAGTCTCAAGCGTAACATGATCACGTCCCGGGGCGGCCCTGCACCGCCCCGGGCGCGTGCGTATTTACATATTGACGGGCACAGGGAGGAATCAACGGCTCTCGCCGGGGGTATACTTTGGTATCACGACCCAAAAAGGAGTAAAAATTATGAGTTTAGTTCCCTATGTAGTAGAGCAGACCAACCGGGGCGAGCGCTCTTACGACATTTTTTCCCGGCTGCTGAACGACCGGATCATTATGCTGTCTGAGGAGGTCAACGACACCACCGCCTCTCTCGTTGTGGCCCAGCTGCTGTATCTGGAGGCCCAGGACCCCGACAAGGACATCCAGTTCTACATCAACAGCCCCGGCGGCTCCGTCACCGCCGGCATGGCCATTTACGACACCATGCAGTATATCAAGTGCGACGTATCCACCATCTGCATCGGCATGGCCGCCTCTATGGGCGCGTTCCTGCTGTCCTCCGGCACCAAGGGCAAGCGCCTGGCGCTGCCCAATGCGGAGATCATGATCCACCAGCCCTCCGCCGGGACCCAGGGCCAGATCACCGACATGGCCATCCACCTGAAGCGGCTGGAGATCGTCAAGACCCGGCTGACCGGCATCCTGGCCGCCAACACCGGCAAGCCTCTGGAAGTGGTGCGGGCCGACTGCGAGCGGGACAACTTTATGACCGCCCAGGAGGCCATGGAATACGGCCTGATCGATAAGGTGATCGACCACCGATAACATAACAGCGGCACGCTGCGGCGTGGGGGAGGGGGTAGCTCTCCCGCGCCCGCGGCGATCTCTCATAGGAATTTTTAAGAGGTGTATCCATGGCACGTAACGACGAGAAGAAAAAACATCCGCTGTTCCTTTTGCGGCAAGCATCAGGATCAGGTCCGGCGGCTGATCGCCGGGCCGGGGGTCTATATCTGCAACGAGTGTGTGCAGCTGTGCATGGGCATTCTGGACGACAACTACGAGCCGGTGGACGAACCCGGCAGCAGCGGAATGCCCGACGTGATCCCCACGCCCCAGGAGATCCACACCGTTTTGGATCAGTATATCATCGGCCAGGAGCAGGCCAAGATCGCCCTGTCCGTGGCCGTATATAACCACTATAAGCGCATCTACTTCGGCGACGCCGAGGGGGTGGAGCTGCAAAAGAGCAACATCCTGCTCATGGGCCCCACCGGCTGCGGCAAGACTCTGTTCGCCCAGACCCTGGCCCGGGTGCTGAAGGTGCCCTTCGCCATTGCCGACGCCACCACCCTCACCGAGGCTGGCTATGTGGGCGACGACGTGGAGAATATCCTGCTGCGACTGGTCCAGGCCGCCGACTATGACATCGAGCTGGCCGAGCGGGGCATCATCTACATCGACGAGATGGACAAGATCGCCCGGAAGAGTGAGAATACCTCCATCACCCGGGACGTCTCCGGCGAGGGCGTGCAGCAGGCTCTGCTGAAGATCCTGGAGGGCACCGTGGCCAATGTGCCGCCTCAGGGCGGGCGGAAGCACCCCCACCAGGAGTTCATCCAGATCGACACCAAGAACATCCTGTTCATCTGCGGCGGCGCCTTCGACGGCATCGACAAGATCATCGAGAACCGCCTGGATAAGCGATCCATGGGCTTCGGCGCCGAGATCCAGAGCAAGAAGGAGCGGAACGTGGGCCAGCTGATGAAGGAGATCCAGCCCCAGGACCTGCTGAAGTTCGGCATCATCCCCGAACTGGTGGGCCGTCTGCCCGTCATCACCACCCTGGAGTCTTTGGACCGGGACATGATGGTCCAGATCCTCACCGAGCCCAAGAACGCCCTGGTGAAGCAGTATCAGAAGCTGATGGAGTATGACCAGGTGGAGCTGGACTTTGACGCCGAGGCCCTGAAGGCTGCGGCAGACCGGGCGGTGGAGCGCGGCATCGGAGCCCGTGGCCTGCGGGCCGTGCTGGAGGAGGTCATGACGAAGGTGATGTATGAGGTCCCCTCTGACCCCACCATCACCAAGGTGACCGTCCACGCCGACTGCTTTACCGGCCACGCCGCCCCCGAGCTCACCCACGACCCGGAGCGCACCCAGCGCCCCCGGCTGGGCCGGGCGGCCCTGATGGCCAAAAACGGCGGGACCGGCATCCCCGGCTCCAACGTGGGCTGATCGGGCTGACAGAAGCGCAAACAAGCAGAAGAGACGTCCCGCAGCGCCCCCGGTACGGCGGGCCCGGGACGTCTTTTTGCCATACCCCTGAAGGGAAGTGAATCGACAATGAGTCAAGAATTTGAATTATCCAACGTGTCCACCATGCCGGTCATCGCGCTGCGGGGCATCACCGTGTTCCCCAACGTGATGATCCACTTTGAGGTGGCCCGGGAGATCTCGGTGAAGGCCCTGGAGGACGCCATGTCCGCCGGGCAGCCAGTGTTCCTGGTGGCCCAGAAGGACATCTCGGTGGAGGAGCCCTCCAGCCGGGACCTGTACACCGTGGGCACCATCTCCAACATCCGGCAGATCCTGCGGATGCCCGGGGACAACATGCGGGTGATGGTGGAGGGACACAGCCGCGGGCGGCTCATCCAGCTCACGGAGTCCGTCCCCTATTTAAAGGCCCAGGTGCAGGAGATCCCGGAGGAGGAGGCCCCGGACCGGCCCACCCCCCGGCAGGAGGCCCTGATGCGGGCCACCTATGACCTGTTCCAGGAGTACAGTGAGCTGGCCCCGAAAGTTTCCCCCGACCTGATCGTCCACCTGCTGGCCAGCCAGGAGCCGGGCTATATTGCCGACTATATCGCCCAGAACATCGCCATGCGCAGCGCCGACAAGCAGAAAATTCTGGAGGAGCTGCACCCGGTGCGCCGGTTGGAGAAGCTGTATAAGCTGCTCCAGCGGGAGGTGGACATCCTCTCTCTGGACGCGGAGATCCAGAGCAAGGCCCGGGAGCAGATGGCCGAGCAGCAGCGGGACTATTTCCTGCGGGAGCAGATGAAGGCCATCCAGAACGAGCTGGGCGAGGGGGAGGGCGGCGACGAGATCGCCGAGTACCGGCAGAAGATCGCCAAGGCCAAGCTCCCCGACCAGGTGCGGGAGAAGCTGAACAAGGAGCTGGGCCGTCTGGCCAAGCAGCCCTTCGGCAGTTCGGAGTCCAGCGTGCTCCACAGCTATCTGGACGTGTGCCTGGAGCTGCCCTGGGGCAAGACCACGAAAGAAAAGGTCAGCGTGGCGGCCGTGAAGAAGGCCCTGGACCGGGACCACTATGGTCTGGACAAGGTGAAGGAGCGCATTCTGGAGTTTGTGGCCGTCAAGCAGCTGGCCCCGGAGCTGAAGGGCCAGGTGCTGTGTCTGGTGGGCCCCCCCGGCGTGGGCAAGACGTCCATCGCCATGTCCATGGCGAAAGCCATGAACCGCAAGCTGGCCCGCATCTCTCTGGGCGGCGTCAGCGACGAGGCGGACATCCGAGGCCACCGGAAGACCTATGTGGGGGCCATGCCCGGCCGGATCATCAACGCCATCAGCCAGGCGGGCAGCTGCAACCCCCTGATCCTGCTGGACGAGATCGACAAGCTGGGCCACGACCACCGGGGCGACCCCTCCTCGGCATTGCTGGAGGTGCTGGACGGGGAGCAGAACGCCACCTTCCGAGATCACTTCTTAGAGGTGCCCTTCGACCTGTCCGACGTGCTGTTCATTACCACGGCCAACACCCTGGACACCATCCCCCGGCCCCTGCTGGACCGGATGGAGGTCATCGAGCTGCCCAGCTATACCGACGAGGAAAAATTGCAGATCGCCAAGCACCACCTGCTGCCCAAGGAGCTCAAGCGCCACGGGCTGACCCACGCCCAGCTGAAGGTGTCCGACGGGGCGGTGCGGGAAATTATCGCCGCCTATACCCGGGAGTCGGGCGTCCGCGTGCTGGAGCGCAAGCTGGCCGCCATCTGCCGCAAGGCCGCCATGAAGATCGTGGACGGGGAGAAGACGGTCAAGATCACGGAGAAGGACCTGCACGAGTATCTGGGCGCGCCCCGGTATTTCCCGGAGCGCCAGGCCCTGGAGGAGCGGGTAGGCGTGGTCAACGGCCTGGCCTGGACCTCCGTGGGCGGCGAGCTGCTGGAGGTGGAGGTGAACGTGGTCCCCGGCTCCGGCAAGGTGGAGCTGACGGGCAACCTGGGGGACGTGATGAAGGAGTCCGCCCACGCGGCATTGAGCTTTATCCGCAGCCAGGCCGAGCGCCTGGGCATCCCCCAGAACTTCTATAAGGAGAAGGACATCCACGTCCACTTCCCGGAGGGGGCCGTGCCCAAGGACGGGCCTTCCGCCGGTATTGCCATCACCACCGCCATCGTCTCCGCCCTCACCGGGACCCCGGTGCGCCGGGGGCTGGCTATGACGGGAGAGGTCACTCTGAGAGGCCGGGTGCTGCCCATCGGCGGCCTGAAGGAGAAGACCATGGCCGCGTTCCGAAACGGCATCCGCACGGTCATTATCCCGGCGGACAACGGCAAGGACCTGGAGGAGATCGACCAGACGGTGCGGGGCGCCCTGCAATTCCATCTGGTGGAGCAGGCCGACCAGGTGCTGGCCATCGCCCTGCCCACCCTGATGGCGGGGGAGAAGGAGAACACGCCCAAGGCGGAGCCCGAGGCCATGCTGCCCCCGGAGCGGGGGAGCGCGGCCTCCCGCCTGCGCCAGTAAGGAGGAGCCATGGCTGTCAATTTACAAAAGACGGAGTTTATTCTCTCCGCCGCCTCCCCCAAGGACTTCCTGCGGGACGGACTGCCCCAGATCGCCTTTGCCGGGCGGTCTAACGTGGGCAAGTCGTCGGTGATCAACCGGCTGCTGAACCGGAAGAACTTCGCCCGGGTGGGGGCCGCCCCCGGCAAGACCATCCACATCAACTATTTCAAGATCGACGGGGCCTTCTATCTGGTGGACCTGCCCGGCTATGGCTATGCCAAGGTGTCCAAAAGCGAGCGGGATCGGTGGGGCAAGCTGATGGAGACCTATTTCGCCCACCCGGAGCTGATGACCATGGGCGTGATGATCGTGGATTCCCGGCACAAGCCCACGGCGGACGACTGCACCATGGCCCAGTGGTTCAAGGACACGGGCCGCCCCATGGTGGTGGTGGCCAACAAGCTGGACAAGCTGAAAAAGAGCGAGATCCAGCCCAACCTGGACCAGATCCGTCTGACCCTGGAGCTGGAGGAAGATGTGCCCGTCATTCCCTTCTCCGCCGAGAAGGGGGACGGACGGCAGGACCTGCTGAGCGCCATCTTCGCCGCCGCTGAAGTGAACTGAGCAAAAAGAGATCGCGCCGCCCCGGCGTCTGGAAGCAGATACCGGGGCGGCGCTTGCCGCCTGGAGAAATGATTCTTGTGTTCAGCGGCCGTTTCTGGTATACTATTTTGTGATTTATCCGCTGTTTTTGCGTTTTGCGCTGGAGGTGAGCCGTTGGACGGACCGGTCTACCACCTGGAAGGGGTGGTGAAGGCGAAGGAAGCCGGAATGGAGGACTTTGTGGGCCCCCTGGACCTGATCCTCCATCTGCTGGCCAAGAACAAAATGGAGATACAGGACATTCAGCTCTCCCTGATCCTGGACCAATATCTGGCCTGGATGGACCGGCGGCGGGAGCTGGACCTGGAGGTGGCCAGCGAGTTTGTGGCCATGGCCTCTCACCTGGTGTATATCAAGACCCGGATGCTGCTGTCCATCCACGACGAGGAGGCTCTGTCCGAGCTGGAACAGCTCATCGCGACCCTCCAGGCCCACCAGCGGCAGGAGGACTATTTCCGCCTGCGAAAGGTCCTGCCCCAGCTGGAGGAGGACTTTCAGCACGGCCAGGACTATCTGACCAAGACGCCGGAGGTGCTGACGCCGGACCGGAACGTGCGCTATGGCCACTCCGGGCAGGACCTGTATCGGATCATGGTGAATATCCTCCGCCGGGGCGGGGATAAAGTGCCCCCCATGAACGCCTTTCAGGGCATCGTGGGCCGGGAACCCTATCCTGTGGCCCAGAAGGCGGGGGAGGTGCTCCGCCGGTTATGGGAGCTGGGCTCGGCGGGCCTGCGGGCCCTGTTTCGCCAGGCCCGTAGCCGCACAGAGGTGGTGGCCACCTTTTTGGCGGTGCTGGAGCTGTGCAAAAACCACCGGCTCCATCTGTCCGGCGACGGGGCGGACTGCACCGTGACCTATGTGGAAGACCAGCCGCCGGAGGAGCCGGAGAACCCCGGCTGACCGAAGAGAGGAGGCCGCCTGAATGGAATACGGACAACTGAAGCGCGCCCTGGAGGGCGTCCTCTTTGCCGCCGGGGAGCCGGTGACCGCCCAGCGGCTGTGCCTGGGGCTGGAGACGGACAGGACCACCCTGGACCAGGCGGCCCGGGAGCTGGCGGAGGAGTATGAGCGGGAGAAGCGGGGCGTCCGACTGCTGCGGCTGGAGCACAGCTATCAGCTCTGTTCCGCCCCGGAACAGGCCGCTATTATCCGCCGGACATTGGAGAGCCGAAAGCCCCCCAAGCTGTCTCAGCCCGCCCTGGAGGTGCTGGCGGTGGTGGCCTATTTCCAGCCGGTGACCCGGGCCTATATCGACCAGATCCGGGGGGTGGACAGCGCCTACACCGTGGGCCTGCTGCTGGAACGGGAGTTGATCGAGGAGGCGGGGCGGCTGTCCGTCCCCGGGCGGCCCGTGCTGCTGCGCACCACCAAGACCTTTTTGCGCTCCTTCGGGCTGAGCGATCTGGATGAGCTGCCCACCCTGCCAGACCTGTCCAAAGAGGGGGAGCAGACCACCCTGGATCTGAAGGCAGCCATCCACCGCCTGGAGGAGGAGCAGGAGCTGGAGGCGGGGGCGTCCCCCGGACAGGACCCGTGAGGGGACTGGCCATCGCCGCCGTCATCCTGGCGTTGCTGCTGCTGATCGGGTTCATCCCCCTGGGCGGCGGCGGGACATATGACAGCGGGGGAGCTACGTTGTGGCTGCGGCTTGGCCCAGTGCGGGTGACGCTGCTGCCCCGAAAGCCCAAAAAGCAGAAGAAAGCAAAGCCCAAAAAGACGAAGCAAGAGCCGGAACAGCCCAAGCAGGCACAGTCGGAGAAACAAAAGCTCACCCTGGGCGGCAGCCTGGCCTATGCCAAGGCCCTGCTGCCCCTGGCCCTGGAGTGTGCCCGGCGGGTGTGGGGGGCCATCTATCTGAACACCCTGTATCTGGAGCTTCAGGTGGGGGCGGAGGACCCAGGGGAGGCCGCCATGGCCTATGGCCGGGCCAACGCCGCCCTGGGGGCCATTTGGACGCCCTTGGTCCGGGCCTTTCATGTAAAGGACGGCCACGCCCGGGTGAATCTGGATTTTGACCGGAAAGAGCCCGCCCTGTACGCCAGGGCGGAGCTGTCCATCCGGCTGGGCCAGGCCCTGTGGCTGGGGCTGTATTTCGGCCTGAAGGCCCTGAGAGCGCTCCTGCGGGTGAAAAACGAGAAAAAACAGCAGCAGAGAAAGGCGGCTTAAACATGGAAAACAACCATCCTCTAAGCGAACTGATGCGCACCACCCTGGACAGCGTCCGGGCTATGGCCGACGCCAACACCATTGTGGGCGCGCCCATCCAGGCGGACGGGGTGACGCTGATCCCCGTGTCTAAGCTGTCCTTCGGCGTGGCCGGGGGCGGCACGGAGTTCACCACCAAAAAGCAGCCCGCCGGAGACAACTCCTTCGGCGGCGGCAGCGGAGCCAGCGCCAAGCTGGAGCCGGTGGCCTTTCTGGTGGTGCGGGAGGGCGGCGTGAAGCTGCTGCCCGTGGCCCCGCCCCCCGCCACCACGGCGGACCGGGTCATCGAAGCGGTACCCGAGGTGGTGGACAAAGTGACCAGCTTTATCAAGGACCAGCAGGACCGCAAGGACAAGGCGGCGGACCTGGCCGACTGAAACTGCCTGCAATAGAAGAGCCGCCGCCCCGCCATACTAACCACATCTGGATCGCTCCCAATTTTTTGGATATCCCGCCCCGCAGGGGAATGGGAAACCAGAGAATATCACGGGAGCTGGATCGAAAAGGATGTGAGCGCGTTGAAGCGATATGTGTATGCCGCGGCGGCCCTTTTGCTGCTGTGGACCGGGGTACCCCAGGCGGTGGCGGTGGATTGCTCCGCTATATCTGCCGTGGTGATGGAGGCGGAGACCGGGCGGGTGCTGTATGAAAAGCAGGCCCACCAGCGGCGGCCCATTGCCAGCATCACCAAACTGATGACTGCCCTGGTCGCCCTGGACTCGGGGCACGGCCTGGAGGAGGAAGTGACCATCCAGCCAGAGTGGACGGGGATCGAGGGTTCCTCCCTCTATCTGGCCCCGGGGGAGAAGATACGCCTGGAGACCCTGCTGTATGGGCTGATGCTCCGCTCGGGCAACGACGGGGCGGAGGCCATCGCCGGGTGGTGCGGCGGCAGCCGGGAGGAATTTATTGCCCGGATGAATCAAAAGGCCGCCCAGCTGGGCATGGGGGACAGCCAGTTTGCCGACCCCAGCGGCCTGTCGGATGAAAACCACTGGTCCAGCGCCTATGACATGGCCCTGCTGGCCCGGGCCTGTCTGGCACAGCCGGAGCTTGCCAAGATCGTCGCCACCAAGGCCATCACCCTGGAGGGGCGGGCTTTTGTAAACCACAACAAGCTGCTGTGGCGCTATCCCGGCTGCGTGGGGATGAAGACGGGCTTTACCAAGCAGGCGGGGCGGACGTTAGTGTCCGCCGCAGAGCGGGAGGGGATGACCCTCATCTGCGTCACCCTCCACGACCCGGACGACTGGGCCGACCACGCCGCCCTGCTGGACTGGGCCTTTGCCCGCTTCTCCATGCAGACGGTGGTCCAGGCGGGGGAGACGCTGTGCCGTCTGCCCGTGACCGGCAGTCTGCTGCCCTTTGGTCCCGCCGTGGCGGGGGAGGGGGCGATTCTCTGCCTGGCGGAGGGGGAGCAGCCCCGGCTGCGGCTGGAGCTGGACCGGACTACGCTTGCCGCTCCGGTGGCGGCGGGGGAGAGGCTGGGCCGGGCCATATACGAACTGAACGGCGCGGAGCTTGCCGCCGTCCCTGTGGAGACGGGGTGTGCTCTGCCCGACCTGACCCCGCCCAGGCGGGGGCCGCTGGCCTGGCTGCAAGGGCGGCTGGGCGGCGCTGGGAAAACGATGACCGGAGGATGAACCATGGAAGAGCGGCTGCAAAAACTGATCTCCGCCAGCGGACTGACCTCCCGCCGGGGGGCGGAGGACTGGATCACGGCGGGCCGGGTCACGGTGAACGGCCAGGTGGCCGCCCTGGGGGACAAGGCCGACTTAGCCCACGACCAGGTGCTGGTGGATGGCCGCCCGCTGCCCCAAAAGCAGACGGACCGGCGGACCTATCTCATGCTGAACAAGCCGAGGGGCTATGTGTCCACCCTGTCTGACGAGAAGGGACGGAGGACGGTGGCCCAGCTGGTGTCCGGCTGCGGCTGCCGGGTGTGGCCGGTGGGGCGGCTGGACATGGACTCGGAGGGTCTGCTGCTGCTCACCGACGACGGGGAGCTGACCCATCGCCTCATCCACCCCAGCCACCAGGTGGAGAAGGAATACCTGGTGTGGGTGACGGGGGACGTGGACCGGGCCCTGCCCATCCTGTCCGGGCCCATGGAGCTGGACGGAGAGCCTTTGGCCCCCGCCCAGGTGCGCCGGGGCAGGACGGGCGGCGGCGTGAGCCAGCTGTCCATCGTCATCCACCAGGGGAAGAACCGCCAGGTGCGGCGGATGTGTGCCCAGGCGGGGCTGACGGTGAAGCGGCTCAAACGGGTGCGGGAGGGCCGGGTGACCCTGGACCGGACCCTGGCCCCCGGGGCCTGGCGCAGGCTGACGGAGGAGGAGCTTGCGCTGCTGCGGTGAAGGCCGGAACGAAATTTTACCGGACACCATGAACAAAACAGCGGCCCATTTCGGGCCAAAAGGGTGCTTTTTGCAGAGAAGATGGAATTCCTGCAAAAAGCACTTGCATTTTTCTGGGGAACACGGTAAGATAACAGTGAGCACTTTTTTGTTTTGTTTTGGAGAAAGTCTGGAGATGATGAAACATGAATCAAGATATTCTTGTGTTGATTCAGGAAAATATGAACACCTTTTCCAAGGGCCAGAAGCGCATCGCCGCCTTTATTCTGGACTCCTATGACAAGGCCGCCTTTATGACGGCCAGCCGCCTGGGAAAGAAAGTGGGCGTGAGCGAGTCCACCGTGGTGCGTTTTGCCGCCGAGCTGGGCTATGACGGTTACCCGGATATGCAGAAGTCCTTGCAAAAAATGATCCGCAACCGGCTGACCTCCGTCCAGCGCATCGAGGTGACCAACGACCGCATTGGCGACCAGGACCTGGTGTCCATGGTCCTTCAGTCGGACATGGAGAAGATCCGTCTGACCCTGGAGGAGCTGGACCGCAGCGCCTTTGACAACGCGGTGAAGGCCATCGTGTCCGCCAAGCGCATCTACATCATCGGCGTGCGCTCCTCCGCCGCCATCGCCTCCTTCCTGGGCTTCTATTTCAACCTGATCTTTGACAACGTGGTCAATGTCACCGCCGGCACCGCCAGCGAGATGTTCGAGCATCTGCTGCGGGTGGGGGAGGACGATGTGGTCATCGGCGTCAGCTTCCCCCGGTATTCCAGCCGCACCGTCCAGGCCATGAGCTTTGCCCGGGACCGGAAGGCCACCACTGTGGCCATCACCGACAGCGAGGCGTCCCCGCTGGCCCCCATCTGCAAGTATACCCTGAAGGCCCGCAGCGACATGGCCTCCTTCGGCGACTCGTTAGTGGCCCCCCTGTCCCTGGTGAACGCCCTGCTGGTGGCGGTGAGCCGGGCGAAGAACGACGACCTGGCCAACACCTTCCAGACCCTGGAGCGCATCTGGGAGGACTATGGCGTGTATGAGAAGGTGCAGGAGTGACGGGCGGACATGATCTAATCGTGGTGGGCGGCGGCGCCGCCGGGATGATGGCCGCCATCTCCGCCGCCCGACTGGGGGCGGACGTGTGCCTGGTGGAGCGCAACCAGAAGGTGGGGCGCAAGCTGTACATCACCGGCAAGGGCCGCTGCAACGTGACCAACCACTGCACCCCGGAGGAGGCCCTGGCCGCCACCCCCCGGAACAGCCGCTTTCTGTTCAGCGCCATGAGCCGCACCACCCCCGCCGACGTGGAGCGCTTTTTCACCGACCTGGGGGTGAAGCTGAAGGTAGAGCGGGGTAACCGGGTGTTCCCCGCCTCCGACAAGGCCGCCGACATCATCGACGCGCTGTTTTTCGAGCTGCGGCGGCTGAAGGTCCCCGTGGTCCAGGCCCGGGCCACCGGCCTGAAAACAGAAGAGGGGAAAGTGACCGCCCTTGTCACCGACCAGGGGGAGTTCCCCTGCCGCGCCCTGATTTTGGCCACCGGCGGGGCGTCCTATCCCGCCACCGGTTCCACGGGGGACGGCTATGACCTGGCCTGCCAGGCGGGGCACACTGTTGTCCAGCCCGCCCCGTCTCTGGTCCCCCTGGAGTCTCCCGACCCCTGCTGCGGACAGATGCAGGGCCTGGCCCTGAAAAACGTGGTCTTGACGGTGAAGAACCGGAAAGGTAAAATAGTATACCGTGAGCTGGGTGAGCTGCTGTTCACCCACTTCGGATTGTCCGGCCCCCTGGTCCTGTCCGCCAGCGCCCACATGCGGAGCTTTGACAAGGACCAGTACACCTGTGTCATCGACCTGAAACCCGCCCTGGAGGAGTCCGCCCTGGACGCCCGCCTGGTGCGGGAGCTGACGGCCAACGCCAACCGGGACATGGCCAACGTCATGGGCACGCTGCTGCCCCGGCTGATGATCCCCGTGGTGCTGGAGCGGGCGGAGATCCCCCCGGACCGCAAGGCCCACGACCTGACCAAAGGGGAGCGCCACCGTCTGCTGGAGACCCTGAAGGGCTTTCGTATTCCCGTGTCCGGCCCCCGGCCCATCACCGAGGCCATCATCACCGCCGGAGGCGTGAAGGTGGGGGAGGTGGACCCCAAGACCATGGCGTCGAAAAAGACGGAGGGTCTCTACTTTGCCGGGGAGCTGCTGGACGTGGACGCCTACACCGGGGGCTTTAACCTTCAGATCGCCTGGGCCACCGGCCGGGCGGCGGGGGAGAGCGCCGCGGAGCGGCTGCGGGACAGCCAGTAACACAATAAAATTTGGAGCGAAAAGGCATGAAGCATATCAGCATTGCCATTGACGGTCCCGCAGGCGCGGGAAAGAGCACCCTGGCCCGCCAGGCGGCCCAGCGGCTGGGGTTTTTGTATGTAGACACCGGGGCCATTTACCGCACTGTGGCCCTGAAGGCCCTGGAGTCGGCGGCGGACCCCGCCGACCCGGAGCAGGTGGTCCCTCTGCTGAGCGGTCTGAACGTGAAGATGGACCACGGCCCCGACGGGGGACAGCGGATGTTTCTGGACGGGGCGGACGTGTCCGACGCCATCCGGCAGCACCGGGTGTCCGGCGCGGCCTCTCAGGTGGCGGCCATCCCCCAGGTGCGGGATTTTCTGCTGGACTTTCAGCGCCGCCAGGCCCGGGAGCACGACGTCATCATGGACGGGCGGGACATCGGCACGGTGGTGCTGCCCAACGCCGACGTGAAGATCTTCCTCACCGCCGCGCCGGAGGCCCGTGCCCACCGCCGGGCCCGGGAGCTGGAGCTGCGGGGGGAGCAGGCCGACTATGAGACCATCCTCCACGACATCATCCGCCGGGACGAGCAGGACCGGAACCGCCCTGTGGCCCCCCTGCGCCAGGCGGAGGACGCGGTGCTGGTGGATACCACCCGGCTGAACCTGGAGGAGAGCCTGGAGGCCCTGCTGGCCGCCATAAAGGAGCGGACGGGCCGATGAACGAGATGGAAAAGAATCCTCAGGACCGGGCCACAGACCGCTGGTTCCACTTCCTCTATGCGGTGATCTGGCCCTTCTTCAACCTGTTCCGGCCCCTGAAAGTCATCGGCCGGGAGAATATCCCGGATGGTGCGGCGGTGCTGTGCCCCAACCACACCACCATCGGCGACCCCTTCTATGTGGTGTTCGCCTTTGGCCGCCGGTACCCCATGCGGGCCATGGCCAAGATACAGATCATGCGGGTGCCCTTCATCGGATGGATCCTGGGCAAGGGCGGCGTGTTCGGCGTAGACCGGGGACACGCGGATATGCATGCGGTGAAGACCGCCCTGAAGCTGCTCAAGGACGGAAACAAGCTGCTCATGTTCCCCGAGGGGACCCGGGTCCGGGAGGGGGAGGATGTGGCGGCTAAAACGGGAGCGGCCATGTTTGCCACCCGCACCGGCGTGCCCCTGGTGCCCATCTATATCCAGCGAAAAAAGCGGCTGTTCGCCCGGAACGCAGTGGTCATCGGCCAGCCCTATCACCCCCAGTACGCCGGGCGCAAGCCCACGCCGGAGGAGTTGGATGCCATCACCGGGGACCTGATGGACCGGGTCCGCGCCCTGGGGGAGGGACAGCCGTGAGCGTCGTGTTAGCCAAATCTGCCGGCTTCTGCTACGGTGTACGCCGGGCGGTGGAGCTGGCGGAGCGGACGGCAGAGGAGGGGCGGCCCTGCGTGATGCTGGGTTCCATCATCCACAACAAGGATGTCATCGCCCGTCTGGCCGAAAAGGGCCTGACGGCGGTGGAGCGGCCTGAGGACGTGCCCGAGGGCAGCGCCGTGATCATCCGCTCCCACGGGGAGGGCAGAGCGGTCTATGACCAGCTCCGGGCCCGTGGGGTGGAGATATTGGATGCCACTTGCCCCAACGTCACCCGCATCCATCAAATCGTGGCTCAGGCTGAAGAAATGGGCCGTCAGCCGGTGATCGTGGGCACGCCGGACCACCCGGAGGTGACGGCCATCGCCGGATGGTGCAGCCACCCAGTTGTGGTTTCTGGGGCGGAAGAGTTGGAAAAATGGCTGGTTCAGGACGAAAAACGCCGGAATTTGCCCCTTACTTTTGTATCTCAAACAACGTCCACCCGGAAAATTTGGGATGACTGCGTGAAAAAAGCAAAAAAAGAGTGTACAAACGCAGAATTTTTTGATACAATATGTGGAGCGACATCCAAACGCCAGGAAGAGGCCCATCGGCTGGCCCAACAATGTAGCCTGATGGTGGTCATTGGCGACGGAAAAAGCTCTAACACCAAGCGTCTGGCAGAGATCTGCAAAGAGGTCTGCCCGGACGTGCGCCTGATCGAACGGGCGGCGGACTTAGAGCCATCCGCCTTATCCCAGGCGAATGTGGTCGGCATCACGGCGGGCGCCTCGACGCCTGCGTGGATAATAAAGGAGGTCTATGACAAAATGAGCGATGAAAACATGGAGATCGAAAAGTCCTTTGCTGAAATGCTGGAGGAGTCGATCAAAACTTTAAATACGGGGGATAAGGTCAAGGGCAAAGTCGTTGCGATCACTCCCACGGAGATTGAGGTGGAGCTGGGCGTGAAGTACCCCGGCTACATCCCCCTGTCCGAGCTGAGCGACGATCCCAGCGTGAAGCCCGAGGACGTGGTGAAGGTCGGCGACGAGATCGAGACCTACGTCATGCTGGTCAGCGACCGTGACTGCATGGTCAAGCTGTCCAAGAAGCGCCTGGACATGGTCAAGGGCTGGGAAGAGATCGAGGCCGCCAAGGACAACGAGACCGTGATGGAAGGCTTCGTCACCGAGGACAACAAGGGCGGCGTGGTCGTCTCCGTCAAGGGCGTGCGCGTGTTCGTTCCCGCCTCTCAGACCGGTCTGCCCCGCGAGACTCCTATGAGCGAGCTGGTCAAGCAGAAGGTCCGCCTGATCATCACCGAGGTCAACCGTGCCCGCCGCCGCGTGGTGGGTTCCATCAGCCGCGTCACCCGTGCCGAGCGGGCCGCCGCCGCTGAGAAGGTCTGGGCCGAGATCGAAGAGGGCAAGCACTACACCGGCACCGTGAAGTCCCTGACTTCCTACGGCGCTTTCGTTGACATCGGCGGCGTGGACGGCATGGTCCACATCTCCGAGCTGTCCTGGAGCCGCATCAAGCACCCCTCCGAGGTGGTCAAGGTGGGCGACACCGTGGACGTGTATGTCATCTCTGCCGACAAGGAGAAGAAGAAGATCTCCCTGGGCATGAAGGACCACAGCCAGGACCCCTGGTCCGTGTTCACCTCCACCTATCAGGTGGGCGACGTGGCCAACGTCCGCATCGTCAAGCTGATGACCTTCGGCGCCTTTGCCGAGGTCGTGCCCGGCGTGGACGGCCTGATCCACATCTCCCAGATCGCCGATCACCGCATCGACAAGCCCAGCGACGTGCTGGCCGAGGGCGATAAGGTGGACGTGAAGATCACCGACGTGGATATGGAGAACAAGAAGATCTCCCTGTCCATCCGCGCTCTGCTGGAGGAGCAGGGCCAGGACGAGGAGTAATTCTCTCCCGGCTTTTCCAACAAAACACAAAATATCCCGGCTGTTGTCACGACAGCCGGGATATTTTTTCCTCTTTTTCGCCAAAATTTCGTTCATTCATGTAAAATTTTTAGTTTTGCTTGCAAAAATCGGTTTAAATTGCTATAATAAAGGAGAAAATTCAGGTAGTTTTGGCTGTTGGACGAAGTGGAGGTGCAAAATGTCGTTCCAAATTGGGGACAAGGTCGCGCATCCGATGTACGGTGCCGGCGTGTTAGAGAGCGTGGTGCAGAAGAAAGTAGGCGGCGTGGTGCAGGAGTACTACATTATGAAGCTGGCGAAAAGCTCCATGATCGTGATGATCCCCACCCAGGGCAGCGAGGAGATCGGCGTGCGTCCGGTGGTAGACCCGGACCAGGCTGACCGGGTGCTGGCTGCCATCCCGTCGATCCAGGTAGAGATGACCGCCAACTGGAACCGCCGCTATCGGGAGAACATGGAGCGGCTGAAAAGCGGCGACCTGCTGGAGGTGGCCCGGGTGGTCAAGGGCCTGACCCTGCGGGACGCCAAGCGCAGTCTGTCCACGGGGGAGCGGAAGATGCTCCACTCCGCCCGGCAGATCTTGATCTCGGAGCTGGTGCTGTCCAAAAGCCTGAGCTATGAGACGGTGGAGGCCCAGCTGGACACCGCCCTGGCATAACGCCGGGCCGCGGTGCATAGTGTGACGCAAAGAAAAGGAGCCGACGGCTCCTTTTCCGCTGTCTCGACCCTAATTTGGAGGAAAACGATATGGCAGGACTGAAGTCCATCTTCGCGAAAAAACAGCCCGCCCAGACCTGCGCCGCGGTGATCGTGGCGGCGGGCTCCGCCCGGCGGATGGGGGGCATCGACAAGGTGCTGGCCCCGTTAGGCGAGCTGCCTGTGCTGGTCCACACCCTGTATGTCTTTCAGGACAGCCCCGCCGTGGACGAGATCGTGGTGGTCACCCGGCCCGACCTGCTGGTGGAGGTGGGCCGCCTGTGCCAGGAGTATGGCCTGGACAAGGTGAAAAAGGTGGTGGCCGGGGGCAGCGAGCGGACCAACTCCGTGCTGGCCGGGCTCCACGAGGTATCCCCGGAGGCGGAGCTGATCGCCATCCACGACGGAGCCCGGCCCCTGCTACCGCCGGAGGTGCTGGCCGAGACGGTGGCCCAGGCCGCCCGGACGGGGGCGGCGGCCCCCGCCCTCCCGGTGACGGACACCATCAAGCGCATGAAGGACGGCGTGTCCACCGGCACGGTGGACCGGGAGGACCTGCGGGCGGTGCAGACCCCCCAGATCTTTGAGGCCGGACTGATCCGGGCCGCACTGGAGAAGGCCATTGCCGACGGGGAGAACCTCACCGACGACTGCGCCGCCGTGGAGCGGCTGGGGATGCCCGTCACCCTGACCCAGGGCAGCCGGGAGAACATCAAGATCACCACCCCCTTTGACCTGCTGCTGGGGCAGGCCATTTTAGAGAACCGAGTGAAAGGAAGCTGAACATGCGCATCGGACACGGCTATGACGTACACAAGCTGGTGGAGGGGCGAAAGCTCATCCTGGGCGGGGTAGAGGTCCCCTTTGAAAAGGGCTTGCTGGGCCACTCTGACGCGGACGTGCTCACCCACGCGGTGATGGACGCCCTGCTGGGGGCCGCCGGGCTGGGGGACATTGGCCGCCACTTCCCGGACAGCGACCCCGCCTATGCCGGGGCGGACAGCCTGGTCCTGCTGGACCATGTGGTGGCCCTGCTGGGGGAGAAGGGCTGGCAGGTGGGCAACGTGGACGCGACTATCCTGGCCCAGCGGCCCAAGCTGGCCCCCCACATCGGCCAGATGCGGGACAACCTGGCCCGACACATGAATGTGACAGCGGAGCAGGTGAACGTGAAGGCCACCACCGAGGAGGGCCTGGGCTTTACCGGCCTGGGCCAGGGCATGGCCGCCCACGCGGTGGCTCTGCTGGAGCCGTCAGAAAAGTAAATCGAGCTGTTTCGGCTGCCCTGCGGGAATACGACCCCCGGGGCAGCCGTTTTTCATCTCTGGTTTTTCTGGGAGACACGGGACGGAACAAAGCGGCATAGCATGAGAGCGGAGAGGAAACTCTTCCGCGCAGCCCCTTCCACAAAAGGGCGGCACAGGCCGCCCCGCAGAAAGGAACCAGAGTTATGCTCTATTATCTCATTGTATGCCGCTCCCTGACCTATGCCCAGCGGACCGCAGCCGCTTTGGAGCGGACGGGAATCACGGCCCGGGTCCTGCGTTCGCCAAAGAGCATTGCGGGGGAGGGGTGCAGCCATTCTGTGAAAATTTCCCAGCGCAGCCTGCCGGAGGCCCTTCTGGTGCTCCAGCGGGCGGACCTGACCCCAAAACGCATTTTCATCACCGCCGGAGCGGGCAGCTATCAGGAGGTGGAGCTGTGATCTATTTGGACAGCGCGGCCACCACCCTGCAAAAACCGCCGGAGGTGGCCATGGCCGCCACCCGGGCCATCCGCCAGCTGGCCAGCCCCGGGCGGGGCGGACACCGTCCGGCCATGGAGGCGGCCAAAGTTGCCTTCTCCTGCCGGGAGGAGGCCGCCGCCCTGTTTCATGTCCCCACCCCGGAACAGGTGGTCTTCACCGCCAGCGCCACCCACGGCCTGAATCTGGCCATTGGGACCCTGGTGCGCCCCGGAGCCAGGGTGGCCCTGTCCGGCTATGAGCACAACGCCGTCACCCGGCCCCTCCACGCCCGAAACGCCAAGCTGCTCGTCGCCCGTGCCCCGCTGTTTCGGCCGGAGGCCATGGTGGCCGCCTTTCGGGAGCAGCTGGACCTGGGGGCGGAGGTCGCGGTGTGTACCCACGTGTCCAACGTGTTCGGCTATATCCTGCCCATGGAAGAAATCGCCCGCCTGTGCCGGGAGCGGGGTGTGCCCCTGATCGTGGACGCCTCCCAGTCGGCGGGGGCCCTGCCCCTGGACTTTCAGGCCCTGGGGGCGGACTTTGTCGCCATGCCCGGGCACAAGGGGCTGTACGGCCCCCAGGGGACGGGCCTTCTGCTGTGCGCCCGAACGCCGGAGCCGCTGATCCAGGGGGGCACGGGCAGCGAGTCTGTCCGCCAGGAGATGCCCGACTTTCTCCCGGACCGGGCCGAGCCGGGGACCCACAACCTCCCGGGCATCGCCGGACTGCGGGAGGGCCTGCGCTTTGTCCGCCGTTTAGGGCCGGAGACCATCGCGCGGCGGGAGGGCCGCCTGCTCCGCCAGCTGGGGGAGGGCCTGGCCCGGCTGCCCGGCGTGGAGTGCTTCTATGCCCCCGAGGGGGAGCACCAGGCGGGGGTGCTGTCCTTCCGGCTGCCGGACCGGGACTGTGAGGAGGTGGGGGAGACCCTGGCAGACCGGGGCTTTGCCCTTAGAGCCGGGCTCCACTGTGCCCCCCTGACCCACGAGACGGCGGGGACCCTGGACACTGGCACCGTCCGGGCCAGCCTGTCCGCCTTCAGCCGGGAGTGGGAGGTGGGAGCGCTTTCTTCAGACAGTGCGGGCCATGACCCGGTGACAGAGAGAGGAGTTAGGAGGGATGAGTGAGGAGTTGCTCGTCCCTCCTTGCTTTTTGCATAGAAACGAAAAGTTTAAGAAATTTTCATCTTCCCATCCCGGTTTCGTGTTGCCAAGCGGGGCGGAATATCGTATAATAAGTTTTATGAATAAAATCTCCCCGTATGGCTATTTGGCCCCGGGGAGGGGAGACCGGTCACGAGAGGGGGAGAGGGCCATGTTGGACAACGTACAGATGCTTTTGCAGTCCAGCCTGCCCATGATCCGGGTGGGCGTGGCGGACATTCTGGACATTGCCATTTTGTCCCTGGTGATCCACCGCCTGCTGTGGATGCTGCGCAAGACCAGCTCCGGGCGGGTGCTGCGGGGCATTCTGATCCTGATGCTGTCTATGTGGCTGTCCTCCGCCATGCACCTGACGGCCACCAGCTTCCTGCTGAACAAGCTGGTGGAATGGGGCTTTTTGGTGCTGGTCATCCTGTTCCAGCCGGAGATCCGGCGCTTTTTGGAGCGGATGGGCAGCAGCAGCCTGGGTCAGGTGTTCGCCGCCTCCCGTACCTCCCCCATGGACTTAGAGTCCGCCATCGACCAGACCGTGGAGGCCTACACCGACATGTCCCGGGATAAAGTGGGGGCGCTGATGGTCTTCGAGCGGCAGAACCTGCTGGACGACGTGATCAAAACGGGCACCGCCCTGGACTGCGCCGTATCCAGCGAGCTGCTGAAGAATCTGTTCTGGAACAAAGCACCCCTTCACGACGGGGCGGTCATCGTCCGCAACGGGCGCATCGTGGGGGCGGGCTGTATGCTGCCCCTGTCCGGCAACGTGAACCTCAGCCGGGACCTGGGCATGCGCCACCGGGCGGGCATCGGCATGAGCGAGCACTCTGACGCGGTGGTGGTCATCGTGTCGGAGGAGACCGGCTCTATCTCCGCCGCCGTGGGCGGGATGCTCAAGCGGCATCTGGCCCCGGAGACGCTGAAACGCCTGCTGCATAACGAGCTGATGTCCGATGCCCAGGAGGAGAAGAAGCCCTCCCAGATCACCCTGTTCAATCAACTGTTTGGCTGGGGCCGGAAGGAGGGGAACCAGCAATGATGGAGCACATCCGAGAGAGCAAGTGGCTGAACATCCTCATGTCCGTGCTGCTGGCCGTGCTGTTCTGGCTGTATGTCCGGGCGGAACTGGACCCGTCGCAGACCAGCTGGTTCTACCACGTCCCCGTGGAGATCACCGGCAGCACCGTCCTCACCCGCCAGGGACTCACCGTGGCCAACCTGTCCCAGAACACGGTGGACCTGCGTATAGAGGGTCCGGCCAGCGTGCTGGACAGTCTGTCCCGCAGCCGAAAGGACCTGTCGGTAACGCTGGACGTGTCCAAATGCACCGAGGGGGAAAACAAACTGGTATATACCCCCAACTGGCCGGTAAATATCAATACAGACAGCATCGTCACCATCGACCGGGACCCGGAGACCATTACAGTGACGGTGGAGAAGCTATATACCAGTTCCTTTAACGTAGAATTCCAGCTCAAGGGCACGGTGGCCGACGGCTATCAGGCCGGGACCCCCGCCATCAACCCGGAGACCGTTGTGGTCAGCGGACCTGCCGAGCAGGTCAGCCGGGTGAAAAAGGTAGTGGCCGTGCTGGAGACGGAAGACCTGGACCAGCGTTTTGCCGGGGACCTGCCTCTGATCCTGCTGGATGAAAATGGGGAACAGATCACTGACGCAGAGGTCACCCTGGACTCTCCCACCGCCTATGTAGTCCTGCCGGTGGTCGTTGTAAAGGATGTCCCCTTGACAGTGAATTTCCAGCCCGGCGGGGGAGCCACTACCGACGACATCACCTATGAGATCAATCCCAAGTCTCCGATGGTCTCCGGCGCAGAGAGCGACATGGAGAGCCTGAACGAGATATCCCTGGGCAGCGTGGACCTGTCCAAGGTGGTGGGCACCAACACCTTCACCTTCCCCATCGACCTGGATGCCAGTCTGGAGAACGTCACCGGCAGCACCAGCGCCACCGTCACCGTCACGGTAAACGGCCTGGATACCCGCAGCTTTGATGTGGACAACATCCAGATGGTGAATATCCCCGACGGCTACCAGGTGACCCTGGCCACCCAGGTGCGCACCGTGAAGGTGCGGGGGAAGCAGGAGGATCTGAACAATATCGATGCCAGCCAGCTGAGTATTGTGGCCGACCTGTCTGACGTGGATTTTACGGGGCTGTACTCCGTGCCTGCGTCCAAAGTAAAGGTCTATCTCAATGCCGACAGCTCAGTGGGTGTGATCGGCGATTATACCGTAGTCGTCAACGTCAGTCGGTAAAGCGGCGTATCTTAGCGGTAATTCTCATTGGAGGCAAACCATGGTTCAAAATGCGATCGTAAAAAAAATCATCAGCGACGGTGTGGCAGAGGTCTCTCTGCTGCGGCAGATGGAGTGCGGCCTGCACTGCGACGGGGCCTGCGCCGGATGCGGCCAGAAGCCAAAGGAAGAGATCCTGGCCCTGGCCAGTAATCCGGTGGGGGCTAAGCAGGGGGACGTGGTGGAGGTGACCCCCGCCGACGGGCGGAACATCAGCACCTCAATCATCGTGTTCCTGCTGCCCTGTGTGGGCCTGGGCCTGGGCTATGTCCTGGGGCAAAGTCTGCTGAAGCTGGGGGACATGGCCGCCATGGCCACGGCTGCGGCGGGCCTGGTGGTGGGCTTTCTCCCCGCTGTGCTGCTGAACCGGGCCATGACCCGCAGCAAAAAGCCGGAGTTTCAGATCCTGAAGCGGCTCACCCGCAGCTGAGAGGGTGTTCGGCTATGTTCGCCCGGTGCGGCCAGAGCTGAAGTGCAAGGACTTCGACCTGTACCGGGCCACCTATTGCGGCCTGTGCCGCTGTCTGCGGCGGCGCTTCGGCCTGATCGCCCCCATGCTGCTGAATTTCGACTTTACCTTTCTCACCCTGCTGCTGTGGCAGCCGGAGGAGAAATTCACCCCCTGCCGGGGCCGGTGTCACGCCAATCTGCTGGTGAAAAAGCCCATGTGCCCGGACAGCCCGGCCCTGAAGCTGGCGGCGGACGAGAGCGTGATCCTAGCCTGGTGGCAGCTGCGGGACGCGGCGGAGGACAAGGACAAGCTGGGCGGCCTGCCCGCCCGGGCTCTGGGCCTGCTGCTGACCCCCGCCTATCGCAAGGCAGCCCGGCTGCGGCCAGAGTTTGACCGGACGGTGAAGGGCTGCCTGGAGGAGTTGGCCGCCTTAGAGCGGGAAAACTGCCCCTCCATGGACCGGGCGGCGGATACCTTCGCCCGGCTGCTGCAAAGCGCCGCTCCTGTGGATGACCCCCGGCACCGGGTACTGGAGCAGCTGCTCTATCACCTGGGTCGCTGGATCTATCTGATAGACGCCCGGGACGACCTGGCAGAGGACCTGGCCGACGGGCGCTATAACCCTGTGGCGGCCCGATTTGGGCCGGAGGGGGACGACGGGCTGCTGAAGCAGACGCTGGACGCCTCCCTGGACCGCATGGGCGCGGCCTTTCAGCTGGGGGAGTTCGGCTGCCGGACGGCCCTGCTGGAGAATCTGATCTATCTGGGACTTCCCCTGGTGCAGCGGGCCGTGTTCGACGGCAGCTGGGCCGAGATAAAAAAACAAAAGATATGGAGTAGAGGCCAATGAAAGACCCGTACAGCGTTCTGGGCGTGAGTCAGAGCGCCAGCGACGACGAGATCAAAAAGGCATATCGGGAGCTGGCGCGAAAGTATCACCCGGACAACTATCAGAATAACCCCCTGGCCGACCTGGCCGAGGAGAAGATGAAAGAGATCAACGAGGCCTATGACGCCATCACCAAGCAGCGTGCCGGGGGCGGCGGCTATCAGCAGCAGCCCAGCGGCGGCAGCTATGGCGGGGGCTATCAGACCGGCTATTCCTCCGGCGGGGCGGGGAACAATCCCACCTATGCCCGGGTGCGGAATCTCATCAATGCCGGGGACCTGGCCGGGGCGGAGCGCCTGCTGTATGAGGTGCCCCAGAAGAGCGGCGAGTGGTATTTCCTCAGCGGCAGCATCGCCTATCGCAAGGGCTGGCTGGACGAAGCGGCCCAGAACTTTACCCTGGCCGTGCAGATGGAGCCGGGGAACATGGAGTATCGCCAGGCCCTGGCTATGCTCCAGCAGCGCAGCGGCGGCTATCGGCCCTATGGTACCGGGACCACGGTGGACGGCCTGGACTGCTGCACCACCATGCTGTGCCTGAACTGCCTGTGCGGCGGAGGTTCCTGCTAAATGAAAGCGAGAGTTCCCAGGGGCAAAAGCGGCCGCACCGCCCTGTGCGGGATGCTGGCGGCGGTGAGTCTGGCCCTGCTGTGGGTGGCCGGGATGGCCCCCTCGGGCCGGCTGGGTCTGTCCGCTCTGGCGGGCCTGGGCCCGGTGGTGGCGGTGCTGACGGCGGGGAGAGGGGCTGGCTATCTGTGCTGGGCCGCCTCCGGCGTGCTGGGCCTGCTGCTGACCCCTGACAAGGGGGCGGCTGCCCTGTACCTGGTCTTTTTCGGGCTGTATCCCATGGTAAAGGCCCGGCTGGAGTCTATGGACCGCCGCGTGGCGGAGTGGGCCCTGAAGCTGGTCTACTTCAATGGGGTGCTCACCCTATTCTGGTTTTTGTTTCGTCAGCTGCTGTTCCCAACCCTGCCCGCGTGGCTGGGCGGGGGACTGCCCGTGCTGTACGGGCTGGGCAACCTGGTCTTCGTTTTGTACGACGTGGGCCTGTCCCGGCTGATCGCTTTGCTGCTGCGCCGTCTGCCCTGACGGCGAGACGCAGCCTTCATACACACATAAAAGGAGAGTGACCGATGTGGTCAAGAGCATGACCGGCTATGGCCGGGCAGAGGAGACGGTAAACGGCTGCACCATCACGGTGGAGCTGCGCTCGGTGAATAACCGCTATCTGGACTGCAACATCCGCCTGCCCCGCCTCTATCTGTTCGCGGAGGAGGCCATGAAGAGCCGCATTCAGAATACCATTTCCCGGGGAAAGGTAGACGTGTTCGTCACCCTGGACAACGCCGGGGCGGAGAAGGTCCAGGTGTCGGTGAACAAGCCGGTGGCCGACGGCTATTATGCCGCCCTGAAGCAGCTGGCGGCGGACTATGACCTGGCGGGGGACATCTCCGTGTCCCTGCTGTCCCGCTTCCCC
Organism: Flintibacter sp. SJQ-8; assembly: GCF_054108085.1. Taxonomy (NCBI): domain Bacteria; kingdom Bacillati; phylum Bacillota; class Clostridia; order Eubacteriales; genus Flintibacter; species Flintibacter sp. SJQ-8. Next base: position 398,432 of record NZ_JBPJWR010000011.1, read on the forward strand.
GACGTGCTGCTGGCAGAGAAGGCGGAGGAGGACGTGGAGCAGATGGCCAAAGACATCTGCTCTGTGCTGGACCGGGCCCTGGCCGACTTTGACCAGATGCGCAGCCGAGAGGGCCAGCGGCTGAAGGATGACGTACTCAGCCGGGCCAAGACCATCGAGGACAAGGTGGCCCTGGTGGAGGAGCGCTCCCCCCAGACGGTGGCGGAGTACCGCGCCAAGCTGGAGGCCCGGATGACCGAGGTGCTGTCCAACACCCAGCTGGACCCCGCCCGCATCCTCACCGAGGCGGCCATCTTCGCCGACAAAGTTGCCGTGGACGAGGAGACCGTCCGTCTCCGCAGCCACATCGGCCAGCTGCGGGAGATGCTGGACAAGGGCGGCGCCACCGGACGGAAGCTGGACTTTTTGATCCAGGAGTTCAACCGGGAGGCCAACACCATCGGCTCGAAGTGCAGTGACATCGACATCGCCCGCCACGTGGTGGACATCAAAGCCGAGATCGAGAAGATCCGGGAGCAGGTCCAGAACATTGAGTAAGGAGGCGGGCGGATGAAGCTCATCAACATCGGGTTTGGCAACATGGTGGCCGCGGGGCGGCTCATCGCCATCGTCAGCCCGGACTCCGCGCCCATCAAGCGCATGGTGCAGGAGGCCCGGGACCGGGGTGTGCTCATCGACGCCACCTATGGCCGCCGCACCAGAGCGGTGCTCATTATGGACAACGACCATCTGGTGCTGTCCGCCCTCCAGCCGGAGACGGTGTCCAACCGCCTGGCCGGGGAGAAGGACGGCGGAGAAGAGGAGGAAGCGGAATGGGAGTAAAAAAGAAGATCAAGGGTCAGCTGATTGTGCTGTCCGGCCCCTCGGGCGTGGGTAAGAGCACGGTGATCGCCGAGCTGATGGGCCAGCGGGACAACATCTATTTCTCCGTGTCCTACACCACCCGGAAGCCCCGGGTGGGGGAGCAGGACGGCGTGAACTATAACTTTGTGGACCGGGCCGAGTTCGAGCGGATGATCGCCGACAACGAGCTGCTGGAGTATGCCGAGTATGTGAACAACTACTACGGCACCTCCCTCAAGGCCATCCGGGACCAGCTGGACGCGGGCCACGATGTGCTGCTGGACATCGAGGTCCAGGGCGCGGCCAAGGTGCGGGAGCGCTGCCCCGACGCCCTGTTCATCTTCATCATCCCGCCCTCCTTCGAGGAGCTGTCCCGCCGCCTCCATGGCCGGAACACCGACAGCGAGGACGTGATCGCCGGGCGGCTGGAGAAGGCCAAGATCGAGTTCCGGGAGATCCCCAAGTATGACTATCTGGTCATCAACGACAAGGTCTCCAACGCCGTGGGGGAGATTGAGTCCATCCTGACGGCGGCGGAGTGCCGCGTGGAAAACAGAAGCCAGATCCTGTCTCAGTTCGCCTGAGGCCGGGGTTTCTTTGATATTGTTTGGAAAAGAAGAAAGGAAGTTTTGCGCTATGATGCTCTATCCCGCTATGAAGGACCTGCTGGAGAAGATCCCCAGCCGCTATGAACTGGTGAACGTGGTGGCCCACCGGGCCCGGGAGATCGCCGCCGAGGCCGAGGCCGCCGGCGAGCCCCTGGACGAGAAGCCCGTCAGCATCGCCATCCAGGAGGTGGCCGACGGCAAGCTGGAGGCCCCCGAGGACCAGGAGAACGAGACCACGGAAGAAGAGACCCACGACTAAGACCTACAAAAGCAAGCGGAGGGGTCCCCCTGTGCTTGCTTTTGTGTTGTTCCTGGACGGGTCCGTCCCCATACAGAGGAGAAGGGAGTGACCGGGATGGGGCGCAGCGTTGCCAAGGTGGCGGTGGCCAAGGCCATCTATGCCATCGACAAGCCCTATGACTATCTGGTCCCCCCGGAGCTGGAGGGGACGCTGGAGCCCGGAATGCGGGTGCTGGTGCCCTTCGGCGGCGGCAACCGGGGGTCGGACGGCATCGTCCTGTCCCTGGAGCAGGCCCCCGAGGGTGGGCAGGCTTTAAAGGCCATCCTGGCCCGGCTGGACGAGGGCCCGGTGCTGGACCACAGCGCCATTCAGCTGGCCCTGTGGATGCGGGAGCGGTATTTCTGCACGGTGTACGACTGCGTCAAGGCCATGCTCCCTGCGGGATTATACTACGCCCTGCGGGACTGCGTGACGCTGACGCCGGAGCACAGCCATGAGGAGGTCCGCGCCGCCATTCGCGGCCACGCCGGGGCAGAGCGCCTGCTGGCCCTGCTGGAGGACTGGGGTGGCAGCGGGGACATGGAGCAGATCCGCCTGGCCTTTGGGGCCAAGGACCCCAACCCCTCCATCCGGCAGCTCATCGATGCCGGGGCAGCCGCCCTGGAGACCAGCACCCAGCGTGGGGTGGGGGACAAGACGGAGAAGCTGGCCCAGCTGGCCATCCCGGCGGAGGACGCCATGGCCATGGTCACCCCCCGGAGAAAGTCCGCCCCTCTGCGCTATTCGGTGACCGAACTGCTGTGTACCCTGGGCAGCGCCTCGGCAAAAGAGCTGTGCTACTTCACCGGGGCATCCATGCCCACCATCAAGTCGCTGGAGAAGAGCGGCATCCTCACCCTGTCCAGCCGGGAGGTGCTCCGCCGCGCCCCCCTGGATGATGTAGACCCGGCCCAGCCTCCGGTGCTCAACGACGAGCAGCAGCGGGCGGTGGACGGCCTGGACGCCCTGGCCCGCGGGGGAAAACCGGCGGCGGCCCTGCTGTATGGCGTGACGGGCAGCGGCAAGACCCAGGTGTATATCCAGCTGATTCGCCAGGTGCTCTCCCGGGGGAAAAAGGCCCTGGTGCTGGTGCCCGAGATCGTGCTCACGCCGCAGCTGTTAAGGATATTCGCCTCACACTTTGGAAAGCGTGTGGCCGTCCTCCACAGCTCCCTGCGGGCGGGGGAGCGGTATGACGAGTGGAAGCGGGCCAGGCGGGGGGACGCCGACGTGGTGGTGGGCACCCGCTCGGCGGTATTCGCCCCCGTGCCCAATTTGGGACTCATCATCCTGGACGAGGAGCAGGAGAGCAGCTATAAGTCGGAAAACGTCCCCCGCTACCACGCCCGGGACGTGGCCAAATACCGCTGCGTCCAGCACAACGCCCTGCTGGTGCTGGGCTCGGCCACCCCGTCGTTGGAGACCATGCACCAGGCCAGGTCCGGGCAGATATCCCTGTTCTGCCTGAAAGAGCGCTTTAACCAAAAGCCCCTGCCGGAGGTCATTCTGGTGGACCTGAAGCAGGAGCTGCGCCAGGGCAACGCCGGGACCATCAGCGCCAGGCTCCGCCGGGAGCTGGAGGACAACCTGATGCGGGGGGAGCAGTCTATTCTGTTTCTCAACCGCCGGGGGGCCAGCCGCATGGTCTCCTGCGGGGAGTGCGGCCAGGTGCCCGAGTGCCCCCGGCGCTCGGTGAAGCTGACCTATCACTCGGCCAACGGGCGGCTGATGTGCCACCACTGCGGCTTCTCCCAGCCCCTGCCCAGGGCCTGTCCCGAGTGCGGGGGGCAGCTGAACTTCATCGGCTTTGGCACCCAGCGGGTGCAGGAGGAGCTGGAGGAGCAGTTCCCCGGGGTGGAGGTGCTGCGCATGGACACCGACTGCATCTCCGCCGCCCACCCCCACGAGGAGATATTGGAGCGCTTCCGCAAGCGGAACGTGCCCATCTTAGTGGGGACCCAGATGGTGGCCAAGGGCCTGGATTTTGAAAACGTCACATTAGTCGGCGTGGTGGCCCCCGACCTCTCCCTGTATGTGGACGACATCCGGGCGGGGGAGCGGACCTTCTCCCTGCTCACCCAGGTGGTGGGCCGGGCCGGACGGGGAGAGAAGCAGGGCCGGGCGGTGATCCAGACCTTCACCCCGGACAACGACGTGATCCGCTTTGCCGCCAGACAGGACTATGAAAACTTTTACGCCACGGAGATCGAGATGCGCCGTCTGCGGGGGCTGCCCCCTTTCCGGGACGTGATCGTGCTCACCGCCTCCGGCCTGGACGAGGGGGCGGTGCTCCGGTGCTGTATGCGCCTGCGCCAGGCCATGGACCAGGCCCTGCGGGGGAGCGAGACCCGGATATTCGGCCCCGCCCCGGCGGCGGTGGCCAAGGTGAACAACCGCTATCGCTATCGCCTGACCCTGACGGGCCGGAATGACCGCCCCACCCGGGAGCTGATCGCCCACCTGCTGCGGGCGGCCCGCCGGGACAGGAGGGAACCGGGGGGTGTCGGTATACGCCGACCTGGACCCCTACTATAGCTGATTTTAACACACGAAGGAGAGTCATTATGTCGATTCGTACCATTCTCACCGGCGAGGACGAGCCGGTGCTGCACAAGGTCTGTCACCCCGTGACCAGCTTTGACCAGAAGCTGGCCGATCTGCTGGACGACATGAAGGAGACCCTGGCCAAGGCCAACGGCGTGGGTCTGGCCGCCCCCCAGGTGGGCATCCTCCGCCGGGCGGTGATCGTGGTCAACGACCAGGACGAGATGCTGGAACTGGTGAACCCGGAGATCCTGGCCCAGGAGGGGGAGCAGGAGGGCCTGGAGGGCTGCCTGTCTCTGCCCGGCAAGTGGGGCTATGTCAAGCGCCCGGAGTGGGTGAAGGTGAAGGCCCAGGACCGCACCGGCGCCTGGTTCGAGGTGGAGGGCACCGGCCTCACCGCCCGCTGCTTCTGCCACGAGCTGAGCCACCTGGACGGCCACCTGTACAGCGAGCTGTGTGACCGGCTTTATACCAGCGACGAGCTGGACGAGATCATGGAAGCCCAGGAGATCGAAGAATGAGAATTGTATTTATGGGCACCCCGGACTTTGCCGTCCCCTCCCTGGAGGCCCTGGTGGCCGCCGGACACCAGGTGTGCGGCGTGTTCAGCCAGCCGGACAAGCCGGTGGGCCGCCACCAGAACAAGACCAAGCCCACCCCCGTCAAGGCCAGCGCCCTGGCCCACGACATCCCCGTGTTCCAGCCCGAGACCTTGCGGGACGGCGCTGCCCTGGAGCAGCTGCGCTCGCTGGCCCCGGAGCTGGTGGTGGTGGCCGCCTATGGCCAGGTACTGCCCGACGAGATGCTTGCGCTGCCCCCCAAGGGCTGCATCAACGTCCACTCGTCCCTGCTGCCCAAGTACCGCGGCTCCGCCCCCATCCACTGGGCGGTGGTGAATGGGGACAAGGAGACGGGGGTGACCATCATGCACATGGCCCACGAGCTGGACGCCGGGGACGTCATCGCCCAGGTGCGCACCCCCATCGGCCCGGAGGAGACGGTGGGCCAGGTCCATGACCGGCTGGCCCAGCTGGGCGGGGAGCTGCTGGTGCAGGTGGTGGCGGACATCGCCGCCGGAACGGCTCAGCGCACCCCCCAGGACCCGGACCAGGTGACCTATGCCCCCATGCTGTCCCGGGCCCTGTCGCCCATCGACTGGACCCAGAGCGGCCAGGCCATCCACGACAAGATCCGGGGTCTGGACCCCTGGCCCGCCACATCCACGGATATTCTGACGGGCCAGCCGGTAAAGGTCTTTGCCTCCCGACTGACGGGGGAGACTACGAAAAAGGCCCCCGGCACGGTGCTGGCCGCGGGGAAAGAGGGCATCGACGTGGCCTGCGGCGACGGAGCCGTGCTGCGGATCTTAGAGCTTCAGGCCCCGGGCAGCCGCCGGATGGCGGCGACGGACTATCTGCGGGGACACCCCATTCACATCGACTGACGAGAGAGAACAGGAACGCGAGGAGGAACCACTATGGATGCACGGGAAGCGGCCATGCTGGCCCTGAACGTCTGCCAGCGGCAGGGGGGATGGTCCGACGGAGCGCTGAAAAAACAGCTTGCGGCGGCGGAGCTGTCTGGACGGGACGCGGCACTGGCCACCCAGCTGTGCTTTGGCGTGCTGCAAAACCAGATGCTGCTGGACTTTTACCTTTCGAAATTCTCCAACATCCCCCTGAAGCGGATGGAGGGAAAGGTGGTCCAGACCCTGCGCCTGGGGGCCTATCAGATGCTGTTCCTCACCCGCATCCCCCACAGCGCGGCGGTGAACAGCGCCGTGACCCTGGTGAAGACCCGCTGCAAGAACCCAAGGGCCGCCGGGATGGTCAACGGCATCCTGCGCAGCATGGAGCGCAGCCTGCAAAACATGCCCGTCATCCCCCAGGGGGACCCGGTGGCCTATCTGTCCACCTTGTACTCCCACCCGGAGTGGCTTGTAAAGGAGTTTATCCTGTCACTGGGGGAGGAGGAGACTGCCCAGATGCTGGCCGCCGACAACAGCCAGCCCCCCACCGCCGTGATGGTGAACACCACCCGGACCACGGCGGAGGAGCTGAAAGCGATGCTGGAGGCCGACCACGTGGAGGCGGAGCCCCATCCCTGGCTGGAGAACTGCCTGTTGCTCCACCGCACCGGCGATCTGGAGCGGCTGGAGGCCTTTCAGCAGGGACTGTTCTATGTTCAGGACCCGGCCTCCCGCCTGTCGGTGCTGGCCGCCGGAGCCAAGCCGGGCATGAAGGTGCTGGACTGCTGCGCCGCCCCGGGAGGGAAATCCTTCGCCGCAGCCATCGCCATGGAAAACCAGGGGGAGATCGTCTCCTGCGACCTGCACCCCCACAAAAAGAAGCTGATCCAGGCCGGGGCGGACCGGCTGGGTCTGACCATCATTAGTCCAAAGACCGCCGACGGCAAGGTGTTCCGCCCGGAGTGGGAGAACGCCTTCGACCTGGTGCTGGTGGACGCCCCCTGTTCCGGTCTGGGCGTCATCCGCAAAAAGCCGGACATCCGCTATAAGGACCCGGCCCCTCTGGCCGACCTGCCCGCCGTGCAGCTGGACATCCTGCGCAACGCCGCCCGCTACGTGAAACCGGGAGGGACGCTGATGTACTCCACCTGCACCCTGCTGTATCGGGAGAACGGCGAGGTGGTGGAGACCTTCTTAGCGGAGAACAACTCTTACAAGGCGGAAGCCTTTCCATTGCCTGGGCCCGTTGGACTGGTACAGGGCGGAAGCGTGACCCTGTGGCCCCACCGCCACGGGACGGACGGCTTCTTTATTAGCAAGATGAGAAGGGAGGAGGGATAACGTGGTCGATATTGGGTCTATGACGCCGGAGGAACTGGCCGCCTGGCTGAAGGAGCAGGGGGAACCGGCCTTCCGGGCCAAGCAGATCTTCCACTGGCTCTATCGGGGCGTGACCTCCTTCGACGAGATGAGCGACCTGTCCAAGGCCCTGCGGCAGAAGCTGGCGGAGCAGTGCTTCCTCACCGTGCCCAAGGTGGCCCGGAAGCAGGTGTCCAAGCTGGACGGGACCATCAAATATCTGTGGGAGCTCTCCGACGGCAACTGCATCGAGACAGTGCTCATGCGCTATAAGCACGGGAACACCGTGTGCATCTCCTGCCAGGTGGGCTGCCGCATGGGCTGCGCCTTCTGCGCCTCCACCCTGGCGGGCAAGGTCCGGGACCTGACCCCGGCGGAGATGATCGCCCAGGTGCTGTTCACCCAGCTGGACAGCGGGGAGCCCGTCTCCAACATCGTCCTGATGGGCATCGGGGAACCCCTGGATAACTTTGACACGGTGATGAAGTTCCTCACCCTGGTCAACCACCCGGAGGGGCTGAACATCGGCATGCGGCACATCTCCCTGTCCACCTGCGGACTGACAGACAAAATTGACAAACTGGCCCAACGTGGGTTACAATTAACATTATCCGTATCCCTCCACGCCCCGGACGACGAGACCCGGTCCAAGATCATGCCGGTGAACCGCTCCGTGGGGGTGGAGAAGCTGATGGACACCTGCCGCCGGTATTTCCAGACCACCGGGCGGCGCATCTCCTATGAATACGCCATGATCGACGGGGTGAACGACAGCGACTGGCAGGCCGACCTGCTGGCCAGCCGGTTGAAGGGCACCCCCGGTCATGTGAATCTGATCCCGCTGAACGACGTGGAGGAGAGTCCCCTAAAGCCCAGCCGCCGGGTGGCCGCCTTTCAAAAGCGGCTGGAGCGCCACGGCGTCACCGTGACGGTGCGGCGAAAGCTGGGCGGGGACATCGACGCCTCCTGCGGCCAATTGAGACGAAAGGCCATGAAAGAGGGCCAGTCTCAGCCCTGACGGGCCGATCAGAAGCCGGGACCCCGGCGGAAAAGAGGAAGAAGTTCCATGAAACTATGGGGAATCACCCACCGCGGCGCCGTGCGCCAGCAGAACCAGGACGCCTATGCCGTCCGGGAGCTGGAGGACGGCCGGGGCCTTGCGGTGGTCTGCGACGGCATGGGCGGGGCCCGGGCCGGAAATGTGGCCAGCTCTATGGCGGTGGAATTGTTCATGCGCAAGCTGGAGGAACAGGGCCAGCCGGGGGACGACCCCCAGAAATGGCTGAAGACCGCCGCCGCCCACGCCAACGACGGGGTGTTCCAAAAGGCGGTGGACGACCCGGACTGCACCGGCATGGGCACCACCCTGGTGGCCGCCCTGGCGGGGAACGGGAAGGCCGTCCTCCTTAACGAGGGGGACAGCCGGGCCTATCACATCACCCAGGAGGGCATCACTCGCATCACCCGGGACCACTCCCTGGTGGAGGACATGGTCCAGCGGGGGGAGCTGACAAGGGAGCAGGCCCGGAACCACCCCCACAAAAATCTCATCACCCGGGCCCTGGGGGCCGAGCCGGTGCTGCTGGCCGACTGCTTTGAGCAGGACGTGGCCCCGGGGGACTATCTGCTGCTGTGCAGCGACGGGCTGAGCAACGTGGTCACCGACCAGGAGATCCTCTATGAGGTCATCCACGGCGGCGAGGACGAGGCCTGCTGCCAGCGGCTACTGGACGTGGCGCTGCACCGGGGCGCGCCGGACAACGTGACGGTGGTGCTCATGCGCTGCTGACCGGAACAATGATGCTGATTGAAAAGGAGGAGATTTACCATGGATCAGTACATAGGTAAATTACTCGACAACCGATATGAGATCCTGGAGCTCATCGGCACCGGCGGGATGGCCAAGGTGTATAAGGCCCGGTGCCACCGGCTGAACCGGCTGGTCGCGGTGAAGATCCTGCGGGAGGACCTGGCCCAGGATGCCGAGTTCCGCCGCCGCTTTCACGACGAGTCCCAGGCTGTGGCCATGCTGTCTCACCCCAACATTGTGGCGGTATATGACGTGAGCCGCTCTTCTGACATAGAGTATATCGTCATGGAGCTCATCGACGGGATCACCCTGAAGCAGTATATGCAGAAAAAAGGGGAAGCTGAACTGGCGGGAGGCCCTGCACTTCATCACCCAGATCGTGAAGGCCCTGGGCCACGCCCACAGCCGGGGCATCATCCACCGGGACATCAAGCCCCACAACGTGATGGTGCTGCGGGACGGCAGCGTGAAGGTGGCCGACTTCGGCATCGCCCGGGTGGCCTCCGGCGGACACAGCACCCTGACCCAGGAGGCCCTGGGCTCCGTCCACTATATCTCCCCGGAGCAGGCCCGGGGCAGCCACATCGATGCCCGCAGCGATCTGTACTCCGCCGGCGTGGTGCTGTATGAGATGATTACCGGGCGGCTGCCCTTTGAGGGGGACACCGCCGTGTCCGTGGCCATCCAGCACATCAATTCCATCCCCCTCTCGCCGCGGGAGATCGACCCCACCATCCCCGAGGCTCTGGAGGAGATCACCATGAAGGCCATGGCCCCCAACCCGGACGACCGCTATGCCGATGCCGGGGAGATGCTGGCCGACCTGGAGGAGTTCCGCAAGAACCCCAACATCAACTTTGACTATAACGTCAACGAGTTCCTCCCTGAGGAGCCCGACGAGGACAAGACCCGCATCCGTCCCGTCACCCCCATCCACGGAGGGACAGGCCGGGGCAGCCGCACCTATAGCGAGCGCCGCCGGGTCCCCGGGCCCGACTCCCTCCCCTATGAGGAGGCAGAGGACGAGCCAGGGCCCCGGGGGCCCCGCTGGGGCATGATCGCCGGGGCAGCGGGCATCCTGCTGTTCATCTTGGTGGTGGGCGTGGTACTCTACCGCACCCTGTTCTCCGGGATGCTGTCCCAGCCCCAGGGCTATCAGGTGCCCAATCTGAAGGGCCAGCTGTACGAGGACGTGATCCAGGACTCTGCCCTGCTGAAAGACCACTTTACTGTGGTCCAAGGGGAAGTGGAGGAGGATGACTCGGAAGCGGGTACCATATTGGACCAGTCCCCATCGGCGGGCAGCAGCGTCAGCGCCGACAAGACGGAGATCACCGTCACCGTCAGCGCCGGGCCCCAGGTAAACAGCATGCCCAATCTGGCCGACATGGAATATCGCCAGGCCTATATCGAGCTGGATCGGGTGGGCATTAAAACGGGCGACATCACCGCCACCTATGAAAATGACAAGGAGGTGCCCAAGGACCACGTCATCTCCTTCACCCCTCTGGTGGACACCCCTGTTGCCCCGGGCACTAAGGTCCAGCTGGTCATCAGCCTGGGCCCAAAGACGGAGCAGGTCGCCGTGCCCAGCCTGTCTGAGCGCACCCTGGAGCAGGCCACCAGCGACCTGAACACCATGAACCTGACCGTGGGCAAAACCGATGAGGTCTACAGCGATACGGTGGAGGCCGGAAAAGTGGTGGGCCAGTACCCCGCCGCCTATACCCAGGTGGACGCTGGCACCAAGGTGAACCTGCAGATCAGCAAGGGCCCCGACCCCGCCAGCGCCCCCAAGGAAGTGACCCAGAACGTGGACATCGACCTGCCTGTCAGCAGTCAGAGCGTCAGCGTTCAGGTCATCATGGACGGCCAGGTCATCTTTGACGAGAGCGTGGATGCCGCCATGAACACCTCCGTCTCCGTGCCCGTCACCGGCACAGCGGGGGAGACCAAGACCCTCACCGTTTATTTCGATGGGGTACGCAGCAGTACCTTCTCCGTCACGCTGGCCGGGTAACGCCATGGAAGGGATCATCATGAAGGCCCTCAGCGGCTTTTACTATGTGGACGACGGCCAGACCGTCACCACCTGCCGGGGCCGGGGCAAGCTCCGCCACCAAAAGGTCACCCCCCTGGTGGGAGACCGGGTGGAGTTTACCCCCCTGGGGGACGGCAGCGGCTCCTTAGACCGCATCCTTCCCCGGAAAAATCAGTTTTTCCGCCCGGCGGTGGCCAACATTGACCAGTTGGTCATCATCGCCTCCCAGGCCATCCCAGTCACCGACCCGTTTCTCATTGACCGGGTGGCCGCCATCGCCCAGAGCCGTGACTGCCCCTGCGTCATCTGCGTGAACAAGTGCGACTTAGAGCCGGGGGATGACCTGGCGGCCATCTACACCGCCGCGGGCTTCCCCACCCTGAAGGTCAGCGCCCAGACGGGGGAGGGCATGGACCAGTTGCGCGCCCTTATTGCCGGAAAGGTATCTGCCTTTACAGGCAACTCCGGCGTAGGGAAATCCAGCATTTTAAACGCCCTGGACGACCAGGTGGACCTGGCCACCGGGGACGTGAGCGAAAAGCTGGGCCGCGGCCGCCACACCACCCGCCACGTGGAGCTGTTCCGCCTGGGCTGCGGGGCGGTGGTGGCGGACACCCCGGGCTTCTCCTCCTTCGACGTGGACCGCATGGAACTGATGCGGAAAGAGGAGCTGGCCCGGTGCTTCCCGGAGTTTGCGCCCTATGTGGACCAGTGCCAGTTTCAGGACTGTGCCCACGTGAAGGAGAAGGGCTGCGCCGTGCTGGCCGCCCTGAAGCGGGGGGAGATCCAGCCCACCCGCCACGCCAGCTATGTCCGCCTGTATGAGCAGGCCAAGGCCATTCCCGACTGGGAGAGAAAATAAAATAAATAAAAATTCGCCCGTGTCTTCTGAACAGTTCAGGAGACACGGGCGTTTTTCTGTTGTTCAGGTTGTTACGCTCAGGCGTTGCTCTGGTTCCGCAGCCAGCTGGGCAGCATTCGCGCCTTCACGCTGGAGACGATGCCCATGGCGGCAAACAGGGTGATGATGGACGAGCCGCCATAGCTGATGAAGGGGAGCGTCAAGCCCATGACGGGCAGCACATACAGGCACATGCCCACGTTCAGCAAGATCTGGGCCAGCAGCATCCCCGCCATGCCCATGCACACATAGGCGGAGAAGGGGGAGCTGGCCCGGCGGCTGACCCACACGCACCGCAGGACGATGAGAAACAGCAGGGTCAGCAGGGCCAGGCAGCCCACCATGCCCAACTCCTCGCCGCAGACGGCGAAGATGAAGTCGGTGTCCCGGGCAGGGAGGGCACTGCTGTAGTCGGCCTGGGTCTGAATGCCGTGAAGCAGCCCCTGTCCAAAGAGCTGGCCGGAGCCGATGGCCAGAATAGAACGGCTCTGCTGAAAGCCCTTGTCCTGGGGGTCCAGGCTGTGGTCCAGCACCACCCGGAATCGCATGATGATATAGTTGCTGTCCCACAGGTCGGTGTCGGGAAGGATGAAGAACCACAGGATCAGCACGGCGGCCACCAGGACGCCTCCAACCAGGACGAACCAGCGGACCTTCACTCCGGCGCTCCAGGCCATGACCACAAAGATGATCATATACACCACGCAGGTGCCCATATCGCCGCAGATGGCGGCGATGAGGCCCAGCATGAACACGGTGAAGCCGCCGATCCGCATGACGGAGGGGATTGAACTGATGTCCATCCCCCGGTCCTTGATGCGGCAGATGAGCAGGGACAGCAGCAGGATAAAGGGCAGCTTGTCGATCTCGTTGGGCTGAAGGTTCATGGGGAACTTGGGGATGATCTTGGACAGCTGGAGCCAGTTCCGGTTGCCGTAAATAGACAGCCCCAGGGGGGTGAGCAGCAGCAGCAGCATGACCACGCTGAAGATGAGCAGACCCTTCCAGTTCTTTTCGGTGAAGAGCTGAAAGTCCACCGACGTCATGACCATATACGCGATGACGCCCAGGAAGATGGCCACCAGCTGGACGATCACCTCTTTGTAGTCGTGCTGCCACCGGGTGGCGGAGTAGATGAGCATCACGCCGAAGCCGCTGGCCGCCAGACACAGGGAGAGCAGAATGCGGTCTCCTTTTTGAAAAAACTCCCGAAAGGGAGAGAGCAGGGCAGACAAGTCCTCGCCTCCTTGGAGAAAAATTAGACAATATATTTTATCACATTTCAGTGGAAAGGCAAACCCAAGGTGTGCTATAATAAAAGTCGATTTGAAAATTTTCTGTGAACGGGGAGGCCGCGCCCATGACAAAAGAGTATACCACCGCCGGGGAGGAGCAGACCGAGGCCCTGGGCTTTCGCCTGGGGCAGCTGATCCAGCCCGGGGCGGTGATCGCCTACACCGGGGACCTGGGGGCGGGGAAGACCGCCTTTACCCGTGGCCTGGCCCGGGGCCTGGGCATCCCGGACCGGGTGACCAGCCCCACCTTTACCATCGTCAACGAGTATGAGGGGGGGCGGCTGCCCCTGTTCCACTTTGACATGTATCGCCTGGGCAGCTCGGACGAGCTGTTCGACATCGGCTGGGAGGACTATCTGGCCCGGGGCGGCGTGTGCGCCGTGGAGTGGAGCGAAAACGTGGACGACGCCCTGGATGACGACGCCATCCGGGTGGACATCCGCCGGGGGGCGCAGGACGACCAGCGGGTCATCTCCGTCACCGGCGGCCCCGATTTGACCGCAGAAGCATAAAAGTCTTTCGCTTTCTGCCCCCGCAGGGGGCGGGAAAGGAAAACAGACTCAGAAACTAGAACCAGAAGAAGTGTGGGATAAAACATGATGATCTTAGCCTTGGAATCCTCTGCCACCGCCTGCTCCGCCGCCCTGTGCCGGGACGGGGAGCTGGTGGCCCAGTCCTATCAGAACAGCGGCCTGACCCACAGCCGGACCCTGCTGCCCATGGTGCGGGACATGCTGGCCAACAGCCAGCTCACCCTGGACCAGGTGGACGTGATCGCTGTGGCGGCGGGCCCTGGGTCCTTTACCGGCCTGCGCATCGGCGTGGCCACCGTCAAGGGCCTGGCCTGGCCGGAGGACAAGGACTGCGCCCCCTGCTCCACCCTGGAGTCCATGGCCTGGCCCCTGGCCCACATGGCGGGCAGCCTCATCGTCTGCGCCATGGACGCCCGGCGCAAGCAGGTGTACAACGCCCTGTTCCTGGCCACCGGCACGGGGCTGGAGCGGCTGACCCCGGACCGGGCCGTCTCGTTGGAGGAGCTGGGCGCCGAGCTGAAAAATTATGAAAATTCGAAAATAGTCGTTGGAGATGGGGCCAAACTGTGCTATAATACCTTGACAGAAGAAGGGATACCCATGACCCTGGCCCCCGAGCACCTGCGTATGCAGAGCGCCTGGGGCGTGGCTCGGGCGGCGGAAGAGCTGGCTGCCCGGGGCGAGCTGGTCAAGGGCGGGGCGCTGGTCCCCCAGTATCACCGCCTGTCTCAGGCGGAACGGGAGCGGCTTGCCCGGGAAAAATCTCAACAATAAAAGGAGAGCATCGCCATGTTTAACGAGAAAGTTCATGTTCTGGACCACCCCCTGCTGCAGCACAAGCTGACCATCCTGCGGGACGAGCGCACCGGCGTGAAGGAGTTCCGTGAGATCGTCTCTGAGATCGCCGCCCTGGAGTGCTACGAGGCCACCCGCGACCTGCCCCTGGAGGACATCGAGGTCAAGACCCCCGTGGCCACCGCCACCTTCAAGCACCTGGCCGGCAAGAAGCTGGCCATCGTGCCCATCCTCCGTGCCGGTCTGGGTATGGTGGACGGCATCCTGAATCTGATCCCCTCTGCCAAGGTGGGCCACATCGGCCTGTACCGCGACCCCGAGACCCACGTCCCCGTAGAGTATTACTGCAAGATGCCCAACGACATCGCCGAGCGGGACGTTATCATCCTGGACCCCATGCTGGCCACCGGCGGCTCCGCCGCCGCCGCCATCACCTTCATCAAGGGCTATGGCTGCAAGCACATCAAGCTGATGAACGTCATCGCCGCCCCCGAGGGCATCGCCTGCATCCAGAAGGAGCACCCCGACGTGGACATCTATGTGGCCGCCGTTGACGAGAAGCTCAACGACCACGCCTACATCGTCCCCGGCCTGGGCGACGCCGGTGACCGCATTTTCGGCACCAAGTAAAAAACCGTCCCTGCTCCGCGCCCCGGGAGAGACATCCCGGGGCGCGTTTTCATGGCAGGCGGGTGGAGGAAGAACAATGACCGACTATTTTGATCTGCACATGCCCCGGGACCAGCTGCTGGGTCTGTCCAGCCTGGGACTGGCCCACCTGGGGGACGGGGTGTTCGAGCTGATGGTCCGCTCCTGGCTGTGTCTCCACGGGAAGGCCAAGGCCAAGGACCTGCACCGGGCCACGGTGAAATATGTGGCGGCCCCCGCCCAGGCGGCGGCCATGGAGCGCATCCGGCCCATGCTCACCCCGGAGGAGGAGGAGGTCTTCCGCCGTGGGCGGAACACCGCGCCCCACTCCGTGCCCAAGGCGGCCAGCCGGGGGGAGTATCAGACGGCCACCGGCCTGGAGGCCCTGTTCGGCTGGCTCTATCTCCAGGGCCAGACCCAGCGCCTGAACGAACTGTTTGCCGTGCTGATGGGCGAGGCAGATGCGCCTAAATCCGTGCAGGAGAACGGCTGAATAGGAAAAACACTTTACAGAAAACAACGAACGAGGTGAAGGAATATGCCCCTTGACGCCCTGTGTCTGTCCGGCGTTGTGGCAGAATTAAAGCCCATTTTGACGGGGGCCAAGATCGACAAGGTCCACCAGCCGGGGCGGGACGAGATCATTCTGGCCCTGCGCCTGGGCCGGGGGAACGGGCGGCTGCTGCTGTCCGCCAGCCCCAACCACCCCCGGCTGCAAATGACCGAGCTGTCCCGGGAGAACCCGGACGCGCCCCCCATGTTCTGTATGCTGCTGCGCAAGCATCTGATGGGTGGGCGCATCCTCAGCGTGGAGCAGCCCCATCTGGAGCGCATCGTGGAGCTGCGGCTGGAGGTGCTGGACGAGCTGGGGGACCGGAAGGAGCGCCGCCTGATTCTGGAGGCTATGGGCCGCTGGGCCAATCTGGTGCTGGTGGACGATCAGGGCCGCATCGTGGACTGCCTGCGCCGGGTGGACGGGGACATGTCCGCCCAGCGGCAGCTGCTGCCCGGCCTGTTTTACCGCCTGCCCCCCGCCATGGACAAGGCCGACCCCACCGCTCTGGATGAGGAGGGGTGGCTCCGCCAGGTGGAGCAGGCCCCGGGGGAGAGCCGGGTGGACCACTGGCTGCTGGATACCTTCGGCGGTTGGTCGCCCCTGGTCTGCCGGGAGATCGCCTTCCGGGCAGGGGGCCGGGTGGACGTGACCTTTGACGAGCTGGGGCCCCAGGGCCGGGTCCGGGTGGCCGAGGCGGCGGAAATGCTGTTAAATTCTGTGAAGGAAAACAGCTTTATGCCCACTGTGATCTCTATCGAAAAGCGGCCAAAGGACTTCACCTTCTTCCCGGCGGAGCAGTATGAGGAGGCGGGGGCGTGCGCCGCCTACCCCACCTTCTCCGCCCTGATGGACCGGTTCTATGAGCAGCGGGAAAATCAGGAGCGCATCCGCCAGAAGGGCCAGGACCTGATCCGCTCCGTGACCAACGCCCGGGACCGCACCGCCCGGAAGATCGCCAACCAGCAGCGGGAGCTGGACGCCACCCAGGACCGGGAGCGGCTGCGCCAGTTCGGGGACATCATCACCTCCAACCTCCACACCATGGAGCGCGGCATGGCCACGCTGCGGGCGCTGGATTTCTATGACCCGGAGGGGGCCGAAGTGGACATCAAGCTGGACCCCCTGCTCACCCCCCAGCAGAATGCGGCGAAATATTATAAGGAATACAACAAGGCGAAAACTGCGGAGGAGATGCTGACCATCCAGCTGGAGAAGGGCCGCCGGGAGCTGGACTATCTGAACAGTGTGCTGGAGAACATCACCCTGGCCGAGGGGGAACGGGACCTGCAGGAGATCCGCCAGGAGCTGGCGGACACGGGATATCTCCGCCGCCAGATCAAGGGGAAGGACAAGGGCCGCCGGTTGAGCCCAAAGCCCATGGAGTTCCGCTCCACCGCCGGGCTGCGCATCTCGGTGGGCAAGAACAACGTGCAGAACGACCTGCTCACCTGCAAGCAGGCGTTCAAGAGCGACATCTGGTTCCACACCCAGAAGATCCACGGCTCCCACGTGATATTGTGGACCGGCGGGGCCCAGCCCGACCTGCAGAGCCTGAACGAGGCCGCCTGTCTGGCCGCCTGGTTCTCCCAGGGTCGGGAGTCGGGCAAGGTCCCGGTGGACTATACCCCGGTGAAATACGTGAAAAAGCCCGCCGGGGCCCGCCCGGGCATGGTGGTCTACACCACCTATGAGACCGCCTGGGTCACCCCGGACGAGGGGCTGGTCAAGCGGCTGCGGGTAAAGTAAACCTGGTTTGCATAAAAACAAATGACGCTGTTTTCCATCCCGGAAACAGCGTCATTTTTATGCGCTCCCGGCCTGTTTTCATCGGCCAAAAAGAATAAAAAATCCCAGTATCCGGGATAAAAAGCCGAAAAATTTAAAACATTCAGACAATTTCCACAAGTTTGGCGGGGGAAGTATGGGCAGTTTTGCCCTTGCGCCCAGGGGGACGATTGGTTACAATATGGTAACAAAAGTAACAACTGTTGCTTTTGGTTGTCATAATTATGACAAAATTTGTTTCCGTAGGAGTGTAGACAATGATACGCAAGCTAGTATCCTCACTGCTGTGCGCCTTTGCCTTACTCCTCCTGATGGGCGCGGGGGTCGCTTCCGAGCAGACCACGCCCATCTTGGCAGAGGAGGAGAGCGGAGCCCTTTCCGGTTCCGCGCTGACGACTGAGACGCAGGCAGACCTGGTGGAGCAGAGCGCCAAGGCGGTACCCGCCGCGGCCAGCGAGAGCCCCATTGAGGTAGCCGAGAGCGTGGAGCGCGGGATGCGCATCGAC
>NZ_JBPJWR010000013.1:0-37384 GCF_054108085.1 Flintibacter sp. SJQ-8
CACAAGGGTCTGGTCGACCAGACCGGACCCTTTCACATTCCTCAATAGCTCAGTCGGTAGAGCATGCGGCTGTTAACCGCAGGGTCGTTGGTTCGAGTCCAACTTGGGGAGCCAAAGCGGCTTGTCGCCAGAACGACGGCAAGCCGCTCTTTCAAGAAATAAGTTTGAACGGTTTGGGCCTTTAGCTCAGTTGGTTAGAGCAGCCGGCTCATAACCGGTCGGTCCACGGTTCGAGCCCGTGAAGGCCCACCATATAGGGGTATAGCTCAGCTGGTAGAGCAGCGGTCTCCAAAACCGCGTGCCGAGGGTTCGATTCCTTCTGCCCCTGCCATTGTGAATTACGGTTCTTCCGTTTCGATATTTTAAATGGCTCGGTAGTTCAGTTGGTTAGAACGCCGGCCTGTCACGCCGGAGGTCGAGGGTTCAAGTCCCTTCCGAGTCGCCATTTAATTTGCTGCTATAGCTCAGTCGGTAGAGCGCATCCTTGGTAAGGATGAGGTCGGCAGTTCGAATCTGCCTAGCAGCTCCACAAAAACCTTGAAGTCGATTGGCTTCAAGGTTTTTTTATGTCTAAAATAGCCTGTTGTTACTGAGCTGAGAGCCATGAAAAGGAGTTTTTTATGAGTAAGATTCAATGCTGGTGTCGTGCTAATGCTATGCTGGCTATTTCACTATTGGCCGCAGTTGTAACGGCATTCTTTGTTCCGCCCGATAGGGACTACTTGGGTTATTACGACCTTAAAACGCTTTCCTGCCTGTTTAGTGTTTTGGCGGTGGTAGGTGCTTTGCGAGACCTGCATATCTTTTCTGCCCTCTCCCAGCGGATGGTGCGCACTTTTTCCACGGTTCGGGGCGTGTGTACGGCATTAGTGGTTATTACTATGTTCGGTTCTATGCTTCTGACCAACGATACCGCTTTGTTGACCTTCCTGCCGCTGGGCTGGTTTGTCCTTTCCTCCACAAGTCAGGACAAGCATACTGCGCTCCTTTTCATCCTGCAAAACTGCGCCGCTAACCTGTGTGGAATGATCACGCCTTTCGGCAATCCGCAAAATCTCTATCTTTTCAGTTATTATGGTCTTTCTACGAAAACGTTCTTTTCTGTTATGATGCCGCCGTTCCTCCTGTCTGCTGTTCTGATTCTCCTGTGCTGCTTGGCGTTTCCAAAAGAACAGCTTTCGGTTCCGGAAGCACGGATCGCGATAGACTCACGCCGAGCCGTCACCTATGGTGTGCTATTCTGTTTAGCCGTTGCCATGGTGCTGCGGCTGGTACCCTATATTCTTGGCCTGATTATTATTGTTCTGGCGCTCTGGTTTCTGGATCGGCACGCACTGAAAACTGTGGACTGGGGACTGCTGGCCACTTTTGCCGCTTTTTTCACCTTTTCCGGAAATCTTGCCCGAATGGAAGCTGTTCGGGTACTGTTTGCCCGTCTTTTATCCCACGGTACCATGCTGATTTCCGCGCTTACCTGCCAGATCATCAGCAATGTCCCTGCCTCTATTCTACTCAGCCGATTCACACAAGATGCCAGCGGGCTTTTGATTGGCGTCAATGTGGGCGGTGCGGGGACACTGGTGGCTTCTCTGGCAAGTCTTATTACCTTTCGAGAATATACGCGCCGCATTCCCGGCGGAGGCAAGCACTTTCTCTTACTATTTTCCGGAATCAGCTTTACATTTCTGGCGATTCTTCTGGTTGTAATGTCCGTTCTGATGTGATAGGCCGTTGCTATGTGACGGCGTAAGATTTTTCTTTTCGTTCAGCGCTTGCCACGCCCCTTTCTACGGGCTATAATATGGGAAAACCATCTAGGAGGCACAGATCATGAAGAAAATTTTTGCGGCGGCCACGGCGCTGGCCCTGTGCGCCGGGCTTTTGGCCGGGTGCGGACAGAACAGCGGCGGGGGGAAGGCCGACGGCGGTCTGGCGGACAGTCTGCCCATCGACCTGGAGTTTGCCAGCGGCGTGGGGGCCTGGAGCACGGACCTGACTCTGGAGCCGGACGGCTCCTTCTCCGGCGTGTACCACGATTCGGACATGGGGGACAGCGAAGAGAGCTACCCCGACGGGACCATGTATACCTGCACCTTCTCCGGGAAGTTCACGGACATCAAGCAGCTGGACGACCACAGCTATTCCCTGACGCTGGAGGACCTCACCAGCGACTATGAGCAGGACAAGGAGTGGGTGGAGGACGGCGTGCGCTACGTCTCCTCGGAGCCCTATGGCGTGGAGGAGGGGAAGGACTTTATCCTCTATCTGCCCGACACGCCCACAGACGGCCTGGACGAGGAATTCCTGTCCTGGTGGCCCGGACAGTATCAGGAGGAGAAGACGGGCACGTTGGACTTCTACGGCCTTTATAACGTGGACAAGGGCTACGGCTTCTTTGGTTGACAACAGCAGACGCCCCCGGCGCATCGGTGTGAAAACCGGTGAGCCGGGGGCGTATTTTATTTTCTTCAGATGGCGGGCTGGTCGGCGATCTGCATGGGGGGCAGATACTGCACGGAGCGGATGGAGGTCAGGCCAACGCGGTTGGCCTTTTTGATGTACTCCTCCAGGCTGCCGGTGGTGAAGATGTCCATGCGGCCGGGGGCCCGCTGGTCGTTGCGCAGGCCCCGGGCGTCCAGGTCCCGGGAGAGGGTCTTGGCCATCTGCCGGGCGGGGTCCAGCAGGTCCAGGGTGGGGTACAGGCGGCGGATGTTGTCCTCCACCAGGGGATAGTGGGTGCAGCCCAGCACGCAGCACTGGATGTGGTCCACGTTCACCAGGCCGTCCAGACCGGCGCGGATCTCGGCGTCGATGGCAGGCTGGGCGGCGGGGTCGCCTACATTCTGCTCCACCAGGTTGGCCAGGTCGGGGCAGCCGTGGCTGAACACCTGGCGCTCCGGGGCCTGCTTGTGGATCAGGTTGGGATAGCAGCCCGACTGAGCGGTGAAGCAGGTGGAGATGACGCCCACCCGCTGATAGGCTGTGGCGGCCACGGCGTCGGCCCCCGCCTGGACCACGCTGAGGACGGGGCAGCGCATCTCGTCCCGATATTGGTCGATGAGACAGGAGATGGTGTTGCAGGCGACCAGAAGGGCCTTCACGTTATGGCTGTCCATAAAGCGAAGCATATAGCGGGTCATTTCTAAGATCTCCTCGGCGGTGTGGTTGCCATAGGGGGTGTTGGCCCCGTCGCCCAGATAGAGGATGTTCTCCTGGGGCAGCAGCTCCTGCACCCGGCGGGCCACGCTGAAGCCGCCGATGCCCGAATCGATCACGCCGATGGCGTCAGTCTTTTGGTTTATCATAAATGGATGCCTCCCTAAAATTTTCAACGGTAACAGTGTTCACGCCCACACCCGAAAGGCGGGGCTGCGGCGGCCCAGGTCCAGCACGCCCTTGCGATAGACGCCGAACTCGGTGATCACCAGGGGAAAGACCACGTCGTGGGGCTCCCGGGGGATGATGGTGCGCAGCAGGCTCTCCCGGCAGAGCATGGCGGCGTTTTCGGGATTTCCGGCGAAAAAGCGGTCATAGAACCCGGTGCCCTGGCCCAGACGGTGGCCCAGGCGGTCACAGCTGACGCAGGGGATGATGGACAGGTCCACCTGGTCCAGGGTCATTTTGGGGGTGTCCTCCTCCGGCTCCAGCACGCCATAGGCGCCCCGGTGGAGCTGGTCCAGGCTGGTGATCTGCCGGGGCTCCATGATCCCCTCCCCCACGCAGAGGGGGACGCAGAGGGTCTTTCCGCTGTGCAGGGCGTCCAGCAGAACGGGGGTGGTGTCGATCTCCCGGGTGGTGCTGACAAAGCAGAACAGGCTCTGGGCCCGGCGGTATTCCGGCAGGGCCAGCACCTGGATGGCCACCGCCTGGTCAGACCGGGCCCGGTCACAGATGGAGATCAGCTGCTCGTCCCGGCGCACGGCCATGCGGAGCTGACGCTTGCGTTGTGTGATCGTCATGGGAAAGGGACCCTCCTTGCAAAAAATAAAAGGCCAGAAGCAGGCGGCTGGCGTGCCGCCTGTTTCTGACCTTTGGTAGGTATGTGCTTCGGGGACGCCGGAGCACCGGTAGAAAAGGGGATATGAAATTAGACGCGGGGGAGAGACAGCGCTTACAGGACGTTCATGAAGAACGTGAGGATCAGGGAGTTCACGATGTCGGTGAAGAAGCCGCCGCACACGGGGATGATGAGGTAGGCCTTTTCAGAGGGCCCGAAGACCTTCGTCAGGGCGTCCATGTTGGCCATGGCGTTGGGGGTGGCGCCCATGCCGAAGCCGCAGTGACCGGCGCTGAGGACGGCGGCGTCGTAATCCCGGCCCATCATGTTGAAGGTGACGAAATAGACGAACAGGCCGGTGAGCACCGTCTGGATGAGCAGGATGGCCACCATGGGACCGGCCAGATCGGCCAGCTGCCACAGCTGCATGCCCATCATGGCCAGGGCCAGGAAGAAGTTCAGGCTGATGGAGCCGATGGTCTCGATCTCCTGCACGGGCAGGTCCAGGTCAAACTTGTCGCAGATGGCGTTGCGGATGATGATGCCGATGATCATGGAGCCCACATAGGAGGCCAGGGTGATGTTGAACTTGTCGAAGAGCATACTGATCAGGGTGCCCGGGCCGCAGGCCAGGAAGATGAGGGCCAGGGCCAGGGTGCCCCGGTCCACGTCCAGCTTGGCGGTGCCCTCGGTGTTCTTCTTCAGCTCCAGCAGGGCCTCGTGATCCACCTGGGCGGCGTCGCTGGAGCTCAGGCCCAGCTTCTTGATGCGGCGGCGGGCCAGGGGGTTGCCGATGACGTTACCGGCCACCAGACCATAGGTAGCGGCGGCCACGCCGACGGTGAGGGCGTTCTGCACGCCCATGCTCTCCAGCAGGGGGGCGAAGGCGGTGGTGGTGCCGTGGCCGCCGGTGAGGGGCATGGAGCCCAGGGCCAGACCCAGCAGGGGCTGGAGACCGAAGACCTTGCACAGGGCGGCGCCGACCACGTCCTGGATGCCGATGAGGATACACACGGCCACCAGGAAGACGATGAGGGACTTGCCGCCCTTCTTCAGCATGCCGAATCCGGCGGTGAAGCCCACGCTGGTGAAGAAGACGTTCATAAACACGCTTTGCAGCGTGGTGTCAACGGAGAGTTGCAGTACGCCGGTCTGATACAGGATCAGGTTCACGATGGCGTAGATAATGCCGCCGATGACGGGGCTGGGGATGCAGTAAGTACGGAAGACGGAAATTTTCGATTTCAGAAACGCGCCGAAGTAGAAGATGGCAACGGCAAGCGCCATAGACTGATACAGGTTAAGGGACAGACTCATATTATCTCAGCTCCTATTTTTCATTTCTTGCTCCCTGCTTAACCCAAGCAGCTTACGGAACGGGGAAGACCGGGGGCCTTCCAATGACGGGTGGTGCTGAACCCTTATATTTTTGAAGAGCCGCGCTCAAACCGCTCCTTCAAAAACAAAGGGCTAGAAAGATTTCTTTGTGTCCGCGCCCACATTGGCGGGGGACAAAGAGCTTTCTGGCCTTTTCCATCTCTGGTCACGGAGGATATCCGGGACCCAATGAAGAAGACTTATTTTATTGTATGGGGGTGTGCGTGGGTTTTGCGTCTTTAAAATTTCAAAGCAATTGCATGATACACCAAACAAACGAAAGTGTAAAGACGGAAAACAGCACAAAATGAAGGTTGGGATTTTGTGTAGGATGCCCGATTGACGGGAAAAGAAAATTGTGCTATCCTGTGGGCAAGTTAAATTTATTGGTTTTGAGATGACCTCTCAAAATCAAAATAAATTTGGACGAAGCCAAACATTCTTTGTGGCGCGATACCTTATTGATACGGATATGTATTGTGGTATCTCTCCATTGTTGTTTGCTTGCGTCCGTTTTTTATTTGCCAAACGGGGCCCCAAACCGGAAAACAGAAAGGATGGATGCAAGATGTATTGGCCGGACGATTCGGTCTTTATCACCGGCGTAGCCAAGGTCACCAAGGACGACGCCATCAACGCCATGTACGGCACCTTTTCCCTCAGCCTGGTGGTGGACGTCCACAGCAACCGCATCCTAAGCGCCAGCGGGAACATGGTCATGCAGAACACCAACGACTTTTTGGCCCACCTGCTCATCGGGAAGAACATCGTCACCCAGATGGATGAGATGTGCGACGTCCTGAAAAAGCGCTTTCTGGCCCTGGCCCAAAAGGCGGTGATCGTGGCCCTGCGGGACGCCCAGAACCACTATCTCATGGCCTATCCCGCCGCCCGGGAGAATCCCACCGGAATTTAAGTCCCAGCGAAAACAGCATAACGACCCGCGTGGGTCGGAGGTTCCTTACAAAATTGGTTTCTCAGTCTCCCCCTGAGAAACTGCCCTTTGGAAGGTCGGCTTTTTGGACACGGTGCCCGCCGTGCCCCTGAGTCGGCCTTCCTTTTTTGCGAAAATCGGGCAGAATTCAGGGCGGAAAGCCAAAATACACACAAAACACACAATATTTTGTCATAACAGGAAGGGAGCAATTTATTATGTCTAACCCCACCAAACAGGATGCGATCAAGCTGCTGGACGTGTTCGACCCCGAGATGGCCACCCTGCTGCACCGGGAGGAGAAGCGCCAGTTCGAGACCATCGGCCTCATTGCCTCTGAAAACGTGGTGTCCCCCATGGCCTCCTGCCTGGAGGGCTCCGCCTTCACCAACAAGAACACCGAGGGCTATGCCGGCAAGCGCTTTGTGGGCGGCTGTCAGCTGTCCGACCAGGCCGAGCTGCTGGCCGTGGAGCGGGTGAAGCTGGCCTTTGGCGTGGACCACGCCAACATCCAGTGCGGCAACGCCACCATCGCCAACATCGCCGTCCTGCGGGCCTTCCTGAAGCCCGGCGACACCTTTATGGGTCTGACCCTGGACAACGGCGGCCACCTGAGCCACGGCGCCAAGTTCCACTTCAGCGGCGCCATGTTCAACGCCGTCCACTATGGCGTCAGCCGTGAGACCGAGATGATCGACATGGACGAGGTCCACCGCCTGGCCCTGGAGAACAAGCCCAAGCTGATCTGTGTGGGCGCTTCCTCCTATCCCCGCCTCATCGACTATAAGCGCTTCCGGGAGATCTGCGACGAGGTGGGCGCTTACTTCTGGGTGGACTGCGCCCACGACTGCGGCCTGATCGCCGGCGGCGCCATCCCCAGCCCCGTGGAGTATGCCCACGTCATCACCTTCTCCACCCAGAAGACCCTGCGCGGTCCCCGCGGCTGCGGCGTGATCCTGGTGTGCAAGGACATCGAGATCCCCGACGGCAAGAACAAGGACGGCTCCCCCAAGTATACCAAGCTGAGCCTGAAGATCGACCGCTCCGTGTTCCCCCGCCTGCAGGGCGGCCCCAAGGGCGACATGCTGGCCGCCCGGGGCGTGCTGTTCTATGAGCTGCTCCAGCCCGAGTTCAAGGAGTATGCCAAGCAGGTGTGCAAGAACGCCAAGGCCCTGGCCAAGGGCTGCGCCGACGAGGGCATGCGCCTGATCACCGGCGGCACCGACACCCACATGGTCATGATCGACGTGACCCCCCTGGGCGTGAACGGCCTGGAGGCCGAGACCCTGCTGAACAGCCTGGGCCTGGTCACCAACAAGAACATGATCCCCTATGACCAGCTGCCCCCCAGCTGCGGCAGCGGCCTGCGCATCGGCAGCCCCACCATGACCACCCGCGGCGCCAAGGAGGAGGAGATGGAGCACATCGGCCACCTGCTGGGCAAGGCCCTGAAGAACAAGGACAACCAGGCCGTTCTGGACGAGATCGCCGCCGAGGTCAAGCAGATCGCCACCTCTCACCCCATGTTCTCCAGCGAGTGGGTCTCCCCCTCCATCCGCAAGGACTTTGAGGACATGTACTACAACGTGGAGTATTGAGCACAGAAAGGAACGATGCGCAATGGCTCTGTTATTAAAAGGCGGCCCCGTGGCCGAGGCCATGAGCCAGCGGCTGCTGGATCAGTGTGCCACCTTGAAGGAGGCGGGCGTGACCCCCGTCTTCGCCATCGTCCGGGTGGGCGAAAAGGCCAACGACATCTCCTATGAGCGGGGCGCCACCAAGCGGGCCCAGGCTCTGGGCGTGGAGGTGCGCAACTTCATTCTGCCCGAGTCGGTCACCGAGGACCAGCTGGTGGAGACCCTGGAGGGCATCAATCACGACAGCGGCATCCACGGCTGCCTGATGTTCCGGCCCCTGCCCCCCCACCTGGACACCCCCAGAGTGGCCCGGACGCTGGACGCCTCTAAGGACGTGGACGCCATGACCTCCTCCGCCATGGGCGTGCTGCTGTCCCCCAGCGCGGTGGGCTATGCCCCCTGCACCGCCCAGGCCAGCCTGGAGATTCTGAAGTATTACCAGATCCCCCTTCAGGGCAAGCGGATCACCGTCATTGGCAAGAGCATGACCGTGGGTCTGCCCACCGCCCTGCTGATGATGAACGAGGAGGCCACCGTCTCCGTCTGCCACATCCTCTCCCGGCCCGAGGACACCCGGGACCTGTGCAAGGACGCTGACATCATCATCTCCGCCGCGGGCTGCCCCGGCCTGGTGACGCGCGACTATGTGCGCCACGGCCAGATCGTGGTGGACGTGGGCGTCACCCTGGGCAAGGACGGCAAGCTCCACGGCGACGTGGCCTTTGAAGAGGTGGAACCCATCGTGGAGGCCATCACCCCCGTCCCCGGCGGCGTGGGCTCCGTCACCTCCACCGTGCTGGTGGGCCACGTGGTGGAAGCCGCCATGCGCCGGCTGTGGAAAGATCAGTAAACCTTTCTCAAATCGTCACGCAAAACACATAAACTTAACCTTCCAGACCTTCTTTCTATCACTTCCTGACTGCATTGTGGGGGAGCCTCAGCCGAATGCGCGGCTGGGGCTCCTCCCCATTTTCTCGGGAAAATTCCTTGAAATTTCCGGGGGAATACAGTAAAATAGATGCGTTGTTTTGACAAAACCTGCGTCAGGAGCGCAATGAGACCTGATAGGAGAGGAGGGCCTGGCATGACGGCCTATTACACCGGGATGATCTATCTCACCTGCTTTGCCATGGGCATCATGGCCCTGATCGTCCACAGCAGCGACTGGCTGGACCGGGAGAAGCAGCGGCAGTTTCAGGTGATCTTTGCCACAGTGGCGGCAGCCGCCGGGGCGGAGTGGCTCACCGTCTTTCTGGACGGCAGCGGCCCGGGGCTGCGCTGGCTGCACCTGGGGGTGAAGGTGCTGGAGCTGACCATCGCCCCCTTTGTGGCGGTGGAGTTTCTCCGGGCGCTGGACGCGGAGAAAAGGGCCCGGCAGCTGAAGTGGCTGCTTATCGTCCACGGGGCGGTGGAGGTGGCCGCCGCCCCCTTCGGCCTGATCGTGGCCTTTGACGCAAACAACGTCTATGTCCACGGGGAGCTCTATTGGATATACGTGGCGGTCTATTTCACCGCCGCCCTGGTGTTCATCTGGGAGGGGGTGCGCTTTGGCCGCCGGAACCAGGCCGCCGGGGGCAACATCATGGCCCTGATCCTGGTGTTTTTCGCCAGCGGGGTGGCGATGCGCCTGTGCAACCGGCAGATCCGGGCGGACTATCCCTGTCTGGCCTTTGCGGTGATGTTCACCTATCTCTATTACTCCGGCGTGGTGCAGAACGCCGACGCCCTCACCGGCCTGCGCAACCGCCGGGGCTATGACAGCCAGCTCTCCCACCTCCGCCGCCCGGCGATCCTGCTGATGATGGACGTGAACCGGTTCAAGGCGGTGAACGACCAGTTCGGCCACCAGTATGGAGACCGGGTGCTCCAGACCATCGCCCGGGCCATGCAGCGGGCCTATGGCCGGGAGGGCCGGTGCTACCGTATCGGCGGGGACGAGTTCTGTGTCATTTTTGACGGGAGCCAGGACCAGGCCCGGACCCGCACGGAGCAGTTCCGCGCCCTGCTGGCGGCGGAGCGGGAGAAGCTGCCCCGCCTGCCCGACGTAGCCGTGGGCATGACCCCCTTCGACCCCGCAGAGACCGACCCGGACAGCGCCGTGAAGCAGGCCGACCGGGAGATGTACGCAAACAAGGTCGCGGGAAGATAACACGTTTTTTAGACTTGTAACATTGCAAATGTTATAAGTCTAAATTTTAAGTTACAATGGAACACGGAGGTGAACCGCTTTGTTGAAAGACCAATACAGCGCGATGCGGCGGGAGGAGCCGTCGGAGCGGGAGCGGCTGCTGGAGGCCGCACTGGACCAGGTGCCCTATGGGGTGCAGATCTATGACCAGGACGCCCACATCGTCTTTTTCAACCGGGCCAGCAAGGAGCAGCTGCTGGGCATCCCCCTGGATCAGACCCTTCAGGGCCAGGCCCTGCTGGACGTGTTCGCCGTCCGGCCCGACTATAGCACCACCATGACCGCCCTGCGCCGGGGCAAAGCCATGAACCGGCGCTTTGACCGGTATAAGTCTACCATCGGCGTGGAGCTGAACACCATCACCTCCGCCTATCCCGTGGCGGGGGAGGACGGGGAGACCCTGGGCTGCGTGACCTTCGAGCGGAACCTGAAGATGACCAAGCGCCTGCTGGAGACGGGGCAGCAGGACCAACAGGCCCTGCTGGAGCACCTGCCGGAGGTGGAGCGCTCCGGCCCCAACACCCGGTATACCCTGGCCGATCTCATCGGCTCCTCCCCCGGACTGGTGGAGGCCAAGGAGCTGGCCCGGAAGATGGCCGCCCGGGACAACAACATCCTCATCCAGGGGGAGACGGGCACGGGCAAAGAGATATTTGCCCAGGGCATCCATAACCTGAGCCTCCGGCGGCGGCAGAAATTTGTGGCGGTGAACTGCGCCGCCTTCCCGGAGACCCTGATCGAGGGGATGCTGTTCGGCACGGTGAAGGGGGCCTTTACCGGCAGCACGGACAAGGTGGGCCTGATGGAGGAGGCCAACCACGGCACCCTGTTCCTGGACGAGCTGAACTCCATGAGCCTGGGGATGCAGGCCAAGCTGCTGCGGGCCTTGCAAGAGCGGCTGATCCAGCGCATCGGCGGCACGGGCTATATCCCCATCGACGTGCGTGTCATCGCCTCCTGCAACGAGGACGCCTATGCCCTCAGCGAGACGGGGAAGCTGCGCAAGGACCTGTTTTACCGCCTGGCCTCTGTCGTCATCGACATCCCGCCCCTGCGGGAGCGGCTGAGCGACCTGAAGGAGCTGGTGTGGCACTATGTTCGGGAGCACCGGGACATGGCCGCCCAGCCGGTGGACGAGATCCGCCCCGCCTTTTGGGAGCGGCTGGAGAAGCACTCCTGGCCGGGCAACGTGCGGGAGCTGTTTCACATCATGGACTATGCCCTCAGCGTGTCGGAGGGGGGCGTGCTCACCGGGACGGAGTTCCCCGGGTATTTTCTGCGCCTTCAGCAGAGCAGGCCGGAGCTTCCCCCGGCGGCGGAGCGGGAGGAAATTGCCCCGGCCAGCTCCCACAGCTTTAATCAGCTGGTACAGAACTATCAGCGCAGGCTGATCCTCCAGGCCTATCAGGCCAGCGGGGAGAACGTCACCCGGGCGGCCAGGCAGCTGGGGCTCAGCCGCCAGAACGTGCAGTATTATCTGAAGAAATTCGGCCTGAATCAGGAAGAATAGAAAAAATATTTTGCGCCAAAAAATTTGACAGTCAAAAATTTTTGCGGTCCCACCCCGGGGCCGCAATTTTTTTGCCCCTGAAAATTTGGGTAAAACCGGGGAAACCGCCGGGTTTTCCACACAAAAAATAAAAATGTGGAAAGCTCAACGCTGGCACGGGATTTGCTTTATATAAAGACAGAAGGATAAACCTCACTTGGACAGACGTTAGGAGGAGTACATATGAACATCTCTGTGAAAGAAGCCCGCCAGATCAAGACCGTCACCCTCACCGACTGCATGGTCACCCTGGACGAGTTCATCGCCGTGGTGAAGTTCGGCGCCAAGCTGGAGTTCTCCCAGCAGATGATCGACGCGGTGAACGCCAACCACGCCCTGCTGGATAAATTCCTGGAGGAGGGCCGGATCATCTATGGCGTGACCACCGGCTTTGGGGAGAACGTGCGCTATACCATCTCCCCCAAGGACGCCACCACCCTTCAGGAGAACATCGTCCGCACCCACTCCTGCGCCGTGGGCGAGCCCCTGGACCGGGAGCAGGCCCGGGCGGTGATGCTGATGACCATCCTGAATGCGGGCAAGGGCCACTCCGGCATCCGCATCGGCACCCTGGACCTGATCCGTAAGATGCTGAACCTGGACCTGATCCCCTTCGCTCCCAGCGAGGGCTCTGTGGGCTATCTGGGCGTGGAGGCCCACCTGGTCATGGCCTATATGGGCGAGGGCAAGATCTTTCAGGACGGCAAGGCCGTGCCCGCCCTGCCCGTGCTGAAGGAAAACGGCCTGGAGCCCCTGGTCCTGTCCTATAAAGAGGGCCTGAGCATGTTAAACGGCACCATCACCGTCACCGCTCTTGGTCTGCTGGCCCTGTATGAGTCCATCACCGCCCTGAAGAACGCGGAGCTGGCCGGGGCCATGTGCTATGAGGCCCTGCGGGGCACCACCAAGGCCCTGGACCCCCGCATCCACGCCAACAAGCACCACGAGGAGCAGGGCAGCTCCGCCGACAACCTGCGCCGGATGCTGGCGGGCAGCAACATCTGCGAAAACCACGTCAACGACAAGGTGCAGGACGCCTATGTCATGCGCTGTATGCCCCACATCCACGGCGCGGCCAAAAAGCTGGTGAAGGAGGCCTATGAGGTCATCGTGGACGAGATGCACTCCGTCAGCGACAACCCGGAGATCTTTGCCGAGGGGGAGAACGACGGCGTGGCCCTGATGAGCGGCAACTTCGACGGCAGCTTTGTGGGGGCCCACGCGGACATGATCTCCATGGCCTGCGCCATCATCGGCAAGGTGGTGGAGCGAGGCACCGACCGCATGGTGAACCGGAACCTGAACGACGGCCTGCCCGCCTTTTTGGTGTCCAACCCCGGGCTGAACAGCGGCTTTATGATCCCCCAGTACACCGCCGCCGGACTGATGAACGAGATCAAGCACCTGGCCATCCCCGCCACCATCGACTCCATCCCCACCTGCGCCGGACAGGAGGACCCGGTGTCCATGGCCTACTACGCCTCCAAGAAGGCCCAGGCCTGCGTGCGCAAGCTGCAATACGTCACCGCCATTGAGATCTACACCGCCCTTCAGGCCACCGACTTCCTCAAGCCGGAGACTCCCTCCCCCGCCATCGCCAAGGTGCGGGACTTCCTGCGTCAGACCATCCCCTTTGTGGACAACGACCGCTTCCTGTATCCCGACATCGAATACATCTTTGACCGGGTGCGGGACTGCACCCTCACCGACCTGGTAGAGGAGGAGATCGGCGAGCTGGCGTTCTGACCGGCGCGCGTAAGAATTCCAAAAGCATAGACACAGCCCGCTCTCGAATGGGAGAGCGGGCTGATTTTATACCCCGATGTGATATTTTTTGATCTTTCGCCACAGGGTGCTCACGCTGATGCCCAGGTCCTGGGCGGTCTCCTGGCGGCGGCCCAGGTTTTTGGCCAGAGCCTGGGCGATACGTTGGGCCTCCTCATTGGGATAGGCTGCAGAAGCGGGAGGGGCCACGGGGGCGGGAGAGACCTCCTGCATTAGGTCACTCAGCAGCCGCTCGTCGATGCTGCGCCGGGGGGCGGAGAGGACCAGCCGCTCGCAAAAGCGGTCCAGCTGGATATAGTTCCCCGGCCAGGGCTGGCGCAGAAACCAGTCGTGGCCGCCCTTGGTCACGGAGAGATAGCGCTGATACTTTTTCAGATAACGGTTGAGATAGAGGGGATAGGTGTATTCGATCTCCTCGGGCATCTCCCGCAGGGCGGGGAAGCGGAGGACCAAGCCGCTCATGAGAAAACGCAGCTCCCGGTCAAAGCCGTCCAGAACTGCCCACTCCTCCGCCGTGGCCTCGGTGGCGGCGATGAGCCGCAGGTCCAGGGGATAGGGGCTGGCGGAGGCGGTGTTCTCCAGCACGTTTTGGGTGAGCAGCCGCCGCAGGCGGTTCTGGGCCTGGGGGCAGAGGAATTCCGGCTTTTGCAGATAGAGGGTGCCGGTGTGGGCCAGGGCGCACAGGGAGCGGGCCACGTCGTACCCCGACTCCCCATAGCCGAACAGCCGCTCCAGCTGCTCCTGGGGGCTGGTCTCGGCGCAGTCCATGGAGACGAAGGGCATTTCCCGCCGCTCGCTGGCGTTGTGGATGGCCTCGGCCAGGACCTGGGGATAGCAGCCCGGCTCATACCGCAGGAGGATGGGGGCGTCAGACAGGGCGAAGCGCTCAGCCTCCTCCCGCAGCTGTTTCATCTGGGGGGAGCGGCAGGGCCAGGTCTGGAAATCGTGGATGGCGGGGTGACGCAGGCGGCGCTGCTCCCGGCGGATGTCGGCGCTGACCGTTTCGATGCGGTCCACCTCGTCGCAGGAGAGGACGCCGCCCACGATGCTGCCGTCGGAGATGCGCACGGGGACCAGGTTGGCCACAAAGCGGTCCGCCCCGATGGTGATGAACACGGAGTTTAAGCTGCTGCCCGTGAGCACCACCCGCTGGAGCTGCTGGTGAGAGATGCCGCTGACCAGGGAGAGGAGGGGCCGGTCATAGATGTCCTCCGCCTTTTGGCCCAGGCGGGCGGTGGCCGCCTTGTTCACCGTGGTGATATAGCCCTCCCGGCTGAAGCGGATGAGGATGGAGAAGGAGCTGTCCAGCATGGTCTGGACCTCGGCGGCGTTGTTCTTCTCCTGGTCGATGGCATAGGCCATGCGCTTGGCGTTGCGCAGCCCCTCCTGAAGGGAGTCCAGGGTGGAGCTGAGGAAGATGGAGGGCACGCTGTGGGCCTGGGCCACGCTGCACGCAATGGTGCCGCCGATGATGGCGTCCACGTGGTCCTGCACCGCCAGCTCCGTCTGCTTGGCCAGACTGGTGGAGGGGTCCGGGTCGTCCGGGGCGATGAGATAGGAGGTGAGGGTGACGTGGAGCAACTCGCTCAGGCGGCAATAGTCGCAGAACATGCTGGCCGTGCCCATGATGGCGATGGTGGGGGGCGTTTTCATGGTGAGGACCTTGGCCTGCTGGATCATCACGCCCAGCTCCTGGGCGGTGACCCGGATATCCACCACCGGCAGGTCGGAGCACTGGCGCACCCGCTCGGCCACCAGTCCACGGGTGAGGATGATGTCGATGCCCTGGTGCTTGGCCTGGCTGACCAGGGCGGGGATCTCGTTATAATCGCCGCTGTATTGCAGGATGACCGCCTGGTCCATGCGCATCATCCGCAGCAGCATCCGCATGGTGTCCCGCAGGTTCTCGTGGGGGAGGATGACCGCCAGCTTTGCCATGATTTGCCGCTCCTTTACCGTGTTATCGTTTGAAAGACCGGGAATTTCACCGGCCTTGCGGGGGCTGAAAACTCTTTTTACAGAGAAATTATAGACTGACCGTTCAAAATGCGCAAGAACTTTTCACAATATTTCGTAAAATAAAATTTAACAGTTCAAAAGATGAACGATTTTCAGGTTCGTCATTTTCTCGCCGCTTTTTTTAGACAAAATGGACATTGTTTCCCCGGGGCTTGTCCGATACAATTTAGCCACGATAAGAAACGGCGGCGGCTGTAACGCCCCCACCCCGGCCGGTATGCGCGGATGCAGGGGGAACGCCGGTTTTATGCAAGGAGGAACTTTTTTATGAAGCAGTTCAAGCTCAGCGGCATCGTGGTGCCCATCATCACCCCCATCGACAAGGAAGAGAACGTGAACGAGGCCAAGCTCCGCGCCCAGGTGGACTATGTCATCGAGGGCGGCGTGAGCGGCATCCTGGCCTTTGGCAGCAACGGCGAGTTCTATATGGTGGAAGAGGACGAGCAGGAGCGGGTGCTGAAGATCATCCTGGATCAGGCCAAGGGCCGCGTCCCCGTGTACATGGGCATCGGCGCCATCAGCACCAAAAAGTGCATCCGCATCGCCAAGATGGCCCAGCGCCTGGGCGCCGACGCCATCAGCGTGCTCCAGCCCATGTTCCTCAAGCCCACCGAGGACGAGCTGTTCCTGCACTTTAAGTCCATCGCCGACAGCGTGCCCGAGATGCCCATGCTGCTGTATAACAACCCCGGCCGAACCGGTTATACCATGAGCGGCAACCTGGTGGAGCGCCTGGCCCACGAGGTGAAGAACATCGTGGGCATGAAGGATTCCTCCGGCGACGTGACCCAGCTGGAGGAGTTCATCCGTCGCAACCAGGACGTGGGCTTCCAGGTCATGGGCGGCAAGGACACCCTGATCTATCCCAGCCTGTGCGTGGGCGCCACCGGCAGCGTGTGTACCACCGCCAACTTCGTGCCCAAGCTGGTCTGCTCCATCTATAACGCTTTCGCCTCCGGCGACCTGAAGGAGGCCCTGCGGCTCCAGTTCCAGTTCAACCCCATGCGCCTGGCCATGGACAAGTCCAGCTTCCCTGTGGCCACCAAGGACTATTGCAACCTGATGGGCCTGGATGTGGGCGACCCCTATCTGCCCAACCTGCC
Organism: Flintibacter sp. SJQ-8; assembly: GCF_054108085.1. Lineage (NCBI taxonomy): Bacteria > Bacillati > Bacillota > Clostridia > Eubacteriales > Flintibacter > Flintibacter sp. SJQ-8. The sequence goes on from NZ_JBPJWR010000013.1 coordinate 16,590, forward strand.
CGCCAGCGGCGCCGGACGCGAGGCCCTGATCCGCGAGTGTGAAAAGGCCGGCTATCTGAAGAAGTAAGCCCGCCGGATGGAGGCAAAGAGGAGGCATCCATGAAAAAGTACAGCGATATCATCTCCGGCGCGGTGCTCTTTGTTCTGGCGGCTGTCTATTACGCCATGGCCACCCAGATCAAGCAGTATAACTCCGGCCTGCCGGGGATCATCACCTCGGATTTCATTCCGAAAGTATACGGCATCGCCGTGATGGTGCTCAGCGCCATCCTGATCTTCCGGGGCATCCGGGACCTGAAGAAGGCCCGGGCCCAGGAGGCGGGGGAGACGGAGGAGGCCAGCCGCTTCCCCGTCGATCCGGCCATCATCCTGGTATTCCTGCTGCTGGTGATCTATGTGGCCCTGCTGGACACCGTGGGCTTTACCATCATGTCCACCCTGTTCGTCCTGGGCCTGTCCTATATCCTGCTGCCCAAGGAGAAGCGCACCCCCAAGACCTGTGTGGCGGTGTTCGTGGTGGCCCTGGTGTTCTCGGTGGCCATCACCCTGATCTTCGTCAAGGGCTTTAGTCTGACGCTCCCCATGGGCGTCCTGGGCTGAGAAGGAGGTTTTTCAAACAATGATCATGCAAGGCATTTCCGCCGTCCTGCTCAACCCCTCGGCTGTGATGTGGGTCTTTGTGGGCACCTTGGTTGGCATCCTGTTCGGCTGTATCCCCGGACTGACCGCCACCATGGCCATCGCCATGTTCCTGCCCATGACCTATGGCATGGCGGCCACCGAGGGCCAGGCCACCCTGATGGCCCTGTACATCGGCGGCATCTCCGGCGGCCTGATCTCCGCCATTCTGCTGAACATCCCCGGCACCCCGGCCTCTATGGCCACCTGTCTGGACGGCACCCCCCTGGCCCGGAAGGGTCAGGCGGGCAAGGCCCTGGGCGTGGGCATCGTGTTCTCCTTTATGGGTACCATCCTCAGCCTGCTGGCCCTGGTGGGTATCTCTCCCGCCCTGGCCAACATCGCCATCAAGTTCGGCCCCTGGGAGTATTTCTCCATCACCGTCTTCTCCCTGACATTGATCATCACCCTGTCCGAGGAGAACCTGGTCAAGGGCCTGATCACCGGCATCATCGGTCTGATGCTGGCCACAGTGGGCCTGGCTCCCATCGACTCGGTGAGCCGCTATACCTTCGGCTCCAACGCCCTGAACGGCGGCTTCGACATCCTCACCGTGCTGGTGGGCGTGTTCGCCATCTCTGAGATCCTGCTGGCGGCGGAGAATAGCCACAAGCCCTCGGCCAGCCAGAAGGCCACCGTCATCACCGACTTTAACATCAAGGGCTTTGGGTTCAGCCTGAAGGAGTTCTTCTCTCAGATACCCAACTGCATCCGCAGCGCCCTGATCGGCATCGGTCTGGGCATCCTGCCCGGTATCGGCTCCGGCACGTCCAACATGCTGTCCTATACCATCGCCAAGAACCAGTCCAAGCACCCCGAGAAGTTCGGCACCGGCATCATCGACGGCGTGGTGGCCTCTGAAACGGCCAACAACGCCACCGTGGGCGGCACCATCATCCCCCTGCTGACCCTGGGCATCCCCGGCGACTCCACCTCCGCTCTGCTGCTGGGTGCCCTGATCATGAAGGGCGTTCAGCCCGGCCCCCTGATCTTCCGGGAGCACGGCGAAGTGGTCTATGCCATCTATGCCGCCGTGGCCCTGTCCTCTCTGTTCATGCTGTTCATCATGTTCTTCGGCATGAAGGGCTTCGTCAAGATCCTGAAGGTGCCCCAGCCCCTGCTGCTGCCCCTGGTCTTTGTGCTGTGCATGGTGGGCGCCTATGGCACCAACAACCGCATCTTCGACTGCTGGGCCCTGATCTTCTTCGGCCTCGTCGGCTATCTGCTGCGCAAGGGCAACTTCCCCACCACGCCGCTGATCCTGGGCTTTGTGCTGGGCTCCATCATGGAGCTGAACTTCCGCCGGGCCCTGTCCTATAGCAACGGCAACTACATGGAGTTCATCACCCACCCCATCTCCGGCGTGTTCCTGGCCATCGCCCTGTTCTCCCTGATCTTCAACCTGTACACCCATCACAAGCGCGTCCAAAGCAAGAAAACTGCTTAAGGATAGATGAAAAGAAAAGGCTTCAAATTTAAGAAAGAGGTGCAAGACAACATGAAAAAACTGCTTTCTCTCGCCCTGGCTACCGTGATGGCCCTGGGACTGGTCTCCTGCGGGAACAGCTCCAGCGGCGGCAACTCCGCCACCTCCGGCTCTGCTGCCTCCGGCAGCGCTTCCGGCGCTGATTGGCCCACCAAGTCCATCAACATCGTGGTGCCCTGGAGCGCCGGCGGCGACACCGACTTCCACGCCCGCACCCTGGGCCAGTATCTGGAGAAGGAGCTGGGCGTGTCCGTTACCGTGGTGAACACCACCGGCGGCGGCGGTTCCGTGGCCTCCACCGAGGTGAAGAACAGCGACCCCGACGGCTATACCTTCCTGGCCTTTGATACCGCTATGGCTCTGAACCACGCCTCCGGCATCACCGACTTCGGCGGCGAGGCCTTTGACCCCGTGGCCATCATCGGCAAGAGCTGCGGCGAGTTCCTGGTCACCCAGGGCGACGCCCCCTATGACACCATCCCCGAGCTGATCGAGTACACCAAGGCTCACCCCGGCGAGGTCCGCATGGCCGCCAACACCGGCGCTACCTCTTACTACGCCGCCATCAAGCTGTCTGAGCAGGGCGCCGACCTGAACATCGTCAACTCCGGCTCCTCCTCCGAGCGCGTGGCCGCTCTGCTGGGCGACCAGATCAACCTGTCCGTGAACGCCTATGGCGTCATCGGCCAGTACATCGAGACCGGCGACCTGAAGATCCTGGGCTGCCTGGCCACCGAGCGCTCTGAGACCTATGCCGACGTGCCCACCGCCGTGGACCAGGGCGTGGATCTGTCCTATGACCTGATCTATAACCTGCTGGCCCCCAAGGGCACCGATCCCGCCATCATTGAGAAGATGAGCGAGGCCTGCCAGAAGATCATCGAGGAGGACTCCAGCTATGCCAAGGCCATCGCCACCTCCTATGGTGAGAAGCCCTTCTACATGAACAGCAGCGAGGCTGTTGACTTCCTGAAGGGCGAGGACGACATGTACATGGAGTATGCCGACCTGTTCCAGGCCAAGTCCTGAGTGTAACACCCATGCAGCGGGGACCGCGAACGCGGTCCCCGCTCTGAAAAGAAGGAGCTATGAACTATGAACGCTGCTGACAAGACCGGCGCCAAGCGCCTGGAGGGCATGTATTTCTCCCCCATCCGCCAAGTGATGGAGAAGGTGGCCAAGGTCCGGGAGGCGGGTCACCCCGTGATCTCCCTGTCCGCCGGCGAGCCCGATTTCAACACCCCCAACCTCATCAAGGAAAAGACCATCGAGGCCCTGCTGCAAAACGAGACCCACTATGCCCCCAACCGCGGCACCCTGGGCCTGCGCACCGAGATCGCCAAGTATCTCCGCCGGAACTTTGACCTGAACTATGACCCCGCCACTGAGGTGCTGCTCACCTGCGGCGGCGCAGAGGCGGTGAACGTGGCCTTTATGACCACCATCGACCAGGGGGACGAGGTCATCGTCTTCACCCCCGCCTTTATGAACTATGAGAATATGATCGCCGAGGCCGGCGGCGTGATGGTCCCCATCCCCCTGCGGGCGGAGGACGGCTTCCAGATCAACTGCGACATTCTGGCCCAGCACATCACCCCCAAAACCAAGATGATCGTCATCAACAACCCCTGCAACCCCACCGGCATCGTCTACAGCCGCCAGACCCTGGAGGGCGTGGCCAAGCTGTGTGTGGAGCACAACATCCTGGTCTTCTCTGACGAGATCTATAACAAGATCGTCTATGACGGAACCGAGTGCTGTTCCATCGCCACCCTGCCCGGTATGCGGGAGCGCACCATCACCATGAACGGATTTTCCAAGGCCTTTGCCATGACCGGCTGGAGAATGGGCTATCTGGCCGCCCCCGCCGAGATGACGAACGACCTGCTGAAGATCCACCAGTACACCACCACTTGCATCTCCACCTTCAGCCAGATCGGCGTGGAGCGGAGCATGAACGCCCCGGAGACCGAGGCCGAGGTGGACAAGATGATAAAGGCTTTCGCCCGCCGCCGCTCCCTGGTCATGTCCAAGCTGGACAAGATCCCCGGTTTGAGCTATATTGAGCCCAAGGGCGCGTTCTACATCTTTGTGGACGTCAGCGGCACCGGCCTGAACGGCGACGACTTTGCCGCCCGTCTGCTGGAAGAGAAGTATGTGGGCATCGTGCCCGGCAGCAAGCTGGGCAAGGGCTTTGACAAATATGTCCGCCTGTCCTATGCCACCAGCGACGAGAACCTGGAGGAGGCCCTCAAGCGCATGGCTGAGCTGGCCGCCGCCCTTTAACTTTGGTTACTCAACACCCTTATGTGTTTTTCGTTAGGAGGAATTTTTTATGAAGATCGGATTGATCGGACTGGGCATCATGGGCAAGCCCATGGCCAAGAATATGCTGAAGGCCGGCTATGACCTGACTGTCAACGACCTGAATCAGGCCGCCGTGGACGAGATCGTCGCCTGCGGCGCCAAGGCCGCCACCAACAACGAGATCGGCGAGACCTGCGACCTGGTGATGACCATGGTCCCCAACAGCCCCCAGGTGAAGGCCGTCATGCTGGGCGAGGACGGCGTGGCCGCCCACATGCGCCCCGGCACCACCTTTATCGACATGAGCTCCATCAACCCCGTGGCCTCTAAGGAGATCGCCGCGGAGCTGGCCAAGAAGAACATCGAGATGCTGGACGCCCCCGTCTCCGGCGGCGAGCCCAAGGCCATCGACGGCACCCTGTCCTTCATGGTGGGCGGCAAGCAGGAGGTCTTTGACCGCTTCAAGCCCGTGCTGGAGTCCATGGGCGCTTCCGTGGTCCTGTGCGGCGACGTGGGCGCGGGCAACACCACCAAGCTGGCCAACCAGATCGTGGTGGCCTGCAACATCCAGGCCGTGGCCGAGGCCCTGACCCTGGCCAAGAAGGCCGGTGTGGACCCCGAGCTGGTCTTCCAGGCCATCAAGGGCGGCCTGGCCGGTTCCACCGTGATGAACGCCAAGGCCCCCATGATGATCGAGGGCAACGACAAGCCCGGCTTTAAGATCGACTTGCACATCAAGGACCTGAACAACGCCCTGGACTGCGCCCACACCGTGGGCTCCCCCGTGCCCATGACCGCCGCCGTGCAGGAGATCCTCCAGTGGCTGCACAACAACGGCTGCGGCCAGAACGACCACAGCGCCATCATCAAGTATTACAAGAAGCTCACCGGAATCGAGTCCCTGTAAGCTCCTCAGTAATAAAAGACTCATATTCACGCAGCGCGACAAGGGGGAGGAGCCCACGGCCCCTCCCCCTTGTTCCATGGGTGTATCATAAGGAGGCAGCAACATGTCCATCCATCAAGACGCACAGACCATCATCCAGCAGGCCCTTCAGGCCTGCCTGCCCGACCAGGCCGTCCGCCGGGCGCTGGAGCAGAAAGACTTTGGCCCCGGAAAGCTCTGTCTGGTGGCGGCGGGCAAGGCGGCCTGGCAGATGGCCAGCTGCGCCGCCGACCTGCTGGGGGACCGGCTCCAGGCCGGGGTGGTGGTGACCAAGCACGGCCACAGCATGGGGAACATCCCCCACTGCGCCATCTGGGAGGGGGGCCACCCCGTCCCCGACGAGGGCTCCTTCCGGGGGACCCAGGCGGCCATCGACCTGGTGTCCGGTCTGACGGCGGAGGACACGGTGATCTTTCTGGTGTCCGGCGGCGGCTCGGCCCTGTTCGAGCGGCCCCTGGTCCCGGCGGAGGACCTGGCCCGGCTGACCCAGGAGCTGCTGTCCTGCGGGGCGGACATCGTGGAGATGAACACCATCCGCAAGCGGCTGTCCGCCGTGAAGGGGGGGCGCTTTGCCCAGCTGTGCGCCCCCGCCCGGGTGTATTCCATCGTCCTGTCCGACATCCTGGGGGACCCCCTGGACATGATTGCCTCCGGCCCCGCCTACCCGGACAGCTCCACCTGTGCCCAGGCCCTGGCCGTGGCGGAGAAGTATGGCCTGCACCTCACTGACCAGATGCGCCAGTTGCTGGGGGAGGAGACCCCCAAACAGCTGGACAGCGTGGAGACTGTCATCACCGGAAGCGTGCGCATCCTGTGCGCCGCCGCCGCCGAGAGCTGCGAGAAGCTGGGCTATCAGGCCACGGTGCTCACCGACCAGCTGTGCTGCCAGGCCCGGGAGGCGGGGTCGTTCCTGGCCTCCATCGCCCTGACCCATAAGGACACGGACAAGCCCCTGGCCTTCATCGCCGGGGGAGAGACGGTGGTCCGCCTTACCGGCACGGGCAAGGGCGGGCGGAACCAGGAGCTGGCCCTGGCCGCCGCCCCGGGCATCGCGGGCCTTGACAACGCCCTTATCTTCTCCCTGGGGTCCGACGGCACCGACGGCCCCACCAACGCCGCGGGCGGACTGGTGGACGGCTCCACCCAGGCCCGGCTGGCCGAGCAGGGGGTGTCCATCCACGCGGTGCTCCAGGACAACGACGCCTATCACGCCCTGGAGCGGGTGGGCGGCCTGATCCAGACCGGCCCAACCGGCACCAACGTGAACGACGTGGCCGTGGTGCTGCTGGGAAAGGGCGCGTAAACAAAAACAGACGAAATGGCCCCGTTTTGGAACATGCTCCAAAATGGGGCCATTTTCTGCCCGAAATATCCGCCTGTATTTTTAGAAGAATAGGCTTTTCAAATTTACTTTCACACGCTATACTGTTAGATAACGAAACAGAGGGGGGAGTGCGCCGTGCAGACGTTCAGCACCAACGAGATCTGTGAGCTGTGCCAGGTCAGCCGCAAGCAGCTGCGCTATTACGAGGAGAAGGGCCTGCTCAGCCAGGTCCCCCGGCACAGCGGCAACAACTATCGCTATTACACCCACGAGCACATCTATGAGATCGTGGCGGCCAAGGCCATGCGGGACATCGACATGCCCCTGGGGGAGATGAAGGACATCATCTATGGCCGGAACGTGGCCAGCATCCAGAATTCCCTTCAGCAGCAGATGGACTCGGCCAAGGAGGCCCTGGAGATCAGCCTGCGCCACTATGAGCAGAGCATGGCCGCCTATGCCAAGCTGGCCGAGGCCCTGTCCTTTTTAAAGCTGCACCACACCCTGGACAAGGAGGGGCTGATGGAGGTGGTGGACTATCCGGGCCAGGACGTGGTGTCATTGCCCTATCGGGCCACCTTTGAGGACGACCTGTGTTTGGACGTGGAGCACCTGCCCAAGATCCAGAACATCGCCCAGCAGGTGAACGCCGTGTCCATCGGCTCATTGCTGTACACCACCGCGGGGCACTTCGACAGCGACGCCTGCTCCTTTGACCACAGGATACACGACTTTAAGATCGCCATCCCCGTGGCGGACCGGCGGCTGCCCTGCGACCATTACGACAGCATCCCTGCATTCCGGGGGGTGTCTACCCTGCACATTGGGGACCCCAAGGACACCCGGCTGTGCGCCTCCTACATGCGGCTGATGGACTGGGCCAAGGGGCAGGGGTATGAGCTGGAAAATTGCTCCCTGGAGGAGTGGCTCATCAGCCCCATGATCACCTATAACAAGGAGCTGTGGGTCATCCGCATTATGATCCCCTTCCGGGGCGAGGGCGGAAAAATGAAAGTTTCATGGGACAAAACTTGAAAAAATAAAGTCGGCCCCTGGGGCTGGGTTTAACAAAACGATGGTGCTGGCAGAAAAGGGGAGGGGACCGGAGAAACCCAAAAACCTGTGTGCAAATCCAACAAGAATGAAAAAAAGAAATTGGGAAAATTGTTTTCTTGACCTATCCGCAGCGGTCAGTTTTATACTGTAGCCAAGGAACCCAAAGAAAGAAAGCCGGGAGGACGGGGAAAAAGCCCGCCTTCCGAACAGTATAAAATGAAGGAGTGGGAACCGTGAAAATCATCAAGCAGCCGGAGAAGAAGACCTATGAGCGGGACGAGAACCTGACCCGTACTGTGATGGACATTCTGGACAACGTCCGGGAGAACGGGGACAAGGCCCTGATCGAGTATGCCGCCAAGTTCGACAAGATGGACATCAAGACCGTCCGGGTGGACCCGGAGCTGGTGAAGGCCGCCTATCACCAGGTGGACGAGGCCACGCTGGAGGCCATCCGCTTCTCCGCCGACCAGATCCGCTTCTTTGCCGAGCAGCAGCGCACCTGTCTGAAGGACCTGGACATCCAGAGCAAGGTCCCCGGCCTGGAGATCGGCCACCGCATGGTACCCATCGAGCGGGTGGGCTGTTATGTCCCCGCCGGGCGGCACCCCCTGCCCAGCTCCGCCCTGATGGGCATCATCACCGCCAAGGTGGCCGGGGTGAAGGAAGTGGCGGCCTGCTCCCCTCCCTTCCACGGCTTTAACATGATCCACCCCGCCGTGCTGGTGGCCATGGACATCGCTGGGGCGGACGAGATCTATTGCATGGGCGGCGCCCAGGCCATCGCGGCCCTGGCCTTTGGCACCGAGACGGTGAAGCCCGTGGACCTGATCGCCGGACCGGGCAACCGCTTTGTGGCCGAGGCCAAGCGCCAGGTGTTCGGCACCGTGGGCATCGACAGCCTGGCCGGACCCAGCGAGGTGCTGGTGCTGGCCGACGAGACGGCCAACCCCACCTATGTGGCCATCGACCTGCTGGGCCAGGCCGAGCACGACCCCAACGCCAAGCCCATCCTGGTCTGCACCAGCGAAAAGGTGATCGACGAGGCCATGGTGGAGCTCCAGCGCCTGCTGCCCACCCTGGAGACCCAGGACGTGGCCGCCCAGGCCTGGAAGGACAACGGGGCCATCTATCTGGCCGACTCTATGGACGAGGCCATCGATATCTCCAACGACATCGCCCCCGAGCACCTGGAGGTCCAGGTGAAGGATGAGCGGGAGGTGGCCAAAAAGCTGCTGCACTATGGCTCTATGTTCGTGGGACACTATGCGCCGGTGGCCTTTGGCGACTTTGTCTCCGGCCCCAACCACACCCTGCCCACCATGCGCACCGCCCGGTATTCCAACGGCGTGTGGGTCGGCACCTTTATCAAGACCCCCTTCCACCAGTTCGTGTCGAAAGAGGGCTGCCACAACCTGGCCAAGCACTGCATGAGATTTGCGGAGGTGGAGGGTCTTCAGGCCCACAGAGATTCTGTGAAGCTGAGATTGGAGGATTGAACAATATGGGCGTGATGAATGGAAAGAACCTGTTTGACGTCTCCGGAAAGGTCGTTCTGGTCACGGGAGCCGGGTCCGGCCTGGGAAAGGGCTATGCCCAGACCTTTGGGGAGGCGGGCTCCACGGTGATCTGCGCGGGCAGAAACATGGAGCGGCTGGGGCAGACGGTCCAGGCCATCCAGGATGGCGGCGGAAAGGCCAGGGCCTATTCCGTGGACGTGACCCAGCTGGACTCCATTCACGCGCTGGTCCAGGCGGTGGTCCGGGACTTTGGCCGCATCGACGTGCTGGTGAACAACGCCGGGTACGAGCAGATCCAGCCCTTTACCGAGGTGACTCCCGAGGCCTATGACCACATCATGGCGGTGAACATGAAGGGCGTGTTCTTCATGGCCCAGGAGGTGGCCAAGGTGATGAAGGAGCACGGCGGCGGCAAGATCATCAACATCGGCTCCTTGGGCAGCTACATCGGTCTGGAGGAGTCCAGCGTGTACTGCTCCACCAAGGGCGGGGTGATCCAGCTGTCCAAGACCATGGCCATCGAGCTGGGGCCCTATCACATCCAGGTGAACTGCCTGGCCCCCGGCTATTTCATCACTCCCATGACCCAGCCCTTCTATGACGACCCCAAGCACCGGGCCTGGATCGAGAGCCGCATCCCCCTCCACGAGTGGGGGACCGACCTGGACCTGGCCGGTCCGGTGCTGTTCCTGGCCTCGGCGGCCAGCGACTATGTCACCGGCGAGACAATTAAGGTAGACGGAGGGTGGCTGGCCAGCTAAGGCCAGCCGCCCCAGACGGGAATGGAGGGACAACATGAAAGCTGCCCGATACTACGGAATTCAGGACGTGCGGTTCGAGACGGTGGAAAAGCCCGCCTGCGGCCCCACCGACGCGCTGATCCAGGTGTCCTACGCGGGGATCTGCGGCTCGGACCTGCACATCTATAACAAAGGGATGTTCATCCAGAACATCCCGGAGACCATGGGCCACGAGTTTGTGGGCGTGATCCGTCAGGTGGGGGACCGGGTGAAGGGCTTTGCCCCCGGCGACGTGGTCATCGCCAACCCCATGGTGCCCTGTATGCATTGCCCCAGCTGCCAGGCGGGCAGCTATAACACCTGCGAGGGCCTGGGCTTTATCGGCGAGGTCCGCCAGGGCTGCTTTGCCGAGTACATCGCCATGGACCAGGAGACCCTGATCAAGGTCCCGCCCCAGGCCGACCAGGAGAAGATCGCCCTGTCCGAGCCCCTGGCGGTGGCCCTGAACATCTGTGACCGGGCCCAGTTCAAGCCGGAGGACCGGGTGGCCCTCATCGGCGTGGGCCCCATCGGCCTGCTGACCATCCTGTCGGCCAAGGCCCTTTACGGCGTGGAGCACATCACCGCCGTGGACGTGTCCGACGTGCGGCTGGGCCTGGCGGAAAAGGTTGGGGCGGACGAGACCTTTAAGGAGCTGCCCGCTGACCTGAAATTTGACAAGGTCATCGATGCCGCCGGGCAGCCCATCACCCTGAACACCGCCATCGCTCACACCCGGGCCAATGGCCACCTGTATGTGGTGAGCATCTTTGAAAAGGAGTTCCACTTCGACATCAACGCCCTGGTGGCCGCCCAGATCACGCTGGTGGGCTGCAACGTCTATACCCGCAAGAATCTGGAGGACGCCGTGGCGGCCATCGCCTCGAATAAAGTGGACGTGGGGCCGCTGATCTCCCGGGTGTTTGACATCGAGGAGTGCGCCCAGGCGTTCCAACTGCTGAACTCCCGGGACAAGAGCGTGGCAAAAGTGTTGTTCAAGCTGAGCTGACGAATTGAACAGGAAGGAGGGTATGTATGCAGATCTTTATGGGCTTTTCCATGGACACCGGCATTTTCATCCTGGCCACCATCATCATCGACCTGATCGCAGCCGGATCGTTCTATCTTGGCAAGTGGAAGCTATGACCGACCTGTAACGACAAAGAGAGGGGGAAATATCTGTGAGTATTGCTGAACTGGAAAGAGCAATCGGTAAAGCCATCCCGATGGAGGTTCCCATCATCCTGATCGCCTATATGGCCCTGATGCTGCTCATCGGTCTGTGGGCGGCCAAGCGGGTAAAGAGTTCCGAGGACTGGTTCGTGGGAGGCCGTGAAATGGGCCCCTGGATCACCGCCCTGGCCCACGGCTCCAGCTCGGTGGGCGGCGGCATGTATATCGCCGGCCCCCAGTATGGCTGGGAAGCGGGCGCGTCCTCCCTGTGGGCCGCCCCCGGCGACGTGTTCGGCCCGCTGCTGAACTTTGGCATCATTGCCCGGCGGATGCGCCGGTATACGGAAAAAACCAAGTCCCTGACCATCCCCGATTTCTTCGGCCACCGGTATTACAGCCGGGGCGTGAAGCTGCTGTCCGTCATCATCATGCTGGTGGCCATGGTCATCAGCCTGATCGTGGAATATCTGGCCATCGGCGTGCTGCTGTCCTGCATCACCGGCTGGAGCTTTGAGATGTCCATGCTGGTGGGCTGCGTGGTGGTGCTGATCTACACCGGCGCAGGCGGCTATCTGGCCGTGGCCTACACCGACTTTGTGCAGTCCATCCTGATGCTCATCGGCCTGGCTGTGCTGATCCCCGTGTGTATCTCCGCCGCCGGCGGCTTCTCCGGCATCACCCAGAGCCTGTATGCCATCAACCCCGGCCTGCCCACCCTGTGGGGCGAGGATTTCTATCTGAAGGGCGCGCCCCTGATGATCGCCGGTATCGCCCTGGTCTATTTCGTGGGCTATATGGGCCAGCCCCACCTGGTCATCAAGACCGTGGCCATCAAGGATGAGAAGTCCATCCGTCTGGTCCCCCTGATCGGCGGCATCTTCGGCTTCTTCCTGTCCTTCGGCGTGTACATTCTCGGTATGGCCGGCCGCGTGATCTTCCCCGACGCCGCTGCCCTGCCCGGCGGCAGCGCGGAGTATATCATGCCCGTGCTGGCCCTGACCAAGCTGTCCCCCATCATGGCCGGTTTCCTGCTGGCCTGTGCCTTCTCCGCCATCATGTCCACCGCCAGCGCTCTGCTGCTGGTCATCGGCTCCGGCGCGGGCAGCGACCTGTATCACGGTTTTATCAACCCCAAGGCCAGCGAGAAGCAGGTCATGCGGGTGACCCAGGTGTCCACCTATGTGCTGGGCCTGATCTCCGCCGTGCTGTGCTTCGCCCCCATCTTCCAGGTGGGCATCTATCAGGTCACCTGGATCGCCTGGTCCGTGCTGTCCCCCGCCTTTATCCCCCTGATCATCGGCGGTCTGTATTGGAAGCGGGGCACCAAAGAGGGCGCTTACGCCTCTCTGATCGTGGGCTCTGTCACCGGCTTTGCCTGGTACTACCTGCTGCAGGAGAGCACCAACATCCACACCTTCTTCGCCGCCATCGTTCTGGCCACCGTGGCCTATGTGGTGGTGAGCCTGCTGACCAAAGAACCCCCCAAGGAGATCGAGGACATGGTGGACTATGCCAAGCGTTTTGAGGACGCCGAGGCCACCAACACCGCCGTGAAGGCCGGGGTGCAGATCTCCCAGGAGAACTTCAGCAAGATCATCCGCGCCAGCAAGGAGGCCGCCCCCGCGGCCTGCTGAGCGGCCATTGGGAGGGAGCCATCATGAAGTCCATTTCTGTCCTGACCGGCGTCCGGTTCCAGCCGGAGCACTTTCTCCAGCACATGAAAAAGTCGAAAAAGTTCTCTTACATCGACTTTTCCTATGTGGACACCCTTTACAGCCCCTGCTGGGTGTTCCAGCTGCGGGTGGCCATCCCGGTGACAAAGTCCGTCAAGCGCTACGCGGGCTATTACGCGGGCTTTGAGGAGTCGACGATGACGCCGGGAAAGCTGTCCCGTCTGCCCGGGTCCCATCCGGTGGAGGTGGCCGAGCAGGCCATCCTGCCCAGCCGCCTGACGGAGGACCAGGCATTGAAACAGGCCTGGGACTATAACAAGCTGTGGGTGGTGCGCAAGTTCAAGTGTCTCTACGCTCCCCCGGAGCTGGAGGACCACAAGACGGAGCTGGTGTATAAGCCCATGTATCTCATGCGGTTTTATAACCGGGACCTGGACGAGGAGAAATATAAGGTGATGGACTCCCTCTCCGGCGATCTGGAGGACCTGGTGCTGGAGTAATGGCGAAAATTGACCGGAGTGAACCGGTCCGTGCAACAAAGTAAGTTCCTCCTTTTGAAGCAAAGGAGCGGATATCAAACAAGCCAAACGCCGTCCGCGCAGTCATGCGCGGACGGCCCAGCCCGTTTTTTACATCTGAACAGCAGGACCCCGGCGGCTTTTGCCGCCGGGGTCCTGCTGTTGAGAAATGACAAAGAAATGAAAAATTACATGTACAGCTGCTCGATCTTGAAGTTGTGGGTGCGCAGATAGAACTTCAGCACGTCCTGCAGGGCGTACACGGGCACGGGACCCACCAGGTCGCAGTCCACAACGCCAACGCCATACTGAGAGGCCTCGCTCTTGATGGTCTCGAACACGCGGTGGATGGGGGTCTTCTCATAGTTGGTCAGGTTCATGGACACCTGAACGATGCCGTCCCGGTCCTCCAGGACCAGGGCGATGGCGCGGACATACTGATAGCCGCCGGTGACGGCGCGGACGGCCTTGACGATCTTCTTGCCGATGTCCAGGTCCTTGGTCTGAAGGTTCACGTTGAAGGCCACCAGGGGGAAGCGCACGCCGGTGACGGTGGCGCCGCTCTTGGCGTTGAAAGAGGAGGGGCCCTCGTCGGGCTTCCAGGCGGGGTCCTTCATCTTCTCCTCCAGACCCTCATACTGACCCTTGCGGATCTTGGGCAGGCTCTTGCGCTCCTCGCTGGTGGCGGCGTCCTCATAGTAATAGACGGGCACGCCCAGCTCGCCCATGAACTTGCCATACTCGCGGCAGATCTCCAGGGCCTCGTCGATGGTGACGTCCTTCACGGGGATGAAGGGGACCACGTCCACGGCGCCGATGCGGGGGTGCGCGCCGGAGTGCTTGGTCATGTCAATCAGCTCCACGGCCTTGGCGGACAGGCGCTTAGAGGCCTCCAGAACGGCACGGGGCTCGCCCTTAAAGGTGAACACGGTGCGGTTGTGGTCGCCGTCAGAGGAGATCTCCATCAGGTCGATGGGGTCGCCGGCCAGCATGGCGTCGCGGACCTGGTCGATCAGACCCTGGTCTCTGCCCTCGCTGAAATTCACTTCTGCCATTAAACACTTCATGATGATCGACTCCTATTCTATGATAAAAATTTAAAAGGAACAACATTGTCGCGGGGCCTGCGGCCCCAGGGGGGAGGGGAAAGGCTTAGTAGCAGATGGCCTGAAGCAGCAGCTCCAGCATGGCCTCCTTCAGGCTGGCGATGGTCTCTTCCTTCTTGATGAGACCCAGGTTGGCGTTGATGTTCAGCACGCAGTCCTTCACGCCGCCCTGAGCCAGATACAGGGCGCTGGTCAGGTCAGACAGGCAGGCGGGGTTGGAGTTGCCCCGCAGCTGAACGCCCAGCTCGTACACACGGGCGTTCAGACGGCCGTTCTCCAGGGGGACCTCGGCGGCCCGGGTGGCGGCGGCCTCCACGGCGGCGCGGCGGGCGGCCTTCTCCTCGTCGGTGCCCTTGGGCAGCTTAAAGGCGTCCACAATCATGCAATAGGCCTCGGTGTCGTGGACACAGCCCTCCTGAAGCTGCTGGTTCAGCTGCTCCAGCTCGTTGATGATGGCGTCATACTGCTCCTCGGTGAAGTTGACGGGCTTCTTCTTGGACAGCTTGGCCACCATGGAGAGCATACCGGCGGCCATAGCGCCGGACAGGGCGGAGGCGCAGCCGCCGCCAACGGTGGTGTCGTCGGAATCGGTGATCTTGTCCAGAACTTCGTAAACCTTGGAATTCATTGGAATTATCCCCTTTCATATCATGCTGACTTGGATATGCGCTGGATAAACGAAAAAGGCACGAAAAAAGCTCTACAGGTCCGCGGACAGGGACAACAACGACCCGACCCCCTGGCCGGAGCCAGAGAGAAAAGAAAGTTGTTCAACTGTCGCGTACTTGTAAAGCTACATTCAGTGCCTTATGGTCAAACCATATCAGATTTTGGAGGGATTTTCAAGTGAGTCAGTGGCAGAAATTTTTTATTTAAGAATTTTGCACAATTACTTTCTTTTTTAAAGAAGCGCTTTAGTTGGAAGAAGAAATAGGGACGAGGGGACGGAATCCTTCCGTCACGGCTTCGCCGTGCCACCTCCCTTTCACAAGGGAGGCTGATGTTCTGCACCGTTAGGCCCCCTTGTCAAAGGGGGCTGGCATCGCCGCAAGGCGATGACTGGAGGATTCCGTCGAAAATGCATTCGCCGTCGGCGGGCGGACCTCCGTGTCCGCCCGCGATGACCACCGCACCTAACGATACCCACCCTCATCCGGCCCTTCGGGGCACCTTCCCCCAGGGGAAGGCAACAGTTCACCCCGCGTTTTCGTGGGCCTGGAGCTGGTCGCCCACTTGGCTGACCAGGATGATGGAGGCGGGGTTGCCGCCCTTTTGGCTGCTCTGCTTGGCCAGCTCATAGCGGCGCTTGGCCTCGTCCCAGTCGCCCTTTTTCATGGCCAGCAGGGCGGCATAGGACTGGGCCCGGGAGCGGCCCCACATGGCGCCCAGGGTCTCGAAGCAGCGGTTGGCCTTGTCGATGTGCTCCTGGGCCTCGTCCAGCAGGCCCAGCTGGAGCAGGGCATACCCGGCGTTGGCCTGGAAGACGGCCACGCCGCTGACCATCTCGTTGTCGCAGCACTGGATGGCCTTCTGGTAATACTCCAGGGCCTCCTTCCACAGCTTGCGGGCCTGGCGGCTCTCGCCCAGATAGTTATAGCAGGCGGCCAGCCCCATGCGATAGTCAGAGTTGGTCTTGCACAGGGCCTCCATCCGCCGGATGACCTGCTGGAGCACCGACTCCGCCTGGGCATATTGAGAGCTCTTCATGCAGAACAGCCCCCGCAGGCGCATGACGGTGCAGTTGTCCGCCTCGGAGTATTCGTGCTCTTTCACCAGCTGCTCGCACACCAGCAGATTTTGATAGTACATCTTCAGGTCGTCGATCTGGATGGCGTGGAAGATGAGCTGCAGGTGGTTTTCCAGCTCATATTGCCAGTCGTGGAGCTTTTCCGCCAGGGCGATGCTGGTCTGGATGTTCTTCAGGCCCACCTCGTAGTTGCCGGAGTACAGGTCATAGCGGCCGATCAAAAACTCCAGCTTCATCCGCAGGGGCTCCATCTCACTGGAGTTTTTGCTGAGGGAGCGGATCTGGTCGGCCAGGGACACCAGCTCGTCGGCGGCGGCCAGGCGGGGCAGACTGTGCTCCGACTCGGCGCTGCTGTTGGTCAGGGCGGTGGGATAGATCTCGTGCTGCACGGCGTAGAAGGCTTTGAGATATTCCAGGCGATAGGTATAGGCCTTGCAGATGTCGTTGCACTGCTGGAAGTGGTTGATGAGCATGGGGCACAGGTTGATGTCCCCGGTGCGCAGGAACTTGGCCTCGCAGGCCTCGGCGGCCATGCGGTGGAGCAGGATGCGCTTGTCCTTCAGCAGACTGTTATAGACATAGTCCCGGATCAACTGGTGGGAGAAGCCATAGCCCGTGAAGTTATAGGTGCTCCGCACACAGATGAGCTGTTTGGACAGCAGGGACTCCAGGCTCTTCAGGATCTGGATGGTGCTGTCGGTGGTCAGGGCCTGAAGCTCCTCCATGGTGGCAAAGCGGGGATAGAGGGAGATGTGCTCCAGCAGGGTGCGCTCCTCCGGGGTGAGGTTCATCAGGCGGCTTTGGATCATGCCCGTGGTCTTGGGGGAGAGCTGGTTCCACTCGCCGCCGTGCTCCAGTTCCTTTAAGTATTCAAACAGAAACAGGGCGTTTCCGTCGGTGTTGTGACAGATGCGCTCCAACGCGCCGGGGATGCTCAGTAGCTCGGGCTTGCGCTCCTGGATCAGCTTTTTGATCTCCTGCTCGGTAAAGCGGGAGATGACCACCTCCTGGAGAAGGCCGTTGGCCAGCAGGGGGGCCTTCAGGGCGGTGAGGTTAGAGCTGCTGTCGCTGCGGCTGGTGAGCACGGCCATCACCTTTTGCTGCCGGGACCAGAACAGCAGATTGCTCAGCAGGCGGCGGCTGGCGGCGTCCATCCACTGGATGTCGTCGATGAAGAGGATCACTTTCTTCTCCGGCAGGGCGTCGGACAGGGTCTGGAAGATGTTTTCCACAAAAAGCTCGTACTGTGTGGAAAACACGGACACGTCCACCTGCTGGTGGGAGTAGAAATCGGGGGCGGGGGTATAGGGGATGCGGTGCTCCTTGCACAGCTTCTCCGCCTGGGAGAGGACGTCGTTCCAGGGCTTGAGATACAGCTCCTCCTCGGTCTGCACGCACTGATAATAGATGGGGATGAACAGCTCGCTGTCCAGGGAGGACTGAAGGTGGCTCATGATGGCGCTCTTGCCGATGCCGGCCTCGCCGCTGAGGAGGATGGAGCTGGAGCCCTTGCCCTGGCGGAACCGCTGGATACTGGACAGCAGCAGCAGCATCTCCTGCTCCCGGCCAAAGAAGTATTCCGCCGGTTTCTGGCCGCTGGGCTTGGGGGCGCCGCAGCGGCGCAGCTGGGCCGCCTCGGCCATGATCTCCTCGGTGCGCTCCTCGGGCCCCACCTCTAATTCACTGGCCAGGGCCTTGCGCAGCTTTTGATAGGTGCGCTCGGCCTCGACCACGCCGCCCAGGCGGAGCATCCCGCTGAGCAGGGTCTGGAACAGCTCCTCCTCCAGGATGCTCTTGCCCAGCAGGGCCACGGCGCAGTCCTCCATGGCGGCCAGGTCATCCCCCTGGCTGACGGCGTTCACCCGGCTGTTGGCGGCCTTGCGATATTGCCGCAGCAGGTCCTCTCGGATGCCGGTGGCCCAATTTTCAAACTCGATACAATTCTTAATGTAGAAATAGCCCAAAAAGTCGCCGGTGTAGCGCTGGAAGATGTTCTCCTCCGTCACCTGGTCAAAGTCGATAGAGGCGATGCACTCCTTCTTTAAGGTGATGCGGTTGTTCCCCTCGGCGCTGATGAGCTCCTCGCCGAAGAGCTTTTTTAAATGATAGAGGGCGTCCCGCAGATTTTTGCGGGCAGACCCCTCGGTGCAGTCGGCCCAGAAGATGCCGATGGCCTCGTCCCGGGAGACGACGCCCTTGATACACAGATAATAAAACAGTCCTTCTACCTTGCGATAAGGGAAGATGACCTCGGTATGGTCCAGCAAAACCCGGGGGTTGCCTAACAGAAATACCTGGACTTCCATAAGATCGGTAGCCTCCTGTCCTAGATTTTCAGTGTGTTCTATTTTACCAGCATTTTTTGCTTTGTCCAGAGGGATTCAATGATTTATCACGTGAAAATAAAATTTACATGATTTGGATAAAAATAGGGTTTTTGACCGGAAGAGGCGGGGGAACCACCTGTATTTTCGCTGAATCGACGATAAAAAGTGGATTATCGACGAAAAAAGCTGTAAGAAAAAATGGAGAGGGCAAATTTATCGATGGTCTATCGACAGTTGGCTGGTATGATAAACGCGTACTTGAAAGCTACGAACCCCCGACAGTCAATAAACCCTGACAAACAAAAACGCTATTAAAATTTTTGCTTGAATGGAGGAAAATAGTTATGTCTCAGAATGGTGGTAACATGTTCCCCGCCAAGGCGGAGAAGCCCGAGGTCCTGTATGAGGTAAAGGCCCAGCGCGGTGGCTTTGACAAGCCCGACACCCTGCGCTGCAAGGGTTGGAAGCAGGAGACCATCCTGCGGATGCTGGAGAACAACATGGAGAACGCCGAGATCCCCGAGATGCTGGTCATCTACGGCGGCAACGGCAAGTGCGCCCGTAACTGGGAGTCTTACTACGCCATCATCGAGTCTCTGAAGAACCTGGAGAACGACGAGACTCTGGTCATCCAGTCCGGCATGCCCGTGGCCGTGTTCAAGACCCACAACCTGGCCCCCCGTGTTGTGATGGCCACCACCAACATCATGAAGGCCACCTGGGAGCGGTTCTATGACCTGCAGGACAAGAACCTGACCATCTTTGCCCAGTACACCGCCGCTCCTTGGGAGTACATCGGCACCCAGGGCGTTATCGAGGGTACCTTCGAGACCCTGTCCGCCATCGTCCTGAAGAAGGGCTGGGACAACGATATGCACGGCAAGATCTTCCTGACCGCCGGCGCCGGCGGCATGGGCGGCAACCAGACCTGGGCCGGCAAGATGCACGGCGCCGTGGTCATCCTGGCCGACGCTGACGAGCGCGTCATCGACCGCCGTATCTCCAAGGACTACATGGACATGAAGGTCCACTCCCTGGACGAGGCCTGGAAGATCGCTCAGGAGCACGTGGCCAAGGACGAGCCCATCTCCATCGGCGTGGTCGGCAACGCCGCCGACATCTACGAGGAGGCCCTGGCGAAGAACTATCTGCCCGCCGTGGTCACCGAGATGTGCCCCTGCCACGACCCCATCTCCTACATCCCCTCCGGCTACACCGGCGAGCAGGCTGATATCTACCGCGGCGAGCACCGCGAGCAGTATCTGCACGACGCCCGCGAGACCATGAAGCGCCAGCTGCGCGCCATGATCGAGTTCAAGAAGCGCGGCGTCGAGGCCTTTGAGTATGGCACCAGCATCCGCAAGGAGTGCATGGACGCCGGTATGCCCGAGGCCGAGGCCAAGCAGATCGAGGGCTTTGTGGCCGGTTACATCCGTCCCCTGTTCTGCGAGGGCCGTGGTCCCTTCCGCTGGACCTGCATCTCCGGCGATCCCGCCGACCTGGCTCGTCTGGACGACCTGGCTCTGGAGATCTGCAAGGGCGATCACCTGGTGGAGCGGTGGATCGGTCTGGCCCGCAAGTGCCTGCCCATCGAGGCTCTGCCCGCCCGTATCTGCTACATGGGCTTTGGCGAGCGCAAGCGCTTCGGTCTGGCCGTGAACGACCTGATCAAGAAGGGCGAGATCAAGGGCCCCGTGGCCTTCTCCCGCGACAACCTGGACTCCGGCTCCATCGTGAACCCCACCTTCGAGTCTGAGAACATGCCCGACGGCGGCGACTACATCTCCGATTGGCCCATGCTGAACGGTCTGCTGGACTGCGCTGCCATGTGCGACCTGATCGCCATCCAGGCCAACTACTCCATGGGCGAGGCCGTGCACACCGGCGTTACCATGATCGCCGACGGCACTGAGGAGGCCGACTTCCGT
Organism: Flintibacter sp. SJQ-8; assembly: GCF_054108085.1. Lineage (NCBI taxonomy): Bacteria > Bacillati > Bacillota > Clostridia > Eubacteriales > Flintibacter > Flintibacter sp. SJQ-8. Next base: position 37,158 of record NZ_JBPJWR010000013.1, read on the forward strand.
CTGGCCGCCTGCATGACCACCGACTCCGGAATCGGCGTGGTGCGTCACGCTCAGGCTGGTTACCAGATCGCCAAGGACGTCTGCAACGGCAAGGGCAAGATCGCCGGCGGCGAGAGCATCAAGATCCCCCTGTGGTGGGAGCCCGCCGACAAGGTCACCTTCGGTCCCGAGGGCCGCTTCGTCCGGTAATCTACACAGTCTTATTCATAAGTTCCTTCATAATAACA
>NZ_JBPJWR010000014.1:0-160559 GCF_054108085.1 Flintibacter sp. SJQ-8
CGCGCTGGGGGACAGCAGCACGCCCATGGCGGAGGAGGTCATGGCGTCCACGTCCTTAGAGGCGTCCAGCGTCCGGGCCACTCTGGGGGTGTCCAGGTGGGGGGGCAGGGGCCGGAACATCAGGCAGCCGTGGATGCCGCTGTCGTGATTGATGCCCTCCAGGGTCTCCACCAGCTGGTCCTCGGTGACCGACTCGGGCAGAATGAAGTTGCGCACCTCCACGCCCAGAGCCTGGGCCCGCTTGGTGGCGCCCCGCTCATAGGAGATGTCGTTGGCCTTTTCGCCCACCCGGACGATGGCGAAGACGGGGGTCACGCCCGCCTCCTTCAAGGTGGCACACTGATCCAGCAGCCGCTGGCTCATGGCCTCGGCCACGGGGCCGCCTTTTAATAACAGAGCCATTGCGCATCGTTCCTTTCTGTGCTCAATACTCCACGTTGTAGTACATGTCCTCAAAGTCCTTGCGGATGGAGGGGGAGACCCACTCGCTGGAGAACATGGGGTGAGAGGTGGCGATCTGCTTGACCTCGGCGGCGATCTCGTCCAGAACGGCCTGGTTGTCCTTGTTCTTCAGGGCCTTGCCCAGCAGGTGGCCGATGTGCTCCATCTCCTCCTCCTTGGCGCCGCGGGTGGTCATGGTGGGGCTGCCGATGCGCAGGCCGCTGCCGCAGCTGGGGGGCAGCTGGTCATAGGGGATCATGTTCTTGTTGGTGACCAGGCCCAGGCTGTTCAGCAGGGTCTCGGCCTCCAGGCCGTTCACGCCCAGGGGGGTCACGTCGATCATGACCATGTGGGTGTCGGTGCCGCCGGTGATCAGGCGCATGCCCTCGTCGGCGCAGCCCTTGGCCAGGGCCTTGGCGTTCTTGCACACCTGCTTGGCATACTCCTTGAACTCGGGCTGGAGCAGCTCATAGAACAGCACGCCCCGGGCGGCCAGCATGTCGCCCTTGGGGCCGCCCTGCAGGCGGGGGAACACGGAGCGGTCGATCTTCAGGCTCAGCTTGGTATACTTGGGGGAGCCGTCCTTGTTCTTGCCGTCGGGGATCTCGATGTCCTTGCACACCAGGATCACGCCGCAGCCGCGGGGACCGCGCAGGGTCTTCTGGGTGGAGAAGGTGATGACGTGGGCATACTCCACGGGGCTGGGGATGGCGCCGCCGGCGATCAGGCCGCAGTCGTGGGCGCAGTCCACCCAGAAGTAAGCGCCCACCTCGTCGCAGATCTCCCGGAAGCGCTTATAGTCGATGAGGCGGGGATAGGAGGAAGCGCCCACACAGATCAGCTTGGGCTTGTTCTCCAGGGCCAGGCGGTGGACCTCGTCCATGTCGATCATCTCGGTCTCACGGCTGACGCCATAGTGGACGGCGTTGAACATGGCGCCGCTGAAGTGGAACTTGGCGCCGTGGCTCAGGTGGCCGCCGTTGTCCAGGGTCAGACCCATAAAGGTGTCGCCGGGCTTCAGGAAGGCCCGCAGGACGGCGATGTTGGCGATGGTGGCGTTGCCGCACTGGATGTTGGCGTGGTCCACGCCAAAGGCCAGCTTCACCCGCTCCACGGCCAGCAGCTCGGCCTGGTCGGACAGCTGACAGCCGCCCACAAAGCGCTTGCCGGCATAGCCCTCGGTGTTCTTGTTGGTGAAGGCGGAGCCCTCCAGGCAGGAGGCCATGGGGGACACCACGTTTTCAGAGGCAATGAGGCCGATGGTCTCGAACTGGCGCTTCTCCTCCCGGTGCAGCAGGGTGGCCATCTCGGGGTCGAACACGTCCAGCAGCTTGATCGCATCCTGTTTGGTGGGGTTAGACATAATAAATTGCTCCCTTCCTGTTATGACAAAATATTGTGTGTTTTGTGTGTATTTTGGCTTTCCGCCCTGAATTCTGCCCGATTTTCGCAAAAAAGGAAGGCCGACTCAGGGGCACGGCGGGCACCGTGTCCAAAAAGCCGACCTTCCAAAGGGCAGTTTCTCAGGGGGAGACTGAGAAACCAATTTTGTAAGGAACCTCCGACCCACGCGGGTCGTTATGCTGTTTTCGCTGGGACTTAAATTCCGGTGGGATTCTCCCGGGCGGCGGGATAGGCCATGAGATAGTGGTTCTGGGCGTCCCGCAGGGCCACGATCACCGCCTTTTGGGCCAGGGCCAGAAAGCGCTTTTTCAGGACGTCGCACATCTCATCCATCTGGGTGACGATGTTCTTCCCGATGAGCAGGTGGGCCAAAAAGTCGTTGGTGTTCTGCATGACCATGTTCCCGCTGGCGCTTAGGATGCGGTTGCTGTGGACGTCCACCACCAGGCTGAGGGAAAAGGTGCCGTACATGGCGTTGATGGCGTCGTCCTTGGTGACCTTGGCTACGCCGGTGATAAAGACCGAATCGTCCGGCCAATACATCTTGCATCCATCCTTTCTGTTTTCCGGTTTGGGGCCCCGTTTGGCAAATAAAAAACGGACGCAAGCAAACAACAATGGAGAGATACCACAATACATATCCGTATCAATAAGGTATCGCGCCACAAAGAATGTTTGGCTTCGTCCAAATTTATTTTGATTTTGAGAGGTCATCTCAAAACCAATAAATTTAACTTGCCCACAGGATAGCACAATTTTCTTTTCCCGTCAATCGGGCATCCTACACAAAATCCCAACCTTCATTTTGTGCTGTTTTCCGTCTTTACACTTTCGTTTGTTTGGTGTATCATGCAATTGCTTTGAAATTTTAAAGACGCAAAACCCACGCACACCCCCATACAATAAAATAAGTCTTCTTCATTGGGTCCCGGATATCCTCCGTGACCAGAGATGGAAAAGGCCAGAAAGCTCTTTGTCCCCCGCCAATGTGGGCGCGGACACAAAGAAATCTTTCTAGCCCTTTGTTTTTGAAGGAGCGGTTTGAGCGCGGCTCTTCAAAAATATAAGGGTTCAGCACCACCCGTCATTGGAAGGCCCCCGGTCTTCCCCGTTCCGTAAGCTGCTTGGGTTAAGCAGGGAGCAAGAAATGAAAAATAGGAGCTGAGATAATATGAGTCTGTCCCTTAACCTGTATCAGTCTATGGCGCTTGCCGTTGCCATCTTCTACTTCGGCGCGTTTCTGAAATCGAAAATTTCCGTCTTCCGTACTTACTGCATCCCCAGCCCCGTCATCGGCGGCATTATCTACGCCATCGTGAACCTGATCCTGTATCAGACCGGCGTACTGCAACTCTCCGTTGACACCACGCTGCAAAGCGTGTTTATGAACGTCTTCTTCACCAGCGTGGGCTTCACCGCCGGATTCGGCATGCTGAAGAAGGGCGGCAAGTCCCTCATCGTCTTCCTGGTGGCCGTGTGTATCCTCATCGGCATCCAGGACGTGGTCGGCGCCGCCCTGTGCAAGGTCTTCGGTCTCCAGCCCCTGCTGGGTCTGGCCCTGGGCTCCATGCCCCTCACCGGCGGCCACGGCACCACCACCGCCTTCGCCCCCCTGCTGGAGAGCATGGGCGTGCAGAACGCCCTCACCGTCGGCGTGGCCGCCGCTACCTATGGTCTGGTGGCCGGTAACGTCATCGGCAACCCCCTGGCCCGCCGCCGCATCAAGAAGCTGGGCCTGAGCTCCAGCGACGCCGCCCAGGTGGATCACGAGGCCCTGCTGGAGCTGAAGAAGAACACCGAGGGCACCGCCAAGCTGGACGTGGACCGGGGCACCCTGGCCCTGGCCCTCATCTTCCTGGCCTGCGGCCCGGGCACCCTGATCAGTATGCTCTTCGACAAGTTCAACATCACCCTGGCCTCCTATGTGGGCTCCATGATCATCGGCATCATCATCCGCAACGCCATCTGCGACAAGTTTGACCTGGACCTGCCCGTGCAGGAGATCGAGACCATCGGCTCCATCAGCCTGAACTTCTTCCTGGCCCTGGCCATGATGGGCATGCAGCTGTGGCAGCTGGCCGATCTGGCCGGTCCCATGGTGGCCATCCTGCTCATCCAGACGGTGCTCACCGGCCTGTTCGTCTATTTCGTCACCTTCAACATGATGGGCCGGGATTACGACGCCGCCGTCCTCAGCGCCGGTCACTGCGGCTTCGGCATGGGCGCCACCCCCAACGCCATGGCCAACATGGACGCCCTGACGAAGGTCTTCGGGCCCTCTGAAAAGGCCTACCTCATCATCCCCGTGTGCGGCGGCTTCTTCACCGACATCGTGAACTCCCTGATCCTCACGTTCTTCATGAACGTCCTGTAAGCGCTGTCTCTCCCCCGCGTCTAATTTCATATCCCCTTTTCTACCGGTGCTCCGGCGTCCCCGAAGCACATACCTACCAAAGGTCAGAAACAGGCGGCACGCCAGCCGCCTGCTTCTGGCCTTTTATTTTTTGCAAGGAGGGTCCCTTTCCCATGACGATCACACAACGCAAGCGTCAGCTCCGCATGGCCGTGCGCCGGGACGAGCAGCTGATCTCCATCTGTGACCGGGCCCGGTCTGACCAGGCGGTGGCCATCCAGGTGCTGGCCCTGCCGGAATACCGCCGGGCCCAGAGCCTGTTCTGCTTTGTCAGCACCACCCGGGAGATCGACACCACCCCCGTTCTGCTGGACGCCCTGCACAGCGGAAAGACCCTCTGCGTCCCCCTCTGCGTGGGGGAGGGGATCATGGAGCCCCGGCAGATCACCAGCCTGGACCAGCTCCACCGGGGCGCCTATGGCGTGCTGGAGCCGGAGGAGGACACCCCCAAAATGACCCTGGACCAGGTGGACCTGTCCATCATCCCCTGCGTCAGCTGTGACCGCCTGGGCCACCGTCTGGGCCAGGGCACCGGGTTCTATGACCGCTTTTTCGCCGGAAATCCCGAAAACGCCGCCATGCTCTGCCGGGAGAGCCTGCTGCGCACCATCATCCCCCGGGAGCCCCACGACGTGGTCTTTCCCCTGGTGATCACCGAGTTCGGCGTCTATCGCAAGGGCGTGCTGGACCTGGGCCGCCGCAGCCCCGCCTTTCGGGTGTGGGCGTGAACACTGTTACCGTTGAAAATTTTAGGGAGGCATCCATTTATGATAAACCAAAAGACTGACGCCATCGGCGTGATCGATTCGGGCATCGGCGGCTTCAGCGTGGCCCGCCGGGTGCAGGAGCTGCTGCCCCAGGAGAACATCCTCTATCTGGGCGACGGGGCCAACACCCCCTATGGCAACCACACCGCCGAGGAGATCTTAGAAATGACCCGCTATATGCTTCGCTTTATGGACAGCCATAACGTGAAGGCCCTTCTGGTCGCCTGCAACACCATCTCCTGTCTCATCGACCAATATCGGGACGAGATGCGCTGCCCCGTCCTCAGCGTGGTCCAGGCGGGGGCCGACGCCGTGGCCGCCACAGCCTATCAGCGGGTGGGCGTCATCTCCACCTGCTTCACCGCTCAGTCGGGCTGCTATCCCAACCTGATCCACAAGCAGGCCCCGGAGCGCCAGGTGTTCAGCCACGGCTGCCCCGACCTGGCCAACCTGGTGGAGCAGAATGTAGGCGACCCCGCCGCCCAGCCTGCCATCGACGCCGAGATCCGCGCCGGTCTGGACGGCCTGGTGAACGTGGACCACATCCAGTGCTGCGTGCTGGGCTGCACCCACTATCCCCTGGTGGAGGACAACATCCGCCGCCTGTACCCCACCCTGGACCTGCTGGACCCCGCCCGGCAGATGGCCAAGACCCTCTCCCGGGACCTGGACGCCCGGGGCCTGCGCAACGACCAGCGGGCCCCCGGCCGCATGGACATCTTCACCACCGGCAGCCTGGAGGAGTACATCAAAAAGGCCAACCGCGTTGGCCTGACCTCCATCCGCTCCGTGCAGTATCTGCCCCCCATGCAGATCGCCGACCAGCCCGCCATCTGAAGAAAATAAAATACGCCCCCGGCTCACCGGTTTTCACACCGATGCGCCGGGGGCGTCTGCTGTTGTCAACCAAAGAAGCCGTAGCCCTTGTCCACGTTATAAAGGCCGTAGAAGTCCAACGTGCCCGTCTTCTCCTCCTGATACTGTCCGGGCCACCAGGACAGGAATTCCTCGTCCAGGCCGTCTGTGGGCGTGTCGGGCAGATAGAGGATAAAGTCCTTCCCCTCCTCCACGCCATAGGGCTCCGAGGAGACGTAGCGCACGCCGTCCTCCACCCACTCCTTGTCCTGCTCATAGTCGCTGGTGAGGTCCTCCAGCGTCAGGGAATAGCTGTGGTCGTCCAGCTGCTTGATGTCCGTGAACTTCCCGGAGAAGGTGCAGGTATACATGGTCCCGTCGGGGTAGCTCTCTTCGCTGTCCCCCATGTCCGAATCGTGGTACACGCCGGAGAAGGAGCCGTCCGGCTCCAGAGTCAGGTCCGTGCTCCAGGCCCCCACGCCGCTGGCAAACTCCAGGTCGATGGGCAGACTGTCCGCCAGACCGCCGTCGGCCTTCCCCCCGCCGCTGTTCTGTCCGCACCCGGCCAAAAGCCCGGCGCACAGGGCCAGCGCCGTGGCCGCCGCAAAAATTTTCTTCATGATCTGTGCCTCCTAGATGGTTTTCCCATATTATAGCCCGTAGAAAGGGGCGTGGCAAGCGCTGAACGAAAAGAAAAATCTTACGCCGTCACATAGCAACGGCCTATCACATCAGAACGGACATTACAACCAGAAGAATCGCCAGAAATGTAAAGCTGATTCCGGAAAATAGTAAGAGAAAGTGCTTGCCTCCGCCGGGAATGCGGCGCGTATATTCTCGAAAGGTAATAAGACTTGCCAGAGAAGCCACCAGTGTCCCCGCACCGCCCACATTGACGCCAATCAAAAGCCCGCTGGCATCTTGTGTGAATCGGCTGAGTAGAATAGAGGCAGGGACATTGCTGATGATCTGGCAGGTAAGCGCGGAAATCAGCATGGTACCGTGGGATAAAAGACGGGCAAACAGTACCCGAACAGCTTCCATTCGGGCAAGATTTCCGGAAAAGGTGAAAAAAGCGGCAAAAGTGGCCAGCAGTCCCCAGTCCACAGTTTTCAGTGCGTGCCGATCCAGAAACCAGAGCGCCAGAACAATAATAATCAGGCCAAGAATATAGGGTACCAGCCGCAGCACCATGGCAACGGCTAAACAGAATAGCACACCATAGGTGACGGCTCGGCGTGAGTCTATCGCGATCCGTGCTTCCGGAACCGAAAGCTGTTCTTTTGGAAACGCCAAGCAGCACAGGAGAATCAGAACAGCAGACAGGAGGAACGGCGGCATCATAACAGAAAAGAACGTTTTCGTAGAAAGACCATAATAACTGAAAAGATAGAGATTTTGCGGATTGCCGAAAGGCGTGATCATTCCACACAGGTTAGCGGCGCAGTTTTGCAGGATGAAAAGGAGCGCAGTATGCTTGTCCTGACTTGTGGAGGAAAGGACAAACCAGCCCAGCGGCAGGAAGGTCAACAAAGCGGTATCGTTGGTCAGAAGCATAGAACCGAACATAGTAATAACCACTAATGCCGTACACACGCCCCGAACCGTGGAAAAAGTGCGCACCATCCGCTGGGAGAGGGCAGAAAAGATATGCAGGTCTCGCAAAGCACCTACCACCGCCAAAACACTAAACAGGCAGGAAAGCGTTTTAAGGTCGTAATAACCCAAGTAGTCCCTATCGGGCGGAACAAAGAATGCCGTTACAACTGCGGCCAATAGTGAAATAGCCAGCATAGCATTAGCACGACACCAGCATTGAATCTTACTCATAAAAAACTCCTTTTCATGGCTCTCAGCTCAGTAACAACAGGCTATTTTAGACATAAAAAAACCTTGAAGCCAATCGACTTCAAGGTTTTTGTGGAGCTGCTAGGCAGATTCGAACTGCCGACCTCATCCTTACCAAGGATGCGCTCTACCGACTGAGCTATAGCAGCAAATTAAATGGCGACTCGGAAGGGACTTGAACCCTCGACCTCCGGCGTGACAGGCCGGCGTTCTAACCAACTGAACTACCGAGCCATTTAAAATATCGAAACGGAAGAACCGTAATTCACAATGGCAGGGGCAGAAGGAATCGAACCCTCGGCACGCGGTTTTGGAGACCGCTGCTCTACCAGCTGAGCTATACCCCTATATGGTGGGCCTTCACGGGCTCGAACCGTGGACCGACCGGTTATGAGCCGGCTGCTCTAACCAACTGAGCTAAAGGCCCAAACCGTTCAAACTTATTTCTTGAAAGAGCGGCTTGCCGTCGTTCTGGCGACAAGCCGCTTTGGCTCCCCAAGTTGGACTCGAACCAACGACCCTGCGGTTAACAGCCGCATGCTCTACCGACTGAGCTATTGAGGAATGTGAAAGGGTCCGGTCTGGTCGACCAGACCCTTGTGTTGGCATTACCTATCTTTCCAGCCCGTCTCCAGGCAAGTATTTTCGGCAGAAGCGAGCTTAACTTCCGTGTTCGGAATGGGAACGGGTGGACCCTCGCCCTAATCAATACCAACTTTTACTCTCTTTTTAGAAGAAAGTAAGCAAAGAAAACTTTGTTTTCTCTCCTTACTGCCTTCTCAACAGTAAACATTATAGCTTATTGTGTCTCACTTGTCAATATCAAATTTCATTTGAAATCTGATTGGTGACCCGTACGGGAATCGAACCCATGTTTGCGGCGTGAGAGGCCGCCGTCTTAACCGCTTGACCAACGGGCCAGATGGTGCGCCTTCAGGGATTCGAACCCGGGACCCACTGATTAAGAGTCAGTTGCTCTACCAACTGAGCTAAAGGCGCATCTCGTCAGCACAAACTCCATATCCTTCGCTTCCACCTTCGGCGAAAGCTCACCCATTTCGTTGTGCTTCCTCTTCAATTCAGACCCGCTTCGCTGGGCTCTGAATTGATTTTGGAGATACGTTGCTCTGCACCCTGAAAACCGAACAGTGAAACAAACTCCTCATCGCTTACAAGCGCCTGCGTATTTCTCATAACTTTGTAGGTCAAGCCCTCGGCTTATTAGTATCGGTCAGCTACATGCCTCACGGCACTTCCACCTCCGACCTATCAACGACATAGTCTACGTCGAGCCTTACTCCTTAAAGGATGAGAGATCTAATCTTAGGGGGAGTTTCACGCTTAGATGCTTTCAGCGTTTATCTCGTCCAGACGTAGCTACCCAGCTGTGCCCTTGGCAGGACAACTGGTGCACCAGAGGTCTGTCCATCCCGGTCCTCTCGTACTAAGGACAGCTCCCTTCAAATCTCTTACGCCCGCAACAGATAGGGACCGAACTGTCTCACGACGTTCTGAACCCAGCTCGCGTGCCACTTTAATCGGCGAACAGCCGAACCCTTGGGACCGAATACAGCCCCAGGATGTGACGAGCCGACATCGAGGTGCCAAACCTCCCCGTCGCTGTGGACGCTTGGGGGAGATCAGCCTGTTATCCCCAGGGTAGCTTTTATCCGTTGAGCGACGGCACTTCCACTTGCATACCGCCGGATCACTAACTCCAACTTTCGTTACTGCTCCACCCGTCGGTGTCGCAGTTAGGCTCGTTTCTGCGTTTACACTCACTGCACGATTTCCGTCCGTGCTGAACGAACCTTTGAGCGCCTCCGTTACCTTTTAGGAGGCGACCGCCCCAGTCAAACTGCCCACCTAACAGTGTCCCCCGACCCGATCCAGGGCCGCAGGTTAGAAAACCAGTAAATCAAGGGTGGTATCCCAAGGGCGACTCCACAATGGCTGACGCCACTGCTTCCATGTCTCCCACCTATCCTGTACATGATTTACCAATCCTCAGTATTAAGCTACAGTAAAGCTCCATGGGGTCTTTCCGTCTAGTTGCGGGTAACTGGCATCTTCACCAGTACTACAATTTCGCCGGGTGGGCTGTTGAGACAGCGCCCAAATCGTTACGCCATTCGTGCGGGTCAGAACTTACCTGACAAGGAATTTCGCTACCTTAGGACCGTTATAGTTACGGCCGCCGTTTACTGGGGCTTCAATTCAAACCTTCGCTTGCGCTAAGCTCTCCTCTTAACCTTCCAGCACCGGGCAGGCGTCAGCCCATATACGTCATCTTTCGATTTAGCATAGACCTGTGTTTTTGGTAAACAGTCGCTTGGGCCTATTCTCTGCGGCTCCCCTTAGGGAGCTCCCCTTATCCCGAAGTTACGGGGTAATTTTGCCGAGTTCCTTAACAACCCTTCTCCCGTTGGCCTTAGGATCCTCTCCTCATCTACCTGTGTCGGTTTGCGGTACGGGCACCTTAGCATACATTAGAGCTTTTCTCGCCTCGTCGTTCTCTGACTTCCCTACTTGATTTCGGTCCCTTTCGCCCGGGTCAACCAACGCCCGGGATCAGATAGTTCCAAGTGTCCCTCTAACTTAAGTTTCGGTGGCTACGGAATTTCAACCGTATGTGCATCGACTACGCCTCTCGGCCTCGCCTTAGCTCCCGGCTTACCTTGGGCGGACGAACCTTCCCCAAGAAACCTTAGATTTTCGGCCATTATGATTCCCACATAATTCTCGCTACTCATTCCGGCATTCTCACTCGAATACAGTCCACCGCTGCTTCCGCTGCGACTTCACCCCATATTCGACGCTCCCCTACCACGCATTGCTGCATCCTAAGCTTCGGTTATACGCTTAGCCCCGTTACATTTTCCGCGCAGAGTCACTCGACCAGTGAGCTATTACGCACTCTTTTAATGTGTGGCTGCTTCTAAGCCAACATCCTGGTTGTTTTCGCAATTCCACATCGTTTTCCACTTAGCGTATATTTGGGACCTTAGCTGTAGGTCTGGGCTGTTTCCCTTTTGACCACGAGACTTATCTCACGTAGTCTGACTGCTGATCATCAATTAGCCGGCATTCTGAGTTTGATAGGGTTCAGTAACTTTATCAGCCCCTAGCCCATTCAGTGCTTTACCTCCGGTAATCTAAATCAACGCTAGCCCTAAAGCTATTTCGGGGAGAACCAGCTATCTCCAAGTTCGATTAGAATTTCTCCGCTATCCACAAGTCATCCGCCACCATTGCAACGGGGGTCGGTTCGGTCCTCCATGGAGTTTTACCTCCACTTCAACCTGCTCATGGATAGGTCACCTGGTTTCGGGTCTATTGCATGCAACTTATGTCGCCCTGTTCAGACTCGCTCTCGCTTCGCCTCCGGTACTGAATACCTTAAGCTCGCTACATACAATAACTCGCCGGACCGTTCTACAAAAAGTACCTCATCACTCCTTAACGAGCTTTGAGTGCTTGTAAGCACAAGGTTTCAGGTTCTTTTTCACTCCCCTCCCGGGGTCCTTTTCACCTTTCCCTCACGGTACTGCTCCTCTATCGGTCATCAAGTAGTATTTAGGGTTGGAGGGTGGTCCCCCCAGTTTCCCACAGGGTTTCACGTGTCCTGCGGTACTCTGGATACCAACTAACACAAATCGGTTTTCGCTTACGGGACTATCACCCGCTCTGGTCGGCCTTCCCATGCCGTTCAGCTAACCTATTGCATCGTGCGTCGGTCCACAACCCCGGAGAATAAATCCTCCGGTTTGCCCTCTTCCGCGTTCGCTCGCCACTACTAGCGGAATCTCTGTTGATTTCTCTTCCTCGCCCTACTTAGATGTTTCAGTTCAGGCGGTTCCCCACGTACACCTATTTTATTCAATGCACGTTGTCAGAGTATTGCTCTGACGGGTTTCCCCATTCGGAAATCCGCGGATCAATGCTTATGTGCAGCTCCCCGCAGCTTATCGCAGCTTGTCACGTCCTTCATCGGCTCTTGATGCCAAGGCATTCCCCTTGCGCTCTTATTAGCTTGACCTTCGTAGAACAGCCTATCTCTAAGCTGTTCTCTTCGTCTATAAGAATTATGCAGGCTTCAGTTTGGTTCATTGTAGTTTTTGTTACCCTTTAATTTATCTTAAAAAGTCCACAAAAATTAACTTTGTTACCTCTCTGTTGCTTGCTCGCAATTTCTTGCTTGCTTCACTGTTCAGTTTTCAAGGTGCAGCTTCCGACCTTTTTCAAGGTCAGATCGAAATACTTGATCTTCAAGCACTTCGATCCGATCTTGTCTGGTGGAGGTTACCGGGCTCGAACCGGTGACCCCCTGCTTGCAAAGCAGGTGCTCTTCCAGCTGAGCTAAACCCCCGCGTCGTCGCTCGACTATTTTGGTGGTGGGCCCAAGTGGACTCGAACCACCGACCTCACGATTATCAGTCGTGCGCTCTAGCCAGCTGAGCTATGGGCCCGTCCTTCGCCGCTTCCCAACGCTGCGTGTTCCCTCTAAATTAAACAACGTGACATCCATTCACACTTCAGGTCTGACCTTAGGACATTACAACAGCTTGTTTCATCTGTTGAGGTCTCCTTAGAAAGGAGGTGATCCAGCCGCACCTTCCGATACGGCTACCTTGTTACGACTTCACCCCAATTATCGAACCCACCTTCGGCCGCGTCCCCCTTGCGGTTAGACTACGGACTTCGGGTGTTCCCGACTCTCATGGTGTGACGGGCGGTGTGTACAAGGCCCGGGAACGTATTCACCGCGGCATGCTGATCCGCGATTACTAGCGATTCCAACTTCACGCAGGCGGGTTGCAGCCTGCGATCCGAACTGGGATGGCTTTTAGGGGTTTGCTCCACTTCACAGTATTGCTTCCCTCTGTTGACCACCATTGTAGTACGTGTGTGGCCCAGGACATAAGGGGCATGATGATTTGACGTCGTCCCCACCTTCCTCCGTTTTGTCAACGGCAGTCTCGCTAGAGTGCTCTTGCGTAGCAACTAACAATAAGGGTTGCGCTCGTTGCGGGACTTAACCCAACATCTCACGACACGAGCTGACGACAACCATGCACCACCTGTCACCGAGGTCTCCGAAGAGAAAGGCTTATCTCTAAGCCGGGCCTCGGGATGTCAAGCCCTGGTAAGGTTCTTCGCGTTGCTTCGAATTAAACCACATACTCCACCGCTTGTGCGGGCCCCCGTCAATTCCTTTGAGTTTCAACCTTGCGATCGTACTCCCCAGGTGGGATACTTATTGTGTTAACTGCGGCACGGAGGGGGTCAGACCCCCCACACCTAGTATCCATCGTTTACAGCGTGGACTACCAGGGTATCTAATCCTGTTTGCTCCCCACGCTTTCGCGCCTCAGCGTCAGTTGCTGTCCAGCAGATCGCCTTCGCCACTGGTGTTCCTCCTAATATCTACGCATTTCACCGCTACACTAGGAATTCCATCTGCCTCTCCAGTACTCAAGAAAAACAGTTTCAAATGCAGGCTGTGGGTTGAGCCCACAGTTTTCACATCTGACTTGCTTTCCCGCCTACACGCCCTTTACACCCAGTAAATCCGGATAACGCTTGCCACCTACGTATTACCGCGGCTGCTGGCACGTAGTTAGCCGTGGCTTATTCGTCAGGTACCGTCACTTGCTTCGTCCCTGACAAAAGAAGTTTACAACCCGAAAGCCTTCTTCCTTCACGCGGCGTTGCTGGGTCAGGCTTGCGCCCATTGCCCAATATTCCCCACTGCTGCCTCCCGTAGGAGTCTGGGCCGTGTCTCAGTCCCAATGTGGCCGGCCAACCTCTCAGTCCGGCTACTGATCGTCGCCTTGGTGGGCCGTTGCCCCGCCAACTAGCTAATCAGACGCGAGTCCATCTCAGAGCGATAAATCTTTGGCATTCAGAATCATGCGATCCAAATGCATTATGCGGTATTAGCACAATTTTCACTGTGTTATTCCCCACTCCAAGGCGGGTTACTCACGCGTTACTCACCCGTCCGCCACTAAGAAACTAAATCCATTGGACGAATCCTCTGTCATTAGCTCTCCGTTCGACTTGCATGTGTTAAGCACGCCGCCAGCGTTCATCCTGAGCCAGGATCAAACTCTCAATAAAATGGTATTTAAATGGCCGAAGCCAATCAAATCATCTTTATTGAAGCGTTCCTTGCTTCAAAGAAAATAAATTGACGTTGTTCCTACAAGCTCTTTTCAAAGCTCTTAAAACAACCATCACCTTTTGGTGCTTCGTGTTTGTCACGTTGTTTAATTTACAAGGTACACGCTGCGTCCCGCAGCGGTTTTTAATGATATCACTTCGTTTTCCTTTTGTCAAGAACTTTTTTCAGAAGTTTTTCAACTTCTTTTCAAGTCCTCTCATCCGCCAGGCCCTTGGAGTTTTATCACCGTCGCCCTCGCAGGCGACTCATTTAGGATACCATACTCAGTTCGCCTTGTCAAGAACTTTTTTCTAGCTTTTCAGGCTGTTTTGTTCTCGCTTTAGCGGCTGTATCAGTTTCCTAACGGGCTTTTGCTGGGGAACAAGTCCCTCGCTCAAAGTGCTTGCTTATATTATCAGAAGCGCCCCCGTTTGTCAACTGTTTTTTACAGGTTTTTTCCTCTTTTTTTACGTTTTGTCACCGGAGGCCCCATATCCCCCTTTTTCCCGCTCCACACCTCCCTTTCCTCCCCAATATTTTACCCCCTCTTGTGCAGTTTTATCCATACCGCCAGCAAAATGGGCAGAAGTAGCCCAAACCACAGGTTGGCCCCCAGGGCCAGGCGCTCCAGGGTCTCCACCTGCCGCCCGGGCAGGAGCAGCGCCGCGATGGCGGCCAGAAGCACCGCGCCCCGCCCCACCCACTCCTCTTGATACCGGGGCACAGCTGCCGACGCCATAGCCCGCAGGGCGAAGACCAGCAGGCCCGCCATGGTCACGTCCGCCGTCACCCACAGGGCGGCCACCACGCTCTCCACCCGCTGGAAGGCCCCCTCCACCCCCACGCTTTTGGCCAGGGCCAGGAAGGGACTGTCCAGCCGCCCGGCCAGCACCGGCCCCAGACTGCCCAGGATCACCCCCTGGGCCAGAGTGAGGACCAGACAGCCCAGGGCCGTCCGACGATAGCTCCCCCTATATCCCGGCGGCGTCTCCCCCGCAAGAAAAGCCCAGCAGCTCCCCCAACCCAGCACGCCTACCGCGGCCAGGCCGCCCCGGAGCACCGGACAAACGTCCTCCGTCCACAGGGGCAGCAGCCGGACAAAACGCACCTGGGGCAGGGACAGCAGGAGGATGGCTCCCCCCGTCACCGCCAGCACCGTGAGAAACAGCTGCCCAGCCCGGGCGAAGGCGGCCAGACTGCCCCCCGCCAGCCAGAACACCACCCCCGCCGCCGCCAGCAGGAAATAGGGCAGGGCCCCGTCCCGATAGCCGGAGGACAGCATCCGCCCGGCGCACAGCCGCAGCCGCAGGGCCAGCAGCCCCAGCGCCCACACCATATAGAATAGCAGCACGCCTCGGCCAAGCCATGGCCCCAGGCCGTCCAGAATGCCCCGGGCCAGGCCCCGGTCCCTCGCCAGGCGGGTGAGCAGCCACACGGACAGCAGTGCCAGGGGGAGGGCCGCCAGAGGGGCCAGCCACGCTCCACGGCCCGCAGAGAGAGCCGCACCCGGCAGCAGCTCCGCCGCCGGAGCCAACACCCCCGCCCAAACCAGGGCGGCCAGCTGCGCCTGAGACAGCGCCCGTTTCTTCATTCCCGCTCCCTCCTTACACTTCACTCAGCCCCCGGGCAGGTCCGCCTGCACGATAAGCTCCGGCTCCAGCCGGGAAAAGACCTCCGGCCAGTCCGGCTCTAATTTGCTCCACAGCCCCGGGTCGGACAGGGCGGCCCGGGGACCCAAGCCGGCGCAGTCCGCTTTCCAGGCCCGCAGCTGTTCCAACGCCGACGCAAGCTCCCGCTCCGCCAGCGTCTCCAGATGGCGGCAGACGGTCTCCCGCTCCGCCTCGGACAGGGGGCCGTCTCCCTCCGC
Source organism: Flintibacter sp. SJQ-8 (assembly GCF_054108085.1). Classification (NCBI taxonomy): domain Bacteria; kingdom Bacillati; phylum Bacillota; class Clostridia; order Eubacteriales; genus Flintibacter; species Flintibacter sp. SJQ-8. The sequence continues at coordinate 15,762 of NZ_JBPJWR010000014.1, forward strand.
CAGCTCCGCCGTCACCCGGCAGGTGAGTTTGATCTCCCCGTCCGGTCCTCCGAACCGCCTGATTGTCTTGGCCCCGGTGATGCGCACCGCCGCCCTGCTGTCTGGCAGGGGGACCTCCACCACCTCCGCCATGGGGCAGCCCAGCAGCAGTTCCAATCCCCGGGCGCTCTCCCCCTCTAAAAAGCCCGCCAGGTGCTCCCCGGCAAAGACCGCGTAGCCCGCCGCCGTCAGCTCCGCCTCCCCCACGGTCAGGGCGGGGGCATAGCTGCACCCCTGCTCCAGCAGCTGGGCGTAGACCTCCCCCACCCGCCGGGGGCGGATAGACAGCCCCATCTCCCCGTCGGCGGCCAGGGTAGCCAAACGGCTCTCCACCCCCTGGTCGCCCCCGGCCTCCAAAGCCCCGTGGGCGTCTCCGTCCTGAACGACCCACAGCCGGGCGGCCAGGCTCAGCTGGGTGTCCCGGGCCACATAGGCGAAGATATCCTCCACCCCCCGGCGGCTCTGGTCCTCCCCTAGCAGCAGCTGGTCCACATAGCCGAAGAACACATACCGGTCACTGCGGCTCTGGATGGCCTGGGCGGCAGCGCTGAGAGAGGTCCCCTCCCCCTGCCACAGCCGGGCGGGCTGTTCGGGAGCCTGGGGGCCGGTGGCGGCGCTCATGGCCGGGCCGCCCTCCCCCCGGTCCAACCCCATCACCCGCAGCAGGGCCATGTCCCCCATTTCCCGGGGCCGGGGGAGGGCTCCGCAGCCGGACAGGAGCAGGGCGGCGGCCAGGGCCAGACTCACCCCCCGCCTCACCGCTGGTTCCTCCGGTTCCGGGTGTGCTCCGGTCCGTCCCGCCATTTTAACGTGGGCAGGGGCGGACGGATCAGGTTGGACCTGCCCAAGTGCCTCCCCGGTCCGGCGGTAAAGGGGGCCAGATAGGCCACGCCGAAGCTCTCCAGCCCCGCCAGGTGATAAAGGAGCGCCACGCAGCCCAGCACCAGGCCGAACAGTCCGCCCAGGCTGGACAGCACCGTCAGTCCAAAGCGCCACAGCCGCAGGGCGTTGCCAAAGTCCTGGGAGGGCATGGTGTACCCCGCCACCCCGGCGATGGCCACCGCAATGAGCACCGCCGGGGAGACGATGTGGGCGTCCACCGCCGCGTTGCCCACCACCAGTCCGCCCAGGATGGACACCGTGGAGCCGATGGGCCCGGGCAGGCGCAGCCCCGCCTCCTGGATGACCTCAAAGGACAGGAGCATGATGAGTACCTCGAAGATGGTGGAGAAGGGCACCTCCTGCTTGGCGGCGACGATGGACAGGGCCAGCTTGCCGGGGATGGCCTCCGGGTGATAGGTCACCAGGGCGATATACAGCCCCGGCAGCAGCAATGTGACGGCGGCGCAGAAATAGCGGATGAGCCGCAGTGCCGAGGCGGCCATCCAGTGATAGGCCCGGTCCTGCCCCGTCTTGAAAAACTGGTCCGCCGTCCCCGGAGCCACCCAACCCAGGGGGATGCCGTCGCACAGCAGGCCCACCCGCCCGTCCAGCAGCTCCCGGCAGAAGCGGTCCGGCCGCTGGGTGGATAAGATCAGGGGAAAGGCGCTGGCTGCGGCGGGGACCAGATACTCCTCTAAATTTCCGGCAGACTCCACCCCGTCCACGTCCATGTCGTCCAGCCGCTCCCCCACCCGGCGCACCATGTCCGGGTCGGCGATGTCCTTCAGCCAGATCACGTCCACCGGCGTTAAGCTCTGGCGGCCCACGATGTGCTCCTCCACCCGCAGCTCCGGGGCCCGCAGGCGGCGGCGGACCAGGGATGTGTTGGTGCGCAGGCTCTCCACAAAGGAGTCCCGCGCCCCCTTCAAGGACGGCTCATTCTCCGGCTCCCCCACAGAGCGTTTTTCCTCCGTGGACACCGGAATAGTCAGGGCCGCCCCCTCTCCCGGGAGGAACAGGGCGCAGCTGCCGTCCACCAGGTCCAGGGCCACCTGGTCCAGGGTGGTCCGCCGGTGTACCTGCTGGGCGTACAGCGCCCCCTGCTGCAAGCGCTCCAGCAGCTCCCCCTTTGGCACACGGGCCAGGCTCTCGTCCTGGGCCAGGGGCCGGAGGACATAGTCGTTCAGCCGCTCTGACCGGGCCATGCCGTCGATGTAGCACACCGTCAGCGTCCGATCCCCCGCGCCCGCCAGACAGACCTCTCGGGTCTGATAGTCGGCGCACCGGTCAAACACCCGGCCCAGATTCTCCAGACTCAGGGGCAGAGGGATACGCGGCTCCCGCCGGGGATGTGGCCGGTCCGGGCTCTGCTTTGGCGATTTGGACATAAAAAAGCCCTCCCTTTTTCCAGTTAGGCGTTAGGAGTGATGAGATCGGAGTTTCATCACCCTCTAAGTCTGCCGGAAAAAGGAGGGGATTATGCATTGTAAAAAAGCCTTCCCCCGGGGGAAGGTGGCGCGGCGAAGCCGTGACGGATGAGGGGGACCACGGAGGTGCATCCGTTATCGATGGGATGACAGGTCACGATGGCTCTTGTAGGGGCGGACCTCTGTGTCCGCCCGTCGATGACCACCGCGCCAACGATACTCACCCTCATCCGGTCCCTTCGGGACCATCTTCCCCCTGGGAGGGGGAAGGCTAAAAACTCCTCACTCATCCCTCCTAACTCCTACCTCTCACCTACCTCCTAACTACTTTCGCCCCCTCGCAGATGGGGATGGGCGCGGCGGCCAGCAGCAGCACCGCCAGCCACTGTTCCCCGTCCATGGGAATGACGGAGAACACCCCCTGGAGGGGCGGCAGGAGGAGGACGGCCAGTTGCAAGAGCATCCCCGTGACAAAGGCCCTTACCATGGCGGGGTTGGACAGAGGGCCCATGTGGAAGAGGGACTGCTCCTCGCTGCGCACGTTAAAGGCGTGGAACAGCTGGCACATGGTCAGGGTGGCAAAGGCCATGGTGTTGGCCGCCGCACCCTCCAAACCCGGGCGGGACAGGCGGGTGAGCCCTAAGTAGTATGCCGCCAGGGTCAGTCCCCCCACCATCAGCCCCTGCCAGGCCAGGCGCAGGGAGAACCGCCGGTCAAACAGCTCCGCCCGGGCGTCCCTTGGCCGCTGCTCCATCACTCCCTCCTCCACCGGCTCCACCCCCAGGGCCAGAGCGGGGAGGGAGTCCGTCACCAGGTTCAGCCACAGCAGCTGCACGGGAACTAACGGCATCTGCCCTAAGTCCAACAGGGTCGCCACGAAAATGGTGATGATCTCCCCGATGTTGCAGGAGAGGAGATAGTGGATGGCCTTGCGGATGTTGGAGTATATCCCCCGCCCCTCCTCGATGGCGGCTACTATCGTGGCAAAGTTGTCGTCGGTGAGGATCATGTCCGCCGCGCCCTTGGCCACGTCGGTGCCCGCTCTTCCCATGGCGCAGCCGATGTCCGCCGCTTTCAGGGCCGGGGCGTCGTTCACCCCGTCCCCTGTCATGGCGACCACGTGGCCCCGCTTCTGCAAGGCTTTGACGATGCGGGTCTTGTGCTCCGGGGCCACCCGGGCGAAGACAGATGTACGCTCCGCCGCCCGCTCCAGCTCCTCCTGGCTCATCCGCTCCAGCTCCGCCCCGGTGAGGATCTTGTCCCCCGGACGGCTCAGGTCCAGGGCACGGGCCACGGCGGCGGCAGTGGCCCTGTGGTCCCCGGTGATCATCACCGGGCGCACCCCCGCCATGTGACACCGGGACACGGCGGCACGGGCCTCGGGCCGGGGCGGGTCCATCAGGCCGAACAGGCCCAAAAAGGTCAGCTGCTCCTCCGCCCCCTCTAAATTCTCCCCGGGGGAGCGCTCCAGCTTCCGGCTGGCCACGGCGATGACCCGTAGGGCACGGCCGGCCATGCTGTCGTTCACCTCCAGCACCCGCCGCCGCTCCGTCTCCCCCATGGGGCCGGTGGGTCCGGCGGAACACCGGGGCAGCACCACGTCGGGCGCCCCTTTTACGTACAGCACCCAGCCGCCCCCCGGGCCGGGATAGAGGACGGACATCCGCTTGCGCTCTGAGTCAAAGGGGGCCTCCCCCGCCCGGGGACGGCGGCTCTCCAGCTGCCGCTGGTCCACCCCCTCCCGGGCGGCGGCCTCTACCAGGGCGGTCTCGGTGGGGTCCCCCTCCGCCGTGGGCGTGCCCCCGCTCCAGGTCAGTTTGGCATCGGAGCACAGGGCCCCCGCCGTCAGGGCCTCCCGCCGCGCTCCCCCCTGGGGCACCCACAGTTCTTTTGCCGTCATGCGGTTCTGGGTCAGGGTCCCCGTTTTGTCCGAGCAGATCACCGACGCGCAGCCCAAGGTCTCCACCGCAGGCAGGCGCTTGACGATAGCCCCCCGCCCCGCCATGCGCTGCACCCCCATGGCCAGCACAATGGTGACGATGGCGGGCAGCCCCTCGGGGATGGCGGCCACGGCCAGGCTCACCGCCGTGAGGAACATACCCAGCAGGTCCTTCCCCTGGAGCAGCCCCAGGCCGAACATCACCCCGCACACCGCCAGGCACAGAAACGACAGGGTCTTGGAGATCTCGGCCATCTTCTTCTGAAGGGGCGTCTGGCTCTCCCCCTCCTCCAGCAGCAGCCCGGCAATGCGGCCCATCTGGGTGTCCATGCCCACCGCCACCACCATGGCCCTGCCGTGGCCCGCCGTGACCATGGTCCCGGACAGGAGCATATTGGTCCGGTCCCCCAGGGGGGTGTCCTCGTCCAGACCCTCCCGGGGGGACTTCTCCACCGGGGCGGACTCCCCCGTCATGGCCGACTCGTCCGCCCGCAGGCGGGTGCTCTCCAATAATCGGGCGTCCGCCGGGACCTGGTCCCCCGCCTGGAGCAAGATCACATCCCCCACCGCCAGGGCCGCGGCGGGCAGGCGGCGCTCCTTCCCGTTTCTCAGCGCCAGGGCCATGGGGGCGGACATGTCCCGCAGCTGCTCCAATGCCTGGTGGGCGTGGTCCTCCTGGGTGATGGACAGCACCGCGTTCACCGCCACGATGATGAGGATAATGGCCCCGTCCAGCCAGTCCCGGCCCCCGCTGGCCGCCAGAGACAGCCCCGCCGCCGCCAGCAGCACCAATATCATGGGGTCCTGAAACTGCCCCAGCAGCCGCAGCAGCAGGGGCGGCCGCCGGGGCGGGTCCAGTTGATTTGGCCCGTCCCGCTCCAGCCGCCGGGCGGCCTCCCCGTCAGAGAGGCCCTCCGGCCCGCTGCCCAGCTTCTCCATCACCTGCCGCGCCGTCATGCTGTGCCACCGTTCCATGTCTCCACGCTCCTTCCCTTATGTGGCACAAAGTATACCCCCGGGCCTGTCCTGTTTTTTGCAGAATCGTGACAGGGAAATATTTTTCCACATTTGGTGGGCGGAATGTGGAAAGTTTTTAAGCCTTCCCCCAGGGGAAGGCAAAAAGAGCGCGCCCCGCTCGGGGCGCGCTCTTGCACATGTCGAATTTTACCGCTCTCAGGACCCGCTGCTGGCCGAGCCTGCGGCGCTGGTGCTGGCGCTGCTGGCGGAGGAGCTGCTGTCCTCGGCGTTTTTGGCATCCAGAACGGCCTGGATCTCGTTCTTGGCCCCCAGGGTCAGGGACTGGGCCTTCTCCCAGAAGGCCTCGGGGTCGATCTGGTCATAGACCTCGTTGGTCTTCACGCCATACTCGTCCAGCCACTGGTTGCTCTGCTGCTCCATCTTGTCGCCGATGAGCTGGCTGCGGAACTGGTCCAGGTCCAGGGGCAGGCGCAGGATGATGTGATAGCCATAGTCGCTCTCCACCACGTCGCTGATCTCGCCCTCCTTCAGGGCCAGGGCGGCCTGCTCAAACTCGGGGACCATGGCCCCCTTGCTGGTGGTATAGCCGTCGGGGTTGGCGGCCAGACCGGTGTCCTCGCTGTTCTCGTTCATCAGTTCATCGAACAGGGCGATGGGGTCGTCAGAGGCCCGCAGCTGCTGCAAAAGCTCGTCGGCCTTGGCCTTCTTCTGGGCGATGGTCTCGTCGTCCAGGGGGGCATAGCCGGTGGTGCCGTCGTCGTTGGTCACGGTCTGGGTCATGTCCTTGGTCAGCAGCAGGATGTGCTTGGCCCGATAATAGCCCAGCTCGTCCTCGGCATAGGTCTTCACCTCGGCGTCGGTGGGATAGCCCTGGGTGCCCTCGCCGAAATACTTGTCCTGAAGCAGCTGGCTGGCCTCACCGGCCTGATACATCTTCTGATACAGGGCGGGGGTCAGCATCTGCATCCAGAAATAGTGGTCCTTCAGCGTCTCGCTGCCCAGCTGCTGGGTGATGCTGGCCTCGTCGTCCTTCAGGCCGTCGATGGTCTCCTGAGACACGCTCAGGCCCTCTTTCGCCGCCAGCTCGGGTAGCAGGCGATAGAAGCTGGCCAGCTGCATGGCCGTCTTCAGCAGGGCCTGGGCGGTGGTGGTGCCGTCGTCGCTGGTCTCGTCCCAGCGCATGTCGGTGATGCCATAGGCGCTGTACTGCTGCTTGGTATAGCTGATGTTATAGTTCAGCCAATACAGCAGACTGTCCGCCGTCACCTCATACTCGCCCACCGTGCCCACCACGGTGTCCCCGGCGATACCGGCGGTGGCCAGATAGGGGTCGGTGACGTCCGTCAGGTCCATGGCCTGCACGTCAGAGGAGCTGTCGCCGGAGCCGCTCTGGCTTCCGGAGCCGTCCGCCCCCTTGGAGCAGCCGGTGAGAAGGGACGCGCCCAGGGCCAGGGCCAGGGCGGCGGATAAAAGCCGTTTTTTGATGCTCATGGTATTTGTTTTCCTTTCCAGCGGTAAAAACTCTCCCGCTTTAAACGCAGGTGGTTTTTTTATCATAGCACAAAGGGGAGTTGGGAACAAGAGGTTTACTCCAGCTGCGCCGCATAGTCGGCCACCAATGCCCGGGCGGCGCGGAGGGCGTCCTCCCCCTTCTTCAGGCGCAGGGACAGATAGGGCTTCTCCCCGGCGGAGAACAGCAGCCGCCCCTTATACCGCTCCCCCCCGCACAGCTGGGACACCAGGCGCAGGTCAAACTCCGGGATGGTCAGCAGCAGAGAGCCGTTCTTCTGGTCGATGTCGGTGATGCCCGCCTGGGCGGCCTCGGTGCGCAGCAGGGCCACGGAGATCAGGTTGTTTACCGTCCGGGGCGGCTCGCCATAGCGGTCGATCAGCTCGTCCACCAGGTCGTCGGCGTCCTGCTCGGTGCGCAGGGCGGCGATGCGGCGATAGAGGTCCATGCGCTGCTCCTGGGCGGGGACATACCGGTCCGGGATGGAGGCGGCCACCGTCAGGTTGGCGGCGCAGTCGGTCCGCTTGGGCACGGGCTGGCCCTGCTGGGTCAGCACCGCCTCCTCCAGCAGCTTGAGATACATGTCATAGCCCACGCTGAGCATAAAGCCCGACTGCTCCGGCCCCAGCACGTTGCCCGCCCCCCGGATCTCCAGGTCCCGCATGGCGATCTTAAAGCCGGAGCCGAACTCGGCAAACTCCCGGATGGCCTCCAGTCGCTTGGCGGAGTTCTCTGACAGGGCCTTGCCCTTGCGATAGGTGAGATAGGCAAAGGCCCGGCGGTTGGACCGGCCCACCCGGCCCCGGATCTGGTGGAGCTGGGCCAGCCCTAAGTGGTCCGCGTCCTCGATGATCAGGGTGTTGGCGTTGGGCAGGTCGATGCCCGTCTCGATGATGGTGGTGCACACCAGCACGTTCAGCTCCCCGTCGGTCATGCGGCTCATCACGTCGTCAATGGCCTCCTGGGCCATCTTTCCGTGGGCCACACCCACGGCGGCCTGGTCCCCCAGCAGCTGCTGGATGCGGCTGGCGGTGCGGTCAATGGTATCCACCCGGTTGTGGAGGTAATAGACCTGGCCGCCCCGCTCCAGCTCCCGGCGCATGGCGTCCCCCAGCACCCCCCAGTCGTGCTCCAGCACATAGGTCTGCACCGGCTGGCGGTCTGCGGGCGGCTCCTCCAGGGTGGACATGTCCCGGATGCCCGACAGGGCCATGTTCAGCGTCCGGGGGATGGGCGTGGCCGACAGGGTAAGCACGTCCACCTGGCGGAAGTTCTCCTTCAGCTTCTCCTTGTGCTGCACGCCAAAGCGCTGCTCCTCGTCCACCACCAGCAGCCCCAGGTCCTTGAACTTCACGTCTTTATTGAACAGCCGGTGGGTGCCGATGAGAATATCCACCTCGCCGTTTTCTACCTTCCGCAATGTCTCCTTCATCTGCGTCGGCGTGCGGAAGCGGGAGACCACGTCGATGTTCACCGGGTATTTGGCAAAGCGGCGCAGGGCGTTGAGATAGTGCTGCCGAGCCAGGACAGTGGTGGGCACCAGCACCGCCGCCTGCTTGCCGTCCAGCACGCACTTCATCATGGCCCGGAAGGCCACCTCCGTCTTGCCATAGCCCACGTCGCCGCACAGCAGCCGGTCCATGGGGGTGGGGCGCTCCATGTCCCGCTTGATCTCCCCGATGCACCGCAGCTGGTCGTCGGTCTCGGTGTACTCAAACTGCTCCTCAAACTCCCGCTGCCAGGGGGAGTCGGGGGAGAAGGCATAGCCCGGCTGGCGCTGCCGCTGGGCGTACAGGGCGATGAGACCCTTGGCCAGGTCTTTTACCGCCTTGCGGGCCTTGCTCTTGGCCTTCTCCCAGTCGCCGCCCCCCAGGCGGGAGAGCTTTTTCGTCTCGTTGGCGTCCTCGCCCCCGCCGATATACTTGCTGACCAGATCCAGCTGGGTGGCGGGGACATAGAGCACGTCTGTCCCGGCGTAGGCGATCTTCACATAGTCCCGCTCCACCCCGTCCACGGGCATCTTCACCATGCCCACATAGCGGCCCACGCCGTGGTGCTCGTGGACGACTAAGTCGCCAGGGGCCAGGTCGGCATAGGACTTCAGCTTCTGCCGGTTGGTGGTGTCCTTCTGCCGCTTGGGGCGGCGCACCGCCGTGCCGCCCCCCTCGGTGACCACCGCCAGCAGGATCTGGGGATACTCCATGCCCGCGGACAGGCCCCCCAGGGTGATGACGATCTCCCCTGACTTGGGCAGGTCCTTCAGCTGGAATTCCACGGCGGACTTGACCTTCTGCTCCCGCAGCAGGGTCTGCAATTCAAGGGCCCGCTGTTCGCCCCCCGCCAGCACCAGGGAGCCGAAGCCGCTGCGCTGATAGTGGGCCAGGTCCTGCACCGCCGTCTCCAGGCTGGCCCCAAAGGAGGGCAGCTGCTTGGCCACAATGGACAGCAGGGTCCGGGGCGGGGCGGGATAGGCGGAGGTGGTAAAGGCGTCCAGATAGACCACCGCCCAGTCCTCCAGCAGATTACACAGCTGGCTGTAGCTGCGGAAGAGCTGGGCGCAGCTGCCGTCCAGCTCCCCCCGCTCCATCAGGGTCTTGGCGTCCTCCTCCAGCTGCCACTGATAGGTCTTGGCCCGCTCGGCCACCCGGGCGCACTCGGAAAAGACCACGCAGGCGTCCCCGGGCAGAAAGTCCGCCGCCGTACAGAGCTTGGGGTAGATCAGGGGCAGATACCGGTCCATGGCGGGGAAAGACCGCCCCTGGGCGATGGCCTCCCGGTCCTGCTCCAGGGTTGCGGAGAGCTCCTTCTCCCCCTTCTGCAATGCCTTGGCCGCCAGCTTGCCCAGCTTCACCGCCAGACCCGCCCGGCCCCCGGGGGCCATCTGGGGCAGGGTCTCGGCGGCGGGCAGCAGCACCGCCCGGTCTAAGTTCTCCGTGCGCCGCTGGCTGTCCGGGTCGAACACCCCCATGGCGTCCACCTCGTCCCCGAAGAACTCCGCCCGCACGGGCCGGTCCATCCCAGGGCTGAACACGTCCAGGATGCCGCCTCTCAGGGCGAACTGCCCCGGCCCCTCCACCTGGTCGCACCGGGTATAGCCCGCCGCCGTCAGCGTCTCGGCCAGGTCGTTTAAGTCGTGGCTCTTGCCCACCTCCAGGGTGACGCAGCAGCACTCCAGCACCTCCGGCTCCATGGTCCGCTGCATCAGGCCCTCCACCGTGGCCACGGCCAGGGTCAGCTCCCCCGTGGACAGGCCGTGGAGCATGGCCAGCCGCCGCTGCTCCCACTGGCGGGACACGGTGGCCGCGTTGTGGAAGGTGAAGGACCGGGGCGTGAGCATGGGCACCGGCTTCCCGGACAGCGCCGTCAGGTCCCGGGCCATCCGCTCCCCCTCGCTCTCGTCGGCGCACACCACCACCACCGGGCGGCCCGTCTTCAGGGCCAGCCCCGCGGCGATGTGGGCCCGGTGGATGGCCGCCACCCCAGACAGGGCCGCGGGACACCGCCCGCCCTCCAGGGCGGTCAAAAGCTGTTGAAATTCAGGAAGCCGGCTCAAAGCCGCCGTCAGCAGCTGCATCTGCATAAACAGGACCTCTCTTGAAAAATTTGGAAGTGTGTGGGTGCAAAAGGGGGTAAGATCAGTCTTCCCCTGGGGGAAGGCTTTTTTACCCATTAAACCGGTTCATGCCCTTATCCAGCCCCTCGGCCAAAATGCACTCGATGGCGTCGGCGGCGCGTTTTACTGCGGCGTCCATGGTCTTTTTGTCCTCCCCGGTGAACTTGCCCAGCACCCAGTCGGCCATGTCATAGTCGGGGTGGGGCTTCTCCCCAACGCCCACCCGCAGCCGGGGGAACTGGTCGGTGCCCAGGTGGAGGATGATGTTCTTCAGGCCGTTGTGTCCCCCGGCGGAGCCGCCCTTGCGGATGCGCAGGCGGCCCAGGGCCAGGGCGGTGTCGTCAGAGACAACGAGCACGTGGTCGGGCTGGATCTTATAAAAGTCCACCGCCTGGCGCACCGCCTCCCCGGACAGGTTCATATAGGTAATCGGCTTCATCACCAGGACTTTCTGGCCGGAGATGGTGAACAGGTTGGTCAGGGCCTTGAACTTCAGCTTCTGGATGGGGGCGTTCTGCCGCTCGCCGATCTCGTCGGCCACCATAAAGCCCACGTTGTGCCGGGTATTCTCATATTTATCCCCCGGGTTGCCCAAACAGACCAGCAGCCAGGCCGCCCCGCCGGAATTTTTTCCAAACATAATGTTTCCTCACTTTGAATGGTTTTGATGCATCATCTTCTGAATCGGGCGACCGCAGGGGCGGATATCATCCGCCCGCAATACCCGGTATGCCAATGGCGGGCGGCTAATAGCCGCCCCTACTTCCCCTTGCCTCCCCCTGTGGGGGAGGTGCCCCCGAAGGGGGCGGAGAGGGCAAAACAGTGCCACAAGGGGCGGGTAAAGCTACCCGCCCCTGTTGGTCTTTTTCAGTTGTGCCCTATTACAGGAACAGGGGGGAGACGGAGGTCTCCATGTAGATGTGGCTGATGGCCTCGGCAAACAGGTGGGCCACGGAGATATACTTGATCTTGTCGCAGTGCTGACCGTGGCGGGGCGGGATGGTGTTCAGGAAGACCACCTCGTCCAGCACGCTGTCGGTGATGCGCTGGATGGCAGGGCCGGACAGCACGCCGTGGGAGGCGCAGGCGGTCACGTCCTTGGCGTGGCCGATCTCCACCAGGGCCTTGGCGGCGTGGCACAGGGACCCGCCGGTGTCCACCATGTCGTCCAGCAGGATGACGTGCTTGCCCTCGACCTCGCCGATGATGTTCATCACCTCAGAGGAGTTGGCCTTCTGGCGGCGCTTGTCCACAATGGCCAGGGGCATGTTCAGCTTCTGGGCGAAGGCCCGGGCACGGGCCACAGAGCCCACGTCGGGGGACACCACCATGGTGTCGTCGTGGCAGGAGGCATACTTCTCGATGAAGTGGTCCACAAAGATGGGGGAGCCCAGCAGGTTGTCCACCGGGATGTCGAAGAAGCCCTGGATCTGGTTGGCGTGCAGGTCCATGGTCAGCACCCGGTCAGCGCCGGCAGTGGTGATCAGGTTGGCCACCAGCTTGGCAGAGATGGGGTCGCGGGGCTTGGTCTTCCGGTCCTGACGGGCATAGCCGAAATAGGGGATCACGGCGGTGATCCGTCCGGCGGAGGCCCGCTTCAGGGCGTCGATCATAATAAGCAGCTCCATCAGCGAGTCGTTCACCGTGCCGGGCTTGCCGTCCTTCTCAAAGGAGCAGGTGGACTGGACCACAAAGACGTCGGAGCCGCGCACCGTCTCATAGATAGAGGCGAAGTTCTCCCCGTCGGAGAAAGCGCCCACCTCGGAATTGCCCAGGGGGATGCCCAGTTCTGCGCAGATGTCTTTGGCCAGCTGCGGATTGGAATTTCCGGTAAAGACCTTAATATCCTTCCCGTGTGCGATCATGTTTTGTCCTCCCATTTCGTCGGCGCAGTCCGGTCCCGCTGCGGTTTGCGCCGCCTCTCGTTTTTATTTTTTTGGTTCAGGGTGCCCGCACAAAGCGCGGGCAGGCCGCTCTTCTCTCTTGCGCCGCCCTCCGCCAGCCGGGACCGCCCGGCGTGTTCGGCAGCGCTGTCGCGTACATTATAGCATATTATCAGGGTTTTTTCCCCCTGACAAGATGAAAATTTTTAAACTGGGCCAGAAAGCACGATTTTCCCCGCAACATCGCCCGATTTTGGGGTTTTGTCCCGGCCTCTCCCCGTCCAAAATCAGGTCGTCCCCGCAATGGGCGTCACGCCCAGGCGGCGGCGCAGCTTGGCGGGGTGATAGATGCGGAACACCTCCAGCCCGGCGCAGATGGTGTCCACCAGGTCCACCAGCCACGCCTCCGGGGACCGGGGCAGGGCCCCGCCCAGGGGCCACATGTGGGACAGGATGATGTTCTTTTCTTTGGGGCTCAGGTCGGTGAGCGCCTGGGCGTTTTTCGCCGCCGTCCTGGGGTGGTCAAAGCACTGCCAGCCCGGGTGGGCGCTCTTGTCCTTGGAGTCGTACAGATACAGGTCGTGGAGCAGTCCGCCCCGGGCGGCTGCCCGGGCGTCCAGATGGAGGAACCTGGCCCACCGATAGGACAGATAGGCCACAAACAACGAGTGGTCCAATGTGGTGATGGGGCCGTGGTGCTTCCACTGGCCCATGCTGCGCACCGTGTCGCTGCCCAGCAGCTCCTCCGTAGTCGTTACAAAGTCTCGCATATAACGGTTCATAAAGTCTTCTACCTCTTGGGAAAAACGCTTCCTCTCCGGCGGTCAGCGTGTCTGGCCGTCCCCCCGGATGAGGAATTTGAATGTACACAGCTCCCGCAGACCCAGGGGGCCCCGGGCGTGGAGCTTTTGGGTGGAGATGCCCATCTCGCAGCCCAAGCCGAACTCTCCCCCGTCGGTAAAGCGGGTGGAGGCATTCCAATAGACGGCGGCGGAGTCCACCCGTGTCTGGAACAGGCGGGCGGCGGCGGCGTTTTCGGTGACGATGCAGTCGCTGTGGCCGGTGGAGTGTTTTGCGATGTGGTCGATGGCCTGTTCCACGCCGTCCACCACGGCCACGGCCATCACATAGTCCAAAAACTCCGTGTCAAAGTCCCGCTCCCCCGCCTTCTCCCCGGGGATGATGGCGACGGCGGTCTCGTCCAGGCGCAGCTGCACCGGGTGCAGCCCGGCCTTGGCCCGGTCCTCCACTATGCGCTTGTGGAACTTGGGCAGGAATTCTTTCGCGATGTCCCGGTGGACCAGGCACACCTCGGCGGCGTTGCACACGCTGGGGCGGCTGCACTTGGCGTTTTCCAGGATATTCAGGGCCTTGTCCTGGTCGGCGTCCTTGTCCACATAGATGTGGCAGATGCCCGTGCCCGTCTCCAGCACGGGCACAGTCGCGTTGTCCACGCAGGCCCGGATGAGCCCCGCGCCCCCGCGGGGGATGAGCAGGTCCACCAGGCCCCGGGCCTGCATCAGCTGGTTGGCGCTGTCCCGGCTGGTGTCCTCCACCAGCTGGAGGGCGTCCTGGGATAGGCCCGCCTGCTCCATGCCCTTTTTCAGGGCGGCCACAATGGCCCCGGCGGACCGGTGGGCCTCCTTCCCGCCCCGCAGCACGCAGGCAGACCCGGCCTTTAACGCCAGGGCCGCCGCGTCAGAGGTGACGTTGGGCCGGCTCTCATAGATGATGGCGATGACCCCCATGGGCACGGCGGTCTTTTCGATCACCAGGCCGTTGGGCCGCTCCACCCGGGCCAGCACCTCCCCCACCGGGTCGGGCAGGGCGGCCACCTCCCGGATACCCTGGGCCATGCCCCGGATGCGCTCCGGGGACAGGGCCAGCCGGTCCAGCATCACGTCGCTCACGGTGCCTCTGGCCTGCTCCAGGTCCTGGGCGTTGGCGGCCAGGATCTTCTCCTGCTCCGCCTCCAGGGCGTCGGCCATGGCCAGCAGCGCCCGGTCCTTGGTCTGCGTGTCCGCCATGGCCATGGCGTCCTTGGCCCCCCGGGCCCGCAGCAGCAGCTCCTGTGTGGTCATTGAGATCATCTCCTTGAATTTTCATGTAGACAAATAACATCCGCCAATAGCCTTCCCCTGGGGGAAGGCTCGGGGACGAGGGAACGGAATCCTTCCGTCACGGCTTCGCCGTGCCACCTCCCTTTCACAAGGGAGGCTGATGTTTCGCACCAATAGGCCCCCTTGTCAAAGGGGGCTGGCATCGCCGCAGGCGATGACTGGAGGATTCCCACGCAACAGTTCCCAGCCCTTCGGCGTTCCCCTCATCCGCCCCAGTGTGCCCACTGGGGCACCTGCCCTATCCCTTTTGTCCCTTCGGGACATTTCCCCTTGATAAGGGGAATCGGCCCCAGGGGAAGGCTTTTTTCTTCACTTCTTCGCCACGAATCTTGTGCCCACGGCCTTGCCCTCGGCGATGTCATACAGCACCTCCGGGTGCTCGCCGTTGGTGATGACCATGTCGCAGCCCTGGGCGGTGGCCATCTGGGCGGCCCTGAGTTTCGTGGCCATGCCGCCGGTGGCCAGGTCGCTGCCCTTCTCCCCGGCCAGGGCCAGGATGTCGGGGGTGACCTCCTCCACCACGGGGATGAGCCGGGCGTTGGGGTCCCGGCGGGGGTCGGCGGTATACAGCCCCTCGATGTCGCTGAGCAGCACCAGCAGGTCGGCCTTGGCCGAGCAGGCCACAATGGCGCCCAGGGTGTCGTTGTCGCCCACCTTGATCTCCTCGGTGGCGATGGTGTCGTTCTCGTTGATGATGGGCAGGGCCCCCAGCTCCAGCAGGCGGGACATGGTGTTTTCAAAGTTCCGCCGCCGGTCCGCGTGGTCCACGTCCTCCCCGGTGAGCAGGATCTGGGCCACCGTGTGGTTATACTCGGAGAACAGCTTGTCATAGGTATACATCAGCTCGCACTGGCCCACGGCGGCGGCGGCCTGTTTGGTGGGCATGTCGCCGGGGCGTCCGGGCAGATTCAGCTTGCCCACCCCCATGCCGATGGCGCCGGAGGACACCAGGATCATCTCGTGCCCCGCGTTTTTCAGATCGGACAGCACCTTCACCAGCTGCTCCACATGGCGGATGTTCAGCCGCCCGGTGGCGTGCGCCAGGGTAGAGGTGCCCACTTTTACCACGATACGCATATGTCTGTCTCCCTTACCGTTACTTGCCCAGGGCCTGGGTCTTTTCAAAGGCGGCGATCACCGCGTCCATGGCGGCGGCCCGAAAGCCCTTCTCCTCCAGCACCCGCACGCCCTGGATGGTGCTGCCCCCGGGGGAGCACACCGCGTCCTTCATCACGCCGGGGTGCTGGCCGGTCTGGCGCATCAGCCTGGCCGTGCCCTCCATGGTCTGGGCGGCATAGCGCTGGGCCTTGGCCCGGGGCAGCCCGCAGGCCACCGCGCCGTCGGCCAGGGCCTCGGCCAGCAGGGCGCAGAAGGCGGGGCCGCAGCCGGAGACGGCGCAGGCCGCGTCGATCAGCCCCTCGTCCACCTGGTCCACCAGACCCGCCGGGGCCAGCAGGGTCTGAAAGTCCTCCAGCTCCTCTTCCCTGGTATCCCGGCCGCAGAACTGGATGACCCCGGCCCCCACCGCCACAGGAGTGTTGGGCATCAGGCGGATGACGGGGTAATTCCCCCCCGCCAGCTCCTGGATGCGCCGGGCGGTGAGGCCCGCCGCCATCGAGGCCAGGACGAACCGGTCCTTCCGCGCCGCCAACGTCGGCGCGATGGACTCCAGCAATCCCGCCATCATCTGGGGCTTTACCCCCAGGAAAATAAGTTCACACCGGGCGGCCACCGTCTGGTTGTCCGTGGCCTGACAGCCCAGCTGGTCGGCCAGGGCCTGGGCCTTGGCCGGGGTGCGGTTAGCAAGCAGCACCGCCGCTCCCCCGGCCCCCTTCACCGCCGCCTGGGCCAGGGCCCCGCCCATCTGGCCGGTGCCTAAAAATCCGATAGACTGAAACATAAGTCGTGCCTCCTTCGCCCCGGCGCCCCGGGACCATGTCCCCTTTATCATATCACGCCGGAGCGAGATTGCAATTGCATTTTGTGTAAACATTTTATGACAAAGGACCCGCCGTTTCCGGCGGGTCCTTTGTCTCTCTTCTCTTCTTGTTTTCAGTCCGTCAGCACAGGCCCAGCACGTGGCGGGCCTCGCCGATCATGTACAGGGAGCCGCACACGCACACCACGTCCTCCGGTCCGGCCATGGACAGGGCCTTCTCCATGCCCTGCTGCACCGTCTCGCAGGAGTGGGCCTCGGCCCCCTCGCCGCGGAGGTAGTCGGCCAGCGCCTGGGCCTGGAGGGCCCGTTGGCTGTCCGGGGTGATGGTGATGAACGCCTTGGCCAGGGGCAGCAGCTGCCCCACCATGGAGTGATAGTCCTTATCCTCCAGCACGCCCACCAGGAAATAGATCTTCTTGCCGGGGTACAGCTCCTCCAGGGCCTGGCGGATGGCCCCCATGCACTGGGGGTTGTGGCCGCCGTCCAGGATCACGTCCGGGTCCCGGCGGGCCAGCTCCATGCGGGCGGGCCACACGGCCTTTTTCATGCCCTCCAGCACCGCTTCCTGGGAAATGGGCCAGCCCCGGCGGCGGAGCACGGCGGCGATGTCCAGGGCGGTGAGGGCGTTGCTGAGCTGATAGTGGCCCAGCAGATTGATGTGATAGGGGCCCTCCCCCCGGTACATAAAGTTCTGTCCGTCCCGCCCGGTGGACAGGACCTTCAGGCTGTCCGGGTCGGTGACGGTCATGGGGCTGCCCGCGTGGCGGCAGGCATCGGTGACGACCTCTTCCACGTCCCGGCGCTGGTGATACAGCACGGTGTCGCAGCCGGGCTTGATGATGCCCGCCTTCTCTCCGGCGATCTTGGCGTGGGTGTCACCCAACTGCTCCACATGCTCCAGGCCGATGTTGGTGATCACCGCCACCTCCGGCGCGGGGATGACGTTGGTGGAGTCCAGCCGTCCGCCCAGGCCCACCTCCAGCACCACCAGGTCGCACTTGGCCTCCTGGAAATAGAGCATCCCCAGGGCGGTCATCAGCTCAAACTCGGTGGCGGGGTCGTCCATCTGCCGCCCGGCCAGGATGACCCGCTCGCCGATGCGGCCCAGGGCCTCGTCGGGGATGGGCTGGCCGCTCACCTGAAAGCGCTCGTGAAAGCGCCACAGGTGGGGCGAAGTATAAAGCCCCACCCGCAGCCCGGCAGCCGCCAGGATCGAGGCGGTCATGGCCGCCGTGGAGCCCTTTCCGTTGGTCCCGGTGATGTGGACAAATTTCAGCGCCTTATGGGGGTCGCCCACCATACTCAGCAGCTTTGTGATCCGGCTCAGTCCCGGCTCCCGTCCGATCCAAGCCTCCTGGTGGATCCGTTCCACCGCTTCCTGTCCCGTCATCCACCGCACCTCCTCTCAAAGTGTTCGAATTATTCTTCCAGCCCGCACTTGCGCATGGCCGCCTCCACGGTGTGCGCCATGAGCACCGCCGTGGTCACGGCGCCCACGCCGCCCTTCTTGGGGGTGAGAGCGGCGGCCAGGGGCTCGGCGGCGTCAAAGTCCACGTCCCCCAGCAGCTCCCCGTCCGGCCCGGGGCTCAGGCCGATGTCCACAATGGTCTGTCCCCGGCCCAGGTGCGCCCGGTCAATGACCCCGGCAGACCCGGCGGCAGAGATGATGATGTCCGCCGTGCGGCACAGCTCCATCCGCCGCTCCGGCGGGGTCTGAAGGTGGCAGGCGGACACGGTGGCGTCCTCCTGGATGAGCAGCAGCACCAGGGGCATACCCACGGTGCGCCCGGTGCC
The DNA here is from genome assembly GCF_054108085.1 of Flintibacter sp. SJQ-8. Taxonomy (NCBI): domain Bacteria; kingdom Bacillati; phylum Bacillota; class Clostridia; order Eubacteriales; genus Flintibacter; species Flintibacter sp. SJQ-8. Next base: position 33,886 of record NZ_JBPJWR010000014.1, read on the forward strand.
CACCACGGTGACGTTCTTCCCCCGCAGGGGGATGCGGTAGTGGCGGAGCATCTCCATGCAGGCGGCGGCGGTGCAGGGGGCAAAGCCGCCCCGTTCCACCGTCATCAGCCCGCCCAGGCCCGCGGCGGTCATGCCGTCCACGTCCTTCTCCGGGCACAGGGTCTCGGTGAGGCCGGGGGCGGAGAGCTGCTCGGGCAGGGGCCGGAACAGCAGGCAGCCGTGGACGGAGTCGTCCCGGTTCACCCGCTCTAAGGCCGCCACCAGCTCCTCGGGCCGGGCGTCGGCGGGCAGCAGGGTCTGGCGCACCTGAACGCCCACGGCCTGGGCCCGCTTCATGGCCGCCCGCTCATAGGCCATATCCTCCGGCCGCTGGCCCACCCGGATGACCTCCAGGGTGGCCGTCACGCCCAGCTCTCTCAGCCGGGCCGCATTCTGGGCGGTCTTTTCACTCAGCGCCTTGCCCACCGGGCCCCCGGGCATCAATATGGCCATGTGCGTTCCTCCTAGTGTGTTCTCTGTCAGTTCATTCGCCTTCCCCACTCTGGGGGGAAGGCGAAAATCAAAACTTTACCGCGTATAGATCGCTGCAGCCATGACCACGGCGTCCCCGTGGGCTTTCAGCTCCACGGCGCCCTCGTCGGCCTGGCGGCACAGCAGCAGCTGGCCCTCCTGGGCCTGGACGCCGGCCTGGGGCAGGCTCACGCCGCCCTGGACGCAGTAGAGGGCCAGGGTACACTGGGTCCCCTCCTGGGGGGCGGCCAGGGGGGCGGTCCAGCGGCAGGTGGCCCCGCCTGTCAGGGCGATGGACTGGGCGATGCCCTGGCACTTGTCCTTGCGGACCATCAGGTTATAGTCGGTGCACTTGCCCCAGGACTCCACGGGCACGCCGCCGTCGAAGGAGCGCAGGGTGAAGGGCTCCAGGCCGAAGCGCGCCCCGTCGCCGATCTTCATATCCAGCTCCCCGTGGAGCACAGAGATCAGGCGGTTATAGTCGGGCAGGGGAGTGAAGTCAGAGTGCTCCAGCTCCACCTTGGCGGAGCTCAGCCGCCACAGGAAATCCCGGTCGGCATACACCGCACCCTCGGGCGCGATGGCCAGCTGGGTGGTGGTTCCGCCGGACCAGGTGGTGGTCACCTGATCGGCTTGGGTCAACAGCTTCCATTCCATAAAGATACTTCCTTTCCTTCTGCGCCCCGGCCGGCATCAGGCGGGCTGACTTACCCGACCCATGCGCCGCAGCAGCCGCACCATGGGGATGGCCAGGGAGGTGACCACCGCAGTGACCACGATCTCTTTGCCGAAACGGACCAGGGCACTGCCAAAGATCAGGGCGAAGTTATAGTAGTGATAGATCAGGCTGTCCAGCCACAGGCATACGGTGGTCACGCAGCTGGTGACGATGGACGCCCCCAGACAGACCCCATAGCACATCAAAGGCCGCTTCTCCAGATGGCTGCCCCGCTTGGAGAGGGCGGCGGCCACTGCGCCCAGCAGCAGGCCCCGGGTCAGGGGAGGCAGCAGCCACAGCACGGTGGTGGGCATCAGGCCATAGGGGCCCATCATCTGGGCAAGCAGCTCGCCGAACAGGGCCACCAGACCGCCGCCCACCGGGCCGAACATCAGGGCACCCACCACCACGGGCAGGGACTTGAAGGTGATCTCCAGATAGGGGGTCTTTACGGTCAGGGTGATGCTCAGCACGAAATAGGCCGCAGTCAGCAGGGCCAGACGGCACAGAAACATGGTTTTTTCTTTGGAACTCATAAAAAGCAGAATGCTCCTTTCACGGCGTGTTGCCATGAAAGGAGCTGGGTCCTCCATGGCAGCGGATGCGGCTTTAGCGACGCGGGACGCTCCCTTCGTCCGCCGGCGACCTCCCATCCGGCGGCACTTGACGCGCTTAAGTCTACTCTGTCAATCGGTCTATGTCAATCAGTCTTTGGTTTTTAGGCGCAACAAGGTCAGCCGGGCAAAGCCCGGCTGACCCGTTGTGGAAAAAATTACATCTGAGCCAGGACGTTCTCGTAGATCTTGTCAGCCAGAGGCAGAGCCTTGGCCAGCATCTCCTCGCCCTTCTTCTTATAGTCGGCGGCCAGGTCCTTGTTCTTCAGGCTGCCGATGTTGATGAGCACGTTCAGCCAGGCGCCCTGGATACCGGCGCGCAGGGACAGGGCGGCCACGCCCAGGTCGCTGGCGGCGCTGTCGTTGGTCTTGCCCAGCAGCTCGTGGGTCATCTCCAGAGCCTTGCAGCACAGCTCCATCATCTCAAAGGGAGTGGCGGTGCAGCCCTCCAGGCCCTTCTGGATGGCGGCGGAGCGGGCGGCCTTCTCCTCGTCGGTGGCCTTGGGCATACCGAAAGCGGCGCTGACGACGTTGAACGCCTCGGTGTCCCGGTCCATCACGTCCACGAAGGCGACCTTCAGCTCGGTCAGCTTCTTCTGGCTCTCGATGACGAACTCCTGATAGTCGGCGTACTTCTCCTTGCTCTTGCCAACGGTGGTCAGACCGCACACCATGGCGGACAGAGCGGCGCCCAGAGCACCCTCCAGGGCAGCGGCAGAGCCGCCGCCGGGGGCGGGAGCGTCAGAGGCCAGCAGGTCAACAAACTCGGTGGTGGTCAGTTCGGCTAACTTCTTCATGTTCATATTCTCCTTTATTTATCCCGTTCAGGCTCAGCCCTGCATGTCCAGCAGGTGATACTCCATGACCTGCTTGTGGCAGTCGAAGTCGCGGGCCTTCAGATAGAACTCGGCGCAGTCGACCAGAGCCTTGGCGGGGGTCAGGCCAACGATCTCGCAGTCCACGACATAGGTGCCGTAGCGCTCAGCCAGAGCCTTGACCATCTCATAGGTGACGTACAGGGGGGTGTCCTCATAGTTGACCATGTTCATGGAGACCTGGGCGATGCCGCGGTCCTCCATCATGAAGCCCATGGCCTTGCAGCTGCGGAAGCCGCCGGAGGAACCACGGATGACCTTGGCGATCTTCTTGGCGATCTCCACGTCGGAGGTGGCCAGGTTCACGTTGAAGGCGACCAGGGGCATACGGGCGCCGATGGCCACGATACCGGCAGTGGGGTGGATCTTGCGCTCGCCAAAGTCGGGAGCCCACTCAGGCTGCAGCAGCTTCTCGGGCATACCCTCGAACTCGCCCTTGCGGCAGGTAGCCAGGTTGCGGCGCTCGGGACGGGTAGCGGAATCCTCATACAGGAAGGAGGGGACCTTCAGCTCGTCCCAGATGCGCTGGCCCAGACGCTTGGACATCTCCACGCACTCCTCAACGGTCACGTCCTTGGACTGGGGGACCAGGGGGATCACGTCGGTGGCACCCATGCGCTTGTGCTCGCCCTTGTGGTGGTTCATGTCGATGCGCTCGGTGGCGACCTTGGTCAGCTGGAAGGCGACCTCCTCGATGGCCTCGGGGGAGCCGATCAGGGTGAACACGCAGCGGTTGTGGTTGCCGTCGGTCTGGGCGTCGAACAGGGTGCAGCCGGGCACGCTCTTGGCGGCCTCAACGAGGGCGTTATAAGTAGCCTCGTCCTTCTCCTTGCTGCAGCTGAAGTTAGGGATACACTCTACCAGTCTAGCCATGATAAATTCCTCCATAATTCATAATAACAATTGGATTGGATATTTCTCAACCATATCCGGCAGCATCCCGGCTTTTAGGTGGGATAACCGAACATGGAGATAAACCGTTTCACGCAGTTTGCGTAATAGATGTTGCTGCTCCACAGCAGCGTGGGATAAGATTTCGCGGGCAGCCCGACCAGGGGCTTGGAGTAGATGTTAGAGCCCGGATGGGTCTCTACGATGGACCGGGGCAGATAGCTGATGCCAAAGCCCGCCTGGACCAGCTGCATGGTCATGGGCGTGTCATAGCACTGACACACCGTGTAGGGGGTAAAGCCCTTGCGCTGGCACTCGTTGATCAGGTGGCTGCTGTAGCCCCACAGATCGTCGCTGCGCAGCAGACACATGGGCACATCCTTCAACAGCTCGATGGGGATGCTGTCCTGGTCCGGGGCCGGGTCCAGCTCCGGGCACATGACCAGCTCCAGCGGGTCCTCGCCCAAAATCTTCTCGTGGAAGTCCGAGCTGCCCTCGGTGGGGGTGCGGAGAAAGAGGACGTGCAGGTTGCCCTTGTTCAGGTCGTCCAGCAGGTCGCCCGGGGCCCCCACCCGGATATAAAGCTCTACCTGGGGATATTCCTTGTGATAGGCCTTCAGATAATTCAGCACCACCGGGGTGTTGGAGTAGACAACACCCACCTTCAACAATCCCCGCACGCCGGCATCCACGTCCCTTACGCTGTCCACCATCATGCGGAAGTTCTGGAACATGTGCTGGCTCTGCTGATACAGGCTCCGTCCCGCCTCGGTCAGCTCCACGCCCTTGTTGGTGCGCAGGAACAGACACACCTTCAGCTCGTCCTCCAGCATGGCGATCTGCCGGCTGATGGGGGGCTGCGCCACGTGTAGCTTGCGCGCCGCCTTGGAGATGCTTTTGGCCTCTGCCACGGCGACGAAGTATTCCAACTGCTTGAAATTCATACCGTCATACCTTTTTTGTATTTCTATTATATAATACAAGTATTTTCAATTATAGCATCTTTTCGATAAAATACAACTATAAATTGAAAAAACCGGTTGACAGCGCAGGCGCGGCAACAGCCCGGCCCTGTTTTGGCGGCCGAGCAAACTTTAGATAAGGGAGTGACCGGTATGGACCGGACAGATTATCAGATTTTAAACATTTTGCAGGCCGACTGCCGGGCGACGCTCAAGTGCATCGGCGACCAGGTGGGCCTGACCGCTCCCGCCGTTTCCGAGCGGGTGCGCCGCATGGAAGAGAAGGGCGTGATCCGCGATTTTCGCATCGACATTGACCGTGCCCGTCTGGACAGCGGAATGACCGGATTCATTCTGGTGGCTCTGGAGCCGGAGAAGTACAACAGCTTCTGCGAGTTCTGCCGGAACGACCCCGGCATCATCAGCCATTACCACGTCATCGGCGTGTTCAACGCGCTGCTGCGCTTCGCCGTCCGCGGCACCCGGGAGCTGGACGAGCTGCTGTCCGCCATCAAGCGATACGGCGACTCCCAGACCTCGGTGGAGCTGAAGACCTATTTCGAATCCAAGGACATTCCCATGCCGGAATAAACCCTCTTTTTATATTTTGTATTCAGAAGAAGAGCCGCATGGCCGAAGGGCCATGCGGCTCTTCCTCTTTTTTGCTTGGGTCGATACAGAAAGAGGGGGAACTCTTATATGGGTCCTAGATTAGAACAGGCCGGTGATCTTGCCGTCGGCGTCGATGTCGATGCGCTCGGCAGCGGGCACCTTGGGCAGGCCGGGCATGGTCATGATGTTGCCGGTCTTGGCAACCAGGAAGCCAGCGCCGGCGTTGACCTTGATCTCGCGGACGGTGATCTTGAAGCCGCGGGGAGCGCCCAGCTTGGTCTGATCGTCAGAGAAGGAGAACTGAGTCTTGGCCATGCAGATGGGCAGGTTGGCAAAGCCCAGCTCAGCCAGCTGCTTAGCCTGCTTCTTGGCGTCGCCGGCCAGCACCACGCCGTCAGCGCGATAGACCTTGGTGGCGATCTTGTTCAGCTTCTCCTCGATGGAGTCCTCCAGGTCATAGACGAACTGGAAGTGATCGTTGGTCTTGTCCTCAGCCAGACGGACGACCTCCTCGGCCAGAGCCATGCCGCCCTCGCCGCCCTTGGCCCAGACCTCGGACAGACGGACGTTCACGCCCTGCTCCTTGCACTTGGCCTCGACCAGGTCCAGCTCGGCCTTGGTGTCGGTGGGGAAGGCGTTGATGGCGACCACGCAGGGCAGGCCATAGACGTTCTTCACGTTGTCAACGTGCTGCAGCAGGTTGGGCAGACCCTTCTCCAGAGCCTCCAGGTTCTCGTGGTTCAGCTCGGTCTTGGGCACGCCGCCGTGATACTTCAGGGCGCGGACGGTGGCAACGATGACCACGGCGTCGGGGTGGAACCCGCCAGCGCGGCACTTGATGTCCAGGAACTTCTCAGCGCCCAGGTCGGCAGCGAAGCCAGCCTCGGTGACGGTGTAGTCGGCCAGCTTCATAGCGGTCTCGGTGGCCTGGATGGAGTTGCAGCCGTGGGCAATGTTGGCGAAGGGGCCGCCGTGGATGAAAGCGGGGGTGTGCTCCAGAGTCTGGACCATGTTGGGCTTGATGGCGTCCTTCAGAACGGCAGCCATGGCGCCCTCGGCCTTCAGGTCGTGAGCGGTGATGGGCTGGCCGGAACGGCTGTAAGCCACGACCATCTTGGCCAGGCGGGCCTTCATGTCGGCCAGGTCGGTGGCCAGGCACAGAACAGCCATGATCTCAGAAGCCACGACGATGTCGAAGCCGTCCTCACGGGGCACGCCGGAGGCCTTGCCGCCCAGGCCGCACACGATGTGACGCAGCTGACGGTCGTTCATATCAACAACGCGCTTCCAGGGGATGTTGCGCACGTCGATGTCCAGAGCGTTGCCCTGCTGGATGTGGTTGTCGATCAGGGCGGACATCAGGTTGTTGGCGATGCCGATGGCGTTGAAATCGCCGGTGAAGTGCAGGTTGATGTCCTCCATGGGGACGACCTGAGCGTAGCCGCCGCCGGCAGCGCCGCCCTTCACGCCGAACACGGGGCCCAGGGAGGGCTCACGCAGGCAGACGATGGTCTTCTTGCCCATCTTGTTCAGAGCGTCGGCCAGACCCACGGAAGTGGTGGTCTTGCCCTCGCCAGCGGGGGTGGGGCTGATGGCGGTCACCAGCACCAGCTTGGACTTGCGGGGCAGGTCCTTCAGGGCGTGGATGTCGACCTTGGCCTTGTAGTGGCCATAGTTCTCCAGCTGCTCGGGCTTGATGCCCACCTTGGCGGCAACCTCCTCAATGGGGAGCATCTTGGACGCCTGGGCGATTTCGATATCGGTCATGTTTGACAGCCTCCTTAGTTATTTTTACGATGTAGTCGGGATTCGCTTTATGGGCATATTGTACCGCATTCCAGCCATTTCGTAAATGGATTTTGTTGTCTTTTTACGCCTTGCGTCTTTACTTTTTTAAGTTCGATTCTCTTATTTTTTTCATTGCCCCCTTTCCCGTTTCTCGCCGTGAAAACCCGCTGAAATTTTGTGCTGTCTCCGCCCCGTCTCCCCCCGGTTTCAGACACGTTTTGGGGCAGAATTTTCAGCGTTTTACCGGGGGAGGACTGGCCTGGGTTTGGCCCGGGTTTTGCTTGCAAAAAAAGACCCCCGCCGCCCTTTCTATATAGGAAAGGGGACGGGGGTCGCGGATTGCCACGTCGCTGCGCTCCTCGCAATGACAGAGCTTAGCCGTTCTTCTTCTTGGATGCCTCGCGCATACGGGCGCTGTGGTCCAGCAGGCGCTTGCGCAGGCGCAGGTTCTCGGGGGTACACTCCAGCAGCTCGTCATCGGCCAGGAACTCCAGGCACTGCTCCAGGGACAGGGTCTTGGGGGTGACCAGGCGCAGGGCGTCATCAGAGCCGGAGGCCCGCATGTTGGTCAGCTGCTTCTTCTTGCACACGTTGACGGAGATGTCCTCCTGCTTGGGGCACTCACCCACGATCATACCGGCGTACACGGGGGTGCCCGCGCCGATGAACAGGACGCCACGCTCCTGGGCGTTGAACAGGCCATAGGTCACGGCCTCGCCCGTCTCAAAGGCCACCAGAGAGCCGGTGGACCGGCGCTGGATCTCGCCCTTCATGGGGGCGTACTTCTCAAAGACAGAGGCCATGATGCCCTCGCCCTTGGTGTCGGTCAAAAACTCGTTGCGATAGCCGAACAGGCCCCGGGAGGGGACCAGGAACTCCAGCTTGGTGCGGCTGCCCACGGGGTTCATGGACAGGAACTCGCCCTTGCGGGCGCCCAGCTTCTCCATCACCGCGCCCACGCAGTCGTTGGGCACGTCGGCCACCAGGCGCTCCACAGGCTCGCACTTCACGCCGTCGATCTCCTGGAACAGCACACGGGGGGGAGAGACCTGGAACTCATAGCCCTCGCGGCGCATGGTCTCCATCAGGATGGACAGGGACATCTCGCCCCGCCCGGCCACATTAAAGGAGTCGGTGGAGTCCTCCACCTCGGTCACCCGCAGGGACACGTCCTTCAGGGTCTCCCGGAACAGGCGGTCCCGCAGCTGGCGGCTGGTGACGAACTTGCCCTCCCGCCCGGCGAAGGGGGAGTCGTTCACGGAGAAGGTCATCTCGATGGTGGGGGCGGAGATCTTCACAAACTCGATGGGCTCCACGGCCTCGGGGGCGCAGATGGTGTCGCCGATGGTCACGTCGCCGATGCCGCTCATGGCGATGATGTTGCCGGCGGTGGCCTCCTGCACGGGGACCTTGGCCAGGCCGTCGAACTCATACAGCGCGGTGGCCTTGGCCTTCTTGGCGGGGGAGTCGGGGTCGTGATAGTTGCACACGGCGATCTCCTGGTTCTGTTTGATGGTACCCCGCTCGATGCGGCCAATGGCGATGCGGCCCACAAACTCGCTGTAGTCGATGGAGGAGACCAGCATCTGGAAGGGCTGGTCCACGTCGGCCTCGGGGGCGGGGATATAGTTGATGATGGTCTCGAACAGGGGCTTCAGGTCAGTGCCGGGCACGTCGGGGGAGTAGGAGGCGGTGCCCTGGCGGCCGGAGCAGAACAGGGTGGGGGACTCGAACTGCTCGTCGGTGGCGTTCAGGTCCAGCAGCAGCTCCAGCACCTCGTCCATGACCTCGTGGATGCGCTGGTCGGGGCGGTCGATCTTGTTCACCACCACGATGACCCGGTGGCCCAGCTCCAGGGCCTTGGACAGGACGAAGCGGGTCTGGGGCATGGGGCCCTCGGCGGCGTCCACCAGCAGGATAACGCCGTTGACCATCTTCAGGATGCGCTCCACCTCGCCGCCGAAGTCGGCGTGGCCCGGAGTGTCCACGATGTTGATCTTCACGTCGCCGTACTGCACGGCGGTATTCTTGGCCAGAATGGTGATGCCCCGCTCACGCTCCAGGTCGTTGGAGTCCATGACGCGGTCCACCACGGTCTGGTTTTCCCGGTACACGCCGGACTGCTTCAGCATTTCGTCCACCAGAGTGGTCTTGCCGTGGTCTACGTGGGCGATGATCGCTACGTTTCTCAGCTTTTCGTTACGCACGATATTGGCACCTCGAATTCTTAAAATTGCGCATGATAACTTACGATTAAATTTTAGACGGGATATTATACCCCTAATTCCGAAAAAACGCAACGCCTTTCCCGTAAAAAAGACGGGGCGTCCACGAAAAAAAGCAAGGTATTTGCAGGGAAAAGAGCGGATTGCCACGTCGCTCACGCTCCTCGCAATGACAAGAATAGGAAGTCTTCCGTCTTTACGCAGAGACCAATTCTCTGTCATTGCGAGGAGGGCACAGCCCGACGTGGCAATCCGTCCTCTCCACAGAAAAACCGGCCCCCCTCGGGGCCGGTCTTCACGCTTTGCTCTTCCTAATGTGTTTCCGCCCCCACCAGACCGCGATGCCCAGCACCACCACAGCTCCGACCAGCAGGGGGACGCCGCTTACCGAATGCTGATAATGGGCATAGACCGTCTGTCCCGTCTGGCTGTGGACCCGGGGCGTTTTGGGCAGCAGGACAAACCGGGCCGTACCCTCCAGTTCCTTGGCAAAGAGACCGGCCTTGTTTAGGGGCACCGACCACTCCGCGCTGCCCTGGTTCAGCCTTCCCGCTCGCTCGGTCCGGTAATACTGCGCCCCGTCGGCCCGGTGCTCACTGACGAAGGACCCGGCATAGGTGTCCTGACCCGGGTCCCAGGTCACCGTGATCGCGTCGTCTCCCCGCCAGTGGGGCCGCCCAGCGCTCCAGGCATAGTCCACCTGGACCTGCGTCTGTTCCACCTGCCCCGTCTCTCTGTCATACTCCTCCTGGGTGGACAAAGTCAGGGTCAAATGGGCGTCCTGCTCCGTCTCCGCAGGCTCCAGTCCCCGGCGGGTCTCATAGAAATATAAGGTCTCCTCCGTCGTATACCAGGCCATGGCCCCTCCTTTCCCTGCATGGCGGATGCTTCTGTTTTGATTTTACCATGGTTTTCGTGTTTTGTATAGGAGAACAACGAATTTTAGCTTTCCCCTGGGGAAAGGCTTTTTACACCCAAAACTCGAATCTTTGTTCTAAAACCATCTTGACAAGCTCGAACAGATGTTGTATTCTCAATCCAGAACAAATGTTTCGACAAAATTCGCTGTTGTCCGGTTTTTGGGACAGGGCTTTGGGTATTCTATCCCCATCAAACGGCCCCGGCATGGGGGATAAGGGAGGAACGGCAGATGCAGACGATACAGGCTTCCAGAACCTATATGATGTGCGCCCGGGACAAGGTGGTGGACCTGGGGGAATACCGCCGCAGTCTGGCCGACTGCTGGTCCGTCCCCACCCAGGCCCCGGCGGAGCCGCGGGTCTTACCCGTCCCCGTGCCCATTTCCCGGCCCCGCCGCCGGAGCAGCCGCCTGCGCCGGTGCGCCCTGGCCATGGACGTGCTGGCCAGCCTGGGGGTGGTGGCCATGACCGCCGCCTTTACTTTCTGGGTGCTGGCCATCTGACGGTTTTCAGCAAAATACCCCCTCGTTCACAAAAGGTTTTCAATTCGTTTTCAAATTTTTCCTGAAAAAGGCCCTCTCCGGCCCGGGGGCGGGGTTGACGGGCGGGGAAAAACCGTGTATATTACGGTTGTTACCGAATTGTAACTCTTTTTTAAGACCTCGCCCAGGGGCGGGGCCTGTACATTGAACGCGTAGGGGCCGCTGTCCCCAGCGGCCCGTCCGGTCTCCCCACAGCGGAGCCATACACGATGAACGAGGCGGAACATGGAACAACATTCAAACAACCAGCAGACTGGCCTGTGGGCCCGTCTGAAAGAGCGGGCGGCGGCCTGGAATGACCCGGAGGCCCGCCAGCAGCGGGGCCGCCGGGCGGGACAGCGGCGGCGGCTGGCCCGGGACTGGGCCCGCATCCATCTGCGCCGGGCGGCCCACCGGACCCACGGCACCCTGGCCATTCAGCAGGCTGTCGGCCCGGCCTCCTTTTTGGTGGTCTCCGCCGCCCTGGGCGTGGCCCTGACCCTCACCACCCTCTATGCACCCAGCTATGCCGTCACCGTGGACGGGGAGCAGGTGGGCGTGGTCTCTGACCGGGAGGTGGTGGACCAGGCCATCGCCGACGTAGAGGCCCAGGGCTCCTCCCTCCTGGGCTATGACTATCAGGTCCAGGGGGACATCGGCTATCAGTTCGCCCTCACCCTGAAGACCGACCTGAGCAGCCAGAACCAGATCGAGGACTACTTTTACAGCCAGCTCAACGACGTCAGCGTCACCCTGCGCAAGTGCCAGGTGGTGGTAGACGGCCAGACCGTGGGCGTGGTGAAGGACGAGACCGCCCTGCGGGACATGCTGGACCAGCTGAAAAACCAGTATGTGAACGAGAACACCACCTCCGTGGAGTTCATGCAGGACGTGTCCATCCAATATGTCTACGCCGCGGACAACGTGCTGACCACCGAGGAGATGCAGGCGGCCCTCCAGTCCAATGGAAGCGGCTCGGGCACCTACACCGTGGTGAAGGGGGACACCTTCAACGGCATCGCCTATGCCAACGACATGTCGGTGAGCGATTTAAAGGCCCTGAACCCCAGCGTGGACATCAACCGCCTGATGATCGGCGACGTGCTGAACGTGAAGGCCCAGACCCCGGTGCTGTCGGTGAAGACCACCGAGCACCAGGTGTACAGCCAGGACATCGAGTGCCCCGTGGAGACCCGGGAGGACAGCTCCATGTACAAGGGCACCTCGAAGATCGTCACCCAGGGCGTGAAGGGCGAGGCCCGCATCGAGGCCGACGTGACCTATGTCAACGGCCAGGAGCAGCAGCGGGATATCCTGTCCAACGTCACCGTGCGGGAGCCCACCACCACCATCAAGGCCGTGGGCACGAAAGAGAAGCCCAAAACGGCCTCCACCGGCTCCTTCTCCTGGCCCATCTCCGGGCGGATCACCTCCTACTTCGGCGGGCGGTATATCTTTGGCCGGTACAGCTATCACTCCGGCATCGACATCTCCGCCAGCTATGGTGCCAGCGTCCGGGCCGCCGACGGCGGCACCGTCACCTTCGCCGGATACAAGGGCAGCTATGGCAATCTGGTGGTCATCACCCACGACAACGGCACCCAGACCTATTACGGCCACAACTCCTCTCTGCTGGTGTCCGCCGGACAGAAGGTGTCCAAGGGCCAGACCATCGCCCGGGCGGGTAGCACAGGCCGCTCCACCGGCACCCACTGCCATTTCGAGGTCCGCGTCCGCGGCTCCGCCGTGAACCCCCTGAACTATCTGCGATAAACAAAACAGGCATAAAAAAACAGCCCTCTCAGGGCTGTTTTTTATGCCTAAAATTTTACTTGATCTCATAATCCCGGCCAAATTGCAGGGAACCGAAATCGATGCGGCCATCCCGGCGGGCGGGGGGCACGTCCTCCTCCTGGGCCTGCTCCTCAGGCTGGGGCTGGGCGGAGACGGGGGAGAACTCGGCGGTGTCGGACAGGTCGGCCTCGGGCTGGGACTGGTCCTGCTCGGTCTCCTGGGCCTGCTGGGCCTGGTTGGCGGCGGTGGCCTCCTGCATGGCCTGGGCCAGCAGGCGCTGAACGTTGTCGTCGATCTCCTCGGCGGCCTCCTCCACCCGGTCCTCCTGGCTCTGGACGGGGGCGGCGGGGGAGAGCTGGGAGAGCTGGTCCAGATACTGGGCCTGGGCGGCCTGAAGGGCCTTCACCTGGGCGACGAACTGGGCGGTGTGCTCCTTGGCCTGGGCCAGGCGATACTCCTCGGCCTGGAGCTCCTGTTCTAAAGCCTGCTTGCGCTGCCGGGCCTCGCCCTCAGCCTGCTGGAGCATCTCGGCCTTTTTCTGCTCGGCCTCTTTCACCATGGTGTCCGCCATGCGCTGGGCGGTCATCAGGGCCTTGCGCATGGCCTCCTCGGTGGAACGATACTCCTCCACCTTGTCCACCAGCACCTTCATCTTGCTCTTTAAAACGGCGTTTTCGCTGTACAGGGCGGAATAGTCCCCGGTGAGCACATCCAGGAACTCGTCCACCTGTCCCATGTTATAGCCGCCGAAGGACGCCTTTTGAAAGGCGCGCTCAGAGACCTCCTGAGGGGTCAGCATAGTCCATTACCTCCTAAAAAACCGCCCCCTGCCTGACCGGCCCGGGGGCGCGGGATCAGAAATACATCCCGTTATTCTCCAGCTCGTCGATGAGATCCCCCAGAATGTCCACGTTATAGGGGGTGATGATATAGGTGGAGATGGCCACCTTTTTGATCTTGCCCTCGTTGGCATAGGCCACGCCGGACAAAAAGTCCAGCAGACGGCGGGCGATCTCCTTGTTGGTGGACTCCAGATTCAGCACCACCGTGCGCTTCTCCCGCAGGTGGTCGGCGATGGAGGAGGCGTCCTCAAACTTCTCCGGCTTCACCAGCACCACCTGAAGCTGGGTGGCCGCCCGGATGTTCACCACCTTGTTGCTGCGGCGCTCCTCGTCCATCAGGGCGGTGGAGCTGTACAGCGACCCGGTGCGCTCCCGGCGCTCGGCCCGCTCGGCGGCGCGGTCCGCCCGGTCGCTGCGGTCAGCGCGGTCAGACCGGTCCTGGCGCTCCGCCCGGGGGGCGGGGGCGTCATACTCGTCATAGTCGTCCTCCTCCTCATCCTCGTAGGGATGGGCAAGGCGCTTGAATTCATCCAATAATCCCATGGTACTCCTCTTTTCTCTCCGATTATCCTGAAAAGGTCAGATCACAGCCGAACTCAGGAGGGCAGATGAGACTTCATGGGGGGCCGGGGGCCGAACAGGGCGGACCCCACCCTTACCATGGTGGCGCCCTCGGCGATGGCGTCCTCAAAGTCTCCGCTCATGCCCATAGACAGACAAACGATATCATTCTCATTATCCGACATTTTTTCCCTGATGTCAACAAAAAGCTGACGCATTGCCGCAAAATATGGCTTGTTGGCCCCGGGCTGGGCGGAGACAGGGGGGATGGCCATCAGACCCCGCAGGCGGACGGCGCTCATGTCCATGGCCTGACGGGCCAAGGCCTCCACCTCCTGGGGCATACAGCCCCCTTTGCTCTCCTCCTGGCCGATGTTCACCTCCAGCAGGATATCCTGGACCAGGCCCTGCTTGTCCGCCTGGTTCTGGATGGCCTGGAGCAGATGGGCAGAGCCCACCGACTGGATGAGGTCCACGTGGCCCACCACCTGCTTCACTTTATTGGTCTGAAGGTGGCCGATGAAGTGGACCTGCTCCGCCCCGGCATAGGCGTCGGCGGCCAGGTGGGCCACCAGCTCCTGCACCCGGTTCTCGCCGCACACCCGCACCCCGGCGGCAATGGCGGCCCGGATGGTCTCGTCGGTCTGAACCTTCGTCGCCGCGCACAGGGTGATCTCCCCCGGCTCCCGCCCGGCGGCCAGTGCCGCCTGGCGAATGCGCTCCATTACCGACTGAACATGTTGAGAAACATCCATTTTGATCACCTTTTCTGTCTTTATTCGGTCTTTGTTTTTAGTTAGGAGTTAGGAGGGATGAGTTTTTTAGGACGGGGGTGCGGATTGCCGCGTCGCTTCGCTCCTCGCAATGACAAGATACGATGGCTTTCCGTTCCTGTCATTGCGAGGAGGCCCAACGGGCCGACGTGGCAATCCGTCCTCAACTCCTAACTCATCCTTCCTAACTCATCACTCTTTAATACTCCAACAGCTGCCCGTCATACAGCTCCGTCGCCCGGACGATGACCTCGTCTCCGGCGCGGAGGGCGTCGCTCTCGTCGGTGGTGGAGCGGACCACGTAATAGTCGTCCCCCTCGGTGACCACCTCTACGGTCTTAAACTCCGCCCGTCCGCCCAGCAGGGCGTACACGCCCAGGCGGTTGTTCTGCACCTCCTGGCCCGTCTCCTTGTCGGTATAGGTGCTCTTCTCCATGCGCAGGGCCTGCTTGGGGATGCGCAGGCCGGACCAGCTGTTGAAGATCAGCTCCGCCGTCTGCTGGCGCAGCAGGGTGGTCTGGGACAGATAGCGGTCCGTGGAGAAGACCACCACGCTCTTGTCCCCCTCGGCCTCGCCGATCTGGTCCACCCGCATGTCGATGTCCTGGTCAAAGTCGCCGGAAAAGCGCAGGGTGGCCGTGCTCCCCTCCTTCAGCCGCTCTGCCACAGAGACAGGCAGGGCAGCGGCGAAATACCACCGGGTGGCGGTGATGAGCTTGCCCACCCCGCCGCCGGACTCCTTCCCCTGCCCGGCCAGCAGGGCGGACAGGGAGGAGGGGGTCAGCTGGAACACGGTCTGGGGGGTCACCGCCGTCTCATACCCGTCCACCAGGGTGGAGAACACCCCGGACTGGGGGGCCCGGACAGAGGAGGTGGAGGAGGAGGTCTGCTGCTTCAGGGCGGCGTACTGGCTTTTCAGGTCGTTGAGCTTTTGGGTCAACTCCTCGGACCCCAGGCCGTTGCCATAGACATAGCCCCGCTTGAGCACGGTGCTCTTCAGGGTGCGCACCTGGTCCTCCAGCTGGTTATAGTCCCCCACGCCGGAGGCGGCGTGGAGGGCGGTGACGGCCTGCAAGATATTCTCGTCCAGCTTGGCGGCGGAGTCCACGCCCCCGCCGTCAGAGGAGTATTCCAGCAGCTGGATCTGGTCGGCCAGGGCCTCTAAGTCGGCCTGGTTGGTCTGGGCCTGGCTGTCCCGATAGACCTGGGCCACGCTCTGGCCCACGCCCACCTTCTCCCCCTCTGACCTTGTCACGTCCACGATGCCCGTCTGGGCGGGGAGGACGGTCTCCTGCCGGACCAGAATACCCACGGCCTCGGCGCTGTCGTTGGAGGTATAGGTATAGGCCAGGGCGGTGGTATACGGCTCGCTGAACACCTTGGCCACATAAAAGCCGAAATAGATGACCAGGGCCACGGCGATGGCGGCCATGGCAAAGGTGATGACAGATTTTCCTTGCTTCATGGGGTCCTCTTTTCTGCCGCCGCCCCGGCGGGGAGGCGTTACTCCCCGGAGTTCTGCTCCGTCAGGGGGACGGGGCGCTCCGGCGTAATGGTTGAAATGGCGTGCTTATAGACGAACATCTGCTTTCCGTCGCTGGTCAGCACCACGGAAAAGGCGTCGAAGCCGGTGACATAGCCCCGCATCTGAAAGCCGTTCATCAAAAACATGGTGACGGGGCGGCGCTCCCGGCGCAGCTGGGTGAGAAAAATTTCCTGAAGGTTGTTGGTTTTCTGCATAAGTAGCACTCCTTTTTCTTTTGGGGCCCGTCCCAAACCCTCGGGCGACGCCGGGGGTGCTTGGGAAAGTCCCTGAGTGCTTTTATACTAAACCAAATTCTTCCATATATTCTGTCGAAGTCTGGAGGGCAGCCGCAAAATCCGGCTCCCGGCCCCACAGCAGCCACCGGGCGGCCTTGTTCCGCTTAAACCAGGTGAGCTGCCGCTTGGCATACTGGCGGGAGCGGAGCTGGATCTCTTCGGCGGCCGCCCGGACGTCCCCGCCGGACAGCAGGGCGGCGGCCATCTCCTTATAGCCGATGGCCTGCATGGCGGTACACTTGGCGGGCACGCCGGAGTCTAAAAGGCCCTGCACCTCCGCCACCAGCCCCTGGTCCATCATCTGGTCCACCCGGCGGTCAATGCGGCTCCACATGTCCTCCCGCCGCTCAAAGGCCAGGGCCAGAGTCAGGGCGTCATACCGGGGCGGGATGGCCTGGGTCTCCAGATTGTGCTGGGTGATGGTCTTGCCTGTGGACTGATATACCTCCAACGCCCGGACGATGCGCTTTTCGTCGTTGGGGTGGAGGCGGGCGGCGCTGTCCGGGTCCACCTGGGCCAGGCGGGCGAGCATGGCGGCCCCGCCCTCCCGGCGCAGCTGCTCCTCCAGCTGCCCCCGCAGGGGGCTGTCCGGCTGAAAGGGCGCAAAGGTCCGGCCCGAGAGCAGCGAGTCGATATAAAGCCCCGTGCCCCCGGCCAGAATGGGCAGCTTTCCCCGGGACAGGATGTCGTCCACGCATTTGGCAGCCATGTCTACATACCGGGCCACGGAGAAGTCCTCCTCCGGGTCGGCCACGTCCAGCATGTGGTGGGGCACGCCCCGCATCTCTTCCCGGGTGGGCTTGGCGGTGCCGATGTCCATGCGGCGATAGATCTGCATGGAGTCCGCCGACACCACCTCGCCATGGTGCCGCAGGGCCAGCTCCACCGCCAGGGCCGTCTTCCCCGAGGCCGTAGGCCCGCAGATGACTAAAATTTTAGGGGGCATAGGATTCACCTTCTTTGAGTTAGGAGTGATGAGATAGGATGTAGGAGTTAGCCTTCCCCTGGGGGAAGGTGGCGCGGGCGCAAGCCCGTGACGGATGAGGGGGAGGGTGGCGAATATTGAGCGGTCAAGGCTTGGGGACGAGGGAACGGAATCCTTCCGTCACGGCTTCGCCGTGCCACCTCCCTTTAACAAGGGAGGCTGATGTTCCGCACCAATAGGCCCCCTTGTTAAAGGGGGCTGGCATCGCCGTAAGGCGATGACTGGAGGATTCCCACGCAACAGCTCCAATTCCTTCGGCGCTCCCCTCATCCGCCCCAGTGCGCCCACTGGGGCACCTGCCCTATCCCTTTTGTCCCTTCGGGACATTTCCCCTTGACAAGGGGAATCGGCCCCAGGGGAAGGCTTTAATCTGGGCCATCTTTATTTTTTCACCGGCCATCTCTTCACCGCGTCCCTCGCCGCCCTCAAAAACGCCAAAAAGCCGTCCATCTGCCGGTCGAAGTCCTCCTGGGCGGCCTTTTGCAGGGCGGACTTCTCCCCGTCGTCCTTCAAAAAGCAGTCGTCGGTGAGGGCGGCGATGTGGTCGGTGAGCCAGGGGGAGCGCTGGGTGAGGGTGCCGTCAAAATTCTCGCAGCACACCTCCACGGTGTGCGCCCCGTCGTCCAGGGGGCCGGGGGCGACCCGCAGGGAGTCGCCGGGGCGGGCGGTCAGGGCGTTTCGCAGCTCCCGATCCCCCAGCACCAGCTTGGTGAAGGCCCGGTCGTCCGTGGTCACCACCCGGCCCTTCAGGGCGGCGGGGTCGCCATAGTCCCGGCGCTCTCCCGCCAGACTCATCAGGGTCTGAAAGCCCGCCCCGGTCAGGTCCTTCCGGCGGATGTGCAGGGAGTAGCTGCCGTCCAGGGGGATGGTGGTCCGGGCGATCAGGCTGTTCCAGCTGCTGCGCCCCTCGGCGCACCGCTGGAGGAGGATCAGCAGGGGCGGCTCCTCCCCGTCGGGCAGCACCAGCTGGCTGTCGCACTGGTTCAGCCGCTCCCGGCCGCAGCTGAAAAAGCTGCCGCCCCGGCACTTCTGATAGCCCGCAAGAAATCGGTTCCAGTCGATGTAGCTGCTCATATGGACCCTCCTTTAGGTAGGTAGGAGTTAGGAGTGATGAGTGATGAGTTTTAGGACGGGGGCTACGGATTGCCACGTCGGGGCTTTGCCCCTCCTCGCAATGACGGAAACAGAAAGCCCCCGTATCTTGTCATTGCGAGGAGCGGAGCGACGTGGCAATCCGTCCCCCAACTCCTATCTCATCCCTCCTAACTCCTAACTAAACTCAAATCCTCTTAAACTGCTTCTCCAACTCCTTTTGCGTCAACTCAATGGCCACCGGTCTGCCGTGGGGGCAATATTTCACCTGGCCGGACATGACGGCCTGGGCTACCCGCTCCAGCTCCTGGTCGCTGGTCTTCCAGCCGCCCTTGATGGCGGCCTTGCAGGCCATGGTGTGCAGCAGCTCGTCCCGTGCGGCGGCGGGGTCGGCGTCCCCGGTGGTCAGCAGCTTTTGGGCCAGCTCAGACAAAGTGGTCTCGATGTCCCCGGCGTCCACGTCGAAGGGGGCCTGGCGCACTGCCAGGGCGTCCCCCAGCTGGTCCACGTCAAAGCCGAACTGCCCCAGCAATTCCTGGTGGGACAGCAGCACCTCCTGCTCCTCGGCGGGCAGGCGGCACAGGACGGGGGAGAGGAGGGTCTGGGCCATGGGGTCATAGCCCTGGGCCTTCATGCGGTCAAAGTTCATCCGCTCGTGGGCGGCGTGCTTGTCGATGAAGAACACCCGGTCCCCCTGCTCCACCACGATGTAGGTGTGCAGCACCTCGCCCACCATGCGCCAGGGGAGGTCTTCGGGGGTCTGGGGCTGCTCGGGTTCGGGCGACGGGCCGCTGGGGACAGCGGCCCCTACAGGTCTTTCGGGTTCTTTCGGCTCTAGGTTTTCCACATGGGGCTTCTCTGCCGTGGCAAAAGCCGCCGGTTGGGCGGGGGAGACGGGGGTGGGGGCAGAGATCTCCGGTTTTTTCTCCACAGCCACGGGTGAAACGGGGGAAACCCGGGTCAGGGGGCGATAGGTGCTGTCCTGGACCCGCAGGTTCACGGGGGGCGTGGCCGGTCTCGTGGGGATCGCCGGGCGCGGGGGTTGAGACGGGCCGCTGGGGACAGCGGCCCCTACGGGTCTCAGATCGGCGGCCCCTGCGGGTTCGGGCTTAATCGTCCCGGCGGGCTTGGCGGCGGGGCGGGGGGTGATGGTCAGCTGGTGCTCCGTCACCTGGTCCAGGGAGCGCACCCCGGGGATGGGCCTGGGCTTCAGCTCCACTTGCGGCCGGGAGCGGTCCGCCTCCAGTGCGGACAGGACTGCGTGGTACACGGCGGAGAACACCTGGCGCTCGCTGCCGAACTTCACCTCGCTCTTGGCGGGGTGGACGTTCACGTCCACGGCGCTGCGGCGGATGTCCAGGTGGAGGACGCAGCCGGGGAACTTGCCCACCATCTTCTGGTTCTGATAGGCCTGCTCCACGGCGGCGGTCATCAGGGGGCTTTTCACCGGGCGGCCATTGACGAAGAAGAACTGCCAGTTCCGGCTGGCCCGGCAGCAGGCGGGCATAGACACAAAGCCGGTGACCGACATGTCCTCCCCGGCGGACTGCACCGGGCGGAAGCCAAGGGCCAGCTCCCGGCCCAGTACGGCGTAGACGGCGGACTTCAGCTGTCCGTCCCCGGGGGTCATCAGCTCCTGCTTGCCGTCCCGGATGAAGTGGAAGGAGACCTCCGGGTGGGACAGGGCTGCCTTCTGCACCACGGCGAATACGGCGGCCCCCTCGGCGGCGTCCTTTTTCAAAAACTTCTGTCGGGCGGGGGTGTTATAGAACAGGTCCCGCACCACCATGGTGGTGCCCTGGGGACAGCCCGCCTCCTCCACCTGGCCGGGCACGCCCCCCTCCACCGTCAGGGATGCCCCCAGGGGGGCGTCGGCGGTGCAGGTGAGCACCTCCATGCGGGACACGGCACATATGGCGGCCAGAGCCTCGCCCCGAAAGCCCAGGGTGCCGATGGCCTCTAAATCCCGGGCGGAGTGGAGCTTGCTGGTGGCGTGGCGGAGAAAGGCGGTCTTCAGCTGGTCGGCGGGGATGCCGCCCCCGTCGTCCGTCACCCGGAGGAAGGTCATGCCCCCGTGGGCGATCTCCACCGTGACGATGGAGGCTCCGGCGTCCACCGCGTTTTCGATCAGCTCTTTGGCGGCGCTGGCGGGCCGCTCCACCACCTCGCCGGCGGCGATTAAATCGGCAACATGCGGGTCTAATACTGCGATCTCAGGCATGATGTACCCCTTCTCTTACACCTGGGGCTCCACGCCCCGGACCTGGTCCAGGGCGGCGGACAGCTGCCGCAGACTGTGCAGGGAGGCCAGGCGCTGGGGCCCGACGGCCACCCCCGCCAGGCGCAGCGGGGTCTTGGTCCAGATGGTCAGGGTCCACACCCCCCGGGTCATGGTGTGTTGGCGGAGAAAGGCGGACTGAATATCCCCGATCAAAATGGTCCGGCCGTCCAGCTCCAGGGCCCGGTCATCCATTGTCCAGGCCACCCGGCGGACATTCCAATTTTTCAGCAGCGTCACCCGCACCGCCACCAGCACCGCCAGGGTGGCCAGCACGCCGGCGGTCACCGTCTCCTGGGTGAGATAGGCCCGGGACAGGCCCCAGGGGATGAGACTCACCACAAAGGTGCAGATCCAATACAGTTCGTCCTTTCGGGGCTGGCGCAAAATCAGTTCTCCATGATGCATGATAAATGGCTCCTTTTGGGTCAATTTTGAATACGGTTTGTATTTTTTGATTTTGTTTATGCTGTTTGTTTTGAGGTCAATGCATCTGCGGGGTGCATCTGTTGTCGACGGGCCGACGCGGAGGTCGGCCCCTACGGCGGTTCACCCCTCCAGCATCCGCTTCAACTCGTCTAACAGATTCAGCGCCTGGATGGGGGAGAGGGCGTTCACGTCGGTCTGCTCCAGGCGGTCTAATACCGCCCGGCTGCCCAGGTCGGCCATGGAGAACTGGTCGTCCTCCGGCGCCTGGGCCGGCTGGGGATGGGTCCCCTGGCCGCCTTCCAGCTCGGTCAGGATCTCTCTGGCCCGGCGGATGACCCCCTCGGGCACCCCGGCCAGGCGGGCCACCTCGATGCCATAGCTCTGGTCCGCGCCGCCCCGTAGAATTTTCCGCAGGAAGATCACGTCCGCCCCCTTCTTTTTTGCGGCGATGTGATAGTTCTTCACCCCGGGGATGCGGCCCTCCAGCACGGTCAGTTCGTGATAGTGGGTGGCGAACAGGGTCTTGGCCCCCAGGCGCTTGGGGTCGGCGCAGTATTCCAGCACCGCCCGGGCGATGGACATGCCGTCATAGGTGCTGGTGCCCCGTCCGATCTCGTCCAGAATGAGCAGGGAGCGGCGGGTGGCGCTTTTCAGCAGGGCGGCCACCTCGGTCATCTCCACCATAAAGGTGGACTGGCCCGCCGCCAGGTCGTCGCTGGCCCCGATGCGGGTGAACACCCGGTCCACCACGCCGATGTGGGCCGACTGGGCGGGGACGAAGGAGCCCATCTGCGCCATCAGGACAATGAGGGCCACCTGGCGCATATAGGTGGACTTGCCCGCCATGTTGGGGCCGGTGATGATGGCGCACCGGTCCTCCCCCCGGTCCATGTGGGTGTCGTTGGGGACGAAGGGGACCCCTTTCAGGACTTTCTCCACCACCGGGTGCCGCCCCTGGGTGATGGTCAGGGCGTCGGAGTCGTCCACCTGGGGCATACAATAGCGGTTATCCGCCGCCACCGTGGCAAAGGAGTTCAGCACGTCCACCTGGGCCACCGCCCCGGCGGAGGCCTGGATGGCCGCCACCTGCTGGCACACCTGGTCCTTCAGTTGGCAGAACAGCTGATACTCCAACGCGGTCACCGTGTCCTGGGCGGACATAATGGCGTGCTCCAGTTCCTTCAGCTCCTGGGAGATATACCGCTCGGCGTTCACCGTGGTCTGCTTCCGGGTCCAGCTGTCGGGAACCAGGTCGATCTGGGACTTGGCTACCTCGATGTAGTATCCAAACACTTTGTTGGACTTGATCTTCATGTTTTTGATGCCGGTCTGCTCTTTGGTGTCCGTCTCCAGCTGGGCCAGCAGCTCGGCGGAGTGGTTGAGAATATTCCTCTGCCGGTCCACCTCGCCGTCAAAGCCGTCCCGGATGAAGCCGCCCTCCCGCACGGAGAAGGGTGGCTCGTCCACCAGGGCACGGGTCAGCAGGTCCCGCAGCTGGGGCAGGTCGTCCAGCTGCTGCCCCAGGGACTGGAGCAGGGCGGAGGGGCAGGGGGCGAGCAGCTCCCGGATGTGGGGCAGCTTGCCCAGGCCGGTATTCAGGGCGGCCAGGTCCCGGCCCCCGGCGGAGCCATAGACCACCCGGCCAATGAGCCGCTCCAGATCCGTCACCTCCCGCAGGGCGGCGGACAGCTCCTGGCGGGTGATGCTGTTCTCCACTAAATCGCCCACCGCCTGCTGCCGCCGGGAGATCTGGACGGGGGACAGAAGGGGCCGCTCCAGCCAGCCCCGGATCAGCCGCCCGCCCATGGCCGTGCGGGTCTTGTCCAGCACCCACAGCAGGCTGCCCTTCTTCTCCTTGCCCCGCATGGTGGCGGTGAGCTCCAGGGTCTGGCGGGCGGTGAGGTCCAGCTCCATGAACTGCCCCGTGGTATAGTAGGTGAAGTGGGCGATGTGGCTCAGGTCGGTCTTTTGGGTCTCGTACAGATAGGACAACAGGGCCCCCGCCGCCTGCACGGCGGCCTCCTCTCCCGCTCCCAGGCCGTCTAATCCAGACTGGAACTGCTTCTCCGCCAGGGCCCGGGCCACGTCGGGGCGGAACCGGCCCTCCCCCCCGTTTTCACAGGGGCAGTCCAGCCGCTCCTTCAAAAAGTCCCGCAGGCCGTCCACCTCCCAGGCTCCCGCGGACAGCAGGGCCTCCGCCGGGTGGAACCGGGCCAGCTCGTTTTTCAGGTGGTCCAGATTCTCCCCCCCGGCGGGGAAGGCGGTGGCATACACCTCGCCGGTGGACAGGTCGCACAGGCACAGGCCATACCGGGCCGAGTCGGCGTAGACGGCGCAGAGATAGTTATTCTTGCTGTCCTCCAGCATGGAGGAGGAGATGACCGTCCCCGGGGTGACCACCCGGATGATGTCCCGGTCCACCAGGCCCTTGGCCAGGGCCGGGTCCTCCGTCTGCTCGCAGATGGCCACTTTATAGCCCTTGGCGATGAGCCGGGCGATATAGCCCTCGCAGGAGTGATAGGGCACGCCGCACATGGGGGTGCGCTCCTCCGGGGGCTTGTTCCGGTCCCGGGTGGTCAGGGTCAGGTCCAGCTCCTTGGACACCAGCTTGGCGTCCTCGTTGAACATCTCGTAAAAATCCCCCAGGCGGAAAAACAGAATGGAATCGGGGTTCTGGGCCTTGATGTCCAGATATTGCTGCATCATGGGGGTGATCTCTGCCATAGTACACCGGCTTTCTGTGAGTTAGGAGGTAGGAGGGATGAGGTAGGAGTTTTGGACGGGGTCAAAAGCCTTCCCCCTCCCAGGGGGAAGGCTTTATATCGCGTCTTTACTCCAGCTCCCCAAACAGGGACCATTTGTTGGCCCCGGTGATCTTTACTTCTTTGAACTGTCCCAAGGCGGACTTGTCGCCCACCACCCGGACCAGGCGGTTGCCGGGGGTGCGGGCGGTCAAATCATAGCGGCTGTCGTCGCTCAGGCCGTCCACCAGGCAGCGCACCGTCTTTCCGATGTAGGCGGCGTGCTTTTCCTCGGAAATGGCGTCCTGCAGGGCGGTGAGGCGGTTGAAGTTGGCCAGCTTCTCCTCCCGGGACATGGGGTCGTCCATGCTGGCGGCGGGGGTGCCCACCCGGGGGGAGTAGATGAAGGTGAACAGGGCGTCGAAGCGCACCTCCTCCAGCACCTTCAGGGTGTCTTCAAACTCTTCCGTGGTCTCCCCGGGGAAGCCCACGATGATGTCAGAGGTGAGGACGATGTCGGGGATCAGGCGCTTCAGGTCCCGGATCTTGTCCAGATACTGCTCCCGGGTGTGGCGGCGGTTCATCACCTTCAGGATGCGGTCGTTCCCCGCCTGGAAGGGCAGGTGGAGGACGGGGGCCACTTTTTCGCACCGGGCCATGGTCTCAAACAGCTTGTGGGTGGCGTCCTTGGGGTGAGAGGTCATGAATCGGATGAGAAAATCTCCGGGGATGTCGTTGACAGCGGACAGCAGGTCAGAGAAGTCCATGGGCTCGGGCAGGTCCTTGCCATAGGAGTTCACGTTCTGACCCAGCAGGGTGATGTCTTTATAGCCCTGCTCTACCAGGCCCCGCACCTCGTTCAGGATGTCCTCCGGCGCCCGGGAGCGCTCCCGGCCCCGGACATAGGGCACGATGCAATAGGTGCAGAAGTTGTTGCAGCCATACATGATGGACACCCAGGCCTTGATGCCGTCCTGGCGGACGGTGGGGATGCCCTCGGCAATGGAACCGGCCTCGTCGGCCACAGAGAAGATGCGCCCCCGCTGGGTAAGCAGGGTGTGGACCATCTCCGGAAACTTCCAAAGGGCCTGGGGGCCGAAGACTAGGTCCACGTGGCGATAGGACTGGCGGATCTTCTCAGCCACGTGCTTCTCCTGCACCATGCAGCCGCACAGGCAGATGAGCTGCTCCGGGTGGCGGCGCTTGGTGTGGACCAGGGCGCCCACGTTGCCGAACACCCGCTGCTCGGCGTGCTCCCGGATGGCGCAGGTGTTGATGACGATGATACGGGCCTGCTCCGGGTCATCGGTAAAACCAAAGCCCATCCGCTCCAGATAGCCCCGGATGCGCTCTGAATCGGCCTCGTTCTGCTGGCAGCCATAGGTGTCCACCAGGGCCAGGGGCTTGTCCGCCCACTGCCCGGTCACCCGGCAGATGTCGTCGCACAGGGCCAGCTGGCGCTCCACCTCCGCCTGGGATATCTGGGTGGTCTTTCGTTCCATAAAGTATTGTCCTCCGTTCCGGCGCTTTCTTCGTGTTCATTTAAGTTAAGTAATTATTTTATCATGGCACCCGAAAAAACACAAGTGCGGGGGCGGGCATTTACGGCTTAAAGCCTTCCCCTGGGGGAAGGCTTTTGCCTTTGTCTTCTTTATAATCATCTATCCGCCCCTTGACACCGGCCCGGTTCTGTAATAAAATGTCCGGTAACAGCAACGACAGAGAACAGTACCCCGCGTCCGGGACGCAGAGAGAGGGCGGACGGTGAAAGCCCTTCGATGGCGCGGCGGGAAGGCACTTCTGGAGCGCGGGCAGGAAATGGCCCGCCGGTCCCCGCCGTTACCGGGAGGAGAGTGCGCGCCAGCCAGGCGCGAATTCAGGTGGAACCACGGACATTGTTTATGTTCGCCCTGAGCCTTACCTGGGCTCGGGGCGTTTTTTTCTGCCCTGAGTCACAACAAAATCAAGACAGAAGGAGTTTGATCCCCATGAAGAACACCGAAAAGACCATGGAAAAGATCGTCGCCCTGTGTAAGGGCCGCGGCTTCATCTTCTCCGGCAGCGAGATCTACGGCGGCCTGGCCAACACCTGGGACTACGGCCCCCTGGGCGTGGAGCTGAAGAACAACGTGAAGAAGGCCTGGTGGAAGAAGTTCGTCCAGGAGAACCCCTATAACGTGGGTCTGGACGCCGCCATTCTGATGAACCCCCAGGTTTGGGTGGCCTCCGGCCACGTGGGCGGCTTCTCCGACCCCCTGATGGACTGCAAGGAGTGCAAGGAGCGCTTCCGCGCCGATAAAGTGATCGAAGACTGGTGCCAGGAGAACAAGTTCGACCTGGGCCACAGCGTGGACGCCATGAGCCAGACCCAGATGAAGGAGTTCATCGACGAGCACCAGATCGTCTGCCCCTCCTGCGGCAAGTTCAACTGGACCGACATCCGCCAGTTCAACCTGATGTTCAAGACCTTCCAGGGCGTGACCGAGGACGCCAAGAACACCGTCTACCTCCGGCCCGAGACCGCCCAGGGCATCTTCGTCAACTTCCAGAACGTGCAGCGCACCACCCGGCGCAAGCTGCCCTTCGGCGTGTGTCAGGTGGGCAAGTCCTTCCGCAACGAGATCACCCCGGGCAACTTCACCTTCCGCACCCGTGAGTTCGAGCAGATGGAGCTGGAGTTCTTCTGCAAGCCCGGCACGGAGCTTGAGTGGTTCGCCTACTGGAAGCAGTTCTGCCACCAGTGGCTGCTGGACCTGAACATGAAGGACGAGAATCTGCGCCTCCGCGACCACGACCCCGAGGAGCTCAGCCACTATTCCAACGCCACCACCGACTTCGAGTTCGTCTTCCCCTTCGGCTGGGGCGAGCTGTGGGGCGTGGCCAGCCGGACCAACTTTGACCTGACCGCCCACCAGAAGACCTCTGGCAAGGACATGTCCTATTTCGATCAGGAGGCCAACGAGCACTATATCCCCTATGTCATCGAGCCCTCCCTGGGCGCTGACCGCGTGACCCTGGCCTTCCTGGTGGACGCCTATGACGAGGAAGTGGTGGACGCCGAGAAGAACGACGTGCGCACCGTGCTGCGCCTGCACCCCGCCCTGGCCCCCTATAAGTGCGCCGTGCTGCCCCTGAGCAAGAAGCTGGGCGAGAAGGGCCGCGAGATCCAGCAGATGCTGTCCAAGTATTTCATGGTGGACTACGACGACGCCGGCTCCATCGGCAAGCGCTATCGCCGCCAGGACGAGATCGGCACCCCCTACTGCATCACCGTGGACTTCGAGACCGTGGGCGACGACAAGACCCCCGCCGACAACGCCGTCACCATCCGCGACCGCGACACCATGGAGCAGGTCCGCGTCCCCATCGACCAGCTGAAGAGCTGGCTGGAGGAGAAGCTGGCTTACTAAGCAAAAAGTTCAGAAATAACACGACCCCCGCTGGAAATTCGCATTTCCAGCGGGGGTTTCTGTTTGCCTTCCCCTGGGGGAAGGTGGCGCTGGCGCAAGCACCCGCAAGGGGTACGCCGCATTCGTAAGGCAGCAAAGCTGCCAACGACTGCGCAGCCCGTGACGGATGAGGGGACCACGGGGGTGCATCCGTTATCGGCGGGCCGACGCGGAGGTCGGCCCCTACACCAGGCTACGATGGCTCTCGTAGGGGCGGACCTTTGCGCAGCCGTTGGCGACGAAGGAGCCTTACGGATGCGGCATACCCCTTGCGGGTACTGTGTCCGCCCGCGATGGCCGCCGCATTTTCGGCGGAATCCTCCAGTCATCGCCTGCGGCGATGCCAGCCCCCTTTGACAAGGGGGCCTAATGGTACGTAACAGCAGCCCCCCTTGTTAAAGGGGGGAGGGCCGCGAAGCGGCGGGGGGATTCCGTCGGGAAAATTTCCAGCCCTTCAGCGTTCCCCTCATCCGCCCCAGTGTGCGCACTGGGGCACCTTCCCCCAGGGGAAGGCTCTTAGGCTCCCCTGAAAGGGGAGCTGGCGCCGCAGGCGACTGAGGGGTTTTCCCCTCACCTCGCCAGCAGTTTCTTCATGGCCTCCTCCAGGCCCTCCACGGTGAGGGGGAACATGGGGAAGACCCGGGCGATGGCGTCGTAGGTCTGGGTCCAGTAGTCGCCCCACACGGGGCGCTCGCTGGGGTTGAGCCAGACCACGTTGGTGTAGCGGCTTTTAAAGCGCTTGAGCCAGTCCAGGCCGCACTGGGGGCCGTCGCCGGTGTTGTTCCGGCCATAATAGCCCCCCAGCAGCTCGTAGGGGGCCATCTGGGCGTCCCCCACAAAGATGACCTTCCAGTCCCCGGGCAGGTTGGACAGCACCCAGTCGGTCAGCACCGACTCCCTGGTCCAGAGCATGGGGTCCTTATACAGGCGGCCATAGACGCAGTTGTGAAAATAAAAGACTTTCAGATCTTTGAAGTGCCCCGACTTGCTCACCGCCTGGAACAGGGAGGAGCACAGCTGGCTGTAGTAGTCCATGGAGCCGCCGGAGTCCATGAGCAGCAGCACCTTCACCGTGTTCTCCCGTGGGCGCTTATAGCGCACCTGGAGCACGCCGCCCTGGTCGGCGGTGTCCTTGATGGTGTTGTCCACGTCGAATTCGGTAGGGGGCAGGTCCACCAGGCCGGAGAACTGCCGCAGGCGGCGGAGGGCCACCTGGAACTGGCGGGTGTCCAGGGTATTGTCCCGGCGGAAGTCCCTAAATTTCCGCTCCCCCGCCACCCGAAAGGCCCGGTGGTACATGGACTGTCCCCCCACCCGGATGCCCTTGGGGGACAGGCCGGAGTTTCCGAAGGTGGACATGCCGTGGGTGCCCACCCAGTAATTGCCCCCGTTGTGCTCCTCGTTCTGCTCCTGCATGCGCTCCTTCAGCATCCGCTCGATCTCTTCTTCGGACAGGCCCATGTTCTTCAGGGCCTGCTCCTCGTCCCAGTTGGCATAGTCATTCAGCACGTCGGGCCGGTTTAGCCAGTCCATCAGCTCCTGGGACACCTCCTGCTGGAAGGGCACGTCCCGGAAATACTCCAGAAACACCCGGTCAAACCGGTCAAAGTCCGCCTCGCTCTTCACCAGCAGACAGCGGCACAGATAGTAAAAGCCGGTGAAGCTGGACCCGTGGAGCCCCTTGTCCAGTGCCTCCATCAGGGACATCCACTCCGTCAGCGAGACTTTCAGGCCGCTGGCCCGGAGGAGATAGAGAAAATCCTCGAACATAGGCTCACCGCCAGTTGCGCCGCAGGGCGTCCATGTCCTCGTTCTTCTTCAGCAGCACGCCCAGATAGGGCACCTCCTTCACCACCCGGCGGGGGTCCACGCCCCCGTGGACCAGGGCCTGGATCCAGTCGATGATCTCGCTGGTGGAGGGCTTTTTCTTGATCTGGGGCAGCTGGCGAATTTTATAGAATGCCTCCAGGACTTGCGTGAGCAGCTTGTCGTCCAGGTCGGGGAAGTGGACCCGGACGATCTGGGCCATCAGCTCCTTGTCCGGGAACTCGATATAGTGGAAGACGCACCGGCGCAGGAAGGCGTCGGGCAGCTCCTTCTCCGCGTTGGAGGTGATGATGACCACCGGGCGGTGCTTGGCGGTGACGGTGCGGCCTGTCTCCGGGATGTGGAACTCCATGCGGTCCAGCTCCCACAGCAGGTCGTTGGGGAACTCCAGATCGGCCTTGTCGATCTCGTCGATGAGGAGGATCACCTGCTCGTCGGCGGTGAAGGCCTCGCCCAGCTTGCCCAGCTTCACGTATTTTTCGATGTTGTCCACGCCCTGGCCGCCGAACTGGCTGTCATACAGCCGCTGCACCACGTCATAGACATACAGGCCGTCCTGGGCCTTGGTGGTGGACTTGATGTTCCAGATGAGCAGCTTTTTGTTCAGGGCGGCGGCGATGGCCTCGGCCAGCATGGTCTTGCCGGTGCCCGGCTCGCCCTTGATGAGCAGGGGCTTTTGCAGCACCATGGCGATGTTCACCGAGCGCATCAGCTCCTCCGAGGCCACATAGTCCTGGCTGCCTTTGAATTCGTTCATGGGGGTTTCCTCCTTGCAAAATAGCTTTTCAGGCCCCCTTGTGAAAGGGGGCTGTCATCGCCGCAGGCGATGACTGAGGGATTCCGTTTTCAGGATCGCTTTCCTGTGGTCGGAATCCTTCCGTCACGGGCTGCGCCCGTGCCACCTCCCTTTGACAAGGGAGGCACAGTGGAAATTTTTTAAAGGGCGCGGAAAATGCTCGCTTTTCCGCGCCCGGTCTTATTTATATTTCTGGCTCTGTGCCACGGCCAGCTGGTCGCAGCGGTTGTTGTACTGGTTCTCCGCGTGGCCCTTCACCCAGTGGAGGTGTACGTCGTGCTCCTCACACAGGTCCAGCAGGCGGCCCCACAGGTCGGGGTTCAGAGCGGGCTTTTTGTCGCTCTTCACCCAGCCCCTGGCCCGCCATCCCTTGGCCCAGCCCTTGCCCAGGCCGTCGATGACGTATTTAGAGTCGGAGTACAGCTCCACCCGGCAGGGCTCCTTCAAAAGGGCCAGGGCGGAGATCACCCCGGTGAGCTCCATGCGGTTGTTGGTGGTCTGGGCCTCGCCCCCGGACAGCTCCTTGGTGTGGGGGCCGTACATCAGAATGGCCCCCCACCCCCCAGGCCCCGGGTTGCCCGAACAGGCCCCGTCGGTGTAGATGGTGACAGTTTTCATGTTGGTGTTCTCCTGGTGCGTGGTGGGGTATCGGTGGCCCGGTGTAGGGGCGGATATCATCCGCCCGCGATACCCGTGCGCCAACGGTGGGCGGACACAGAGGTCCGCCCCTACAAAAGCCATCGTAACTCGCCGTAGGGGCCGACCTCCGTGTCGGCCCGTCGATGACCGGCAATTCTACCCCGGGCGGCTAATAGCCGCCCCTACGCCAAATGTCGGTGGCATTTCGTAGGGGCGGCCTTTGGCCGCCCGCGTGCCCCTCACTTCCCCCTCAAGATCTCTTCCTTCTTCTGCCGATACTCCTCGTTGGTATAGAGCCCGGCTTTTCTCAGGGTCTCCAGCTGTTCCAGGCGGCCTGCCTGGCCCAGACAGGTGGACTGGATGTGGTCATGCTGCTCCTGCTTGCGGGGGGCGGGTCTGGTGACGCTCTGATAGGTGTGCTTGGTGACTTTGGATACGAACGGGGCGGGGCCTTTTGTCTCCGTTCGCCGGGGGGACAGGGGGGCGGAGCGCTTGTCTCCGTCGGCCCCCTCTTTTTTCGCCTGCTTTACCAGCAGCACGGCGGCGACGGCGGTCCACAGCAGGCCGAACAGGCCGGACATGGGCAAGATGACAAAGATGCCCACCAGCAGCAGGATCATGTTGGGGGAGAGTTGTTTCTTTCCCCCGTTTCGGCCATTGTCTCCAAAGGAAGAAAGGCTCATAATTTACTCCTCTTCAGCGGCGGCCTGCTCCGGGGCGGGGGTAGTGTCCTCCTCCCGGTCAGCCAGGGCCATGGCGATCACCTGATCGCCCTCCTCCTTAAAGCGCATGACGATGACGCCCTGGGTGGCGCGGCCCGCCATGCGGATGGCGTCTACGTGGGTGCGGATGAGGATGCCCGCCTGGGTGACCAGCAGCAGGTCCTCGGTGCCGTCCACCACCTTGATGCCCACAACGGGGCCGGTCTTGTCGGTGACCATATAGTTGCGGATGCCCAGACCGCCCCGGTTGGTGATGCGATACTCCTCCAGGTCGGTCCGCTTGCCAAAGCCCTTTTCGGTGATGGCCAGCACAGCGCGGCCCGGCTGGACCACACCGGCGCCCACCACATAGTCGCCGTCCCGCAGCTGGATGCCCCGGACGCCCACGGCGTCCCGGCCCATGGCCCGGACCTTATCCTCGGGGAAGCGGATGGCCTGGCCGTCGTGGGTGGCGATGAGCACGTCCTGGCCGCCGTCGGTCTCCAGCACGGAGATGAGGGCGTCCCCCTCGTCCAGGCGCAGGGCCCGGATGCCGCTGGCCCGGATGTTCTTCAGGGCAGACACCGCCAGGCGCTTCACCGTGCCCCGGCGGGTGACCATGAACAGGTACAGTTCCTCCTCAGTGAAGTCCCGGAAGTGGATCATGGTCTGGACCCGCTCCCCCGGCTCCACCTGGAGGATGTTCACGATGTTGGTGCCCTTGGCGGCCTTGCCGCTCTCGGGGATCTGATACCCCTTCTTGCGATAGACCTTGCCCGTGTCGGTGAAGAAGAGCAGATAGTCGTGGGTGGAGGCGGTGAACACGTCCACCACATAGTCCTCCTCCCGGGTGGTGATGCCCTTGCGGCCCTGGCCGCCCTTGGACTGGGCGGCATACTCGCTGACGGGGGTGCGCTTGATATAGCCCGCCTGGGTCAGGGTGAACACGCACTGCTCCTCCTCGATCAGGTCCTCGATGTCCAGTTCGTCCTCCACGTCCTGGATCTCGGTGACCCGGTCATCGCCATACTTGTCCCGGATGGCGATGAGCTCGTCCTTCAAAACGCCCCGGAGCATGGCCTCGTCGGCCAGCAGGCGCTGGAAATAGGCGATGCGCTTCTCCAGCTCGTCATACTCGCTCTGGAGCTTCTCCCGGTCCAGACCCTGAAGGGCCTTCAGGCGCATGTCCAGGATGGCCTGGGCCTGCACGTCGTCCAGGCCGAAGCGGTCCATCAGGCGCTGCTTGGCGTCATCATAGGCGGAGCGGATGATGTGGATGACCTCGTCGATGTTGTCCTGGGCCACCAGCAGACCCTCCAGCAGGTGGGCCCGCTCCTGGGCCTTGCGCAGGTCATATTTGGTGCGGCGGATGATGACCTGCTCCTGATAGGCGATATACTGGTCCAGAATGTGCCGCAGGGACAGGATGCGGGGCTGGAGCTTGCCGTCCACCTCCACCAGGGCCAGCATATTGATGGCGAAGGTGGTCTGAAGCTGGGTCTGGGCGAACAGGCGGTTGAGCACCACCTGGGGGTTAGCGTCACGCTTGAGCTCGATGACGATGCGCATACCGTTCCGGTCAGACTCGTCCCGGATGTCGGAGATGCCCTCCAGCCGCTTGTCCTCCACCTGGTCGGCCATGTTCTTGATGAGCTGGCGCTTGTTCACCTGATAGGGGATCTCGGTGATGACGATGCGGGTGCGGTCCTTGCCGAACTCCTCAAACTCGTGCCGGGCGCGGACCATCAGGCGGCCACGGCCGGTGGCATAGGCGGCCCGGATGCCGCTGCGGCCCATGATGATCCCCTTAGTGGGGAAGTCGGGGCCCTTCACGTGCTCCATCAGGTCGGCCAGGGTACACTCCGGGTCGTCCAGCACACAGATGGTGGCATTGATGACCTCCCGCAGGTTGTGGGGGGGGATGTTGGTGGCCATGCCCACGGCGATGCCGGAAGAGCCGTTTACCAGCAGGTTGGGGAAGCGGGCGGGCAGCACCCGGGGCTCCTTGCGGCTCTCGTCAAAGTTGGGGTCCCAGTCCACCGTGTCCTTTTCGATGTCCCGGAGCATCTCGTCGGAGATCTTGCTCAGCCGGGCCTCGGTGTAACGATAGGCGGCCGGGGGGTCGCCATCCACGGAGCCGAAGTTGCCGTGGCCGTCCACCAGCATGTAGCGCATGGAGAAGTCCTGGGCCAGACGGACCAGGGCGTCGTACACCGACGCGTCGCCGTGGGGGTGATACCGGCCCAGCACGTCGCCCACGCAGGTGGCCGACTTCTTAAAGGGCTTGTCCGAGGTCAGGTTGTCCTCGTACATGGCGTAAAGAATGCGCCGGTGGACGGGCTTCAGGCCGTCCCGCACGTCAGGCAGGGCCCGGCCCACGATGACGGACATGGCATATTCGATATAGGATTTCTCCATCTCAGGGACCAGAGGAGAGGTGACGATCTTCTGCTGGGGATACCGGATCTCCTCGGGGTCGTATTGGGGTTTTTTAGACATCTTTGGTTGTCTCCTTATTCTCGTCGATGAGCGCTTCTCTTAATAATCCAAATTCACCGCATACTTCGCGTTCCGCTCGATGAACTCTTTTCTCGGCTCCACTTTTTCGCCCATCAGGACGTTGAAGGTGGCGTCGGCGGCTACGGCGTCGGTGAGTTCGATGCGGCGCAGGGTGCGCTTTTCCGGGTCCATGGTGGTCTCCCACAGCTCGTGGGGGTTCATCTCGCCCAGGCCCTTAAAGCGGCTGATGTCGATCTTCACGTTGGGGTTGCCGCCCCGCATCTCGGCGGAGATCTGGTCCCGCTCCTCGTCGGAGAAGGCCACCCGGGTGGTCTTGCCCCGGGTCAGCTTATAGAGGGGGGGCACGGCGGAATAGACATAGCCCTCCTCGATCAAAGGCCGCATGAAGCGGAAGAAGAAGGTGAGCAGCAAGGTGCGGATGTGGGCGCCGTCCACGTCGGCATCGGCCATGATGACCACCTTGTGATAGCGCAGCTTGGCCAGGTCAAACTCCTCGCCGATGCCCGCGCCCAGGGCGGTGATCACGGGCTGGAGCTTGTCGTTGCCATAAACTTTGTCTGCCCGGGCCTTCTCCACGTTGAGCATCTTGCCCCACAGGGGGAGGATGGCCTGGAAGCGGGAGTCACGGCCCTGGGTGGCCGAGCCGCCGGCGGAGTCGCCCTCGACGATGTAGAGCTCGGTGAGCTCGGGGTTATTCTCGTTGCAGTCCCGCAGCTTGTCGGGCATGGCCGCGCCGCCCAGGGCGGTCTTGCGGCGGATGGACTCCCGGGCCTTCCGGGCGGCCTCCCGGGCCCGGTTAGCGGTGAGGGCCTTGTCCAGGATGGTGCGGCCCACGGCGGGGTTCTCCTCCAGATAGGTCTCCAGCTTCTCGCTGACGATGGCATTGACCAGGGCCCGCATCTCGCTGTTGCCCAGCTTGGCCTTGGTCTGGCCCTCGAACTGGGCCTCGGTGAGCTTGACGGAGATGACCACGGTCAGGCCCTCCCGGCAGTCCTCGCCGGAGACCTTCTCGTCGTCCTTGAGCAGCTTGATCTTCCGGCCATAGGCGTTGAGCACGTTGGTCAGGGCCCGCTTAAAGCCCTCCTCGTGCATGCCGCCCTCGGGGGTGTGGACGTTGTTGGCAAAGGAGACCATCATCTCGTTATACCCGTCGTTATACTGCATGGCCACCTCGGCCATAGAGTCCTCCCGGGAGCCGGACATGTAGATCACGTCCCCGTGCAGGGCGTCCTTGTCCCGGTTGATCCAGGAGACGAACTCCCGGATGCCGCCCTCATAGCACATGTCGTCCTCCTGCTCCTGGCCGGGACGCAGGTCCACCGTCTGGATGCGCAGGCCGGCATTTAAGAAGGCCTCCTCCCGCATACGGGTGTGCAGGGTCTCGTATTGATACTCCAGGGTCTCGAACATCTCCGGGTCGGGCTTGAAGGTGACGGTGGTGCCGGTGCGGTCCGTCTGGCCCACCACCTTCATTTCCTGGGTGATCTTGCCCCGGGAGAACTTCATCTCATAGATCTTCCCGTTTTTGTGGACCTGGACCTCCAGCCACTCGGACAGGGCGTTGACCACCGACGCGCCCACGCCGTGGAGGCCGCCGGAGACCTTATAACCCCCGCCGCCGAACTTGCCGCCGGCGTGCAGGATGGTGAAGACGACTTCCAGGGCGGGCTTGCCCGTCTGGGGCTGGATGTCCACGGGGATGCCGCGGCCATTGTCGATGACGGTGATGGTGTTGCCCGGGTTGATGGTCACGGTGATGTTGGTGCAGTAACCGGCCAGGGCCTCGTCGATGGAGTTGTCCACGATCTCATAGACCAGGTGGTGCAGGCCGGACTCGGACGTGGAGCCGATATACATGCCCGGGCGCTTGCGGACGGCCTCCAGGCCCTCCAGCACCTGGATCTCCGACCCGCCATACTCGTGTTCCACCTGGGTGGAATTCAATTCGTTCAATTCTTCTGACATAACTACCTCCGGTAAATGATCTCGTGGAATGGTTGAGAGGGGAGGGGGAAGAAAACTGCTTCTTTCCTCTCCGCTCTCAACTTTCCTGGGTTTTCTGTATTCTACTCAAAGGAATTGCGCTCGGCCCGGCTGAGGAGGGTGGCGGAGGACAGCTGGGAGATATATACGGTCGGCTTTTCGCCCTGGCCGCCCACCAGCACAAAGGACCGGGGCAGATCGTCGCACACCCACACGGCCCGGCCCTCGGCCTCGGCCCGCT
Source organism: Flintibacter sp. SJQ-8 (assembly GCF_054108085.1). Taxonomy (NCBI): domain Bacteria; kingdom Bacillati; phylum Bacillota; class Clostridia; order Eubacteriales; genus Flintibacter; species Flintibacter sp. SJQ-8. The sequence continues at coordinate 69,994 of NZ_JBPJWR010000014.1, forward strand.
CCAGAAATTCCCGGGTCTTAAAGGCCCAGCTGGCGTTGTCCAGGTCGAAGATGCCCAGGATCTCCCGGTGGGGCACCACCACCGACTGGCCCAAGTGCAGATACACGGCGTTTCCTCCTAACTCCGGTCAAATCAGGCTTCCGCCCTGGACATGGAAGGCCTTGCCGCCCTCCAGCCCCTCTAATTTTTCCTCCTCGCAGCAGGTGATAAACACCTGTCCGCCCCGGATACGGTTCAAAATAAATGCCTGGCGGCGGCTGTCCAGCTCAGACAGCACGTCGTCCAGCAGCAGCACGGGCCACTCCTCCGTCTCCGCCTGAAAGATCTCCCGCTGAGCCAGCTTCAGGGACAGGGCGGCGGTGCGGGTCTGGCCCTGTGAGCCGTATGTCTTGGCGGACAGGCCGTTGATGTCTACCAGCAGGTCGTCCTTGTGGGGGCCGGAGAGACACTGGCGGCTGTCCAGCTCCGCCTGTTTATGCCGGGCCTGGTGGTCCAGCAGCAGGGGCAGCAGCTCTTTTGGCGAGGCCAGGGGGTCGGGGATGTTGGACACGGTGGTATAGGTCAGGCTCAGCTCCTCCCCACCGCCGGAGAAGTCCCGGTGGATGGGGGGCGCCGCCTCCTGCAACCGCTTGACGAAGTGGGCCCGATAGTGGATGAGCAGGGCCCCCATCTGGGCCATGCGCAGGTCAAAGTCGTCCAAAGCGGACAGCAGGGATGGGTGCTCGCTCCAGTCCCGGAGTATCCGGGTCTTGTGCTCGTACAATCGGCCATATTCCGCCAGGGCCTGGGCGTACCGGGGGCGGAGCTGGCAGATGGCGCTGTCCAGAAACCGCCGCCGGGCGGCGGCCCCCTCCCGGATGAGGTACAGGTCCTCCGGGCAGAACAGCACCGTGTTCAGCACCCCCGCCAGCTCCCCGGCGTTTTTCAGCCGGACCCCGTTGGAGAAGAGCTTTCTGGTGCGGCCCCGGGCCAGCTGGGCCTCCACGGTGAAGGTGCGGCCCCGGCTCTCGACGATCCCCCGGATGTCGGCGGCGGTCTGGTCCATACCGATCATCTCCCGGTCATACCGGGCCCGGTGGGACCGGGCGGAGGACAGATAGGCGATGGCCTCCAGCAGGTTGGTCTTGCCCTGGGCGTTGTCCCCGTAGATCAGGTTCACCTGGGGGTGAAAGTCTACGTGCAGGGCCTCGTAATTGCGAAAGCCCTCCAGAGCCAGGCTGCGGACGATCATTCCACCACCAGGGCCGTCTCGCCGTCAATGACGGCGCTGTCCCCCGGGCGCATCTTCTTGCCCCGCATGGTGCAGGTCTCGCCGTTCACCGCCACCCGGCCCTCCTGGATGATGAGCTTGGCGTCGCCCCCCGTCTCCACCGCCCCGGCAAATTTTAAAAGGTCCTGGAGCTTGATGAATTCAGTGTGAATTTTAACGTGTTCAGTTTCCATAGCTGCCTCTTTCTGGTTGGGTTTGTTTTTGCCTTCCCCTGGGGGAAGGTAGCGCGGGCGCAAGCCCGTGACGGATGAGGGGGACCACGGGGTGCATCCGTTGTCGGCGGGCGGACACAGAGGTCCGCCCCTACGGCGCGTCACGATGGCTTTTGTAGGGGCGGACCTCTGTGTCCGCCCGCGATGGCCACCGCACCCACGATACCCACCCTCATCCGGTCCCTTCGGGACCACCTTTCCCCTGGGAGGGGGAAGGCTTAGGACGGGGGAACGGAATCCTTCCGTCACGGCTTCGCCGTGCCACCTCCCTTTCACAAGGGAGGCTGATGTGCTGCACCAATAGGCCCCCTTGTCAAAGGGGGCTGGCATCGCCGCAAGGCGATGACTGGAGGATTCCCACGCAACAGCTCACAGCCCTTCGGCCTTCCCCTCATCCGCCCTCTTCGAGGGCACCTTCCCCCAGGGGAAGGCTTTTCTATACATTTCGTATAACCAAATTAAAATTTAACTTAATATCATTTAATTTGCCTTCAATCTCACGGGCAGGACCATATAGATGAAGTTCTCCTCGCCCTCGGCGGGGAGGATGACGCAGGGGGCCACGCCGGAGGTGAACTCCAGGCGGAGCTTCTCGGCGGGGGCGGCCTTCAGGGCGTCCATGAGATATTTGTTGTTAAAGCCGATCTCCAGCTCCTGGCCGTCGCCGTCGATGGGGCACTGGTCGGCGGCGTCCCCGATGGCGGTCTTGGTGGTGATGGACACCATGCCGCTGCCGAAGACGCACCGCAGGGGGGACTTGAGCTTTTCGCTGATGATAAGGGAGACGCGCTCGATGCTGCTCAGCAGTGCCCGGGCGCTGCATTCCACGTGGATGGGGTTGTTCCGGGGGATGGCGCTTTTATAGGGGAGGAACTCCCCCTCCAGCCGGCGGCAGACCAGCACGATATCCCCGGTCTGGAACAGGATGTGCCGGGCGCCCTGGATGACGGTGACGTCCTCCTCGCCGGAGCAGATCTTCTCCACCTCGCTCAAGGCGGAGCCGGGGACCACAAAGGAGAAGGCGTCGGCCCCCTTCTTCTCGGCCACGGCCTCTCGCCGCAGGGCCAGGCGATAGCCGTCCACCGACACCACGGTGAGGCTGTCCCCCTCCACGTCGAAGAGGGAGCCGGTGTGCACCGGGCGGCTCTCGTTGTCGCTGACGGCGAACAGGGTCTGGCCGATCATGGAGCGCAGGGTGGGCTGGGGCAGGGTGAGGGCGTTCTGCTGGTCCACGGTGGGCAGCTCGGGGAACTCCTCCGGGTCGCTGCCCAGGATATTGAACTCGGACAGGCCGCACTTGATGTTGACCATATAGCCCTCGGCGGAGAAGACCACCACGTCGTCGGCCATCTTGCGGACAATCTCGCCGAAGAGCCGGGCGGACAGGACCAGAGAGCCCCGCTGGGTGATCTCGGCGGGGACGGTGGCCTGGATGCCCGTCTCTAAGTTATAGCCGGTGAGGCGCAGCTGGCTGCCCGCCTCGATGAGGATGCCCTCCATGGCGGGGATGGAACTTTTTGCGGCCACCGCCCGGGACGCCACGGACACCGCGGCGGAGAGCAGGGCCTTCTCGCAGGAGAATTTCATTGGGATGCCTCCAGTTTCTTTCTCTCCGCAACAAGAGGAGAGGATAGGATTATTTTAGTAACAATAGCCGTAGAGAAAAAAAGTGTGGAAAACCTGGGAAAAGCCCTGGGAGCCAACGATTTGGCCGTCCACAGGGGGTGGGGATAAAAATTTGGGCTTTTCCACAGGACCGATCCGGTCAAAAAGTTTTCCACATCCGTCCACGAACATTCCACAAACAAGTGTGGACAACTTTTGGAAAAATTTTAAAAAAGAGATCGCCCCAGACGCCCGTTTTGCAGGAAATCCTGCTGAATACGGATGCATGGATTGAATATTTATGCAAGCATATTCATTCTGCCCGGATATACCCGTATCTGCTTATTCGTAGCGGATATTGATGTTGGCGGTGATGTCCTTGATGATCTCCGCCTTCTCCGGGTCGTTTTTGGACAGATCCTCGATGCGCTCGATGGAGTGGAGCACGGTGGTGTGGTCCCGGCCCTCGAACTCCTTGCCGATCTCCTTCAGAGACAGGTTGGTCATCCGGCGGATGAGGTACATGGCGATCTGCCGGGCCATGGAGATGTCTTTGGCCCGGCCCTGGCCCTTGAGCACGGCGGGCTCGATGTTATAGAACTTGCACACCTCGTCGATGATGACCTCCGCCGTGGGCACGATGTCCGACTTCTCCTTGAACATGTCTTTCACGGCCCGGACCACCGTCTCCTTGTCCACGGAGTCGCCCATCAGGTCCTGATAGGCCATGATCTTGTTCACGGTGCCCTCGATCTGCCGCACGTTGGCGGTGATGTTCTCGGCGATGAGCTGGAGCAGGAATTCGGGCAGCTCCACCCCCATGCGGATGGCCTTGTTTTTAATGATGGCCATGCGGGTCTCATAGTCGGGGGGCTGGATGTCCGCCAGCAGGCCCCACTCGAACCGGGTCTTCAGCCGGTCCTCCAGGCGGAGCATCTCCTTGGGCGGGCGGTCAGAGGTGAAGACGATCTGCTTTTTCAGCTCGTACAGGGTATTGAAGGTGTGGAACATCTCCTCCTGGGTGGAGTCCCGCCCGGCGATGAACTGCACGTCGTCCATGAGGAACACGTCCGCCCCCCGGTATTTCTCCCGGAATTCGGAGTTGCGCCCCTCTCGGATGGCCTGGATCAGCTCGTTGGTGAAGGTGTCGCCCTTGATGTAGACCACTTTATAGTCCGGGTGGTTGTCGTGGATGGTGTGGGCGATGGCGTAAAGCAGGTGGGTCTTGCCCAGGCCGGACTCGCCATAGATGAACAGGGGGTTATAGCTGTGGCCCGGGTTGTCGGCCACCGCCCGGGCGGCGGCGTGGGCAAATTTGTTGGACGAGCCCACCACGAACCGCTCGAAGGTATACTCCTCCGTGCCGGGGAGAAAGCTGCTCTTGGCGGGCTGCTGATAGGTGTCCAGCTCGCCCTCGGTGAGGACTGCCACGTCGAAGTCGGTGGAGAACAGCTCGTGGAGGGCTTTTTGGATGAAGGGAACATACCGGGTGGCGATGATGTCCCGTTTGAAGCGGGTGGGGGAGTAGAGGACGAAGCGGTCCTCCTCCAGGGCGACGGCGGTGGCGTCGTCGAACCAGGTGTGGATGGTGGTGGTGGTCATGTCGGGCTGCATCAGCTCCAGCACCTTGGCCCAGATGTCTGTGGCTAGGTTCATGGGGACCCTCCTTCACGGTTTTGAACTTGCGGGGGCTGTCCGGCCATAAGCCGGGTCGTTGGATGTTAGAGATCGGGCTGGGAAAACGCCTTACCGGGGCCAAAAGGGCATAACCTCCAAAGCGCCTTTCCCCGGAAAAAAGGAAAAGGCGTTGAGAAAGCTGCCGCTGAAAGCGGCCTGTAAGGGCAGAATTTTTCTCCACCATTATAGCAGAAGGCTGTGGACATCGCAATATTTTTTATATAAATGTGTGGAAAGACCTGTGGACAAATTGTAGCCGGATACCCGGGCGGCCACTAGATGTGGTGCAGGGGGCGGAAACAGAAAAAAATTTCCCCGCCGGGGCGAAAAATACGGTTGACAGCGCCGCCGCTCATCGTCTATAATGAATCTTGCGTTCTGAGCAAAGGAGGGGTTCTTGTACCCTTTTCCGGCGGCAGAACGCCGGTCAGTCTGACCGATACCACGCAGACCGCAGCCCCGTAAAACGGGCTGTTGTTGGGCCGGGAGAGCCGGCTTGAAATCTGATGAGGAGGTGTCCCCCATGCTTCGTACCTATCAGCCCAAGAAGCGCCAGCGTTCCAAGGAGCACGGCTTCCGCAAGCGTATGGCCACCAAGAACGGCCGCAAGGTGCTGGCCCGCCGCCGCGCCAAGGGCCGCGCTCGTCTGTCTTACTGATCCGCCGGGATATCCAAGCGGCATCGGTAACGCAGCACAAGGGTCGGATCGCTGTTTGCGATGCGACGAGAGGACACAGTTGCCATAAAGCCATAAATTGCGCAAAAGGGGCGTGGGAGTATTCCCCCGCCCCATGTGTGCATTCCGGGGCTTTTTGGGACTGGAAGATGACTGGGGAGGCCGCAGGCGTCCCCCCGTTTGGTATTTGGGAGGCAGTTTTCATGCAGCATACGGTTTCGCTCAAGCAAAACCACGAGTTCCGCCGCCTGTACAACCGGGGGAAGAGCGCGGTGTCCCCCTATTTCGCCATCTATTGCCGCAAGACGGGCCGGGACTACAGCCGCCTGGGCATCACCACCGGGGTGAAGCTGGGCAACGCCGTCAAGCGCAACTTTGTCCGCCGCCGCATCCGCGCCCTCTATCGCACCAACGAGGCGGGGCTTCAGCCCGGATACGACATCGTGGTGGTGGCCCGCACCCGGGCCATCTTTGGCCGCTATGCCGATCTGGAGCGCAGCTTCCGCCAGCTCACCCGCAAGCTGGGGCTGACCCTCGGTTCCCCCGCTCCCGCTCCCGCCAAAAAGCAAAAGGCGAAGGAGCAGAAAGAGGCGGACAAGCCGTGATGAAGTCCCTGCTGCTCACCCTGATCCGAGCCTATCGGCGCTACCTGTCCCCCCTGCGCCCCCCATGCTGCCGCTTTATCCCCACCTGCTCCCAGTACGCCCTGGAGGCCGTGGAGAAATACGGCGCGGTGAAGGGGGGCTGGCTGGCATTGCGGAGAGTTCTGCGGTGCCATCCCTTCCACCGGCAGAGGTCCGTTCAGTATGACCCCGTGCCCTGAACAGACCGCGGCGCTGCCCCCATTTTAAACTTGTGGAGGTTTCAACGTGCAATACATTTTAATGCCATTTTCCTGGCTGCTGCTGTTTTTCTATAACTTTTTGAACAGCTACGGCCTGGCCCTGATCCTGTTCGCCATTGTCATCAAGGTCATTTTGTTCCCTGTGACCCTGAAGAGCAAGAAGAGCATGATCCAGACCACCATGCTCTCCGGCAAGATGCAGCAGCTGCAAAAGCAGTATGGCAAGGACCGGGAGCGCTATAATCTGGAGGTCCAGAAGCTCTATGAGCGGGAGCATGTCAACCCCATGGGCGGCTGCCTGTGGTCCATGATCCCCCTGGTGCTGCTCATCGCCCTGTACGCCATCATCCGGGAGCCCCTGGTCAACCTGATGGACGTGCCCAAGGACATGATCGACACCGTGGCCGGTATCACCGGCATCGCCAACACCGGCGCCTATCCCCAGATCTATATGGCCGAGGCCATGAACGACCCCGCCGTCCTCCAGAGCGTGAAGGACGCCCTGGGCGAGGCCGGTTCTAAGGTCTTCGCCATGGACTTCAGCTTCCTGGGCATCAACCTGGCCAGCGTGCCCACCTGGAAGTTCTGGGCCAACGGTCTCAGCTGGAGCAGCATCGGCCTGACCATCCTGCCTTTGGTGTCCACCGTCATCTCCTTCCTGTCCATGAAGGTGAGCATGGACACCAACAAGATCAACAGCGCCCAGCCCAAGAACGACCAGATGGAGCGCACCAACAAGACCATGCTGTGGACCATGCCCCTCATGTCCCTGTGGATCGGCTTCACCGTGCCCGCCGGTCTGTCCATCTACTGGATCGCCCAGTATCTGGTGAACATGATCCAGGAGCTGATCTGCGCCAAGCTGCTGAAGAAGGACTATGAGGCCGCCCGCGTCGCCGCCGAGGAGCAGGCCCGCCAGGCCAAGGAGGACGAGAAGCGCCGCAAGGAGGAAGCTCGTCTGGAGCGCGCCCGCCGGGCCGAGGAGGAGAAGAAGAACAAGAAAAAGAAGCTCCCCAAGGCCGACCCCGCCGAGCCCGGCGTGGACCCCAACGACAGCAAGGAGGGCATCCGCGCCCACGCCCGCGGCCGCTCCTACAGCCCTAACCGCTACACCGTCACCGACTACACTGACCCCAACCTGCTGCTGGGCCAGCTGGCTATGAGCAAGAAGGAGCGCAAGGCCGCCGAGAAGGCCGAGCAGGAGGCCAAAAAGACCCAGGCCCAGGCCGAGACTGAGACTAAGCCCGAGAACAAGCCTGAGGCCCCCGCCCCCGAGGTCCAGGAGCCTGTCCAGGCTCCCGCCCCCGAAGAGAACGCCGCCCCTGAGCAGTCTGCCCAGCAGCCGGAGCAGGAGCAGCAGAAGGAGGAGAACTGACCATGGTGAAATGGATCGAGACCACCGGACGGTCTGAGGAGGACGCCATCTCCGCCGCCCTGTTCCAGCTGGGTCTGGAGCGGGACGACGTGTCCATCGAAGTCATCGAGCGGGCCAAGTCCGGTTTCCTGGGCTTTGGCGGCAACCCCGCCAAGGTCCGCGTCAGCTATGAGGTGGACCAGGAGGGCGGCAGCCCCAAGCCCATGAAGGACCCCTTCCAGGAGCTGCGGGACGTGGCCCGGCCCTCCGCCCCCAAGCAGGAGAAGAAGGCCGAGGTCAAAAAGCCCCAGGCCCCCAAGCCCCAGCCTGTTCAGCCCAAGCCCGAAGTGAAGGCCGAGCCTGAGGTCAAGGCCGAGGCCGAGGCCCCCGCCCAGCCCGTGGAGGAGGAGACCATCCTCACCGCCAAGACGGCCTGGAAGCCCGCTTCTAAGTCCACCCGGCCCCAGCGCCGGGAGCAGCGCCGCCCCCGCCCCGTGCAGAACCAGCTTCAGGAGGGGGACGAGGTGCTCATCGGCGGGGAGAAGCCCGTCCACGTCCACAAGGAGGTCACCCTGACCCCCGCCGCCCCTGACGACGAGAAGGCCCAGAAGATCAGCGCCTTCCTCACCGGCCTGCTGGAGCGGCTGGAGGTGGAGGCCACCCCCGAGATCTTCGCCACCGACGAGGGCGGCTATAAGATCATCCTCCAGGGCCAGAACCTGGGCGCCATCATTGGCCGCCGGGGCGAGACCCTGGACGCCATCCAGCAGCTGACCAACTACGCCGTCAACCACGGCCAGTCCAAGCGGGTGCGCATCCACATCGACGCCGAGGGCTATCGCGCCAAGCGGGAGGAGTCCCTCCAGCGTCTGGCGGTGAAGGTGGCCGGAAAAGTGGTCAAGTATCGCAAGAACATGACCCTGGAGGCCATGAACGCCTACGAGCGCCACGTGATCCACACCGCCCTGCAGGATTACCCCAACGTGACCACCTACTCCACCGGCGTGGAGCCCAACCGCCGCACCGTGGTGGCCTACGCCCCGGGGCAGAAGTAAAAATTTGATTCTGCGAGGCTTTTGGCGGCGGGAGGAACTTCCTCCCGCCGCCTTTTTGTCAGGAGGTTTCATCATGTCCACGCCCCTTTATGACGCCCTGAAAGACTATGCCGCCCGGCGGACGGCCCGGTTCCATATGCCAGGCCACAAGGGCCGCTGGCTGCCTATCCCGGAGCTTGCCCCCCTGGCCCCCCTGGACGTGACGGAGATCCCCGGCACGGGGAATTTGTACGAGGCGGGGGAGCCTTTCGACTCTGCCCAGGCCCTGTGGGCCGAAGCCTTCGGCTTTGACCACTGCCAGTTCCTCACCGGCGGCTCCACCATGGGGGTGCTCACCGGCCTGACCCTGTTCTGCCCCCCGGGCAGCCGGGTGCTGCTGGACCGGGGCTGCCACCGCTCCGCCTTCAACGCCCTGGCCCTGCTGGACTTAGACCCCGTCTATCTCCCCCGGCCCTGGCTGGCGGAGGAGAATCTGGTGGGTCCCTTCGGCCCGGAGCAGGTGGCCGCCGCCTTGGAAAATGCCCCGGATGCGAAAACGGTCTGTATAACCTCGCCCACATATGCCGGAGCGCTATCGGATATTCCAGCTATTGCCCAGGTTACCCATGCCCACGGGGCTAAGCTGCTGGTGGACGGGGCCCACGGGGCCCACCTGCCTTTCTTGGGGCTGGACGCCTTTGCCGGGGCGGACGGGGTAGTGGTATCCGCCCACAAGACCCTGCCCGCCATGGGCCAGTCCGCCCTGCTCCTCACCCGGGGGGTGGACCCGGAGCTGGTCCGCCGCCGGGCCAGCCTGTACGGCAGCTCCAGCCCCTCCTATCCCATGATGGCCAGCCTGGACGCCGCCCGGGAATGGCTGCTGGGGCCGGGAAAGCAGGAGTATGACCGGGTGGCCTGCCGGGTGGCCCAACTCCGCCGCCGCTTCCCCAGCGTGGGAGCGGGCGATGGGAAAGATCTGCCCTGGGACCCCACCCGCCTCACCGTGAAAGTGAAAAACGGCCCCGCCTTTGCCCGGGCCCTGGAGGACATGGGCATCTACCCCGAGATGGAGGACGGGGGCCACGTGGTGTTCATCTGTACCGCCCAGGACCGGGAGGAGGATCTGGACCGGCTGGAGCGTGCCCTGGAGACCCTGGAGCGCGACATGGGCCCCTGTCCGCCCCTCCCCGCGCCCCCCGCCCCGGAGCGGGTGCTCTCACCAAGACAGGCCCTGTTCGCCCCCATGGAGACCCTGCCCCTGGAGGGCTGCCTGGGCCGCGTCGCCGCTGGACAGCTGGCCCCCTATCCCCCCGGCGTCCCCGTGGTGGCCCCAGGGGAGCGGATCGGGAAAAAAGAACTTTCTTATTTCGCCCGGATAGGGTATAATAACCCCAGCGTGGCCGTGGTCAGGGGTTGACGGCGGTACATCGCGGAAATTCCGAAAACAAAAGGGGTGAGACCATGGACTTTCCTGCCTTGGCGGGGAACGAGCGCTTGAAGCAGCAGCTGTCCCAGCGGGAGGAGGGCCGGGGCCTCTCCCACGCCTATCTCATCGCCGGGCCAAAGGGCTCCGGGCGGCACACCCTGGCAAAGGAGCTTGCCGCCGCCATGGTCTGCACCGCTCCGGCGGGACAGCGCCCCTGCCATAAGTGCCCGCCCTGCAAAAAGGTGCTCGCCGGCGTACATCCAGACGTGAATTTTATTTCCGGCGGGGGCGAGGGCAAGCCCATCGCCGTGGACCAGGTGCGGTCTCTCCGGTCAGACGCCTATGTCCGCCCCAACGAGGGGCAGCGGAAGGTCTATGTGCTGGAAGGGGCCGACCAGATGAACGCCTCCGCCCAAAACGCCATGCTCAAGCTGCTGGAGGAGGGGCCGGACTACGCCGCCTTTCTCCTCCTGGCGGAAAACGGCTCCGGCGTGCTGGAGACGGTGCGCTCCCGGTGCGAGGAGCTGGAGCTGACCCCCGTGCCCCTGAACGACTGCCGGAGCTATCTGGCCGCCTGCTTCCCCCAAAAATCGGAGGAGGAGCGGGAACAGGCCGCTTTAGGCTGTCAGGGCGTGCTGGGCCGGGCGGTGGCCCAATTAGAGGGTAACGATACCCCCCAGTGGCAAAGCGCCGTAGAGACGCTGGCAGAGGCCATAGAGCGGGGCGGCGAGCTGGAGCTGTTCCAGGCCTCCATGGCTCTGGACCAAAAAGATAGTTTACTGCCCATGCTGGAGGCCCTGGAGGAGAGCCTGGGCCGCCGGTGCGTGGCGGCCAAAGACCGCCGCAGGCTGGTAAAGGGCATGGAGCTTGTCCGCACCCTGCGCCAGGCGGCTAAGCTCAACGCCAATCCGGGCCAGCTGGCCGGGTGGCTGTGCGCGGGGATGTTTTCCTGAAAAACCACCCGCCGGGAAACAGGGGGCGTCCGGCCCCGCCCCGGCAGGCGGATCAAAAAGTTTTTCGTTTTTCAAGACCGGACCAAAGGAGAAGGCAATGGTAGAGATCATCAGTGTCCGCTTTAAAGAGGGCGGCAAGCAGTATTATTTCAATCCCAACGGCCAGCAGTTCCAGGTGGGGGACGGCGTCATTGTGGACACCACCCGGGGCACGGAATACGGCCTTTGTACCCACGGAAACTCCATGATCGACGAGATCGAGCTGATGGCCCCCCTGCGCCCGGTGGTGCGCAAGGCCACCAAGGAGGACAAGCTGACCCTGGAGCGGAACAAGGAGAAGGAGAAAAAAGCCTTCGCCATCTGCCAGGAGAAGATCGCCCAGCACGGGCTGGACATGAAGCTGGTGGAGGCGGAGTATAGCTTCGAGGGGAACAAGGTCCTGTTCTTCTTCACCTCCGACGGGCGGGTGGACTTCCGGGCCTTGGTCAAGGACCTGGCCGGGACCATCCACGCCCGCATCGAGCTGCGGCAGATCGGCGTCCGGGACGAGGCCCGGATGCTGGGCGGCTTGGGCATCTGCGGGCGGCCCTTCTGCTGCGCCCAGTTCTTGGACGAGTTCCAGCCCGTGTCCATCAAAATGGCCAAGACGCAGAACCTGTCCCTGAACCCAACCAAGATCTCCGGGGCCTGCGGGCGGCTGATGTGCTGCCTGAAATATGAGCAGGACGCCTATGAGGACCTGGTGAAGCACGCTCCCAAGCAGGAGTCCTTTGTGGAGACCCCCGATGGGGCGGGCACCGTGTCCAGCGTGAACCTGCTGCGGCAGACGGTGCAGGTCCGGCTGGACAGCGCCCCCGAGACCCCCAAGTGCTATCACAACTGCGAGCTGTGCGTCATCCGCAACGGAAAGGGCAAGCGGCCCGACGACTATGTCCAGCCTCCCCTGGAGGAGCTGGCCAAGCTCCGCCGCCCCACCGAGGAGGACCAGGCCAAGAAGGAGGCCGATGCCCTCACCGTGGCCCTGGAGAACGCCTTCCCCGGCCGCCCGGCCAAGGAGCTGCGCCGCCCGGCGGAGAATGCCGCCGCTCCCGACCAGGAGGAGCGCCCCGCCAAGCCCCGGCGCAATCGCACCCGCCGCCCCCGCCCCCAGGGGGAGGACCGGCCCCAGAACCAGAATCAGGACCGGCCCCGGCAGGATCAGCGGCCCCCCCGCCAGGAGCCGTCCGGAGAGGGCAAAAAGCCCGAGTTCCGCCGCCGCCCGCCCCGCCGCCCCCAGGAGGGCAATGGGGAGGCCCGGCAGCAGGCGCCTCAGCAGGAGCGGAGAGAGAATCAGCCCGGCCAGCCGGACCGGGAGGGTGGCGCCAACCGCCCCCGCCGCCGTCGCCGCCGCCCGGGCCGGGGCAACGGCCCCGCCGGAGCCCCCGGAGGAAGACCGGGGGAGGAGTAATTGAGATAAGCCTTCGCCCCGCAGGGGAGAAGGTGGCATGGCGAAGCCATGACGGATGAGGGGGACCACCCGGAGGTGCATCTGCTATCGACGGGCGGACACGGAGGTCCGCCCCTACGGCGTGTTACGATGGTTCTCGTAGGGGCCGACCTCTGTGTCGGCCCGCGATGACCGCCGCACCCACGGAACCCACCCTCATCCGGCCCTGCGGGCCACCTTCCCCCTGGCAGGGGGAAGGCTTTTCATTAAAAAAGAGAGAAGGGTCCCAATGGCGGAATTTCTCAACGCGGTGTCCGCCGTGTTTTTGCTGTTTTCCCTGATGGCCGTGGGCTATTTTCTGGGCGTGTTCGGCTGGATGGGCAGCGGGGAGAAGAAGTTTCTCAGCCGCTTTGTGGTGAACATCGCCGTGCCCTGCAACTGTCTGGTGGGTCTGCTGAACAATTTAAAGCACGAGGACCTGGCCCGGGCGGGGCAGATGATGGTCTTCACCGTGAGCAGCATCGTCCTCACCCTGCTGCTCAGCGCCCTGGCGGCCACCCTGCTGCGCCTGCCCCGGTCCCGGTGGGGGGTGTTCGTGCCCATGGCGGGGCTGTCCAACGTGCTGTTCGTGGGCCTGCCCCTGTGTACCCAGCTGTTTGGGGAGGTGTGCGTCCCCTATGTGATGGTCTATTACCTGTCCAACACCATCTTCACCCAGTCTCTGGCCGTGGTGCTCATCGAGCGGGCGGGCAGCCAGCCGGGGAAGGGGGGCAGCCTGGCCCACCGGATGCTGGACATGCTGCGCAAGCCCCCCATCGTGGGCATGGCCGTGTCCATCGTGCTGCTGGTGCTGGGGCTGCGCCCGCCGGAGCTGGTGATGCGCTTTGCTAGCCAGATCAGCGGCAGCGTCACCCCCCTGGCCCTCATTTACTGCGGCTACATCGTCTACGAGGTGGGGCTGAAGAACTTGCGCTTTCTCCAGGGTATGCCCACCATGCTGGTCATCCGGCTGATCGTCTCCCCCCTGATCTGCGCGGCCTTCTGCCTGCTGGGGGGCGTGTCCGGCCTGGCCATGCGGGTGTTCATCGTGGAGTCCGCCCTGCCCGTGGTCAGCCAGATCACGGTGATGGCCGGGGCCTATGGGGCCGACGAGGAATACGCCGCCACCGGGGCCTGCCTGTCCATGCTGGGCTGCTTCTTCACCATCCCCGTGCTGATGCTGATCCTGTCCTGAGCATAAAAAAATCGGCGTGAGCTTTCTCACGTCGATTTTTTGCGCTCTTTTTTGGGAAACCAGCCCCGGGCTACCCGTTTTTCCTGCTCCTTCAGCTCTAAAATGCTCCACAGGCAGCTCATCCCCGCCACCCCCAGGGCGGCGGAGGGGATGGTCTGCCGGACGAGGACCGACCCCGCCAGCAGGGCCAGCCCCGCCAAGAGAAAGGCGGGCCAGCACCGGCTGGAGAAGTGATACTCGCTCCAGATGACGATGGGGTGGAACAGGCCGATGAGGGCGAAGGAGATGCACCCGATGATGATGCCGTCCAGCATCACACGAAGGTGTTCTCCAGGGTGCCGATGCCCTGGATGGTGACGGACACCCGGTCCCCGGGCTTCAGCCAGTCCTTCTGGTCGGCGGGGTAGCCCTGCATGACCCCCTGGGGGGTGCCGGTGAAGATCAGGTCCCCGGGCATCAGGGTAAAGTGGCGGGACAGGTCGGCGATGATCTGCGCCACAGAGAAGATCATGTCCCCGGTGTTGGAGCTCTGCCGGGTCTGGCCGTTTACCTGGCTGGAGATGTCCAGGGCGGTGGGGTCCAGCTCCCCGGCGGGCACCAGACAGGGGCCGATGGGGGCAAAGCCGTCGAAGGTCTTGGACAGCAGCCACTGGCCGCCCCGGGCAAATTGCAGGTCCCGGGTGGACAGGTCGTCGCCGCAGGTATAGCCGTAGACATAGTCCAGGGCCTCGTCCACAGACACATCCCGGGCGGGGCGGCCCATGACCACCACCAGCTCCGCCTCATAGTCGTATTCTTTATAGTCGGGCATCAGCTTCACGGCGTCCCCGTGGGCGGCCAGGGCGTTGGAGAACTTGCAGAAGGGCACGGGAGCCGGGGGCAGGGGCAGGCCGCATTCTTTCGCGTGCTGGCGATAGTTCAGGCCGATGCACAGGATACGCCCGGTCTGGGTGACCACCGGGGCCAGGGGGGAGTCAGCAAAGCACTGAGCGCCCTCCGCCAGGGGAGCCAGCTGGGACAGCCCAGTATCCCCCAGGGCGATGGCCTGAGCCATATCCCCCGGAGCGGACACCCCCCGCCGTGCGGCCTCCGCCTGCACGTCGATGATGCCCTGAGGGGTCTGGAGACCCAGAGCGGGAGTTTTGTCTTTCCAGAATTGAACGAGTTTCATAGATAACACCTCGGTGAGTGATGAGTTAGGAGTTAGGAGAGATGAGTTTGGGACGGGGATACGGATTGCCGCGTCGGGCGTTGCCCTCCTCGCAATGACAGAATACGAAGGCCGCCCCTACGAGAGGCCTGTGTGCTTGTCATTGCGAGGAGCGAAGCGACGTGGCAATCCGTCCCCAAAATAAAACCGCCGGAGCGGGACGATTCCCGCCCCGGCGAATGGGGTCTGTTTTGAACTTACTGTTCGGCTTCGGGGTCGCTCTGCTCCATGCGGGTGACGGCGATGGACAGGTCGTCCAGCTGCTTGTCGTCCACCACGTCGGGGCAGGCCATCATCAGGTCAGAGGCGTTCTGCACCTTGGGGAAGGCGATGACGTCACGGATGGAGGGGGCGCCGGCCATAAGCATGCACAGCCGGTCCAGGCCATAGGCCAGGCCGCCGTGGGGGGGTGCGCCGAACTTGAAGGCGTTGACCAGGTGGCCAAAGCGCTCCTGAATGTCCTCCTCGCTGATGCCCAGGGCCTGGAAGGCCTTCTCCTGCATCTCGGGGGTATTGATGCGGATGGAGCCGCCGCCCAGCTCCACGCCGTTGAGCACGATGTCATAGGCACGGGCACGGCAGTTGGCCTTGTCGGTGAGGATCTTGTCCTCGTCCTCCACCATGGGGGCGGTGAAGGGGTGGTGCATGGCCATGTAGCGGTTCTCTTCCTCAGACCACTCGAACATGGGGAACTCGGTGACCCACAGGAAGCGGAAGTCCTTGGGGTCCAGGATGCCCAGCTGCTTGGCGATCTCGCAGCGCAACGCGCCCAGGGCGGCCCACACCACGGTGTTCTTCTCGTCGCCTACGATCAGGACCAGGTCCCCGTCCTTGGCGCCGGCCCGGTCCAGGATGGCCTTGTTCTCCTCCTCGGTGAGGAACTTGGCATAGGAGGAGGTGGTGCTGCCCTCGTGCAGGCGGGTCCAGGCCAGGCCCTTGGCCTTATAGGTCTTGACGAACTCGCCCAGCTTGTCGATCTTCTTCCGGGGGAAGGCAGCCGCGCCGCCCTCGATGTTGATGAGCCGCACGCTGCCGCCCGCGGCCACAGGGCCGGAGAAGACCTTGAAGCCGCAGTCCTTCACGATGTCGCTGATGTCCTTCAGCTCAAAGCCGAAGCGCAGGTCGGGCTTGTCAGAGCCGAAGCGGTCCATGGCCTCCCGCCAGGGCATACGCTGGAAGGGGGTCTGCACGTCCACGTCCAGGATCTCCTTGAAGACACGCTTCAGGAAGCCCTCTTGAATAGACATGATCTCGTCCTCGTTGAGGAAGGACATCTCCAGGTCGATCTGGGTGAACTCGGGCTGACGGTCAGCCCGCAGGTCCTCGTCCCGGAAGCACCGGGCAATCTGGAAATAGCGGTCAAAGCCGGACAGCATCAGCAGCTGCTTATACTGCTGGGGGGACTGGGGCAGGGCGTAGAACTTGCCGGGGTGGACGCGGCTGGGCACCAGATAGTCCCGGGCGCCCTCGGGGGTGGACTTGGTGAGGATGGGGGTCTCGATCTCCAGGAACCCGTTCTCGTCAAAGTAGTCCCGGGCGATCTTGGTGATCTTGTGCCGGGTGGCGATGGCCTGCTGCATCTCCGGGCGGCGCAGATCCAGATAGCGATACTTCAGGCGCAGCATGTCGTTGGCCTTGGAGTGCTCCACGATCTCAAAGGGAGGGGTCTCCGCTTTGGCCAGCAGGCGCAGCTCGGTGACATAGATCTCGATGTCGCCGGTGGCGATCTTGTCGGTCTTGGACTCGCGCTCCCGGACCAGACCGGTGGCAGCCACCACATACTCCGAGCGGAGGGAGGCGGCCTTGTCAAAGATGTCCTTGGGGGTGCTGTCGTCAAAGGACAGCTGGATGAGGCCGGTGCGGTCCCGCAGGTCCACAAAGATCAGACCGCCCAGGTCCCGCTGCCGCTGGACCCAGCCGCACAGGGAGACGGTCTTGCCCGCGTCGGCCAGACGCAGGTCGCCGCAGTAATGGCTGCGGTGGAAATTCTGAAGGTTATCCATGAAATTTCAACTCCGAATCGTATTATTGGGGGGATATATAACACAGAGTCAAGAAAATCCCCGCTCCAGCCCCGGGTTTCCAGGGTGGGGCGGCGGAAATCACTTACTCCTTGTCAACCACTTTGTCGACTACAGGCGCGCCCTGGTTCAGCTGCTCCAGACCGGACTGGATGAGCTTGACGGCCTCGTCGGGGGAGAGCTTCACCTGCTCGCCGGTGCGCATGTTCTTCACGGCGGCCACGCCGGAGGAGATCTCCTCCTCGCCCAGGAAGATCACATAGGGGACGCCCAGCTTGTCGGCATAGGACATCTTCTGCTTGAACTTCTTCTGCTCGCCATAGAGCTGGGTGCGCACCCCGGCGTTGCGCAGCTGGGTGGCCAGGGCGATGGCGGCGCTCAGGTCCTCGGTCATGGGCAGGATGAGCACGTCAGCGGGGGCGGTGTTCAGCTGGTCGTTGAGATAGCCCTGGCCCTCCAGCACGAAGAACAGGCGGGTCAGGCCGATGGAAATGCCCACGCCGGGCAGCTTCTTGTCGGTGTAATACTCGGCCAGGTTGTCATACCGTCCGCCGGAGCAGATGGAGCCGATCTCCGGGTGATCCAGCATGGTGGTCTCGTACACGGTGCCGGTGTAGTAATCCAGGCCACGGGCGATGGTCAGGTCCACCTTAAAGTTCTCCTGGGGCACGCCGAAGGCGGACAGATAGCGGGCCACGGTGGTCAGCTCGTCCAGGCCCTCGTCAAACAGGGGGTGACGGCCGCGGTAGCCCTCCAGGGCCTGGAGGACCTCTTCATTGCTGCCGTCGATGGCGATAAAGCGCATGATCTCACCGGCCTGGTCGGCGGTCAGGCCGATCTCCTCGGACATGAGCAGCTCCTTCACCTGGGCCGCGCCGATCTTGTCCAGCTTGTCCACGGTGCGCATGATGGCCCCGGACTCGTGGGTCAGGTCCAGCATGGCATAGAAGCCGTTCAGAACTTTGCGGTTGTTCACCCGGATCTGGAAGCGCTTCAGGCCCATGGCGGTAAAGGTGCGATAGATGATGGCGGGGATCTCCGCGTCGTTGGAGATGTCCAGCTTGCCGTCGCCGATGACGTCGATATCAGCCTGATAGAACTCGCGGAAGCGGCCGCGCTGGGCCCGCTCGCCGCGATAGACCTTGCCGATCTGGAAGCGGCGGAAGGGGAAGGCCAGCTGGTTGCTGTACTGGGCCACATACTTGGCCAGGGGGACGGTCAGGTCAAAGCGCAGGGACAGGTCGGAGTCGCCCTTCTGAAAGCGATAGATCTGCTTCTCCGTCTCGCCGCCGCCCTTGGCCAGCAACACCTCGCTGGCCTCGATGATGGGGGTGTCCAGGGGGGTGAAGCCGTACAGGGAATAGGACTCCCGGAGGACGGCCATCATGCGGTCAAACTGGATCTGGCGGGCGGGCATCAATTCCATAAAACCGGACAGGGTCCGGGGCTGAACCTTACTCATAAGTCAAAAATCCTTTCTGTGATGAAGTTGTGTTTTGGTGTGTTCCCGTGGGGCCGTGGGCCCGGCATTACAATTATCCTTCCCTGGGGGGAAGGTGGTGCTTGTGATACTGGCCGTATCCCCGGCGGGCATGGCGAAGTTTTTGGGGCCGGAACATCAAAAACAACTCCTTTCAGAACTGGATAGCGGGGGCAGGAGCGGCGTGCTCGGGGTAAAAGGGTAAAAAAACGCGCTCTACGTCCCCTTGGATTGGGACGAGAGCGCACAAACGCTTCGTGGTGCCACCCAATTTCAGACGCAAAGTGCGTCCCTTTGGCCCTTTTTGTGCGGAAGGGGAGAACCGCGCCTGTCTCCAGGCCCGCTGCTGGCGCTGTCTTGGGCGGCTCCTTCCCCTGCGGCCCTCTCAACCAAGGGGCCGCTCTCTGTCGGGGGGTGTTTCGCTTACTCATGCGCCGTCATTGCGGTGGATGGTGGTATCCTAACTCGAAATGAGAAAAAAGTCAAGGGAATCAGGGCAAAAAGTGACTTTAATACAGTAGATTATAAATTGAAAGCAGAGGAAACGGGCGGACACGGAGGTCCGCCCCTACAAGAGAGATCGAAAACACGCCGTAGGGGCGGACCTCCGTGTCCGCCCGCCGTTGGCGCAACAGTTACCGCGGGCGGCCAAAGGCCGCCCGGACGATCCGGTAAAAACTCAACTCACAGCGCGAACGGCACCCGGTTGGGGTTCATGACCTCTCTCCAGTCCAGGTCGCCCCGGGCCAGGCCGTGGATCAGCAGCTTGGCAGTGGCCACGTTGGTGGCCATGGGCACGGAGTGCTGGTCGCACAGGCGGGAGATATACAGCACGTCCTTGTCCATCTCGTTGTCCAGGGGGGAGTTGAAGAACAGGACCATGTCGATCTCGTTATAGATGATGCGCTGGCCGATCTGCTCGATGCCCCCGTGTTCGTGGGACAGGAACAGATGGACGGGCAGGCCGGTGGCGTCGGCCACCATGCGTCCGGTGGCGTTTGTGGCGCAGACGGAATGCTTGGACAGCACCCCGCAATAGGCGGTACAGAACTGCACCATCAGGTCTTGCTTTTTCGTGTGGCTCATAATGGCGATATTCATGGTGGCGAAACCTCCTTGATCGTGATAGACGGCGTGATGTGGCGTTCAGCGGATGCGCATGATGGGGACGCGGCGGCCCATCAGCCGCCAGGCGATGTTTCGGCAGGCCATGGCCGCGCCCTTTCGGCCCTGGCTGGTGAGGGGGATGCCCCGGTTGGCGCACAGCATGACCTGGGCGTCCTCGGGGATGACCCCGATCAGGGGCAGTCCGGCGGTGTTCATGGCGTCGTCGATGGTGGTGCGCAGCTTGCGCAGCAGCTTGGGCTGGATGCGGTTCATCACCAGATGGACCTGGGGCAGCCAGTCCAGCTCGGCCACCACCCGCTGGGCGTCCCGCAGGGAGGAGGCGTCGTTGGTGGCCACCACTAGGGCCCGGTCCGCCCCGCACACGGCATACTGAAAGCCGGGACCCAGTCCGGCGGGGGCGTCGATGAGGATGTAGTCATACAGCGTCCGGGCGGCGGACAGCATAGAGCGCACCCGATAGGGGCTCAGGCTGGGGGGGAGGGACATGGGAGCAGTAAGTAAAGACAGCTCCTTCAGGTCTGGGTGGCGCACGGCGGCCCGGGACAGGGTGCAGCGGCCCAGGGCCACGTCGGCAAAGTCCATCAGGGCCCGGTCGCTCAGGCCGAGGGAGATGTCCAGATTCCGCAGACCGATGTCCATGTCGATGCACAATACCCGCTGCCCGGCCATAGCCAGGGCGGCGGCCACGCCGCCGGTGACGGAGGTTTTGCCCGTGCCTCCCTTGCCAGAAGCCACGGCGATGACGATACCCATGAAAAACCTCCTATCACACCAAATAAAAGTGTATCACAAATCTGTTTCGCGTCAATGGTTTTCAGACAAAAATTTGTCGAATGCCGGGGAAAAACCAAAAACCCAGGGGAACTTTCCACAAAAATGCGGAAAAATGTGGACAAAATCCCACGTCACAGGGGCGCTTTTTGGATCTTGGCCCATCGGCGGGGGTAGCCCTTCAGGGTGGGGGCCACCTTTTCCACAATGACCAGCCGGTGTGTGACGTCTGCGCCGGGGATGGCGTAGTCCTTCACGTCCCGCACTCTGCCGCCCAGCAGCTTGATGGCGTGGGCGGCCTGGTCCAGCTCCTGGTCGCTGTCCACCGACTTCATGGACAGGAAGCGGCCCCCCACCTTCACAAAGGGCAGGCACAGCTCGCTGAGAAGCCGCAGATCGGCCACGGCCCGGGCGGTGACCAGGTCGAAGGAGTCCCGCATGGACTTCTCCAGGGCCTTTTCCTCCGCCCGGCCTTGAATAGCCCGGACGCCGGTCAGTCCCAGCTGGGCGGAGACCTCATTCAGCCAGTCCACCCGCTTGTTCAGGCTGTCCAGCAAGGTCACATCTAACTGGGGCAGCAAAATCTTCAGGGGCAGGCCGGGAAAGCCCGCCCCGGTGCCCACGTCCAGCAGGGTGCGGGCGCCGGTCAGGTCGGCGCAGGGGAGCAGGGCGGCGCAGTCCAGCATGTGCAGCCGGGCCACCCCCGCCTCATCCCGGATGGCGGTGAGGTTCATCACCTGGTTTTTTTCCAGCAGCAGGCGGCCATATTCCGCTAATTTTTCTGCGGCGTCAGGGGGGACGGAGCCCGTCAGCCCCAGGGCCTCCAGGCCGGAGGAGATCAGTTCTTTCATAGTATAACCTCAAAAATTGCTCATCAGACCCAGCAGGCCGATGGGCAGGGTGAAGGCGGCCAGACAGAAGCACAGCAGGCTCAGCCCAAAGGCCAGCCCCCGGCGGGGGTGGCCGGTGGAGTGCCAGCTGACTAAAATCAGCGCCCCCAGGCCGATCAGCCCGGGCACGGTGAGCAGGGGGGCCAGGTTGCCCAGCATCCTGCCGGTGTAAAAATAGAAGGTGGTCAGACACAGCAGGATGACCATGTACACGATGCCGATCCAGGCCATGGTGCGCTTCACCGGGGAGGCGGGGATATAGGGCTCCTGCTGGTCCTGGTTCAGGTCGTCAGGGCGGTCAGGCTGGGGTGTTTGCTGAGAATTGGGTTTGGCCATAGGGCCTCCTTTCCGTGGCGGCGGCTTACTTGTTCTGCTCCTTCAGCAGGTCGCGGATCTCCATGAGCAGCTTCTCCTGGGCGGAGGGCTCGGGGGGAGCGGCAGGGGCCTCCTCCTCCTTCTTCTTGGCCAGGGCGGCGGCCTTGTCGTGGAAGGTGTTGATGGCCTTTATCATGGTGAACACCACCAGGGCCATGATGAGGAAGTTCAGGATGGCGTTGATGAAGTTGCCATAGGTGATCACCGCCCCGCCCACGGTGACGGACAGGTCGGCAAAGGACACCTCGCTGGTGAAGATGCCCAGGATGGGCATGATGATGTCGGCGGTGAGGGAGTCAGCAATGGCCTTGAATGCGCCGCCGATGATGACGCCGACGGCCATGTCCATCACATTGCCCCGGGCGATGAAGGTCTTGAACTCGTTGATAAACTTTTTCATAGCAGGGATCGTCTCCGATCAAAACATTGTTTTTCGCACGGAAAAAACAGGGAAGCGCTCCGTCCCCATGACCCGCCCCCGGAAACCGTTGGGGCCCAAGGGTTTCCGGGCTTGACCGCTCTGGAGCCGTTTTCAGGGGCCAAAATGACCCAAGATAGGGGAAGAGACACCGTGAGCGGCTGGAGACGGGTAAAACGTTCTGTAATAATTTGATGAAATATTACAGATTTAAATAAAGCGAGAAATTTTCCACACTTGGAGCGGGAGATGGGGAAAGCGGGGGAGGGGAGGGACGAGGGTAAGTATTGTGGGTGCGGTGGTCGTCGAGCGGGCGGACACAGAGGTCCGCCCCTACAGACAACCTACGTGACACGCCGTAGGGGCCGACCTCTGTGTCGGCCCGTCGTTGGCGTATGCACCTCCGTGGTTCCCCTCATCCGTCACGGGCTTCGCCCGCGCCACCTTCCCCCGAGAGGAAGGCATTGAGTGGAATCCTTACTTCTTGGGCACCAGCACCTGGGTGCCGCCCATGTAGGGCCACAGCACCTCGGGGATGGTGACGGAGCCGTCGGCCTGGAGGTTGTTCTCCAGGAAGGCGATGAGCATACGGGGGGGAGCCACCACGGTGTTGTTCAGGGTGTGGGGCAGATACATCTTGCCGTCCTCGCCCTTCACGCGCATCTTCAGGCGGCGGGCCTGGGCGTCGCCCAGGTTGGAGCAGGAGCACACCTCGAAATACTTCTGCTGGCGGGGGGACCAGGCCTCGATGTCGCAGGACTTCACCTTCAGGTCGGCCAGGTCGCCGGAGCAGCACTCCAGCTGGCGGACGGGGATGTCCAGGCTGCGGAACAGCTCCACGGAATACTGCCACATCTGGTCATACCACTTCATGGAGTCCTCGGGCTTGCAGACCACGATCATCTCCTGCTTCTCGAACTGGTGGATGCGGTAGACGCCCCGCTCCTCAATGCCGTGGGCGCCCTTCTCCTTGCGGAAGCAGGGGGAGTAGGAGGTGAGGGTCTGGGGCAGGGTGGCCTCGGGGATGATCTGGTCGATGAACTTGCCGATCATGGAGTGCTCGCTGGTACCGATGAGGTACAGGTCCTCGCCCTCGATCTTATACATCATGGCCTCCATGTCGGTCTGGGACATGACGCCCTCGACGACATTGCCGTGGATCATGAAGGGGGGGATGCAGAAGGTGAAACCCTTGTTGATCATAAAGTCACGGGCATAGGCCAGCACCGCCTCGTGGAGCCGGGCGATGTCGCCCATCAGGTAGTAGAAGCCGTTGCCGGAGACACGGCCGGCGGCGTCCATGTCGATGCCGTTGAAGGACTCCATGATCTGGGTGTGGTAGGGGATCTCAAAGTCGGGGGTCTTGGGCTCACCGAAGCGCTGGACCTCCACGTTGGCGGAGTCGTCGGGGCCGATGGGCACGGAGGGGTCGATGATGTTGGGGATCTGGAGCATGATGTGGCGGATCTGGGCGGCCAGCTCGGTCTCCTTGGCCTCCAGCTGGGCCAGCCGGTCGGCGCTGGCCTTCACCTTGGCCTTGGCGGCCTCGGCCTCGGCCAGCTTGCTGGGGTCCTTTTTGGCCTGGCCCATCAGCATGCCCACCTGCTTGGACAGGGTGTTGCGCTGGGCCCGCAGGTCGTTGGCCTCGTTCACTGCGGCACGGTTCTCCTCGTCCAAAGCCAGCACCTGGTCCACCAGGGGCAGCTTGGCGTCCTGAAACTTCTTCTTGATGTTCTCCTTGACGGCTTCGGGATTCTCCCGGACAAATTTCATATCCAGCATCGTTGATTTCTCCTTAATATATTGAAGTTTAAGAATCTGCGGGGTAGGGGGGAGGGGGAATTAAGTGGGTAGAGGTCTTGTCATTGCGAGGAGGCCGTAGGCCGACGCGGCAATCCGGCTCTTCGTCCAGCAGCCTCCCTTGTGAAAGGGAGGTGGCACGGCGAAGCCGTGACGGAAGGATTCCGACCACAGGAAAGCTGTCCTAGAAACGGAATCCCTCAGTCAGCTTCGCTGACAGCCCCCTTTAACAAGGGGGCCAAAGGACGGGGGTTACGGATTCCCACGTCGCTTCGCTCCTCGGAATGACAAATTACGCGGTCTTTCTAGGTTTCACGTGAAACATCCCATCAATGCAGGGCGTTATAGATCTCCTCATACCGGTCATAGGGGGAGAAGCGGCCGTTTTTGGTGGCGCTCTCCTGGGGGAGGTAGTTCTTCAGGGGGTCGCCGTCGCCGGTGTCCTCCAGATGGCGCATCAGGGTGCGGCACAGGGAATACTTGCCCCGGACATAGGCCTCGTCCACCTGCCAGAACCAGTCCATGGCCTCAGCTGAGCGCTGCTGCCACTGGTTGGTGTCCTGGGCGGCGGCCAGGTCCTGGTCCAGCTTCAGCTTCTCCTGCTCCAGCTGGGCCACCTGCTCCTCCAGATAATCCACCGACTGCTTCAGTTTCTCGTTCTCCTTATAGAGGTTGTCCAGGGACTGGACGGCGGAGACCGACTGCTGCTGCAATTGGTTCAGCTTGTCGTTGGACTGCTGCTGCAAAATGTCGTTCTGGCGGCGCTCCATCATAAAGGTGTACAGCAGCAGGACAAAGGCGGCGGCAAACAGGATGGTGATATACTGGAACACCGACTTCTGCCGGTGCTTGTGGGAGTGCTCGGGCTTTTTCTCCGGTTCCGGCTGCTGGGCAGGGGGATCGGCTTCGGGTGGATGATATCCGCCCCTACGGTCAGATTCCTCCGGGGTAGGGGAGAGGGGCTGCTTTTCTTCGCTCACAGAGATTCCACCTCCCCGCCGTCACGCTGCTGGAGCAGGGCCAGCAGGCTCTCTAAGTCCTGGTCGTCGTAATACTCCAGCTGGATGCGGCCCTTTTTTCCCTTGTGGGAGATGGTCACCTTCCGGCCCAGGGAGCTGGACAGGCTCTTCTCCACCTCGCCCAGATAGAGGGCCAGGTCGGGGCGGTCATCGGGCTCTTTGGGGGGCTTTTCCCCCTTTTGCAGGGCCTTGATGAGGGCCTCGGTCTGGCGGACGGACAGCTGGTGCTCCACCACCTGCTGGGCGGCCTGGCGCTGCAGATCGGCGGTGGGGGCAGCCAGAATGGCCCTGGCGTGTCCGGCGGACAGCTGTTCCTCCTCCACCAGGGCCAGCACCTCCTCAGGCAGGGCCAGCAGACGGAGCATGTTGGTGATGGCCGGGCGGGACTTGCCCATGCGCTGGGCCACCTGCTCCTGGGTCAGGCCATAGTCCTGCATCAGCACCTGATAGCCCTGGGCCTCCTCCACCGGGTTCAGGTCCTCCCGCTGAAGGTTTTCGATCAGGCCAAGCTCCATGACCTTCCGGTCATCCGCCTCGATGATGACGGCGGGGACCTGGTCCAGTCCGGCGGCCTTGGCCGCCCGCCACCGCCGCTCTCCGGCGATGATCTGATAATAGCCCGAGGACAGCCGCCGCACTGTCAGGGGCTGGATGACCCCGTGGACCCGGATAGACTCGGTCAGATCGGCCAGTGACTCCGGGTCAAAGCGCTTTCGCGGCTGATTCAGGCCGGGCTCCACCTGAGAGATGGGCAGCGAGACGGAGCCCTCCCCCTGGGCGGGCAGGTCCGGGTCGCCGAACAGGGCGTCCAGCCCCCGGCCCAGGCCGGTCTCAATTTTTCGTTTTGCCATATCAAACCTCGATTTCTTTTATAAGCAACTGAAATGTTGGCATTGTGTCATTCCGAGGAGCGCAGCGACGTGGGAATCCGTATCTCCCGTCCCTTGGCCCCCTTGTTAAAGGCCGATTCCCCTTATCAAGGGGAAATGTCCCGAAGGGACAAAAGGGATAGGGCTAGCTGTCAGCGAAGCTGACTGAGGGATTCCGTTTCCAGGATAGCTTTCCTATGGTCGGAATCCTTCCGTCACGGGCTGCGCCCGTGCCACCTCCCTTTAACAAGGGAGGCTACTGGACGTGGGTTACGGATTGCCGCGTCGGCCCGTTGGGCCTCCTCGCAATGACAGAAACGCTGGCTAATAATCGCTTTGCCTAATTCTTATCGTGGATGGCGATCATCTCCTGGGCCAGGGCGGTGTAGGCCTCCGCCCCCCGGGAGAAGGGGTCGTATGCGGTGACGGGTTTGCCGTGGCTGGGGGCCTCGGACAGGCGGACGTTCCGGGGGATCACCGTGGCGTATACCTGGCCGGGGAAGTGGCGCTTCACCTCCGCCGCCACCTGGAGGGACAGGTTGGTGCGGCTGTCGAACATGGTCAGCAGCACGCCCTCCAGGGCCAGACCGGGGTTCATCTTCCGCTTTACCAGCCGGACGGTGGCCAGCAGATCGCTGAGTCCCTCCAGGGCGTAATACTCACACTGCACCGGCACCAGCAGAGAACCGGCGGCGCACAGGGCGTTCACCGTGAGCATCTCCAGGGAGGGGGGGCAGTCGATGAGGATGTAGTCATACCGGGGGGAGAGGACGTCCAGGGCCTGCTTCAGCAGGGTCTCCCGGTGGTCGATGCCGATCATCTCCACCCCCGCACCGGCCAGGGCCTTGTTAGAGGGGAGCACGTCCCCATATTTGGTGGACACCACCGCCCGCTCCACATCCGCGCCGTTGATGAGCACGTCGTAGATGTTGGGGGACGCGCCGTTTTTATCCACGCCCAGGCCGGAGGTGGCGTTGGCCTGGGGGTCGAAATCGCACAGCAGCACCCGCTTCCCCTGGGCACAGAGGGTGGCTGTCAGGTTGACGGTGGTGGTGGTTTTGCCCACGCCGCCCTTTTGGTTGACCACTGCGATGATTCTGGCCATGTTTTGCCTCCTAAATTCGGAAAGGGTCTTACCTTATATAAATACAGAAAGCAGCAAGCATTTACATAAGGTCGGTTGCAGTATCCCATTATAACAATCGCCGCCGGGTATTTCAACCGTTTTGCCCGCCTTTTTCGTCCCTAGGCAGGAAAAAGCCGGAATTTTCTCGCCGTGAAACAAAGATGGGGCGAAAAACGGCCATGTTTCACGTGAAACATGGGTTACCTGTATACAGATGGTACAAAAATAAAATATAGCTGTATACAGCCTAAAGGGGAAAATCCGCCCAAACCTACCCCCATCCGGCCCAGCCCAAGGGTTTTGTTGCAATTGCCCCGGCTTTGGTGTAGAATAATGCCACTTAACCAAGCGAGGAAGGGAGCGCACCCCCAATGACCTATACCATAGAGCAGTATGAAGAGAGCGCCCAGGCCATCCGGGCGCGGTTGAAGGGCTTTGTCCCCAAGGTGGCCATGGTCCTGGGCTCCGGCCTGGGCTTTTTGGGCGACCAGGTGGAGGACCCCATCGCCATCGACTATCACGACATTCCCCATTTTAAGGCGTCCACCGCCCCCGGCCACAAGGGCCGCCTGGTGTGCGGTATGCTGGACGGCCAGCGGGTGGCGGTGATGCAGGGCCGGATGCACCACTACGAGGGCTATTCCTATGAGGAGGTGTCCTACGCCGTGCGGGTGCTGCGCCTGCTGGGCTGCGACACGCTGGTGGTCACCAACGCCGCCGGGTGCGTCCGCCAGGACTGGCACGCCGGAGAGCTGATGCTCATCACCGACCAGATCAAGATGTTCTCCCCGTCCCCTCTGCGGGGAGAGAACCTGCCCCAGTTCGGCCCCCGCTTCCCCGACGCCTCTCACCTCTATAGCCCCCGCTTACAGCAGCTGGCCCGGGACGCCGCCCGGGAGCTGGGGCTGACCCTGCGGGAGGGCATCTACTTCTATTGCTACGGCCCCCAGTACGAGACCCCTGCCGAGATCCGGGCCGCCCGGATATTAGGGGGCGACGCCGTGGGCATGTCCACCGCGCCGGAGGTCATCGTGGCCGCCCACTGCGGCATGGAGGTGCTTGGCCTGACCCTGCTGTCCAACATGGCCGCAGGCATCCTGGACCAGCCCCTGTCCGAGCAGGAGGTCTTGGATGCCGCCGAGGCCGCCCGGGAGACCTTCTCCGGCCTGGTCCGGGCCTGCCTTCCCAAGCTCTGATTTTTTGATTTTTTGCCGCTGTTTGGAGGTTTTTATGTCCATTCTCTTTGAACACGTCACCGCCGTGACCATGGACCCCGCCGCCCCTGTGCTGCACGACGCCTTTGTGCTGGTGGAGGGCACGGCCATCGCTCAGGTGGGCCAGACCCGCCCCCAGGGGCAGTTTGACCGGGTGGTGGACTGCACCGGAAAGGTGATGATGCCCGGTCTCATCAACGCCCACACCCACCTGCCCATGACCCTGATGCGGGGCTATGGCGGGGGCCACGATCTTCAGCACTGGCTGAACGACTATATCTTCCCCGCCGAGGACAAGCTGGACAGCGCCAGCGTCCAGGCGGGCACCCAGCTGGCCCTGGCCGAGCTCATCGCCGGGGGCGTGACCTGCGTGGCCGACATGTATTACTTCTGCCCGGACATCGCCCAGGCGGTGGCGGACAGCGGCATCAGCGCCAACATCAGCCGGTCTGTCACCTGTTTTGCTCCGGTGGACGACCCGGAAAATTACTACGCCTGCCGGGAGCTGCGGGAGCTGGAGGAGCAGTGGAACGGCTTTGACCATGGCCGCATCCGGGTGGACGCCTCGGTCCACGCGGAGTATACATCTTTTTCCGCCCCCAACATGTGGGAGTATCTGGGCCGCTATGCCGCCGACCACAAGCTGGGGATGCAGGTCCACCTGTCCGAGACCCGGTCAGAGCATCTGGAGTGCATGGCCCGCCACGGGGGCAAGACCCCCTTCGCCGTGCTGGATGACTATGGCGTGTGGCAAAGCGGCGGCCTGGCCGCCCACTGCGTGTGGGTCAGCCGGGACGACATGGAGGGCATGGTCCGCCGGGGCGTCACCGCCGTCCACAACCCCGTGTCCAACCTGAAGCTGGCCTCCGGCGTGGCCCCCGTGCCCCGCCTGCTGGAAGCCGGGGTGAACGTGGCCCTGGGCACCGACGGGGTGGCCTCTAACAACAGCCACGACATGTTCGAGGAGATCAAGCTGGCCGCCCTGCTCCACAAGGGGGTCTCCCGCGACCCCACGGCGGTGTCCGCCCGCCAGGCCTTGGAGATGGCCACCATCAACGGGGCGCGCGCCCTGGGCCGGAACACCGGCTGCATCGCCCCCGGGCGGGACGCCGACCTCATTCTGCTGGACTTCACCCACCCCGGCCTGACCCCCTGCCACGACCCGGAGGAGAACCTGGTGTACTCCGCCCACGGCAGTGACGTGGTGATGAATATGGCCCGGGGCAAGGTCATATATGAAAATGGGTCCTTCCTCACCCTGGACCTGGAGCGCATCCGGGCCAGGCTGAAGGACTATGCCCTGCCCCGCATCTTCGGCTGACAGCCGCCAAACGCGCCGGACCCCCGGCGGAAGGAGAGATATCCATGGCCCAACGTGACCCGGCCCCCAAGCGGGTGGCCCAAACGCAGAAGCAGAACAGCTTCTTCGGCGGCGCGGCGATCTTAGCCGCCGGCATCCTCATCGTCAAGCTCATCGGCATGTTCTATAAGATCCCCCTCATCAACATCATCGGGGAGGCGGGGGCTGCCGACTTCAACAACGCCTATAACATCTACGCCGTGCTGCTCACCGTGTCCACGGCGGGCCTGCCCGTGGCCGTGTCCAAGCTGGTCAGCGAGGCCAACGCCCTGAACCGGCGCAACCAGGTCCGGCGGACCTTCCGCCTGGCTCTGGTGCTGTTTCTCACCCTGGGGCTCATCTCCTTTTTGGTGATGTTCTTCCGGGCGGATGCCCTGGCCGGGATGATGAACGACAGCAAGGCCGCCGCCGGTATCCGCGCCCTGGCCCCCGCCGTGGTGTGCGTGGGCTGTCTGGCCGCCCTGCGGGGCTATTCCCAGGGCCACAGCAACATGGCCCCCACCTCCGTCTCCCAGATCATCGAGGCGTTATGTAAACTTGTGGTGGGCTTGGGCCTGGCCTTCTGGCTGGTGAAGCAGGGCAAGGACCCGGACGTGGCCGCCGCCGGAGCCATCACCGGCGTCACCGTGGGCACCGTGGTCGCTTTGATTTATATGGTCCTAGACTTCTTCCTGTCCCGGGGCCGTGAGGATACCCACGGGACGGACCGCCCCGACAGCGCCGGGAGCATCCTGGCCAATATCTTAAAGATCGCCGTGCCCATCACCCTCAGCTCGTCCATGGTGGGCATCGTCACCGTCATCGACTCCTCCCTGGTGCAGGGCCAGCTGCAAAGCGCCCTGAACCTGACGGAGAAGGCCAGCCGCACGCTATACGGCAACTATTCCGGCGCATTGAACATCTATAACCTGCCCACCTCCCTCATGGCGGCCATCACCGCCTCGGTCATCCCGGCGGTGTCCGCCGCCCTGGCCCGGCGGGACCGGAGAGGGGCGGCCCGGATCACCGGCTCGGCCCTGCGCATCACCGCCCTGCTGTCCTTCCCCATGGGGGTGGGCCTGTTCGTGCTGGGCACCCCCATCATCCGCCTGCTGTTCCCCAGCCTGAATGTGGAGGTGGCCGGACCCCTGCTGTCCACCCTGGGCGTGGCAACCCCCTTTGTGTGCATGGTGCTGGTGTGCAACTCTGTTTTACAGGCCCACGGCTTTATCAACCTGCCCGTCATCGTCATGGTGCTGGGGGGCATCGTGAAGATCGTGAACAACTATAACTTAGTGGGGGCCATCGGCATCGCCGGAGCCCCCGTGGGCAACATCCTCTGCTTCGGCCTGGCCCTGGTGCTGGACCTGGTGGTCATCACCCGGGTCATCCCCAACCGGCCCCGGCTGCTGCCCATCTTCGTCAAACCCGCCATCGCCTCCGCCATCATGGGCGGGGCGGCCTGGGCGGTATACGGCCTGCTGTCCCGCGTCCTGACCGCTGAGCAGGTAAACGAGGCGGGGGAGACCATCCGCGTGGTCAGCCGCATGGGCAACGCCCTGGGCATCTTCCTGGCCATCGCCGTGGCCGGGGTGGTCTATCTGGTGCTGGTGGTGGCCATCCGGGCCATCTCCAAGGACGACCTGGCCCTGATGCCCAAGGGGGATAAGCTGGCCCGGCTGCTGCGTCTGTAACGAACAAACGGGGCCGTGGGAACAAAAACCCGCGGTTTTCCCGGCTTTACGCCAAGAAAAACCAAAAATATCTTGATAAGGAAGCGAAACTGTGGTAGATTTTGAATGCAAATCTCATTACGGCATCCAGGACCTGCTCCGCATCATGGAGCTGCTGCGCAGTCCCGAGGGCTGCCCCTGGGACCGGGCCCAGACCCACCAGTCCATCCGCCGGAACATGCTGGAGGAGGCCTATGAGGCCGCCGAGGCCATCGACGAAAACGACCCCGCCCACCTGAAGGAGGAGCTTGGCGACGTACTGCTTCAGGTGGTCTTTCACGCCAGAATGGCCCAGGAGGCCGGCTGGTTTAACTTTGACGACGTGGTGGACGGGGTGGCCCAAAAGCTGGTCTTCCGCCACCCCTATGTCTTTGGAGACGGCAAAGCCGCCGACGCCGACGGGGCTTTAAACGCCTGGGAGAGCCAGAAGCGCCGGGAGAAGGACCAGCGCACCACCGCCGACGCCCTGGACGCTGTGGCCCGCTCCCTCCCCGCCCTGATGCGGGCGGAGAAGATCCAGGAAAAGGCCCGGAAAGCGGGCTTTGACTGGGACTGCGTCGGCCCCATGCTGGACAAAATAACCGAGGAGACCCAGGAGCTGCGCCAGGCTGTGGACGAGCACAGCAACATCGAGGAGGAGTTGGGCGACCTGCTCTTCGTCACCGCCAAGGCCGGGCGCTTTCTGGGCCTGGACAACGAGCTGGCCCTTCACGCCGCCTGCGACAAATTCATCCGCCGCTTCCGCACCGTGGAGCAGCTGGCGGACAAGCCCCTGGACCAGCTGGACGTCCCCGCCCTGGAGGACCTCTGGCGGCAGGCCAAGGCCAAGGAGCGCCAGGAACAGGCCCAGGGCTAAATTCACGACGCTTAGAATTCTCCCTTCGGGCGGATGATAAGTATATAACGA
The DNA here is from genome assembly GCF_054108085.1 of Flintibacter sp. SJQ-8. NCBI lineage: Bacteria > Bacillati > Bacillota > Clostridia > Eubacteriales > Flintibacter > Flintibacter sp. SJQ-8. The sequence goes on from NZ_JBPJWR010000014.1 coordinate 102,005, forward strand.
CACGCGCCTTACCGGCGCTGTCCCACATGCACAGGAGGAAAAACGACTATGAATAAGACTGAACTCATTGCCGCTGTTGCCGAGAAGGCGGAGCTCTCCAAGAAGGACGCCGAGGCCGCCATCACTGCCATGGTAGACGCCATCACCGAGGCCCTGAGCCAGGAGGAGAAGGTCCAGCTGGTGGGCTTTGGCTCCTTCGAGGTGAAGGTCCGCGCCGAGCGCCTGGGCCGCAACCCCAAGACCAAGGAGGAGATCCACATCCCCGCCTCCAAGACCCCCGTGTTCAAGGCCGGCAAGGCTCTGAAGGACGCTGTCAAGTAATCAAAAACAAAAAACGGGGACGCGAAAAAGGCGTTCCCGTTTTTGTTATCATCAAGACCCAAGAAAAAGCCTTCCCCTGGGGGAAGGTGGCACGCAGGGCCGGATGAGGGGAACACCAAAGGGCCATGAGCCCTTGCATCAGAACGGATAAAGCCTTCCCCCTCCCAGGGGGCCGATTCCCCTTGTCAAGGGGAAATGTCCCGAAGGGACAAAAGGGATAGGGAAGGTGCCCCCACAGGGGGCGGATGAGGGTGGGTATCGTCAATGCGGTGGTCATCGTGGGCGGACACAGAGGTCCGCCCCTACGGCATGTTACGATGGCTCTTGTAGGGGCGGACCTCCGTGTCCGCCCGTCGTTGGCGTATGCACCCCCGTGGTCCCCCTCATCCGTCATGGCTACGCCATGCCACCTTCCCCCCTGTGGGGGGAAGGCTTTGATATGCACAACAGAAAGGAGCAAACAACATGCGACTGGACAAATGGCTGAAGGTCTCCCGGCTGATCAAGCGGCGCACGGTGGCCAACGAGGCCTGTGACAACGCCCGGGTGACGGCCAATGGCCGGGCGGTGAAGGCCAGCTACGACGTGAAGGTGGGCGACGTGCTGGAACTGCGCTTCGGCGAGCGCACCGTGAAGGTAGAGGTGCTGGTGGTGGCGGACAACGTGGGCAAGAACGACGCCTCCGCCATGTATCAGGAGGTGCTGTGAGCCGCCCCCGCCGTTTTAAGGCTCTGGCGGCCCTGGCCGTTGTGACGGCCCTGGTGCTGGCCCTGCCCGGCTGCGGGAAGCAGACGGTGCAGGAGTCCGCCCAGCTGCTGACCATGGACACGGTGATGACCCTCACCGTCTATGGCACGGACAAGTCTGCCTGTCAGGCCGTGCTGCAACAGAGCCAGGACAGGCTCTATGACCTGGACCGCCGCCTGTCCGCCACGGGGTCAGACGGCAGCGACATCTATGCCCTGAACCACGCCGGGGGCAGGCCCGTGGCCCTGACCGGGGACACCGCCCAGCTGCTGGGCAAGGCTCTGGACCTGTGCGCCATGACCGATGGGGCCTTGGACCTGACCGCCTATTCCGCAGTGGAGGCATGGGGCTTCACCGGCGGCGACTACCGGGTGCCCGCTCAGTCCGAATTGGACGCCCTGGCGGCTAAGATCGACTATACTCAGGTGAAGCTGGACCGGGACTCCAGCCAGGCCAGCCTGCCTGACGGCATGGCGCTGGACCTGGGCGCGGTGGCCAAGGGCTGGGCGGGGGATATCCTGGCCCAGCTGGTGCGGGACACCGACGGGGTGGACGGGGCCCTGCTGAACCTGGGCCAGAGCACCATCCAGACCGTGGGGGCCAAGGCCGACGGATCGGCCTGGCGCATCGGTATTCAAGACCCCCAGGGGGAGGGCACCGCCCTGGCGGAGCTGAAACAGGAGCAGTCCGGCGGCTCTGAGAGTACCTCCCAGACGGCAGACCAGCCCGACTACCTGGGCGTGCTGGAGCTGACTGACCAGGCCATGAGCACCTCCGGGGGCTATCAGCGCTGCTTCCTCCAGGACGGGCAGATCTACTGGCACATCTTAGACCCCAACACCGCCGCCCCCGCCCGGTCCGGCCTGGCCTCCGTCACCGTGGTGTCAGACAGCGGCCTGCTGTGCGACGGCCTGTCCACCGCCCTGTTTGTCATGGGCCTGGACCGGGGCGTCCAGTTCTGGCAGACCTGGCGGGACCACGATGACGTGCGCTTTGAGTGCATCTTCATCACCGACGACGGCTCCGTCTACCTCACCCCCGGCCTGGCGGACGCGTTTACCCTGGCCGACGGCCAGAGCCGGGAGGTGACCGTGCTGTCATGACCCGGCCTGTAAAGCTCACCCTGGCGGCCTTGATACTGGTCTGCGCCGGGTCCATTGCCTACCTGCTCCTGGCCCCCGGCCAGACGGACCACCCGGTGGCGACGATCACCCTGGACGGGGAGGTTCTGGACGAGATCGACCTGACGGAGGTGCAGAGCGCTTATTCCTTCACCGTCACGGGGAAGGACGGCCTGACTAACACGGTTCTGGTGGAGCCGGGGCGTATCCGGGTGGAGAGGGCCGACTGCCCCGACCAGATCTGCGTCCACCAGGGCTATATCTCCGACGGCAGCCAGCCCATCGTCTGCCTGCCCAACCGGCTCATCATTCAGATACAGGGGGGAGGGGACGCCCTTGACGCCGCAGCGGGATAACAAAAAGCAGGGCGGCACCGCCCGCCTGACCCGGCTGGCCCTGCTCACTGCCATCGCCCTGACCATCTTCATGGCGGAGGCCCAGCTGCCCACGCTGGTGCCCATCCAGGGGGTGAAGCTGGGTCTGGCCAACATCGTCACGGTGTACGCCGTCTTCGCTCTGGGACCGGGGGACGCCCTGCTCATCCTTCTGTCCCGGGTGTTTTTGGGGGCGGTGTTCTCCGGCCAGATGATGACCCTGTTCTATTCCCTGGGGGGCGGGCTGCTGGCGTGGCTCATCATGTGCCTGCTCCGCCCGGTTTTCCACAAAGAGCACCTGTGGCTGTGCAGTCCCGTGGCCGCCCTGTTTCACAACCTGGGCCAGCTGCTGGTGGCCGCCGCCATCATGCGCACCTGGGCCGTGCTGGCCTATCTGCCCTATCTGGCCCTGTCCGGGGTCATCACCGGCCTGTTCACCGGCCTGTGTACCCAATTTCTTATGGCGCGGCTGGAAAAGCTGCATTAAAAAACTTTCCACAATTCCCGCCGGAATTGTGGAAAGTTTTTTCGTTTCTATTTGGTTTGCTTCACTTTTGCCCCAGCTTACCCAGCAGAAGGGCCGCGCCGCTGCGGGGGGCAGGGTGATCTGGACCCCCTCGTCCTCCTCCAGGGGGGCGAGCGCGGGGGAACCCACCAGAATACTGGCGGTTTTCCCCGGCAGGGGCAGGGCGACAGGGCCGTCCCCCGCGTTGCAGACGCAGAGGACTTCCTCCCCGTCGTCCGCCCGGACGAAGGCCAGCAGGGGGCCGTCCGCCGCCACATAGCGGATGGTGCCCCGGCGCAGGGCGGGGTGGGTCTTTCGCAGGGCCCCCAGCTGCTTAAACCAGGCCAGCAGCTCCTGATCCTCGTGGCCCCAGGGGTAGGTGCGGCGGTTGAAGGGGTCCTCAAAGCCCTCCATGCCCGCCTCGTCCCCATAGTAGACGGTGGGGGAGCCGGGGAAGCAGAACAGCAGCAGGGCCGCGGCCCGCAGGCGCTCCTTGGCCGTGCGTAGGGCGTCCCCCTCCAGGCGGAAGTTGGCCCGCCAGTCCCGGGACTGGTCCCGGCGCTCGCCCCCGGCCCCCAGCAGGGTGAGGATGCGGGGTGTGTCGTGGGTGCCCAGGGAGTTCATGGCGGAGTAGAAGGCGAAGGGGGATATTTCTCCCGGATGGTCTCCATGCCAGAGACAAAGTCCTCCGCCTTCCCCCCGGAGAAATAGCTTAGAATGGCGCTGCGCAGGGGATAGTTCATCAGCCCGTCGCAGTGGCCGCCCAGGATGTGCTTGCGCCGCACGCCGTAGGCCACTTTGGTGGAGCCGTCCTCCCACACCTCGCCGATGACCACCGCCGAGGGCTTCTCTGCCCGGGCGGCGGCGTGGATACCGGCGACGAAATCGTCGGGCAGCTCGTCGGCCACGTCCAGCCGCCAGCCGTCCGCCCCCGCCCGCAGCCACCGGCGGACCACGCTGTCCTCGTCCCCGAAGATGAACCGGCGATAGCCGGGGTCCGACTCGTTCACGGCGGGCAGGGAATAGATGCCCCACCAGCTCTCATACTGGTCGGGCCAGCGGATGAACTGGAACCAGCTGCGGTAGGGGGAGTCCCAGCTCTGGCAGGCCCCCACGTCGGGATAGAAGCCGTCGCCGTTGAAATACCGGCTGACAAAGCCCGTGTGGTTGAACACCCCGTCCAGCATCACCCGCATGCCCCGCTTGTGGGCCTCGTCACACAGGCGGGAGAAGTCCTCGTTGCAGCCCAGCATGGGGTCGATGCGGTCATAGTCCGCCGTGCCATAGCGGTGGTTCTCCGCCGCCTCGAAAATGGGGTTGAAGTACAGGGTCTCCACCCCCAGCTCCTTCAGCTCGTCCAGCTTGCTGATGACCCCCTGAAAGTCCCCGCCGAAGAAGTCCCGGTTGCGGATCTCCCCCCGCTCGTCCGGGCGGTAGACCGGCTCGTCCTCCCAATCCTGGTGGACGGTGCGGCCCCCCACCAGGCCGGTGGGGTCGGGGATGCGGCTGCGGCAGAAGCGGTCGGGGAAGATCTGATAGGTCATGCCCTCCCCAAACCAGGTGGGGACGGCCTCCTCCCCCTGATAGACGGTGAGCTGATAGGGCCCCAGCTCCGCCCGGCGGCCGTCCAGGCCCTCCAGCACGAAGGAGTACCAAATAAGGCCCACATAAGTGCCCACGTCCAGGGTCCCCCGGAACTGGTCCACACCCAGCTGGCTGTCCACCCAGGGGAGGGGGATAATTTGCTCCTCGTTGTTCCGGCTCTCGAACCGGGCGGTGAGCCGTCCACGGGAAAATCCCCCCGCCCGGGGGGGACGGAGGGTAAAGCAGACCACAGTCCCCGAGGGGACCGCGCCGTATGGGTTTTTAAAATTCAGGTCCCGGGGGTCAAAAATAGCCGGGTCGGTCATAGGGCATCTCTCCAAAGTAGAATACGAGCCTTCCCCTGGGGGAAGGTGGTCCCGAAGGGACCGGATGAGGGGAACGCCAAAGGGCTGGGAACCCTTGCGTCAGAACGGATATAGCCTTCCCCCAGGGGAAGGCAAATTTTGATTCAATGATACTGATAACTCCCCCCGCCGATGAATTCCCGTAGCAGGGAGTCGGGGGCGACCAGCTTGGGGTCGATGGGCTCGAACCAGTGGAAGGCGTCGATCAGCTCCAGCAGCTCGTCGTGGCGGGCGTTTTCCTCGGGCACGGCCCGAAGGAGGGGGGCGGCGTAGTTGGCCATCACCGACACCTCATAGGGCAGGGAGGAGTCGAACACGATGTCCGCCCGGTTTTTATAGGGGGAGATGTACAGCTTCTCCCCCCGGCGCACGTTGGCCCACAGCTTCAGCGTGTCGGCCACCCCGGTGCCCCGGAAGCTGTAGTCCCGCACCGCCCGGCGGACCAGGCGCATCCAGGTGCCCTTAAAGCGCAGGGCGGAGCCCTCGTTCACGTTGGACCGGGCGGAGATATACAGCTTGGCGGTCTCCGGGTGCCGCCCGGCGATGTCGTCGTTCAGGGCGTGGATGCCCTCGAAGATGACGATCTCGTTTTTCTCCAGCTTTAAAGGCGTGCCCAGGCTGTCGTTGCGCATCTGGCGGGCAAACTCGAACCGGGGGATCATAATGGGCTCCCGCCGGGCCAGGGCGGCAAAGTGCCGGTCCAGCAGGTCCATGTCCAGGCACAGGGGGGACTCGTAGTCCAGCTCCCCCTCCGGGGTGCGGGGGGCGGTGTTGGGGTCCACATCTTTGAAATAGTTGTCCATGGCCACTGCGTGGGAGTTCACCCCCCGGCGGCGCAGTTCCTCGGCGATCTTCATGGCCGTGGTGGTCTTGCCCGAGCCGGAGGGGCCGGACAGCAGCACGATGGGGCTCTTGTCCAGGTTGCCCAGGATGCGGTCCGCCGCCAGAGACACCCGCTGGGCATAGGACTGGTCGCACTCGGCCAGAAACTCCGCCACGTCGGCGCGGATGCTCCGGTTGATCTCCTGTAACTGATATGCCATGGTGAAAAACTCCTTTTTCCGGTTTCAGGCAGGTCCTGCCGGGGTCAGCCGCCGTAGAAGGACACGATCTCGTCCTTCTGGGAGAGAATTTTGTCCCGGGCGGCCAGATAGTCGTGGGGATACTTGGGGTTGGGCAGACGGAGGATGCGCCCCGCCGCCGGGTCCACCAGCTTGGTCACGCCGCCGCCGCCGATGGACACCACCGTCTGTAACTCCTCCATCATCACGATGTTATAAAGGCTCTCCGTCCCCGGCTTGGCCCAGCCCACGTTTTCCAGCGAGCCGGACATATACTTCTGCCGGTACAGGTAATAGGGGGCGTAGCCCGCCCCCCGCAGGGTCTTCAGGGAGAAGTCCAGCATCCGGGCCACCTGGTCCCCATCGGGGATCACGTCCCGGCGCTCCATCAGGGTGGAGCCTTTTTTCAGGGCCAGGGTGTGGACGGTGATATTCTCCGGCCCCATGGCCAGCACGCCCTCCAGACTGCGGCAAAAGCCCTCGAAGCTGTCCCGGGGCAGCCCGGCGATCAGGTCCATGTTCACGCAGTCGAAGCCCACCTCACGGGCCAGGGAAAAGGCCGCCTGAATATCCCCCGCCCGGTGGCGGCGGCCAATGGCCTGGAGCACCTGATCCTCCAGGGTCTGGGGGTTGATGGAGATGCGTCCGATCTTGTGGCGGGAGAGGACCGCCAGCTTTTCCCGGGTGATGGTGTCCGGGCGGCCCGCCTCTACCGTATATTCGATGCAATCGCCCAGGGGTAAAGACTGCTCGCACCGGGTCAGCAGCCGGTCCAGCTGGTCAGCCGACAGGGTGGTGGGGGTGCCGCCCCCCATGTAGAAGGAGCGCACCGTCAGCCCCGCGTCATGCAGGGCCTTACCTGTGGCGTCCACTTCTTCCAGCAGCAGCTGGAGGTACGGTTCCACCAGCTTCAGCGTCCGGCCCACGTCGGCGGAGACAAAGGAGCAATAGGCGCACCGGGTGGGGCAGAAGGGGATGCCCACATAGACGGACACCTGCTTTTCTCCCAACTGCTGCCGGGCGGCCAGGGTGGCCTGGGCGCAGTCCGTGGCCAGGGCGGCCCGGACGGGGGAGACGCGGTATTCCCTCTCCAGCTGGGCGATGGCCTCCTCTGCCGTGGCACCGGCGAGCATGGCCCAGGTAGGCAGCTTCACCGGGCGCACCCCGGTGAGGGCGCCCCAGGGCGGCTCCTGGCCCAGCAGGGCACACCCGGCCTGGTAAAAGGCCATCTTCAGGGCGTGCTGGACCACGTGATAGACCTTCTCCGGGGCCTGGTCCAGGTCGGCGGCGGGGAAGCCGCTCTCCCCCCGGGCGGACTGTCCGCCCCGGAAGACCTCCGCCGTGAGACGGGCGTCGGCCCCCTCTACCGCCAGGGAAAAGACGGCGGCGTTGTCCCGGTCCAGACTATGCAAGCCGTCCTCGGGATATTCCGGCCGCTCCCCGGGGAACAGGGTGAGCATCATCTGCTCGGCGGCATAATGATAGCGCTCCGGGCTCCAGTTTATGGTTCCCGGCTGCAAATATAGCTTCAATGGGACATGGCCTCCCTCAAAAACGGGTTGCTTCGCCGCTCTCGCTCTAATGTGGAGGTCACGTCGTGGCCGGGGCAGACGTGACAGTCCCCGGGCAGCTCTCCCAGCTTTTTCAGGGAGGCCATGATCTCGTCATAGCTGCCCCCCGCCAGGTCGGTGCGGCCGCAGGAACCGGCGAACAGGGTGTCCCCGCAGAAGAGCACGTCCCCCACCTTCAGGGTGACGGAGCCTTTGGAGTGGCCAGGGGTGTGGAGCACCTGGATGGTCAGCTCCCCCAGAGTGAGGGCGTCCCCCTCGTCATAGAACTTCAGGTCGGGGATCTGCCCGGCCAGGGGGAACAGGCGGCTGCCCGCCCCGTTGGCGTCGGCCTTGTGGATATAAATTTCCGCCTGGGGCAGGGCCTGGTGCAGCTCTGGCACGGCGGTGGTGTGGTCATAGTGGCCGTGGGTCAGCAGGATGTATTTCACGTCCACGCCGTCGTCCTTTATCACCTGGAGAATGCGCCCGGCCTCGTCGCCGGGGTCGATGACGGCGGCCACGTGGGCCTTCTCGTCCTCCAGCAGATAGCAGTTGGTCCCGATGGGACCCACCTGAAGCACCTTCACTTGCATGGGATACCCTCCTTGTTACAGGTCAAATAAAATGGTCACCGGCCCGTCGTTTACCGACGACACCTGCATGTCCGCGCCGAACTCCCCGTGTTCTACGATGAAGCCCTTGGCCCGGCACTGGTCCATAAAGCGCTCATACATGGGGATGGCCAGGTCGGGCTTGGCGGCCTTGGAGAAGCCGGGGCGGCGGGAGGAGGTGTCGGCATACAGGGTGAACTGAGACACCACCAGCAGCGACCCGCCCACCTGGGACAGGTCCCGGTTCATCTTGCCGTTCTCGTCCTCGAACACCCGCAGATTGCAGATCTTCTCGGCCAGTTTGTCGCAAATGGCTTCGGTGTCCTCCGGCCCCACGCCCAGCAGGACCAGAAAGCCCCGGTCAATGGCCCCCACCGTGCGGCCCTCAATGGCCACAGCGGCGGAGGAAACTCTGGTAACAACAGCGCGCATATCAGCGCTCCTCTCTTGGTTGATGAAGAAAGCCTTCCCCTCCCAGGGGGAAGGCTAATATCGATTCCAATTTGTATTTTTAAACCTAAATCATACGATTTGTTCTAAAAAATCTCTTATTTCCCCGTGCTTCTGGCCACGTGATAGACGCCCTGGATGTTGTTCAGCTTGTTGATGACGGCGTTCAGTTCGGCCTTGTCCTGGACCTCCACCACGATGTTCACGGCGGCGTGGCCGTCGGACATGGAGCGGGCGGACAGGGCGGTCACCTTCACCTTGGCGGCGGACAGGGCCATGGCCAGGTCGATGGTCAGGCCGTCCCGGTCCTTGGCGGACAGCTCCAGGGCGGTCTTATAGTTGGGCAGCTTGCTGCTGACCCAGGAGACCTTCACCCAGCGGTCGGCCTCCTCGGGCTTGCGCTTGTCCGGGGCGGCGTTGGGGCAGTCGGCCCGGTGGACGGACACGCCATAGCCCCGGGTGATAAAGCCGATGACCGGGTCGCCGGGGACGGGGGTGCAGCACTTTGCAAACTTCACCAGGCAGTTGCCCAACCCCTCCACGATGATGCCGGAGTCGGTGTGCTTGTTGGACCCGGTGAGGGGGGCCGGTTCGGTCACCGGGGCGCTCATGCCGGGGACGATCACGCTCTCCGCCGTGGTCTTGGCCGCAGCGGCGGCCTTCTCCGCCTGGAGACGGCCCAGGCGCAGCAGCTCGTCCTTGGCCCGGGCCACGGCCTTGGTGGCGGTGGTGCCGCCATAGCCGATGGAGGCGTACAGCTCGTCCAGGGTGCCGAAGCGGACCTTCCGCAGGATGTGGGGCAGGGCCTCCTCCGCCGTGATGGCGGACAGGGGGATCTTCATGTGCTTCAGCTCGGCCTCGAAGGCGGCCCGCCCGGTGGCGATGTTCTCCTCCCGACGCTCCTTCTTGAACCACTGGCGGATCTTGTTCCGGGCCTCGTTAGACTTGCAGATCTTCAGCCAGTCCCGGCTGGGGCCTTTCGCGGCCTTAGAGGTCTGCACCTCCACGATGTCGCCGTTGTGCAGGGGATAGTCAAAGGGGACCATCCTGCCGTTCACCCGGGCACCCACCATGCTGTTGCCCACGGCGGAGTGGATGTTATAGGCAAAGTCGATGGGGGTGGCCCCGGCGGGCAGACTCTTCACGTCGCCGTTGGGGGTGAAGACGAACACCTCGTCGGCGAACATATCCACCTTCAGAGTGCGGACAAACTCCTCCGCGTCGGTGTCCTGCTGGCTCTCCAGCAGCTTGCGCACCCACTCGAACTCGTGCTCGCTGCCCAGCTGCTTGTTGGCCAGGCCCTGCTTATACTTCCAGTGGGCGGCCACGCCGTATTCCGCCGTCTGGTGCATCTCCCAGGTGCGGATCTGCACCTCGAAGGGGATGCCCTCCCGGCCAATGACCGTGGTGTGGAGGGACTGATACATGTTGGGCTTGGGGGTGCCGATGTAGTCTTTGAAGCGGCCCAGCACGGGCTTGAACATGTCGTGGATGCAGCCCAGCACGTTATAGCAGCCGGGGATGTCGTCCACGATGACCCGGAAGGCGTACAGGTCGAAGATCTCGTCCAGGGTCTTGTTCTGGGTGTACATCTTCCGATAGATGGAGTAGATGTGCTTCACCCGGCCATAGACGGTGGCGTGGATGCCCTCCTGAGCTAAACGCTGCTGTATTTTATGCTGGATGCCCGCCATGAACTCCTCGTGGGCGGAGGAGCGCTCGGCCAGCTCCTCCTCGATCTCTTTATAGCCCACCGGGTCCAGATAGCGCAGGGACAGGTCCTCCAGCTCCCACTTCAGCTTCTGCATACCTAAGCGGTGGGCGATGGGGGCATAGATCTCCATGGTCTCCAGGGATTTTTCCCGCTGCTTTTTGGGGGACTGATACTCCATGGTGCGCATGTTGTGCAGCCGGTCACAGATCTTGATGAGGATGACCCGGATGTCCTGGGCCATGGCCATGAGCATCTTGCGCAGATTCTCCATCTGCTCCTCTTCCTTGGAGACATACTGCACCCGGGTCAGCTTGGTGACCCCCTCCACCAGCGCGGCCACGGGCTCGCCGAACTTTTTGGCGATGTCCTGGTGGCTGGTGGGGGTGTCCTCGATGCAGTCGTGGAGCAGGGCCGCGATGACGCTGTCCACGTCCAGCCCCAGGTCGGCCACGATCTTGGCCACGGCCAGGGGGTGGATGATATAGGGCTCGCCGCTTTTGCGCAGCTGGCCGTGGTGGGCCGTGTCGGCAAAGGTGAAGGCGTCGTACAGCCGCCTGGTGTCCAGGTTGGGGGTGTACATGGCCACCTTGTCCTCCAGGGCCTGATATCGTTCCAAAATAGGGTCCATACTCTCTCCTCTCGCTGCGCCGGAAAAACCGAAATGCCTGTTTAAGTCCCGCGTTAAGCGCGGTCCTCCGCTGCCTGGCGCAGACGCAGCAGCAGAGCGGAGGATTCTAAGTCCACCTTGTGCTCCAGCCGGTGGAGCACCACCCGGACCCGGTCAGTCTGCCGGTCCAGGTCGATAAGGCCCCGCTCCTCCAGCACCTCCAGACACACCAGGGTGCGCATGGGGGCCTCTCTCCGGCCCACCGCCCGTCCGGCCCCCCGGGCGATGTGGGGCAGGCTGTCCTCCATGGTCAGGGCGCTGCCGCAGCGCCGCTCCAGCCAGCGCCACAGGCCCACGAACTCCGCCCGCTGGGGCAGCAGCAGCTCGGCCTCCGCCGGGGAGAGGGCCTCCCCCCGAGAAAACTTTTCATACACGTCCCGCTCCAACTGGGCCCGGCTGGGGGCGGGGCGCAGGTCCATCACCTGAAGCTGCACCGAGCGCAGCCCCCGAAACTCGTTGATCTGGGGGCAGAAGGCCACGTCCAGGCGGCTGCCCGGCTCCAGATCCAATCCGGCGCCGTCGTTGGAGAACCAGATGGCGTCCAATGGCACCCCCCGGGACTCCAGCCGCAGCTTTAAGTGCCGCCCCCGGCCCACGGCCACGGCGCTGACCACCTGGGTCCCCGGCAGCACCAGCACGGGGCGGGGGTTGCCCGCCCCCCAGGGCTCCAGCAGATCCAGCTCCTCCACCGCCGGAACAGTGAGGCTCTCGGGCAATACGGCGGCATCCGCCTCCAGGCAGCTGGCGGCCTGCTTGGGGGCGGCCTCCACCGCCCGGCGCAGGGCGTCTGCCAGGGCGGGGATGTTCTCCTCCCGCACGGTGAAGCCCGCCGCCATGGCGTGGCCGCCAAAGCTCTCCAGCAGGGGGGCGCAGCTCTGCAGCATCTGGAACAGATTCACGCCCCCCCAGGACCGGCAGGAGCCTTTCCCCATGCCCTGGTCCAGGCAGACCATAAAGGTGGGGCAGGCGAACTGCTCGGCCAGGCGGGAGGCCACGATGCCCACCACCCCCTGGTGCCACTGCTGGTCGGCCAGGACGATGGCCCCGGACTGGGGCTGCTCCGTCAGGCGCTGGACGCACTGCTGAAAGATGTCCCCCTCGATGGTCTGGCGCTCCCGGTTCAGGTCGCACAGGGTCTGGGCCAGCGCCTCCGCCCGGTCCGGGTCCTGGGTGAGCAGCAGCTCCAGGGCCACCTCCGCCCGGCCCAGCCGCCCGGAGGCGTTGATCCGGGGGGCCAGGGCATAGCCCACGGTGACCGAGGTCATGGGCCGCTCAGAAAGGCCCGCGCATTCGATCAGCTTGGCAAAGCCCAGCCGCCGGGGCGGGTGCAGGTCGTCCAGTCCCTGGCGGACGATGGTCCGGTTCTCCCCCGTCATGGGCATCACGTCGGCCACCGTGCCCACGGCGGCCAGGTCCCGGTACCGCCGGAACACGTCTCCGGCTCTGTCCGGTCCCGCCACCGCCATGGCCAATTTCAGGGCCACGCCCACCCCGGCCAGCCCCTTGAAGGGGTAGGGGCAGTCGGGCCGGTGGGGGTCCACCACCGCCGCCGCCTGGGGCAGCCGGTCTTTACAGGCGTGGTGGTCGGTGATGACCAGGTCCACGCCCAGCTCCCGGGCATAGTCGGCCTCGTCCAGGGCGGTGATGCCGCAGTCCACCGTGATGATGAGCCCCACCCCCTGGCGGGCCTGGGCGGCCACGGCCTCGTGGTTCAGGCCATAGCCCTCCTCCAGCCGCCCGGGGATATAGGGCCGCACGTCGGCCCCCAGGCTCTGCAAAAACTGGGTCAGCAGGCAGGTGGAGGTGATGCCGTCCACGTCATAGTCGCCGTAGACGGTGATGGTCTCCCCATTCTCAACGGCCCTCCGCACCCGGGCAACAGCCCTGTCCATGTCCCGCATGAGCATGGGGTCCAGCAGGGGTTCGGCCTGGGGGGAGAGGAGCCGCCGGGCGGCCTCCGGGTCCGTCACGCCCCGGGAGGACAGCACCGCCGCCAGCAGGGGGGACAGGCCGCCCGCCTCCAGGGCGCGCTGCCCCTCCGGGAAGGGGGGAGCCACCTGCCACTGTCTTGAATTTCATGGGCCTCGCCCCCTTTCCGTCCCCGCCGCCCTCTGTCAGAGCCATCACGGGTCATTTTAACTTATCTATTATAGCATATTTCCCACAATTTCATCAAGCTAAAATCCCGGAAAAACCGGCTGACTGCCCACAGGGCGGGGGAGGGGGAACGCGGCCTCTCTGCGCCCTTGCCCCCGTGAGGGAGACGTGGTAAAATAATGCTAACATGGGGGTCTGTGCTCCCTGATACACCAAAAGAGGAAACGATGTGTATGAACACTTACTTCGCCGGACAATTTGACGTGGCCGTGATCGGCGCGGGGCACGCGGGCATCGAGGCGGCCCTGGCCTGCGCCCGCATGGGGCTGCGCACCCTGTGCTTCACCGTGAACCTGGACGCGGTGGGCAACATGCCCTGCAACCCCGCTATCGGCGGCACGGGGAAGGGCCACCTGGTGCGGGAGCTGGACGCCCTGGGGGGCGAGATGGGCCGGGCGGCGGACAAGGCCTGCATCCAATACCGGCTGCTGAACCGAGGGAAGGGCCCCGCCGTGTGGTCCCTCCGGGCCCAGGCCGACCGCCGGGCCTATCAGCAGGTGATGAAGCACACCCTGGAGCTTCAGGAAAACCTGTGGGTGAAGCAGGCGGAGGTGGTGGACCTGCGGGTGGACGAGACCGGCGCGGTGTCCGCCGTGGTCACCCACACCGGGGCGGAGTATGCCGTAAAGGCCGTTGTCGTTGCCACGGGGACCTATCTGGGGGGCCGGACCATCGTGGGAGACGTGGTCCGGGACTCCGGGCCGGACGGCCTGGCAGCGGCACTGCCCCTCACCCGGCGGCTGGTGGAGCTGGGATTGTCCATCCGCCGCTTTAAGACGGGCACGCCCCCCCGGGTGAACGCCCGCAGCGTGGACTTCTCTAAAATGGAGCTTCAGCCCGGGGACGACGAGGGGCTGGCCTTCTCCTTCCAGACCGAGACGCCGCCGGAGAATCGGGCGGTGTGCTGGCTGACCTATACCAACGAGCGCACCCACCAGATCATCCGGGACAACCTGTCCCGCTCCCCCCTGTACGACGGGACCATCGAGGGCGTGGGTCCCCGGTACTGCCCCTCCATCGAGACCAAGATCGTCCGCTTCCCGGACAAGGCCCGCCACCAGCTGTTCATCGAGCCCATGGGCCTGAACACCGAGGAGCTGTATATCCAGGGCTTCTCCTCCTCCATGCCCGAGCAGGTGCAGGTGGAGATGCTCCACACCATCCCCGGGTTAGAGCAGGCGGAGATGACCCGGTGCGCCTATGCCATCGAATATGACTGCGTGGACCCCACCCAATTAAAGCCCACCCTGGAGAGCAAGGTGGTCCCCGGCCTTTACGGCGCGGGGCAGTTCAACGGCTCCTCCGGCTATGAGGAGGCGGCGGTGCAGGGCTTTGTGGCCGGGGTGAACGCGGCCCTGAAGCTGCTGAGCCGCCCGCCCATGATCCTGCGCCGGGACCAGGGTTACATCGGCGTGCTGGTGGACGACCTGGTGACCAAGGGCACCAACGAGCCCTACCGCATGATGACCTCCCGCACGGAATACCGGCTGCTCCACCGCCAGGACAACGCGGACCGCCGCCTGACCCCCATCGGCTATGAGCTGGGGCTGGTGTCCAAGGAGCAGTATGAAAAGACCCTGGCCAAATACGCCGCAGCGGACCGGGAGGTCCGCCGGTTAGAGCACACCGGCGTGGCCCCGTCCCCCGCCCTGGACGCCCTGCTGGAGGCCCACGGGGAGACGGAGGTGAAGAACGGGGCGCGGCTGGCCGACCTGATCCGCCGCCCCCGGCTGAGCTATGCAGACCTGGCCCCCTTCGACCCGGACCGCCCCGCCCTGGACCCCGCCGTGGCCCGGGAGGCGGAGATCACCATCAAATACGCCGGGTATATTGACCGGCAGCTGCGCCAGGTGGAGGAGATGCGCCGCCTGGAGGACCGGGTCCTGCCCCAAGATATCGATTATCTGTCCATCCACGGCCTGCGCATGGAGGCCCGGCAGAAGCTGCAGGATATCCGCCCCCACAATTTAGGCCAGGCCAGCCGGGTGTCCGGCGTGTCCCCGGCGGACGTGGCCGTGCTGATGATCTATTTAAAGCAGGCCGAGAGCGCGCACCGGGAGCAAGAGGCCCCTGACCTATGATGAAGCTGACGCAGGTGAGGGGGAACACCTGGGTGATAGAGGCCATGGCCCTGATCCCCTTTTACAAGCTGGACAGCCGCCGGGTGATCCTGCTGGACACCGGCCTGCGGGAGGAGGGGGAGGCCGTCGAGCAGACCCTCCTGAAGCACGGCCTGGAGCCGGCGGGCATTTTGTGCTCCCACGTCCACGTGGACCACTGCGGCAACAACCGGTATTTTCAGGAGAAGTACGGCATTCCCGTGGCCCTCACCCCCAGCGAGGCGGGGATGTGCCGGTCGGTCAGCACCCTGAAGAGCTATTTTCTCGTCCTGTCCCCCCAGACGGTGGAGCGGGAGGCCGGGTGGCTGGTCCACACCCCGGACGTGCTCCTCCCGGAGACGGAGGGGGACTTCGCTTTCGCCGGGGCGACCTTTCACATCGTCCCCACCCCGGGGCACTCCCCCGGGCACACCTCCCTGGTCACGGCGGACAACGTGTGCTACACCGGGGACGCCATGGTCAGCCGGGAGCTGATGGGGGCCAAGCTGCCCTATCACTTCAACTATGCCCAGGCCAACGAGAGCCGGGAGCGGCTGCGCAGCTTACACTGCGACAAATACATCATGGCCCACCGGGACGTGTGTGACCGGGAGGAGTTTCTGCCCCTCATCGACGACAACCGGGCGCTGATCCAGCAGCGGGCGGGGGAGATCCTGGAGACCATCACCCGGCCCATGACCCTGGACCAGATCACCGGGGCGGTGTGTACCCGCTATCAGCTCTTCACCAAAAAGCCCAGCCGTGCCCTGCGGTTCCAGCGGAACATCCGCCTGTTTTTGGACTTTTTGATGGACGAAGGCCTGGTGGAGCTGCGCCCCAGCGGGGGCGTGGTCTGGTATTATCGGGTTTAAGGCGGAATTTTCCCCAATAGGGGCTTGCGCTGGGGAAAAAACTGTGGTATTCTTTAATCTGCGTCCAGATGTCTGGACGGACTTTGCAACAACCGGCCCACAGGGCTTTGAAAGGAACGATGAAAGCAATGAATCTGGTAATCACGGTGATTCAGGTACTGTGTTCTCTGGTCCTGGTGGCCATCGTCATGCTCCAGTCCGGCAAGAGCGCCGGCCTGTCCGGCGCCATCTCCGGCATGGCGGATACCTTCCTGTCCAAGAACAAGGCGAAGACCATGGACGCCAAGCTGGCCAAGGCGACCAAGTGGGTGGCCATCCTGTGGGTGATCCTCACCCTGGCCCTGTGCGTCATTCAGTAATTTAAGACAAAAAATTCCCGTCCGAAAGGACGGGAATTTTTTTATCTTATGGGCCTTCAGCCGTTGCTGCTGAGCAGCTGCTGCTTCACGTCCCACAGCTTTTGGGACAGGTCCACATAGTAGTTGTGGGGGTTCTCAAAGCGCTTGACCTCGTCCCACAGGGAGTCTACCTGGCGCTGGCAATAGGCCCGGCTGGTCTGGATATCGGGCACCTGATACACCAGCTTGCCCCCCTGGAACACGGGCACCAGCAGCTCGGTGGCATAGATGTCGGTAAAGGTCTTCTTCTTCCAGGTGGCGTCCGGGTCGAACAGCTCCAGGGGCTGGGAGAAGTCGAACTCCTCGTCGTGGAGGCAGACCAGGTCGGCCTCGGCCTTGCCGGTGTCCTTGGAGAAGATGCGGTAGACCTTTTTAAAGTGGGGGGTGGTGATCTTGGCGGGGTTCTCGCTGATCTTGATCTTGGGGATGATGTTGCCCTGGTCGTCCTCGATGGCGGCCAGCTTATAAACGCCGCCGAACACCGGCTCAGACCGGGAGGTGATCAGCCGCTCGCCCACGCCGAAGGCGTCGATGCGGGCCCCCTGGCGCACCAGGTCCCGGATGATATACTCGTCCAGGGCGTTGGAGACAAAAATCTTGCAGTCGGTCAGCCCCGCCTCGTCCAGCATCTTCCGGGCCTTTTGAGACAGATAGGTCAAATCGCCGGAGTCCAGCCGGATGCCGCAGCGGGTGATGCCCTGGGGCAGCAGCACCTCTTTAAAGGCCCGGATGGCATTGGGCACGCCGGACTTGAGCACATTATAGGTGTCCACCAGCAATGTGGCGTTGTTGGGATACAGCTGGCAATAGGTCTTGAAGGCGGTATACTCGTCGGGGAACATCTGCACCCAGGAGTGGGCCATGGTGCCCGAGGCGGGGGAGCCATAGCGCTGGTCGGCCAGGGTGCAGGCGGTGGAGGCGCAGCCGGCGATATAGCTGGCCCGGGCGCCCAGAATGGCCCCGTCCGCCCCCTGGGCCCGGCGGGAGCCGAATTCAGACACCGGGCGGCCCTCGGCGGCCCGGACGATGCGGTTGGACTTGGTGGCGATCAGGCTCTGGTGGTTCAGGGTCAGCAGGATAAAGGTCTCCACGAATTGGGCCTGGATGGCCGGGGCGCGGACCGTCAGAATGGGCTCGCCGGGGAAGACAGGGGTGCCCTCGGGCACGGCCCAGATGTCGCCGGTAAACTCAAAGTGCAGCAGATACTGCAAAAACTCCTCGCTGAAGCAGCCCTTGCCGCGGAGATATTCCACGTCCTCCTCGTCAAAGGTCAGGTCCTGGATATACTCCACCACCTGGGCCAGGCCCGCGGCGATGGAAAAACCGCCCTTGTCGGGCACCGAGCGGTAGAACACGTCGAAATAGCAGATCCGGTCCTTCAGTCCCGTCTGAAAATAGCCGTTGGCCATGGTCAGCTCATAAAAATCACACAGCATCGTCAGGTTTGTTTTCGCTTTCATTCCTGAGGCCGCCTCCTCATATCAGGGGGTGACAAGACACCCCGTTTTCCCCCTATTATAACCGGATTCGCGGGAAAAGGCAACTGTGAATTCTGTCCCATTGCCTTTTCGGGCAAAGGGTGGTAAAATAGCCGAAAAAGGCTGTGCCCGTGCAAGTTTCACGCTGCGGGCCCTGTTCCACCGCGTCCCGACACAGAGATAAAGGGGAGTGCTGCATCATGCGCAAGCTGGTCATCGACAGAGCCGCCATCAAGAATAACCTGACGGTCATCAAAGACCGGGCCGCCGGGGCCGCCATCTATGGCGTGGTCACCGGCGACGGGCAGGGGGTGGGCGCCGCCGCCCTGGCCCAGCTGCTGCGGGACGAGGGCATCGGGCGCTTCGCCGTGTCCGAGGTCTCCGAGGCCGAGGCCCTGCGCCAGGCGGGCTTTGTGGACGAGGAGATCTTGATGCTCCGGGCCACCACCGACCGGGAGGAGCTGGAGCGGCTGGTGGACCTGAACGTGGTGTGCACCGTCTCCTCCGTGGACACGGGCATGGCCCTGAACGCCCTGGCGGGCAACCGCTCCACCGTGGCCGAGGCCCACATCCAGGTGGACACGGGCATGGGCTTTGGGGGCTTTTTGGTCAGCGAGCCGGAAAAGCTGCTGCTGGCCTATCGCTCCATGCCCAACGTGGCCCTGTCCGGGGTGTATACCCAGCTCCATGCCGCCCGGCCCAACGACCCCCAGGCCAAGCGCCAGCTGGAGCAGTTTCAGCAGGCCCTGGATGCCATCCACCAGGCGGGATTCGAGACCGGGGTGGTCCACGCCGCCGGCTCCTTCGCCCTGCTCCACGGGCTTGCGCCGGAGCTGGACGGGGTCCGGGCCGGCTCCGCCATCCTGGGCCGGTGCCGCCGCACCCGGGACGACGGACTGAAGACCGTGGGCTTTGGACAGGCCCCCCTGACAGAGGTGCGCTGGCTGCCCAAAGGCCACGTGCTGGGGGTGGACCGGCCCGTCACCCTGAAAAAGCCCACCCGGGTGGCGGTGCTGCCCGTGGGCTATCAAAACGGCTTTGGGGTCACTCGGCCCAGGGAGACGGGGCTGCTGGCTGCCATCGCCCGGTGGCGGAAAAATAACCGCCGCACCGTGCGCCTGGGGTCTCAGCGGGCCCGTGTGCTGGGCGGCCTGGGGGCCAGCGAGCTCATCCTGGACGTGACAGACGTGAAGTGCTCCGTGGGCGACCTGGCCACCTTTGAGATGGACCCCCTGTTCGCCCGGGGCTTTCAGGTGGAGTTTCGATAAGAATAATATGTACCGTGTCATTCCGAGGAGCGAAGCGACGTGGGAATCCGTAACCCCCGTCCCTTGGCCCCCTTGTGAAAGGGGGCTGGCATCGCCGCAGGCGATGACTGAGGGATTCCGTTTCTAGGACAACTTTCCGTTCGTCGGAATCCTTCCGTCACGGGCTGCGCCCGTGCCACCTCCCTTTCACAAGGGAGGCTGCTGGTGCGGAAAGGCGGATTGCCGCGTCAGGGCTGCGCCCTTCCTCGCAATGACACCAGACATTGGAATACAAAGGAGTCTCTTTGATGGATCAGTCACTTTCCTTCCAGCCGCTGCTCTTCGGCGGCGACATCAACGTATACAGCGTGGCCCGGGCCTTTCACGAGGCCTATGGCGTGCGCTCGGTGGCCTTTGGCAAATATCCCTCCTTCCCCTGCCACGGCAGCGCCATCCTCGACTATCGGGTCTGCCCAGACAACGAGAGCGACGAGGCCTTCCTGCGCAACGCCCGGGCGGTGGCCGAAGAATTTGCGGACAAGACCGTCCTGCTGCTGGGCTGCGGCGACAGCTATGTCCAGCTGGCCGCCCGCCACCGGGACCATCTGCCGGAAAACGTCATCGCACCCTATATCTCTGAGGATCTGCTGAACTCCCTCATCAACAAGGAGCGGTTCTATCAGCTGTGCGACCAGCACGGGGTGGACCACCCGGCCACCTTTATCTATGACAAGTCCATGGGCCACGACTTCTCCCTGCCCTGGGGCCCGCCCTATATCGCCAAGCCCGCCGACTCCGTGGCCTATTGGGCCTGTGGCGACCACTCCCTGGCCAAGGTGTATATCTGCCAGAGCTGGGAGGAGCTGCTGGAGAGCCTGGACCACGTCTATGCTGCGGGCTATCAGGACCACATGGTCCTCCAGGAGTTCATCCCCGGGGACGACAGCTATATGCGGGTGCTCACCAGCTACTCTGACCGCAACGGCAAGGTGACCACTATGTGCCTGGGCCACGTGCTGCTGGAGGAGCACTCTCCCCACGGCATCGGCAACCACGCCGTGATCCTCACCGACTGCGACGAGGAGCTGGAATCTAAGTTCCGGGACCTGCTGGAGAGCCTGCACTTCACCGGCTTCTCCAATTTCGACATCAAATATGACCGCCGGGACGGCAAGTATAAGGCCTTTGAGATCAACTGCCGCCAGGGCCGCAGCAACTATTATGTCACCGGCTCCGGCCACAACATCGCCAAAATGGTGGTGGAGGACCGGGTGGAGCATCAGGACCTGCCCTTCCAGATGACCCACGACCGCTCCCTGTGGCGGATGGTGCCCCGAAAAGTCGCCTTCAAGTTCACCCCCAAGGCCTACCACGGGGAGATGCAGGAGCTGATCCGGGCGGGGAAGGACTCCCACTCTTTGGTCTACTCCGGCGACGCCAGCCTGAAACGCCGCCTGCGCATTTTGAAGAACCATATCGGCAACATCAAGCGTTTCGACCAGTACAACAAGGTGCCGGAGGGATAACGTGGAGGTTTCTGTGAACGACCGTCTCGGGGTGCTGGGGGGCATGGGGCCCCAGGCCACCAACACCTTTTATCAGCTGGTCATTGACCGCACCGACGCCCACACCGACCAGGAGCACGTGAACGCCCTCATCCTGTCCGACTGCCAGATGCCCGACCGCACGGCGGCCATCCTGGGCACGGCGGAGGAGCAGGAGGCGGTGTTCCGGCGGCTGCTGGCCGACGCCCGGCTGCTGGAGGGGGCGGGCTGCACGGTGCTGGCCGTGCCCTGCAACACGTCCCACTTCTTTCTGGATCGGGTGCAGGAGCACATCGGCGTCCCCATTCTGAACATGATCCGGGAGACGGCGGCGGCCTTAAAGCGCCAGGGGCGCACCCGCCCGGGCATTCTGGCCACCGACGGCACCATCCGCTCGGGCCTGTATCAGAAGGAGTTTGCGGCCCTGGGCATCACGGCGGTGACGCCCTCCCCGGCGGCCCAGAAGCTGGTCATGTCCCTTATTTATGACGACGTGAAGGCCGGGCGGGACGGCGACCCCCAGAAGTTCGACGCCATCCACCAGGACCTGCTGGCCCAGGGCTGCGACAGCGGGGTGCTGGCCTGCACAGAGCTGTCTGTGTTCGCCGTCCGCCGCCAGCTGCCCCCCTTCTACACCGACGCCATGTCCGTCCTGGCCGAGCGGGCCGTGCTGGCCTGCCGCCGTCCCCTGCGGGACATCTTTAGCTGAACAATAAAAAAGCCCGGGGCAATAAAAAATATTCCCCGGGCGATTTATTCTTGATTTCATGGAGGCGACAGCTATGGCTCAGTCCATCCGTCCCCTGGGGGACTATCTTGATCTGTTGGAGCAGCGGGGGCTGCTGGTGTCCCGGCCCGCCGGCCTGGACCTGACGGCCCCGGTGGCTCTGGTTTCCTACGACTCCCGCCAGGTGGTCCCCGGCACCCTGTTTGTGTGCAAGGGTGCCCACTTCAAAGCGGAATTTTTGCAGATGGCCCGGGACAAGGGGGCCATGGCCTATGTGAGCCTGGAGCCCTACCCCCAGGTGGATTTGCCCTGCATCCGGGTGACGGACATGCGGGAGACCATCGCCCCCCTGGCCGACCTGTTCTACGGCCACCCCTCCGGTGATCTGAACGTCATTGGCATCACCGGGACCAAGGGCAAATCGTCCACCGCCTATTACCTGAAGTATATTCTGGACGAGTATCTGGCGGGGGAGGGCCGCCCCGCCTCGGGCGTCATCTCCTCCATCGACACCTATGACGGCACAGAGCAGTTCGAGTCCCACCTCACCACCCCGGAGCCCCTGGAGCTTCAGCGGCACTTTGCCAACGCCCGGGACAACGGCTTGGGCTATGTGACCATGGAGGTGTCCAGCCAGGCGCTGAAGTATCACCGCACCCTGTGTACCGACTTTGCCGCTGCCTGCTTTTTGAACATCGGCACCGACCACATCTCCCCCATCGAGCACCCGGACTTTGAGGACTATTTCTCCTCTAAGCTGAAAATTTTCGCCCAGGCCCGCATCGCCTGCGTGAATCTGGACTGCGACCACGCCCAGCGGGTGCTCCAGGCCGCTCAGGAGGGGGGCCGCCCCGTCATCACCTTCTCCCAGAAGAATGAGGAGGCGGACGTGTACGCCAGCCAGGTGCGCAAGCGGGGCAACGACATCCTGTTCCGGGTGCGCACCCGCCGGTTCCAGCGGGAGTTCCGCCTGACCATGCCCGGATTGTTCAACGTGGAAAACGCCCTGGCCGCCATCGCCGTGTGCCAGGGGCTGAACATCCCGGAGCAGGCGGTGTATGTGGGGCTGATGAAGGCCCGGGTGCCCGGGCGCATGGAAGTCTACTCTAACGCCGACGACACCGTCACCGCTATTGTGGACTATGCCCACAACCGCATGAGCTTCGAGACTCTGTTCCGCTCCGTCCAGGCGGAGTATCCCGGGCGGCGCATCGTCACCGTGTTCGGCTGCCCCGGCAAGAAGGCCCTGGACCGGCGGAAAGATCTGGGCGAGGTGGCCGGGGCCAACTCCGACTTCATCATTCTCACCGAGGAGGACTCCGGGGAGGAGGACACCGTGTCCATCTGCCGGGAGATCGCCCAGTATGTCGCCTGCGACTACTCCATCGAGCCCAACCGGGGGGAGGCCATCCGCCGGGCCATCCTGTCCTGCCAGAGCCCCACGGTGCTGCTCATCACCGGCAAGGGGGCGGAGACCCGGCAGAAGCGGGGCAGCGAGTATATCGACACCCCCTCTGACGTGGACTATGTCCACACCTATCTCCAGGAGTATGACGTGTCCCACGGCCTGGACGGCATGGAGAAGGTGCGCAGCCTGCTCTCCCTCCTGCCCATCCTGAACCGGGCGGAGGGGCAGACGGTCGTTGTAAAATACGGCGGCTCGGCCATCGGGGCGGAGTCTGTCCACGACACCACCCTCCAGGACGTGGCCGCCCTGCGCATGGCCGGGGTGCGGGTGGTGCTGGTCCACGGGGGCGGCAAGCACATCACCGCCCTGCTGTCCCGGCTGCACGTGCCCACCCGGTTTGAAAACGGCTATCGCTACACGGACCAGGCCGTGCTGGACACGGCGGAGCTGGCCCTGTCGGCCCAGGTGAACAAGTCCATCGTCCAGGAGTTGGCCCGGCAGAAGGTGTCCGCCGTGGGCGTGTCCGGCAAGGACGGCGGCCTCATCACCGCCACGGTGAAGGACCCGGCCCTGGGCCGGGTGGGGGAGATCACCCACGTGGACACCAGGCTCATCACCACCCTGCTGGACGCGGGCTTTTTGCCTGTCATCTCTCCCATCGTCCTGGGGGAGGACGGCGGCGGCCTGAACTGCAACGCCGACGACGCCGCCCGGGCGGTGGCCGAGGCCCTGGGGGCACAGAAGCTGGTGTTCCTCACCGACGTGGGGGGCATCCTCATCGACAGCCACAACACCAAGACCGCCGTGCCCCACATGGACGTGAAGCGGGCCCTGGAGCTGATGGACGCCGGTCTCATCGCCGGGGGCATGGCCCCCAAGGTCCGGGGCTGCGTCCATGCCATCCAGTCCGGCGTGGGCCAGGTGTCCATCCTGGACGGCCGGGTAGAACACGCCCTCCTGCTGGACACCCTGGGCCAGCGGGTGGAGGGAACGGTCATTACGGGGTGAGAAAACCCCTCGTCCCAAAGCCTTCCCCTGGGGGAAGGTGCCCCGAAGGGGCGGATGAGGGGAGCGCTGAAGGGCTGAGAGCTGTTGCGTGGGAATCCTCCAGTCATCGCCTTACGGCGATGCCAGCCCCCTTTAACAAGGGGGCCTATTGGTGCGCAACAGCAGCCCCCCTTGTTAAAGGGGGGAGGGCCGCGAAGCGGCGGGGGGATTCCGCCGAGAATGCCCAGATATTTGCCACCCTTCCCCTCATCCGTCACGGGCTGCGCCCGCGCCACCTTCCCCCAGGGGAAGGCATAGGAAGGGCTTTTTGATAAGGAAGGTATCCACATGACACGACATCATCCCCACAAACAAACCCCGCCCCTCACGCCGCTGCGGCGGGTGTGGCTGCTCTTCGCCCTCACGGGGCTGGGCTGCTGCGTGGGGGTGCTGGCCCTGCTGTATGGGGCGGCGGCCTATGTGAAGCTGCCGGGGCTGGCCCTGTTCCAGTCCTATTTTCACCACCCGGCCCTGCTGGGGCTGAATCTGCTGCCCCCGGTGCTGCTCATCTGGCTGTTCTATTTCCTCACCCGCCGGGGCTGGTGCGCCTTTTTGGGCAGCTTTCTGCCCTGTATCATCGTGGCCATGGTGAACTATTTCAAGATCCGCCTGCGGTCTGACCCCTTTCTGGCCGCCGACCTCCGGCTTGTCTCCGAGGCCGGGGGCATCGTGGGCAACTACTCCCTGGATGTGGACTGGCTCACCTGGCTGACCCTGGGGGCGCTGGTGGCGGGGCTGCTCTTCTCGGCCCTGCTCATCCCCAAATGGCCCCGTCGGGGCTGGGTGCGGGCCTTTGCCGCCGCCTCCTGCGCCGCATTGTGCGCCGTGAGCTGCGCCAGCCTGTTTACTGACCAGGACCTGTATCAGGCCACGGACAATTCCGAGTATATCAACCCCTGGTCCGACGTGGAGGTCTTCGTATCGAAAGGCTGCCTGTACCCCTTCTTATACAGCATGCGGGACATGTTCCCCGCGCCGCCCCCGGGGTATGACGCCCAGGCGGCCCAGGCCATGCTGGCGGAGTTTACCGACGAGGACATCCCGGCGGACAAGCAGGTGTCCGTCATGGGCATTATGCTGGAGGCCTTCTGCGACCTGACCGACTTTGACTTTATGGCAAGCCAGCCCGCCGTGGCCCAGGTATATGAGCAGTGGCATGAGCTGACCGACCAGGGCGTGTCCGGCAGGCTGCTGACCAACATCTTCGCCGGGGGCACGGTGGACAGCGAGTGGGGCTTTCTGTCCGGCTATTCCCAGCACGACGACTTCCGCCGGGACACCGACTCCTACGTCTGGTATCTCCGGGACCAGGGCTATCAGACCTTTTTCAGCCACCCGGGCTACAGCTGGTTCTATAACCGCCAGAACGTGAACGGCTATCTGGGTTTTCAGGACAGCTGGTTCACCGAGAACCACTATGGCGATCTGGTGGACCCCACCAGCGCCATCTATCACTCCGACGATATTCTCACCGACGAGCTGTTCGCTCAGCTGAAGGAGCGGGTAGCCGACGGCCCCTGCTTCTCCTTCTCCGTGTCCTATCAGAACCACGGCCCCTATGAGTGGGCCGCCCCGGCCAACACCGAGTACGTCACCCCCGAGGGCAGCGGTCTGGACCAGGAGAGCTGCAACATCTGGAACCACTATCTCTCCGGGGTGGGGGAGACCATCGCCGCCATGAACAAGCTGACCCAAGACTTGGACAGTCTGGACGAGCCGGTGGTGCTGGTGCTCTTTGGGGACCACAAGCCCTGGGGGGGCAACGGCAACTCCGCCTATGCCGCCATGGGGCTGACCTTTGACCTGGGCACCCTCCAGGGCTTTTACGACTACTACGCCACGCCCTATCTCATCTGGGCCAACGCCGCCGCCAAAGAGATTTTGGGCGACGACTTCACCGGGGACGGCGGGGATTTCTCTCCCTGCTTCCTCATGCCCAAGGTCTTTGACCTGTGCGGCTGGACGGGACCGGCCTTTATGCAGCTTGCCCGCCAGGTGCGGGAGGTGACCCCCCTGGTCCACGAGCGGGGGCTGTACCTGTATGACGGCCAGATCACCGACGCCCTCCCCCAGGAGCAGCAGGACTTTGTCACCCGCTTCCTGTGGGCGGAGTATTGGCGGGAGACCCAAGGCCTGTCTGCCAAATAAACAAAACAAAAATCAGCGTGTTCCCGTTTAAATCCGGGAACACGCTGATTGCTTTTTGTTGTATTTTCAAAGAAAATTGCGATAAGTTTACTCCAGGATCGCGCCCTTGTCGGCGGAGGAGACCATCTTGGCGTAGCGGGCCAGATAGCCGGTCTTGATCTTGGGCTCGGGGCAGACCCACTTGGCCTTTCTCTCGGCCAGGGTGGCGTCGTCCACCAGCAGCTGGATGGTGTGCTCGGGGATGTTGATGGAGATGAGGTCGCCCTCCTCCACCAGGCCGATGGGGCCGCCGCTGGCCGCCTCAGGGGAGACGTGGCCGATGGACGCGCCCCGGGTAGCGCCGGAGAAGCGCCCGTCGGTGATGAGAGCCACGTCCTTGTCCAGGCCCATGCCCGCGATGGCGGAGGTGGGGTTGAGCATCTCCCGCATACCGGGGCCGCCCTTGGGGCCCTCATACCGGATGACCACCACGTCGCCGGAGACGATCTTGCCGTCGTAAATGGCCTGGATGGCGTCGTCCTCGCTGTTGAACACCCGGGCGGGGCCCTGGTGGACCATCATCTCCGGGGCCACGGCGGACTGCTTCACCACGCAGCCGTCGGGGGCCAGGTTGCCCTTCAGCACGGCGATGCCGCCGGTCTTGGTGTAGGGGTCATCGATGGGCCGGATGATGTCGTGGTTGCGGTTGACCACGCCTTCCAAATTCTCGGCCACGGTCTTGCCGGTGCAGGTGAGCAGGCTGGTGTCGATCAGGTTCTTCTTGGCCAGCTCGGCCATCACGGCGTACACGCCGCCGGCCCGCTCCAGGTCCTCCATATAGGTGTTGCCCGCAGGGGCCAGGTGGCACAGGTTGGGGGTGTGGTCAGAGATCTCGTTGGCCATGTCGAAGGACAGCTCGATGCCGCACTCGTGGGCGATGGCGGGCAGGTGGAGCATGGTGTTGGTGGAGCAGCCCAGGGCCATGTCGATGGTCTCGGCGTTGTGGAAGGCGGCGCGGGTCATGATGTCCCGGGGCCGGATGTTCTTTTCCACCAGCTCCATGATCTTCATGCCCGCGTGCTTGGCCAGGCGCAGCCGGGCGGAATAGACGGCGGGGATGGTGCCGTTGCCCCGCAGGGCCATGCCGATGGCCTCGGTGAGGCAGTTCATGGAGTTGGCGGTGTACATGCCGGAGCAGGAGCCGCAGGTGGGGCAGGCGGCGTTCTCATATTCCTCCACGCCCGCCTCGTCCAGCTTTCCGGCGTAGTAAGCGCCCACGGCCTCGAACATGTGGGACAGGCAGGTGCGGCGGCCGTCGTTCAGGGTACCGGCCAGCATGGGGCCGCCGGAGCAGAAGATGGTGGGGATGTTCACCCGGGCGGCGGCCATGAGCAGGCCGGGCACATTCTTGTCGCAGTTGGGGATCATCACCAGACCGTCGAACTGGTGGGCCATGGCCATGGCCTCGGTGGAGTCGGCGATGAGGTCCCGGGTGACCAGGGAAGACTTCATGCCCACGTGGCCCATGGCGATGCCGTCGCACACGGCGATGGCGGGGAACTCCACGGGGGTGCCCCCGGCGGCCCGGATACCGGCCTTCACCGCCTCGGCGATCTTGTCCAGGTTCATGTGGCCGGGGACGATCTCGTTATAGGAGCAGACCACGCCGATCAGGGGGCGCTCCAGCTCCTCCTTGGTATAGCCCAGGGCATAGAGCAGGGAGCGGTTGGGGGCGGCGGGGATGCCTTTTTTCACAACGTCAGAACGCATACAAAAAACTCCTCCTCAAAATAGTGTTTTGTATTCACGGGAATACAAAACAAAAATAGTTGTCTGATAACTATTGCATTGTCTGACTACATGTTATATCATATGCTTCAGAATTGTCAAGAGGAAAGAGGCGTGGACCATGGGAAATCTGTCCCAGCAGGCGGGAAAGACGCTGTACAGCTGGATCGCGGTGGAAAAGCGGTTCCGGCCCGGGGAGAAGCTGCCCAACGAGGTGGAGCTGTCCGCCCAGCTGGGGGTCAGCCGCGCCACCCTGCGGGAGGCCCTGCGGGCCCTGCTGGTCCAGGGGGTGGTGGAGGTCCGCCGGGGCCGGGGCACCTTTGTCACCCAGCGGGCGGCAGAGGTAGAGGACTTCGGCTTTGACGACCTGGCCCGGGTGAAGGGCCAGCTGCGGGACCTGTTCGAACTGCGGACTATTTTCGAGCCCCAGGCCGCCCGCCTGGCCTGCCGCCGGGCCACCGAGCGGGAGCTGGAGGACATTTTGACCCAGGGGGCGGCGGTGGCCGACTGCATCCGCCGGGGGGCGGACCGGACCCAGGCAGACCGGGCCTTTCACGCCGCCATCGTCCGGGCGGCCCACAACGAATTTATGATGCGTCTGCTGCCCATGATCGACCGGGCGGTGGAGACGGCCATCTCCGCCGGGGAGCACAAGGAGGCCCTGGCCCAGATCACCCTGCAAGACCACGCCCTGCTGCTGGAGTTCATCCAAAAGCGGGACGGCGAGGGGGCCGAGCACGCCATGGCCATCCACATGCGCCACGCCGTGGAGGAGCTGGGCGTGGAGGGACTATAAACAAAACAAAACGCGCCCATGGATCGTTTGAACATCGATCCATGGGCGCGTTTGCTATGTTCTGGGCGGCGTGGGTATGCGAATGGTCAGGGTGATGGCGTCGGGGGCGTCCTGGCGCTGGCACTGGGCGTCCACCCCTGCCGAGCGCATCACATCCAGGCTGTGGGAGATGGTGTTCAGGAAGAGGCGCACATCCTTGACGATGAGGGTGGGGCGGCGCTTTTTGGGGGGCGGGGAGCGGAGCATAGACTCCACCAGGGCCTCCGTCTGGGCCACGGTGAGCTTGTCCCGGATGGCCCGGTCCGCCGCCCGGCGCTGCTGCTCCCCGTCGGGCAGGCGGAGGAGTGAGCGGGCGTGGCGCTCGGTACACCCGGCGTCCCGCAGGGCGGACAGGACCTCCTGGGGGAGCTTGAGGAGCCGCAGCTTGTTGGCGATGGCCGACTGGCTCTTGCCCAGCCGCCGGGCCAGCTCCTCCTGTGACAGGGCAAAGTCCCCCTGAAGCCGCCGCAGGGCCAGGGCCTCCTCCCAGAAGTCCAGGTCCCGGCGCTGGAGGTTTTCCACCAGGGCGAACAGGGAGGAGGTCTGGCCGTCGGCTTGGACGGACAGGCAGGGCACCTGCTGTAGCCCCGCCAGCTTGGCCGCCCGCAGGCGGCGCTCCCCCGCCACCAGCTCCCAGCCCCCCTCCCCCCGGCGGACGGTGAGGGGCTGGAGCAGCCCCAGTGCGCGGATGGACCCGGCCAGCTCCTCCAGCTCGGGCTGGGAGAACTGGGTGCGGGGCTGGCCCGGATTGGGGGCGATGTCCTCCACGGGCAGAAACAGCACCCGCCCGCTGTCATACAGTCCCTTTTTGGTGAGAAAACGCATACTGGACCCCCGCTTTCTTTCTGGTGTTGTCAAAAACAGTTTACCACATTGTGGAATTAAAACCGTCGAAATATGGGCCGGAGAAATAATTTTCCTGCATCTGGATGGCAAAAACCGAAATTTTCCCGGGGAAATGGGGAAAATGGACGAAATAGGGGGAAATTTTTCTTGTAAAAGGGGGAAAATGCCGATATAATGGAGGGGAAAAGAGAGAAGAGAAACGACCCCGAAACAATCGACCCTGAAATTTAGGAGGAGAGAAAATGAACACAAAGAAACTGCCCCTTGCATTTTGGATCTTCGTGGGCCTGGTCATCGGCATCGTGGCCGGTCTGGCCCTGATGGCCATCCCCGGCGGCGTGGACTTCGCCAAGACCTATGTCAAGCCCTTCGGCACCATCTTCCTGAACCTCATCAAGTTCATCGTGGTGCCCATCGTCCTGTTCTCCATCACCGCCGGCATCATCTCCATGGGGGACATCAAAAAGCTGGGCTCGGTGGGCGTGAAGACCATCGTCTATTACATGTGCACCACCGCCCTGGCCGTGGTCATCGCCCTGGTGCTGGCCAACCTGTGCCGCGGCTTCTTCCCGCCCCTGGACAAGCTGGCCGCCGGGGAGTACACCGCCAGCGACCCGGTGAGCTTTATGGACACCCTGGTGAACATCTTCCCCGCCAACGTCATCGAGCCCATGCGCTCGGCCTCTATGCTCCAGGTCATCGTCATCGCCATCCTCTTCGGCGTGGGCATCCTGGTGGCCGGGGAGAAGGGCCTGGTGTGCGCCCAGGTGGTGGACAGCTTTAACGAGGTGTCTATGAAGGTCATGGACCTGATCATCCGTCTGTCCCCCGTGGGCGTGGCCTGCCTGCTGGCCCCCGTGGTGGCGGAGAACGGCCCCAAGATCCTGGGTGCCCTGGCCGCCGTGCTGCTGGTGGCCTATATCGGCTATGTGATCCACGCTCTGTGCGTCTATTCCTTCAGCATGGCCGCCCTGGCCCGGATCTCCCCCGTGGCCTTCTTCCGGGAGATGGTCCCCGCCATGATGATGGCCTTCTCCTCCGCCTCCTCCGTGGGCACCCTGCCCTTCACCCTGGAGTGCGCCGAGAAGCTGGGGGCCCGGAAGGAGATCGCCTCCTTCATCATCCCCCTGGGGGCCACCATCAACATGGACGGCACCGCCATCTATCAGGGCGTGTGCGCCGTGTTCATCGCCTCCTGCTTTAACATCGACCTGACCCTGGGCCAGATGGTCACCATCGTCCTCACCGCCACCCTGGCCTCCATCGGCACCGCAGGCGTCCCCGGCGCGGGCATGGTCATGCTGGCCATGGTGCTGGAGAGCGTGGGCCTGCCCGTGGAGGGTATCGGCCTGGTCATGGGTGTGGACCGCATCTTCGACATGGGCCGCACCACCGTGAACATCACCGGCGACGCCGCCTGCGCCGTGGTCATCTCCAAAATGGAGGAGCGGAAAGAGCAGCGCACCAAAGGCGCGCTGGGCTGAAAGAGTTTGAGAGTTTGCGTGAAAAACAGCCGCCGGGAGTGAACTGCACCCCATTTGTTAGACAGTATGGTATACTATCTAACAAGTGGGGTGTTTTGCTATGCCAAAAGGAGTACCAAACAAACGATATACGCCGGAATTCAAAAAACTGGTGATTGAAACCATGCAGAAAGAGAAATTGAGTTACAGCGAAACCTGCCGTAGATTTGAGGTAAACAGTAGAGATCGAATCAAATCATGGGAGCGAATCTACCTGGAAGAAGGGCCGGAAGGGTTAGCCATCGAACGGCGTGGCCGCAGCAGTAAGGGTCGTCCGCCAAAGCAGCTGCCGAAGCAGGTGGAAGAAGATCTGCTGGCCGAAGTGCAGCGACTGCGTGCGGAGAACGATTACCTAAAAAACTTGCAAGCCTTGGTTTTGGAAGACGAGCGACGCCAGCGCAGAAAACGCTGGTAGTTCAGAAGCTAAGGCAAAAACACGCACTCAGTATTCTGCTCTCAATCGCTCAGCTGCCCCGTGCAACTTTCTACTATCATTTGAAGCAGATGCAGAGAGAAGACAAATATGCATCTGTTAAGGAAGAAATCGCAGCAATTTACCACGAAAACAGGGGCCGGTACGGCTATCGCCGGATCACGGCAGAACTTCGCAAGCGTAAATTCTCTGTGAACCACAAGACTGTCCAGCGGCTCATGAAGAAGCTGGGCTTAGTTTGTCGTGTCAGGATGAAAAAATATCGTTCCTACAAGGGAGAAGTAGGCAAAATTGCACCAAATTTGCTAAATCGGGATTTTCATGTCGAAAAGCCGAATCAGAAATGGGTCACGGATGTGACGGAGTTCAGCCTGTTTGGAGAGAAGCTCTATCTGTCCCCGATTCTCGATCTGTGCAGCAGCGATCTGGTCAGTTACACCATATCGGATCGTCCTGTACTCAGCATGGTAACCACCATGCTGGACGAGGCGTTTGCAAAGATCCCGGCCGGAACAAACCTGATTCTCCATTCTGACCAGGGCTGGCAGTACCAACACAAACAATACCAACAGATGCTCCGGGAGAAAGGTGTTCGCCAGAGCATGAGCCGGAAAGGAAACTGTCTGGACAACGCCGTGATAGAGAATTTCTTCGGCTTACTCAAAAGTGAACTGCTGTATTTGCAGGAGTTCCGCTCCATGGAACACTTCAAACTGGAACTGATCGAATATCTGGATTACTACAACAACCGCCGCATCAAGGCAAAGCTAAAGGGCTTGCCGCCTGCAATTCACAGACAGCAAGCCCTTTCGGCTGCTTGAACAATTTTTACTTCAAAATATTGTCTAACTTTTGGGGGTCACTTCAGAGGCGGCTGTTTTTCTGCCTTCCCCTGGGGCCGATTCCCCTTGTCAAGGGGAAATGTCCCACAGGGACAAAAGGGATAGGGCAGGTGGCCCGCAGGGCCGGATGAGGGGAACGCCGAAGGGCTTGTAGCGCTAATGTTAAAATGGACGTGGTTTTCGCCCTGCGGGGGACGAGGGACAGAATCCTTCCGTCACGGCTTCGCCGTGCCACCTCCCTTTCACAAGGGAGGCTGATGTTCCGCACCAATAGGCCCCCTTGTGAAAGGGGGCTGGCATCGCCGCAAGGCGATGACTGGAGGATTCCGTCGAAAATGCGGTGGTCATCGTGGGCGAACACAGAGGTCCGCCCCTACGAGAGCCATCGTAACCTGGTGTAGGGGCGGACCTCCGTGTCCGCCCGTCGATAACGGATGCACCCCCGTGGTCCCCCTCATCCGTCATGGCTTCGCCATGCCACCTTCTCCCCTGCGGGGCGAAGGCTATGACCGTTCTGACGGGAGCATTCAAATGCCGAAAGCCTTCCCCTCATCCGTCACGGGCTGCGCCCGCGCCACCTTCCCCCAGGGGAAGGCTTTTCGAATACACCCCGCAATATTAAAATCAGATTCAACCCCCCGTATCAAAACCACCCCATTTCCCCGGAAAACCCGGCCAATTCCGCCTGAAACCGCAAAAAATCAAAACCTGAAATAAATTTGTGGAAAAGTCGGTGGAAAGTGTGAAAAGCGGGGGAGAACGCTGACGTTTTTTGCGATTTTGGCTTTCACAGGGTCATTTGCCCGGGGGGAGGGACAAAAAAGAAAGGCGGCGGGGGGAAAGAAATTAAAAAAAGGGATTGCAGGGCGAAAAATTTTCTTGTACAATAGCACTGTATCGACATGATCCGCGTGGCCCGTTTTTCCGGGCCATTGTCATTTTTATGAAGAGGAAGGGCGGAACAGGACTATGGAGCTGTTGAAGCAGCGCATCCGCAAGGATGGCACTGTGAAGGGGAACGACGTGCTGAAGGTGGACAGTTTTCTGAACCACCAGATGGATGTTGCCCTTTTTGAGGAGATCGGCAAGGAATTCAAGCGGCTGTATGCAGACTGCGGCGTGAACAAGATATTGACCATCGAGGCCTCTGGCATCGGGATCGCTTGTGTCACGGCGCAGTCTTTTCATTGCCCGGTGGTGTTCGCCAAGAAGAGCCAGAGCAAGAACATCGACGGCGCGGTGTACTCCACCAAAGTAAAGTCTTTCACCCACGGGAAGGTCTATGACGTGATCGTCTCCAAGAAGTTCCTGGGGCCGGAGGACCGGGTGCTCATCATCGACGACTTCCTGGCCAACGGCGCGGCTTTGGAAGGCCTCATCGACCTGGTCCGCCAGGCAGGGGCCACCCTGGTGGGTGCCGGTATCGTGGTGGAGAAGGCCTTCCAGCCCGGGGGCGACCGGCTGCGGGCCCAGGGCATCCGGGTGGAGTCCCTGGCCCGGGTGAAGTCCATGAGCGAGGAGACCGGCGTGGTCTTTGTGGACGACTGAATTGGAATTAAGGCCGGGGCACCGGCTTTAAGATAGGGCGGAAGAACATTCTGCCCGAGAAAGAAAAACCGCAAAAATATCAAGGAGGAATTATTCACCCATGAAGAAACTGCTTGCAATGGTCATGGCCGTCGCCATGTCCCTGTCCCTGGCCGCCTGCGGCGGGAACAGCACCCCCGCCGCCAGCGGCTCCACCGGCTCCGCCAGCTCCGAGTCCGGTTCCGCTGCCAACGCCGACTTTAAGGTTGGTGCCATCTACATCAACAGCAAGAACGACACCGCCGGCTATACCTACGCCCACCACAACGGAATTACCAAGGCCATGGAGGAACTGGGCCTGAACCCCGACAGCCAGCTGGTCATTGTGGACGAGGTGAACGACAACGACTATGACGGCATCGCCAGCGCCGTGGACACCCTGGTGGCCGCCGACTGCAACATCATCTTCGGCATCTCCTTCGGCTATATGCAGGCCATGGCCGACAAGGCTCAGGAGTATCCCGACGTGATCTTCTCCCACGCCACCGGCTATATGAGCAACGATACCAACTTCAACAACTACTTTGGCCGCATCTATCAGGCCCGCTATCTGGCCGGTGTGGCCGCCGGTCTGAAGAGCCTGGAGACGGGCAACAACAACCTGGGCTATGTCTCCGCCTTCGGCACCGAGTACGCCGAGACCTGCTCCGGCATCAACGGCTTTACCCTGGGTGCCCAGGCCGTGAACCCCAACGCCAAGGTCTATGTGAAGGAACTGGGCGCCTGGGCCGACGAGGTGAACGAGTCCGCCTTTGCCAAGGAGCTGATCCAGAACTATAACTGCGGCGTCATCTCCCAGCACTGCGACTCCGCCCAGCCCCAGATCGCCGCTCAGGATGCCGGTGTGTTCGGCTGCGGCTATAACTCCGACATGACCGCCGACGCTCCCAAGGCCCATCTGACCGCCGCCATCTGGAACTGGAACGTGTATTATCACACCGCCATCCAGGCCGCCATGGACTGTGCTGGCGATGCCTCCCAGTTCGTCACCAAGATGGGCGGCGGCGCCTACTACGGCGGCCTGGCCCAGGACTTTGTGAACGTGTCCCCCCTGAACCAGGACACCGTGGCCCCCGGCACCGATGCCGCCATCGAGGCCGTGAAGGCCAAGATCGTCTCCGGCGAGTGGGACGTGTTCTCCGGCGTGAAGCTGCACGTCAACGTGAACACTGACGGCACCGTGTCCGTGGACCAGGCCGACGAGGCCCTGGTGGACAATGCGGGCAACGAGATCGTCGCCGCCGGCGGCCCCAGCGTGGAGGACAGCGTCATCACCGGCTCCATGAACTACTTTGTGGCCGGGGTGGAGGAGGCCTAAGGCCCCCTGCCCGGACAATCAAAGACCCGAAACCCGGGCCGGCCGGATATCCGGCCGGCCCGGACTTTTT
Organism: Flintibacter sp. SJQ-8; assembly: GCF_054108085.1. Lineage (NCBI taxonomy): Bacteria > Bacillati > Bacillota > Clostridia > Eubacteriales > Flintibacter > Flintibacter sp. SJQ-8. The sequence continues at coordinate 137,421 of NZ_JBPJWR010000014.1, forward strand.
TGCCGACCCAGGTCGGCCTTTGCTGTTGGGGCCGGGAGTTAGAAAGCACCGGCCCGAACAGGAGAGAACAACGGCAAGAGACCCGCCAGGCGGGCCTTGCCGGGACAAAGGAGGAATTTCTTATGGCGGAGCGACCCTATGCCATTGAGATGCGGGGCATCACCAAGACCTTTGGCAGCGTGACGGCCAACCATAACGTCCACCTGGACCTGCGCCAGGGGGAGATACTGGCCCTGCTGGGGGAGAACGGCTCGGGCAAGACCACGCTGATGAACATGCTCTCCGGCATCTATAAGCCAGACGCGGGGGAGATCTTGGTGGAGGGCAAGCCCGTGTCCATCGACTCCCCGGAGGACGCCAAAAAGCTGGGCATCGGCATGGTCCACCAGCACTTCAAGCTGGTGGACGTGTTCACCGCGGCGGACAACATCTGGATGGGCAAAGAAAAGGCGGGCTTTGGCCTGAAGAAGGACCGCTATGGCGAGATCCAGGACATGGTGCGCAAGTTCGGCTTTGAGCTGGACCCCAAGAAGAAGGTCCACAACATGGCCGTGTCGGAAAAGCAGACCCTGGAGATCATCAAGGTGCTGTATTACGGGGCCAAGGTCATCATCCTGGACGAGCCCACCGCCGTGCTGACGGTGCAGGAGATCGAAAAGCTGTTCACCGTCCTGCGCCGGATGCGGGACGAGGGGCACTCCATCATCATCATCACCCACAAGCTGAACGAGGTGATGGAGCTGTCTGACCGGGTGGCCATCCTGCGCAAGGGCGAGTATATCACCACCGTGAACACCGCCGAGACCAGCGAGCAGGAGCTGACCGAGTGGATGGTGGGCCGGAAGATCGACCTGAACATCAACCGCCCCCTGGTGGAGAAGACCCGCCCCCTGCTGGAGATAAGGGACCTGACCATCCGCAACGACGAGGGTGCCGTGGCCATCGACCACGTGAACTTCTATATCCGCGGCGGCGAGATCCTGGGCGTGGCGGGCATCGCGGGCTGCGGCCAGAAGGAGCTGTGCGAGGCCATCGCCGGTCTGCGGCCTGTCCAGTCCGGCCTGATGATCCACAAGGGGGACAACATCGTGGGCCTGTCCCCCAAGGCCATCCTGGAAAAGGGCATCTCCATGTCCTTCATCCCCGAGGACCGGCTGGGCATGGGCCTGGCCCCCTCTCTGTCCATCACGGACAACATGATCCTGAAGAATTACGCCCTGGCCAAGGGTCCCTTTGTGGACCGGAAGGGGGGCCGGGCGGACGCGGAGCACGTCATCAAGGAGCTGGAGGTGGTCACCCCCTCCACCGAGACGCCGGTGCGCCGCCTGTCCGGCGGCAACGTGCAGAAGGTGCTGCTGGGCCGGGAGATCAAGGCCGGACCCAACGTCATCGTCACCGCCTATCCCGTGCGGGGGCTGGACATCAACTCCTCTTACGCCATCTATAATATCTTGAACGAGCAGAAGCAGAGCGGCGTGGGCATCCTGTTCGTGGGCGAGGACCTGGACGTGATGCTGGCCCTGTGCGACAAGATCATGGTGCTGTGCCACGGCAGGGTCATGGGCGTGGTCCACGCCCACAAGACCACGAAAGAGGAGCTTGGCCTGATGATGACCGGCGCCCTGGACCTGTCAAACCGCTATGAGGACAAGCCCGCCGGCTATGCCAAGGACACCAACATCACCCCCCAGGAGCTGGCCCAGCTGGAGCAGCAGAACCGGGAGCAGGCGAAAAAACTGGAAGAAGAACAGGAGGAGAAGTGAGATGCGCTTTCATGTGGTAAAGCGGGACGGCTGCCCCCTGTGGAAGAAGCTGGGGCTGTATGTCCTGGCGGTGCTGGCCGCCCTGGTCCTGGGCGGCGTGGTGCTGCTGGCCCTGGGGGTGAACCCCCTGGCCTATTACAGCCGCATGTTCACCATGGGCATGGTGGGCAACAAGATCGCCTATAAGACCTTTGAGAACTATTTAAAAGTGTTCGTGCCCCTGGCGCTGACCTCGGTGGCACTGTCCCTGGCCTTTAAAATGCGCTTTTGGAACATCGGCGGCGAGGGACAGTTCATCCTGGGCGCGGTGGCCGCCACCACCGTGGCCTTTAAGCTGGGGCCGGTGCTGCCCTCGGCGGTGACGCTGATCCTTATGTGTCTGGCCGGAATGCTGGCCGCCGGGATCTACGGGGCCATCGTGGCGGTGCTGAAGGTGAAGTTTGGCACCAACGAGACCCTGATGACCCTGATGCTCAACTATGTGGCCCTGTATTTTGTCACCTTTTTGGGGGAGACCCAGGCCGACTGGAACTTCTATCTGGACAAGAGCTCCGCCCGGCCCATGTTCGCCACCTTCTCCCAGTACGCCGCCTTCCCCCGCATCCCCTTCGGTAAGTTCGGGCTGAACGTGTGCGTCATCTTCACGTTTTTGATCGGCATCCTGGTGTATGTCTATCTGAAGTACACCAAGCACGGCTATGAGATCGCCGTGGTGGGCGACAGCGTGGGCACCGCCCGGTATGCGGGCATGAAGGTGGACCGCATCGTGCTGCGCACCGTGTTCCTGTCCGCCTGTCTCATCGGCCTGGCCGCCGCCTTTAAGGTGGGCACCGCCGGGGTGCTGGCCACCGCCATCACCGACGACGTGGGCTGGACGGGCATCATTGTGGCCTGGCTGTCCAAGATGAACACCGCCGCCATCTTTGTGGTGTCCGCCCTCATCGGCGTGCTGCGCTATGGCTCCACGGTGGCCGCGGCCACCTTCTCCCGGGTGGATTCCAGCTTCGCCAACATGCTTCAGGGCGTGATCTTGTTCCTGGTGCTGGCGGCGGACTTCTGCACCCGGTTTAAAGTGGTTCCCGTGAAGAAAGGGGGAAACGACAATGGAAATGGATAAGCTGGGGGTGGTCACCTCCTTTGTGCATAACATTGTGGTCTATAACATCCCGCTGCTGTACGGCACGGTGGGGGAGATCATGGTGGAGAAGTCGGGCAGCCTGAACCTGGGCGTGGAGGGCATCATGGCCGTGGGCGCCATCTTCGGCTATATCATCGGCTGCTACACCAACAGTATGCTCATCGGCATCCTCACCGCCTTTTTGGCCGGGGCCCTGTGCGGGCTGCTGTTTGCCGCCCTCACCGTCTCCCTCCAGGCCAACCAGAACATCACCGGCCTGACCCTGACCACCTTTGGCCTGGGCGTATATTTCTTCGTGGGCAACGGCCTGAAGGCCGTCCGCTGGCCCGCCATGAACGACTATTCCGGCATCAAAAACGGCTTTGCGAATTTACCCATCCCCGGCCTGTCCAAGCTGCCCCTCATCGGCGAGGGCCTGTTTGACCACAACCTGCTGGTCTATCTGGGCGTGGTCATCGCCATCGTGGCCTGGTGGTATCTCAACCGCACCACCCCCGGCCTGCGGCTGCGGGCGGTGGGGGAGAACCCCGGCGCCGCCGACTCGGTGGGCGTGAACGTGAAGCGCTTTCAGTATATCCACATCTGCATTGGCTGCGGCATCATGGGCCTGGGCGGCTATTACATGGGCCTGAACATGTCCGGCTCCTTCTCCAGCAGCTGCTGGATCAACGGCTATGGCTGGATCGCAGTGGCCCTGGTCATCTTCGCCAACTGGAACCCCGCCCTGGCCATTCTGGGCACCTTCGTCTTCGGCTTTTTCAGCACCCTGCGGGTGTCCGGCAGCAGCCTGGCCGCCGCCTTCCCCGCCGCCCTGGGCTGGCTGGCCAAGGTCCCCACCCAGCTCTATCAGGCCCTGCCCTTCCTCATCACCGCCGTGGTCCTGGTGGCCACCTCCGTGCGGAAACGGGAGGGCTCCGGCTGCCCCGCCGCCCTGGGACTGAACTATTTCCGGGAAGAGCGGTAAATGGAAAACACAAAAAACCGGGCAGAGCCATGTAGCTTACACATGGCTCTGCCCGGAAGTTTTGTTTAGAGATACAGTAGGCCAAATAGGATGATCGCCGCTATCATGATCGGTGTCAGGACGGCAAGTACCTTCAAATAGGCGGAGTTTTTTGCTATGCCCTGGCGGTAGGTCCGCACCGCAGTGACCAGACTGCACACCAGAAAAAAGAGTGCCAGAAGTGGGCGGTGGTACACAACGGGAACGGGCGTCTGGGGCAGGAAAATGAGAAAGCCAGCGAATATGCACAGGAAGAGCAGGATAATTTTCATGGTCGTCACGCCTCCTTTTAGGGTGCCCGCTTGGTGAAATACAGCACCGTGTCGATGGGCGCATAGTAGTAATAAAACCCCCGGTGCCCCAGGGTGATGAGGGTGGACTCCCCGGTGGCCTGGTCGGTGAGGAGATAATTGTTATTTCCCAGGCTCTCATACGTCCCCTGGGAGAACTTCGTCCGCTGGCCGTCGTCCACCTCCAGGTAGTATTGGTCTTTGTTGAAAAATTGCGCATTGTAGAAGGCCCCATCTGTCCACTCCGTCTGATACATGCCGAACATACTGCCCAGGGGATTCAGGGCGTACAGGCGGTACAGAGCCGCCGCCAGGGACACCCCCAGAACCAGGACGAGCAGCAGCAGGACTTTTTCAAGAGAAGTTCGTTTGGTCGTGGCTGTTTCCTCCTTCTCAGCGCACGGGTCCCTCTTTTTCAGCACCCAGACCAGCTGCAGGAGCATGAGCAGCTCCGGGTAGATGGCGTACATAGACAGGCGGTAGAAGTCCACGTTGTACTTGATGTACCACCGGGCGGCCAGGGCCGCCGCCGTGACCAGGACAATCTCCGCGGCGATGGCTAGGCGGCTGTGCCCGAATCGCTCCCGGTGGAGCCAAACATAGACGGCGTTGGCCCAGAAGAGGACCTGGGCCACCCAGTTCAGGGCCAGGGCAGTTCCTGTGATTTGGGTAAAGTAATTGTGCTGCCAAGCGGGTTGCTGCCACTCTTGGCAGAGCCAACCCCAATTCTCGTAGCTTATAAAATGTACCTTTGGGTCTACCACGATCATACCCCAAAGCCCTACGAGCTCAATCAGAAAGATTGCCTGAAAGATCAGCGCGCAGAGCAGCATCTCCCGCCGCCACTGACGTTCGTTCCATAAGATCATAGTTGGCTCCTTTCTCTGTCGGCCTTTAGTCGGTCTCCATAGGAAGGTCATAGATGTCGCTGAATGGTACATTCTCTGTGGTCCAGCGGGTGACCTCGCCGGTGTTGTGGTCCACGCGGATGAAGTCGATTCGACCACGTTCTAAATCGGCCATGGCGATGGCAGTACCGTCATGGGTGGAGCTGACGCATATCCCCGTGTTGTCTTCCGACAGGGGGAGCCGGATGCTGTAAGACGGGTCGCCGTTGCCGTCTTTCTGTTCAAATGCGCCAGGGGTCCAGACCTTTTTATCCGACGCGTCCCCGGCGCAGCCGAACAGCGCCGCAACCAAAACCAAAGCCAGCGCCGCCGTGATCCATCGTTTCCAGGTGTGTTTCATGTGGTCGGCTCCTTTCTCTGCTGTGGCCCGAACGGGCCGGTCAGTCGTTTTATGTACAGGGGAAGGATATGGGAATGGTGGTTCTGTAAGCATTGTATCATGGAATTTGCGTTTTGTATAGGAGAACAAAGCGCTGCACCTCATTCCGTTATCAATTACCACTCGTCAAATGAATACATGACGACAGAGCGGTCACGAATACTCTCCTCAGCAGTTTCTCGATTCATATCATAAATGGATACCGGCTGTCTCTCCTTCCATTGGAGATAGTACGCCGTGCCCGCCGCCGTGACCAGGACCAGCACAGCGGCAGCAGCCAGAGCAGCCAGAGCCAGGAGCCATTTCCGGTGCTTCCGGGTGGGCGTTGGTTCTTCCTGGGGTGTCGGCGCAGGCTGGGGGGAGTGCGGGGGCGTGGGAGTGTCCAGGTCGTCGTTGAGCAGGTAGTCGGTGGAGACCTGGAACACCTGGGCCAGGCTCTTTACGCTGTCGGCCAGGGGTTGGACGGCCCCGGTCTCCCACCGGGAGATAGCCTGGCGAGACACACCCAGCCGGTCGGCCAGGTCCTGCTGAGACAGGCCGTTTTGCTTTCTCAGTTCGATCATCTTTTCCGCAAGACTCATGGTTTTCTGCTCCTATCCTATCGAAGTGCATGGCAAAAGTAAACCATACGGAGGTTGCATCGGGGGCAACAACATGTTACATAGGTGAAGTTTAACATATTTTCTTCGTTTTGAATAGAAGAACGGGAAAAATTGACGGAGCGGCCCTCTCCGCCCCCTGTGGGGGCACCTCCCCAAAAGGGGGAAGCAAGGGGGGCGGAATCCTTCCGTCACGGCTTCGCCGTGCCACCTCCCTTTAACAAGGGAGGCTGTTGTTGCGCACCAATAGGCCCCCTTGTGAAAGGGGGCTGGCATCGCCGCAGGCGATGACTGGAGGATTCCGTCGAAAATGCGGCGGTCATCGAGCGGGCGGACACAGAGGTCCGCCCCTACGCCATGGCTATATACATATTGAAATATTTAAATCTGAGTTAACACAACGTACTAAAAAACGTCCTGTCATACCCCCGTACTCCCCCTCATACACTGTTGGAACAGAGGTCACGCGAGATAAGGAGGGCGGCTGGATGGGACGAAGGACGAGGGGAGCGGGACGGGCTGTGCGCCGGGGGGTGGCCCTGGGGCTGACCGGGGCGGCTCTTTGGTGCATGAGCTGGGCGGCGGACCTGACGGGCTGGCTGGGCCGGGCAAAGGCGGCGGGGGAGGAACCGGCGGTGGCGGTGGCCCTGCTGTCCTCCCAGCTGGAGGGTGGGGCGCGGACAGACAAGCTCTCCGGCTGGGGGCGGCTGCTGCTGGAGCAGTCCGCCCTGCTGCGGGCGGGGGTAGGCTCTGCCGCCGAGCCGCCCGCCCCGGAGGAGCAGCCGGAGCCCTCCTCCAGCGAAGAGCACGAGGAGGACCGGGAGGAGCCCCAGCTGTCCCACCAGGAGGATGACGGCATCATCGAGATGACCGCCCAGGGCAAGAGCGGCGGGAAGTATCTCTACGGCCAGGGGGTCTATCTCTACAACCGGACCAACTATGACCTGGATGAGTCGGTGCTGACCCAGGGGAGCGTGGACGTGGACCTGGGGGAGGGGCCGCAGATCCTCATCGTCCACACCCACGGCAGCGAGGCCTACGCCCAGACGGACGGGGATACCTATGAACCCAGCGACCCCTATCGCACCACCGACTGCACCCACAACGTGGTGCGGGTGGGAGAGGAGATGGCCACCGTCTTCCGGGCCCACGGCTTTGGGGTGGTCCACGACCCCACCCTGTACGACTACCCCTCCTACACCGGGGCCTATGACCGCTCCGGGGCGGCGGTGGAGCAGTGGCTGAGTAAATACCCGACGATCAAGATCGTGCTGGACGTCCACCGGGACGCGCTGGTGGGCAAGGACGGCCAGGTGTATAAAATGGTGGCCCAGGAGGCGGGGCAGAAGGTCGCCCAGGTGATGCTGGTGGTGGGCTCTGACGGCGGGGGGAAAGAGCACCCCAGATGGCGGGACAACCTGGCCTTCGCCGTGCTGCTCCAGCAGGGGCTGACCCGGGGCTATAGCCAGCTGGCCCGGCCCATCGTCCTGCGCAACAGCCGGTATAACCAGCAGCTGCTCCCCGGTTCCCTGCTGGTGGAGGTGGGCGGTCACGGCAACACCCTGACAGAAGCGGTGGACGCCGCCCGCCTGTGGGCGGACAACGTGGCAAGGACATTGCTGGCGCGGGAGAAGGGGTGAAAACTTTCCACAAAATTGGACGGAAATGTGGAAACTTTCACGAGCAGCGTACTGTCATTGTGAGGAGGCCGCAGGCCGACGTGGCAATCCGTTCCTTTCGAGCAAGAGACGGGGGAGACGGATTCCCACGTCGCTTCGCTCCTCGGAATGACATTCTTCCCTTGCACTCAGACCGTCCATCGGGTACACTGGAGAAAATGCGATTCCGGGCGGATGATATCCGCCCCTACGGGGAGAGGGCGACCACATGGACCACGAAAAATATATGCGTATGGCGCTGGAGCTGGCGGCCCAGGCGGAGGGGGACGGAGACGTGCCCGTGGGCTGCGTCATCGTGAAGGACGGCCAGGTCATTGGCCGGGGCCGCAACCGCCGGGAGGAGCGGGGGGACGCCACCGCCCACGCGGAGGTAGAGGCCATCCGGGACGCCTGCGCCCACACGGGGAGTTGGCGGCTGACGGGCTGCACCCTGTACGTCACCCTGGAGCCCTGCCCCATGTGCGCCGGGGCCATCATCAACTCCCGCATCCACACCCTGCGCTATGGCACCCGGGACGACAAGGCGGGCTGCTGCGGCTCGGTGCTCAACCTGTTCGAGGAGCGCTTCAACCACCACCCGCGAATCTACCAGGGGCCGCTGAAAGAGGAGTGCGAGAGTCAGCTCCAGGACTTCTTCCGGGGATTAAGAGAAAAGAGCGGGGAGATTTAATGCTTCTGTAACAGTTTTTCTGAATTTTTGTAATATCATCCGGCTATACTCATACTTGCAAGGCAAGAGCATCTTTTCATTCTATCCTCCAATCTTTTGGGACGGCTGCCGGGGAGACCCGGCAGCCGTTCTCTTATGCAGGACAGCGTTTGAAATATTTAAAACTTATGTAACATTTGATGTTGGATTTGTTAATAACTTTTTAGTATCATAAACTTCGCAAGAGACAGTTCGTTTCATTTTAATCCTCTTTTTCAACGGCAAACCCGGACGCTTTGGAGCTGGCGTCCGGGTTTTGCTATATTCAAAAAGCCTTCCCCTGGGGGAAGGTGCCCCCGAAGGGGGCGGATGAGGGGAACGCCGAAGGATCGGGAGCTGTTGCGTGGGAATCCTCCAGTCATCGCCTTGCGGCGATGCCAGCCCCCTTTCACAAGGGGGCCTATTGGTGCAGGACATCAGCCTCCCTTGTCAAAGGGAGGTGGCACGGCGAAGCCGTGACGGAAGGATTCCGTTCTCTCGTCCCCAAGCCTTCCCTCTGGCGTTCCCCTCATCCGTCACGGGCTTACGCCCGCGCCACCTTCCCCCAGGGGAAGGCTAAAAAACCCCGGACCTGATTTTCAGGTCCGGGGTTTTCATTCTCATTTCTTCAGTTAGAAGCTCAGCACTTCTCGAAGATGGTGGCCACGCCCTGGCCGCCGCCGATGCACAGGGTGGCAAGGCCCTTCTTGGCCTCGTCACGCTTCTGCATTTCGTGCAGCAGGGTGACGATGATGCGGGCGCCGGAAGCGCCGACAGGGTGGCCCAGAGCGATGGCACCGCCGTTGACGTTGACCTTGCTCATGTCAAAGTGCAGCTCGCGGGCCACGGCGATGGACTGGGCGGCAAAGGCCTCGTTGGCCTCGATCAGGTCCAGATCCTCGATCTTCAGGTCGGCCTTGGCCATGGCCTGACGGGAGGCGGGCACGGGGCCCACGCCCATGATCTTGGGGTCAACGCCGCCCTGGCCCCAGGAGACCAGCTTGGCCATGGGCTTCAGACCGTACTTCTCCACGGCCTCGCCGGAGGCCAGGATGATGGCGGCAGCGCCGTCGTTGATGCCGGAGGCGTTGGCGGCGGTCACACGCTGAACGTGCTTGTGAGCGTCGGCCTCGTGGACCTGGGTGGGCTGGAAGGTGTGCTCGATGGTGTCCTCAACGCCCTCGGGACCCACAGGGAAGGCGCCGCGCAGCTTGGCCACGCTCTCGGCGGTGGTGCCGAAGCGGGGGAACTCGTCCACCTTGAACTCCACGGTCTCCTTCTTCTTCTTGACCATGACGGGGACGATCTCGTCCTCGAAGCGGCCGGCCTTGATGGCGGCCTCGGCCTTCTGCTGGGAGGCGGCGCCGAAGGCGTCCAGCTCCTCACGGGTGATGCCCCACACATCGCAGATGTTCTCGGCGGTGGTGCCCATGTGATAGTTGTTGAACGCATCCCACAGACCGTCACGGATCATGGTGTCGATGACCTTCTTGTCACCCATGCGGGCGCCCCAGCGCTCCTCGGGCAGGGCATAGGGAGCGGCGGACATGTTCTCCATGCCGCCGGCCACCACGATGTCGGCGTCGCCGGAGAGGATGGCGCGGCCGGCCTCGATGACGGACTTCATACCGGAGCCGCAGACCATGCCCACGGTGTAGGCGGGGGCGGACAGGGGCACACCGGCCTTGACGGCGGCCTGACGGGCGGGGTTCTGGCCCAGGGCGGAGGTGAGGATGCAGCCGAACATGACCTCATCCACGTGCTCGGGGGCCACGTTGGCCCGCTTCAGGGCCTCCTTGATGACCAGAGCGCCCAGCTCTACGGCGGGAGTATCCTTCAGAGAGCCGCCATAGGAGCCGATGGCAGTGCGGCAGCAGTTAACAACATAAACTTCCTTCATAATGTAAAACCTCCAACATAAATTTGGCGTCTATTCCAAAGACGCATGTTTCAAGTCTACATTCAACATTATTATATCGGAACGACTGGAAAAAAGCAATGCGGGAAATGGGTGTTTCCCCGGGAATTTATGTCTCAGGTTGACGGAAGAGTTGGAGGGGAGGGAATAGAGGTCAGCCTTCCCCACCCAGGGGGGAAGGTGCCCCGAAGGGGCGGATGAGGGGGACCACGGGGGTGCATACGTTGTCGAGCGGGCCGACACGGAGGTCGGCCCCTACGGCGTGTCACGATGGCTCTTGTAGGGGCGGACCTCTGTGTCCGCCCGTCGATGACCGACGCACCTACGGGACCCACCCTCATCCGTCATGGCTGCGCCATGCCACCTTCCCCCTGGAAGGGGGAAGGCATAAGACAAATATTCAGCCCGTAATGGCCGTACCCGACACGATCACCGTGGGGCCATCCGCTCCGCCGATGATGCCGTAGCTGGAGGCAAGGTCATCCATGGCGGGCTCGGCGGGGACCTCCACCGAGGCGGATCTGTCCCAGCTGCCGCCGTCCACATAGTCATCGTCGCCGCCGTTCCAGCTGTGGGGCTGGAGCTGATAGTCATCGCCCAGCAGACCGGTGGACTCCAGCACGGCCAAAGTATTGGCGGCCTGGGGGGTGAGGGTGACGGTGACGCTGCGGTAGAAGTCCTCCTGTTCGCCGTCTTTATTCAGGCGGCCCCAGGTGAAGTCCAGGTCGGTGACATAGGTGTTCTCGCTGCGCTCCTCGTCGTCGAAGAGATAGCGCTTGCCGATGTTCCCGGCATCGAAGTCCGCCTTCACGGCCTGCCACAGCTGCTGGCCATAGTCGTCCAGGGACAGGTCGGTATAGGACTGCTCCCGGGTGTTGTACACGCTGCTCAGATAGGTTTCCATCAGCGTGCCCTGCTCCGCCTGGTCAAAGCCATAGGCCCGGGCGACGAGGCCGCGGTCAGAGATCAGCTGGCCCACCTGCCAGGTGAGGGTGCCCTCGGCGTGCTCCTCGGCCTTGTACAGGAACACCTGGCTGTACCGCCGGGTCAAGCGGGTGCCGTCGGTCAGGGTGTAGTCCAGGCTGACATAGACGGAGTTGTCGATCTTGTCCTCCAGCCGGTCCTTGTCCCGGATGATGGCCTTGTGCAGGTCGATGACCTGCTGGACGTGCTGGGGGTCGGTGAGCTCCAGCCCCGCGAGCTGGCCGCTGTCATAGGGATAGCCGGACTCCAGGGACAGGCGGACGGAGGCCACCTCTCCGGCCTGGGGGGTGCGGGCCTCGATGCCGAAGGGGTCCAGGAAGCACACCAGGCACAGGGCGGCCATGGCCGCCGTCATGGCCAGGCAGCGCTTCCAGGCCCCCAGCACCCGGAAGGACTTTTTCAGCAGCATCTCCGCCACGAAGAAGCCCACCGCCGTCCAGATCAGGGCACACAGGGTCAGGGCCAGGGGGTCCTCATAGCAGCCGAAGAACAGGGCGGTGAACAGGCCCAGGGACAGCCCGGCGCAGAAGGCCACGCCGATCTGGAACAGGGGGCGGACCAGGGGGATGGACACCACGTCTCCGGCGGACTCCACCTGGCGGGCCCGGTAGATCAGCAGGGCCAGCACCGCCAGCACCACCCCCGCCCCGGCATAGATGGCCACCAGCAGGGGGTCGTCGATGGACCAGCTGTGGGGGTTATAGTAGTGGCCGTTGGCCTCGATAAGGGCGTATAGGGGGGTGAGGTAATAGACGGGGCCGCCGGAGGGGTCCTGGAAGAAGAAGCCATAGTAGAACTGGTCCAGCAGACTTTGGATCAGGGCGTAGACACCCAGGGCCAGGCCGTTGAGCACCCCATAAAAGACGGGCAGGGCCAGAATGTGCCCGGTGAACATGGCGCAGAAGGCGGCGAAGGAGAAGAAGAACAGACAGGCGCCGCTGTGAGCCAAAAACCACACGGCCAGACAGGGCAGGGCGTCGGCCCACATGTTGGGGGGCAGCAGGGCCAGCTCCACCAGCACCCCGCACAGGGCCACCGCCGCCACGGGCAGCAGCAGGAAGGACAGCCCGGCCAGATACTGGGTGACGAACAGGGTCTCCCGGCGCATGGGCAGGGCGTGCATCATGCAGGCGGAGCGGTTATTATAAAGGTAGCCGAAGCAGGCCATGGCGCACAGCAGCCCCATCAGGGCGGCCAGCCAGACGCCGGGGGCCAGATACTCGGGGATGGACTGGGCCAGGTCCAGCAGCAGGTCCTGTGGCGTGCCCGTCCCGCCGGTCCAGCGGAGATAGTTGAAATAGCGGTTCATCAGATTCAGAGGAATGGCAAACATCCAAAACAGGCCGTACAGGGCCCAGAGGGGCCAGAAGCGGGCCATGGTCTTGCGATAGAGGGTCCCGTTAAAGCACGATATCCCGGACCGCATAGTCCTCACCTCCCAATTCATAAATAAAGATCTCCTCCAAAGACAGGGGCAGGGCCTCCAGCAGCAGGGGCTGATAGGCGGCCATGCGGGCCTTGATATCTGCGGGGTTGCCCCGGACGATGTAGGTGAACACCCGGCCGATCTGGCTGGTGTGGAGGATGTTCAGATCGCCGGGCAGCTGGGGGGGCTCCGGCTGGGGGAAGGCCACCTGCAGCTTGACCACGTTGTCCTGCAGGTCGGTGAGGGAGCGCTCCAGCAGCACCTTGCCGTGGGACAGGATGCCCACATGGTCGCACACGTCCTCCAGCTCCCGCAGGTTGTGGGAGCTGACCAGCACGGTGGTGCCCCGCTGGGCCACGTCGCCCATGAGCAAAGACCACACCTGGCGGCGCATCACCGGGTCCAGGCCGTCCACCGGCTCGTCCAGCACCAGCACCTGGGGCTGGCAGCACAGGGCCAGCCAGAAGGCGGACTGCTTCTGCATGCCCTTGGACAGGCGGCGGATGGGCTGCTTGTCGTCCACGTCGGGAAAGGCCTCCCGCAGGGCCTCGTACCGCTTGCCGTCGAAGGCGGGGTACATCCCCCGGTAAAAGCGGGCCATATCCCGGGTGGAGGCGGAGGGGAAGTAGTACAGGTCGTCGGGGATGACGGCGATCTTGGCCTTCACCGCCGGGTTTTCAAACACCGGCTGGCCGTCCACTAAGATCGAGCCGGAGTCGGGGCGATAGACGCCCATGATGTGGCGCAGGATGGTGGACTTGCCCGCGCCGTTGGGCCCCACCAGGCCATAGATGGAGCCCTGCTCCACCGTCATGGTCAGACCGTCCAGGGCGCGAAAGCCGTCGAAGGTCTTGGTCACGTTGTTCACTTTTATCACTGGCGAACACCTCCATCTAACTTACTAAGGCGCTGGGACAGGGCGTCGGCGGACAGGCCCAGGAAGAAAAGCTCGGTGGCTGTCTCGTCAAAGGTCCGCAGCAGGCCGTCCCGCCGGGCGCTGTCCACCTGACTGTGGGGCGCGGCGAAGGAACCCTTGCCGGGGACGGAGCTGACATAGCCCTCTGCCTCCAGCAGCTCATAGGCCCGCTGGATGGTGTTTGGATTGATGGCCAGACTGGTGGCCATCGCCCGCACAGAGGGGAGCTGTTCCCCCTCCTGAATGACGCCGGACACCATCAACCGGCGCAGGCCGTCCCGCACCTGCTCGTAAATGGACCGGGCGTCCCGATAGTCCAGATTCAGCATAAGCTGCCTCCTTTCCCGGCGCTGCCGCCGGAACTGTATGAGTCTTGCTAGTACAATCCAGTATAGCCGGGGGGAGCGGGAAATACAATTAAGAAAGGTTTAAGATTTCCTTTAGATTGCGGGAGAGTTAGGAGTTAGGAGATAGGAGTGATGAGTTTAAGCCTTCCCCCAGGGGAAGGCTTAACACCCCCCCTGTGGAAAACTGTGTGGAAAGTGGTGAAACATTCGTTTTATCCCCTGAATCAGTTTTTCACTCCGTTATCGCGTCAGAGCGTTGACATCTGCTGCCCTATGCGGTATTCTGACTGTATACAGGACGAATGTCCATAACCGAACAGGAGGGGGACCACATGGCATATCCCAGCGAACAGACCTTTGGCCCACAGGTGCGCTGCGCGCCCCAGCGCAGTCTGCTCAAGGCCATGGGCTATACGGATTTTGAGTTGAAGGACAGGCCGCTCATCGGCATCGCCAGCTCCTGGAACACCATCTCCCCGGGGCACTATAATTTAAACGAGCTGGCCGACTTTGTGCGCAAGGGCATCTATGCCGCCGGGGGCACGGCGGTGGACTTTGGGGTCATCGCCCCCTGCGACGGCATCCCCGACGCCACCGAGGGGATGAAATACATCCTGCCCAGCCGGGAGGTCATCTGCGACGCCATCGAGCTTCAGACCCGGACCTCCATGCTGGACGGCTTGGTATTGCTGGGCTCCTGCGACAAGATCGTCCCGGGGATGCTCATGGCCGCCGCCCGGCTGAACCTGCCCGCCGTGATGGTGGTGGGCGGCCCCATGCCCGGGGGCGCGGTGTTCGACGGGCGCAAGTCGGACCAGACCTCCATCGACGAGGCCCTGGGGATGCTGCAAGTGGGCAAGATCGGGGCGGAGGACGTGCTGAATCTGGAGAACACCGCCTGCCCCGCCTGCGGCTCCTGCGCCTTTTTAGGCACGGCCAACACCATGGGCTGCGTGGCCGAGGCGTTGGGATTGGGACTGCCCGGCAGCGGCCTGGCCCCCGCCACCTATGCCCAGCGGCGGCAGCTGGCCTTTGAGTCGGGCCGGGCGGTGTGCGACCTGGCACGCCGGGGCATCCGGGCAAGGGATATCCTCACCCCGGCGTCTATCAAAAACGCCGTGCGGGTGGTCAGCAGCATCAGCGGCTCCACCAACGCGGTGCTCCACCTGTGCGCCCTGGCCCACGAGGCGGAGCTGGACCTGGACGTGATGGAGTGCTTCCGGTCCATGTACTTCACCACCCCCCAGCTGGCCCGGGTGAACCCGGCGGCCAAGTGGGACATGGAGGACTTTTTCCAGGCCGGGGGCATTCCCCGGGTGATGGACCGCCTGGGCGATCTCATTGACCGCTCCGCCCTCACCTGTACGGGGAAGACGGTGGGGGAGAACCTGGCAGAGTACGCCTATCTCTACCCCGAGAACCCGGAGATCGTCCGCACCCGGCAGGACCCCTTCGCCCCGGTGGGGGGCATCGCGGTGCTCCGGGGCAACCTGGCCCCCCGCACCGGCGTGACCAAGCCCGGGGCCTATCCCGAGACGCTGCATCACTTTGAGGGCCGGGCCAGAGTCTTCGACGGGGAGGAGGCCGCAGACCGGGCCATTCTGGCGGGAGAGATCCAGCCGGGGGACGTGCTGGTGGTGCGGTATGAGGGTCCCCGGGGCGGCCCGGGGATGCGGGAGATGTATAAGGCCATGAAGCTGCTGTACGGCATGGGCCTGGGCGGCTCCACCGCCGTCATCACCGACGGGCGGTTCTCCGGCACCAACAACGGCTGCTTTGTGGGCCACATCTCCCCGGAGGCCGCCGAGGGCGGACCCATCGCCCTGGTGGAGGACGGGGACCGGATCGTCATCGACGTGCCCCATGGCCGCATCGACGTGGACCTGACCCAGGAGGAGCTGGACATTCGCCGGGCCAAATGGACCCCGCCCCAGATGCCCCCCGTCCCCCGGGGCTATCTCCGCCGCTATGCCAAGGAGGCCACCTCGGCGGACCGGGGGGCCATTTTGCAGGACTGAGGGCATTTCAAACGCCCGCCCCACGTGCTATAATAGGGACAGAATATAAAACAGAAAGGTGGATCTCTATGCTTCCAGACGCACTGAAAGAAACTATTCGTCAGCTCTGGCCCCAGGCCGTGGCCCTCAGCGACGACCTCCACGACCACCCGGAGCTGGGACACAAGGAATTTCACGCCAGCCAGACTATGGTGGACCTGCTGCGCCAGGCGGGCTATCAGGTGGAATATCCCTATCTGGACTACCCCACCGGCTTTCGCGGGGTGCTGAAGACCGGGGAGGGCCCCTCGGTGGCCCTGCTGGTGGAGTATGACGCCCTGCCGGTGGTGGGCCACGCCTGCGGCCACAACGTCCACGGCTCCATGTCCATCCTGGCGGCCATGGCCCTGGCCCAGCACAAGGAGCTGTTCCAGGGGACCCTGTATGTCGTCGGCACCCCGGCGGAGGAGACCGCGGGGGCCAAGGTGGGCATGGCGGCCCAGGGGGCCTTTGACGGCATGGACCTGGCCATTATGATCCACAGCTGGAGCGGGGGCAGCAGCATCCCCGACCAGGACGTGCTCAGCCTGGGCTCCTATGACATCCGCTTTTTGGGCCGGTCCGCCCACGCGGCGGGGGCCCCCTGGGCGGGGCACAACGCTCTCACCGCCGCCCGAAAGTTCCTGGATCTGCTGGACGCCTGCCGGGAGTCCTTCACCTCGGACATCCGGGTGAGCAGCATCATCACCAGCGGCGGCAGGGCCACCAACGTCATCCCCGACCAGGCGGACGTGCGCATGGAGTATCGCACCGACTCCCAGCGGAAGCTGAAGGAGCTGGACGAGACCGTCCACGCCTGCGCCCAGGGGGCAGCCATGGCCCTGAAGTGCCAGGTGGAGTTCCAGCCCACCTTCGACAGCTTTATGGACATGGTGCGGGTGCCCGCTCTGGAGGAGTATTCCGCCCAATTGATCGGCGAGCTGGGCCGGACCATCGCCCCGGTCACGCCGCCCATGGGCTCCTCCGACGTGGGCAACGTGAGCTATCACTGCCCCACCATCCAGCCCCTGCTGGACATCTGCCCGGAGCCCTTCGCCCCCCACACCCACGAGTTCTGCGCCGCCACCATCACCGACAGAGCCCACCAGACCATCGCCGACGGGGCGGAGTTCCTGTCCGCCATGGCCCTGCGGGTGTTCAACGACGAGGACTTCCGCCGCCGGGTCCGCGCCTCCTTTGAGGAGAGCCTGAAGGCCAAGCAGTAAACCGAAATAAACGCAAAACCGCCGCCCGGACATAATGCCCGGGCGGCGGCTTCGTATGAAGCGATGATACCAAATAGAATGAGCAGAGGATGGTCTGCTTGGTCGCGAAAGTTGTAAGAAAAGTTGTAAAAGGAGAGGAGAGCGGCTTAGAAACCGGCGAAACCGGCGCCGAACTGGCGGCACTGCTCCAGGCCGTCGTCGTCGGGGGTCTCGTTGATGATCAGGCCCTCGCCGTTATACAGGCTGGCGTTGGCGTCATCCACGCGCTGCTGCCAATCCCGCATCCACTGGCCGTCGCCCCAGCCATAGGAGCCGAACAGGGCCACCTTCTTGCCGCCCAGGCGGCTCTCCAGCTCGGTGAAGAAGGGCTCGAACTCGCTCTCCTCCAGCACCTCGGCGCCCATAGCGGGGCAGCCCAGGGCCAGCTTGTCATACTCCAGGGCCTGGTCCACGGTGATGTCGCTCACCTGCTTCACGTCCACCTCGGCGCCGGCGCCCTGGGCGCCCTCGGCGATGGCATTGGCCATGGCCTCGGTGTTGCCGGACATGGACCAATAGATCACGGCGATCTTGCTCATAAGAAAAACCTCCTGCGATAAAAATTTACATCGTATTTGTAAGCGCCCATTGGGCGGTCACAGCAAAAGAAAGGGTCAGGACACGGCGGGGAACACGCTGGCAAGGGGGATGCCCCGGTCCACCCGCTCTGTCAGCGCGTCCCGGCAGCGGTGGAAGGCGGCAAAGCGCCGGGCGGTCTCCTCCACGTTGTCATATACCTTCCAGGGGCCGCACAGCTTGCAGTGGCGGCCACCGTCCCGGAGAAAGCCCTCCACATCTCCCGGGGGATAGCCCAGGAACAGACCGATCTCGTGGGGGAACTCCCCGCCCTGTAAGCGTCGGCGGAGGTGGGCCAGCATGGCCTCGGTCCCCTGGCTCACCGGATAGCCCGCCCTGTCCAGCATCTCCTGCACCCGGGGCTGGGCCAGCCAGCGGTCTAATTGGCGGGGCCGGAAGATCAGCAGCAGGGTCCGCCCCCGGCGGGAGCCCAGCACATAGAGACGGACGCCCCGGCTGGACAGCATCCCGGCGTAGTGAGAGAGCAGGTCGGCTCCCTCCCGGCCCTCCACCGTCCAGGTGAGCAGGTCGGCGGCCTTGATGCCCGCCAGAGAGGGGGCGCAGTGCCAGGCCAGGGTCTGTTCAAACCGATAGTGGAGCGGGGACATGGCAGGGCCTCCTTTGCGATTAGCATATGCTAACTAGTATGCCAAAAAACAGACGACCGATGCGTCGTCCCAGAAAGTTAGCTAACGCTAACTACTGCATGAGGATACCACATCCGCCCCGTGGCTGTCAAGAGGAAAATAAAAAGTCAGCCCGGGAGGGGCTGACTGGTGATGCGTATGGGTTGTCCCAAAAGCCTTCCCCTGGGGGAAGGTGCCCCGAAGGGGCGGATGAGGGGAACGCCGAAGGGCTTGCGGGGGACGGAATCCTTCCGTCACGGGCTGCGCCCGTGCCACCTCCCTTTAACAAGGGAGGCTATTGTTGCGCTTCATCAGGCCCCCTTGTCAAAGGGGGCTGGCATCGCCGCAGGCGATGACTGGAGGATTCCGTCGAAAATGCGCGGTCATCGCGGGCGGCCTTTGGCCGCCCGCCCTCTCAGTCACGGCTTCGCCGTGCCAGCTCCCCCACGGGGGGAGCCAAGGGGGACGGGGGCGGAGAGGGCAGTTTTTACAGCACCCCCGCCTTGCTCAGGGGCCACAGGGCCAGGACGGCGCGGCCAAGGACATAGCCCTCGTCAACCGGCCCTAAGCGCTCGTCCCGGCTGTCGGTGGAGCCGTTGCGGTTGTCGCCCATGAGGAACAGCTGGCCCTGGGGCACGTCCCAGTGGGTCTGGCTCATGGTATAGCTGGCGGGGAAGTACATGGTCTCTTTGATATAGGGCTCGTCCAGGGGGGAGCCGTCCACGTACACCGTGCCGCTGGCGTAGTCGATGTCCACAGACTGGCCGCCCACGGCGATGACCCGCTTGACGATGGCCCGGTCATCCAGAAACGTGGCCGTCTTTTTGTTCACGACGACGATATCCCCCGCTTTGGGGTGATAGCCCAGGGACCAGACCAGCATCATCTCCCCGTCCTGAAGGGTGTTGGTCATGGACTCGCCGTCCACCTGGGTCAGCCGGGCGAAGCAGTTGAACAGCAGCACCGCCGCCAGGATGCAGCCCATGACCATCTGGAGCCAGTCGAACAGGTCGGCCCCGGGGAGCTTGACCTCCTCCGGTTTGTCCTGGGCGCTGGCATGGATCTCTTCCGCCAAAAAAAGGACCTCCTTGCCGAAAGCCGGGCGCGCCCGGCGTGTTTTCAGAAATTACGATTTATTATAGCCGCTCCCGGGAGAAAAAGCAATGGCGGCGGCTTTTTCCCGGGCAAAAAAACACCGTGGACGGCAGAGCCATCCACGGTGCGAAAGATGAAATGGGAAAACGGGGACTTACTCCTGCTCCTGCTGGAGGATGCGCCCGTCCCGGGCCACCACTTTGCCGCCCTTGATGACGGTTTCAACATGGTTGCGGCCAAACTTATAGATCACGTCCTCGAAGGTGTCCACGTCCAGGATCAGCAGGTCGGCCACCTTGTCCACGTCCAGCACGCCGCGATCCGTAAGGGTCAGCGCTTTGGCGGAGCCGTAAGTCGCTGCCCGGAAGGCCTCGGCGGGGGAGAAGCCGTGGAGACGGCAGGCCAGCACCAGCACCATCTGCATGGACTCCATCCAGCAGCCGGGGTTACAGTTGGTGGCCAGGGCCAGGGTCATGCCGCAGTCCAGCATGGGCCGGGCGCGGACGGGGCGGGGGTGCTGCACGGCAAAGTCGGTGCCGGGCAGGATGACGCCCACCACACCGGCGTCCCGCAGCTTGGGCAGCACCTCCAGGGGGGTGTAGTTCAGGTGACCGGCGTTGGCCATCTTCATCTCGGCAGCCAGGGTGGAGCCGCCGATGTCGGAATAGGCGTCGGTGTGGATAGAGGGGATCAGGCCGTGGTCCCGGCCACAGGAGAGGATCTTCTCCGCGTCGGCGGCGGTGAAGTGGCCCTCGTCCACCCACACGTCGTTGAAGGAGGCCATGTGGAAGGCCGCCACCTGGGGGATCATGTCCTGGCACAGGTGATCGATGTACCACTCCTTGGACTTGCCCTCCTCCCAGCCGTGGGCGCCCAAGAAGGTGGGCACGATGTCCAGGGGTAGGGTGGCGCTGAGCAGACGGTTGACCTCCAGCATCTTCATCTCAGAGGGCAGGGTGAAGCCATAGCCGCTCTTGCTCTCGATGGTGGTGGTGCCGGTGACCACCATGTTCCGCATCCGGCGCTCGGTGCGGGCGGCCAGCTCCTCCACGGGCACGTCTCGGGTCATGTTGACGGAGGCATAGATGCCGGTGGGGATGCCGAACTTGGCCAGGGTCTCGGGCCGGGGGTCGGTGAGCTTGATGGCATACTCCGCCACCCGGGAGCCGCCGAACACCACGTGGGTGTGGCAGTCGATAAAGCCCGGGCAGATGACCTTGCCCTGGGCGTTGATGTGCTGGACGTCCTCGATGCCCTCCACATACTTGTCCACGTCGGCCTTGGGGCCGATGGCCTTGATGAGGTTGCCCTCGATATAGATGGAGCCGCCCTCCAGCATCCCCACGTCGTGGTTGCTCTCCCCCTGCATGGTCAGGATCTGCTTGGCGTTTTCAATGAGCAGCTTGGTGACGGGCTTTTCTTCTTTGATCATATGGCTTTCCCTCCGTGATGGTTCAGGTAGGGCGAAAAGGGCGGGGCGTGAAATACGCCCGCCCTTTCCGCTGTTATTATGAAGGAACTTATGAATAAGACTGTGTAGATTACCGGACGAAGCGGCCCTCGGGACCGAAGGTGACCTTGTCGGCGGGCTCCCACCACAGGGGGATCTTGATGCTCTCGCCGCCGGCGATCTTGCCCTTGCCGTTGCAGACGTCCCTGGCGATCTGGTAACCAGCCTGAGCGTGACGCACCACGCCGATGCCGGAGTCGGTGGTCATGCAGGCGGCCAGACGGAAGTCGGCCTCCTCAGTGCCGTCGGCGATCATGGTAACGCCGGTGTGGACGGCCTCGCCCATGGAGTAGTTGGCCTGGATGGCGATCAGGTCGCACATGGCAGCGCAGTCCAGCAGACCGTTCAGCATGGGCCAATCGGAGATGTAGTCGCCGCCGTCGGGCATGTTCTCAGACTCGAAGGTGGGGTTCACGATGGAGCCGGAGTCCAGGTTGTCGCGGGAGAAGGCCACGGGGCCCTTGATCTCGCCCTTCTTGATCAGGTCGTTCACGGCCAGACCGAAGCGCTTGCGCTCGCCAAAGCCCATGTAGCAGATACGGGCGGGCAGAGCCTCGATGGGCAGGCACTTGCGGGCCAGACCGATCCACCGCTCCACCAGGTGATCGCCCTTGCAGATCTCCAGAGCCAGGTCGTCCAGACGAGCCAGGTCGGCGGGATCGCCGGAGATGCAGGTCCAGCGGAAGGGACCACGGCCCTCGCAGAACAGGGGACGGATGTAACCGGCCACAAAGCCCTCGATCTGCTTGGCCTCGGCCTCGGGCATACCGGCGTCCATGCACTCCTTGCGGATGCTGGTGCCATACTCAAAGGCCTCGACACCGCGCTTCTTGAACTCGATCATGGCGCGCAGCTGGCGCTTCATGGTCTCGCGGGCGTCGTGCAGATACTGCTCGCGGTGCTCGCCGCGGTAGATATCAGCCTGCTCGCCGGTGTAGCCGGAGGGGATGTAGGAGATGGGGTCGTGGCAGGGGCACATCTCGGTGACCACGGCGGGCAGATAGTTCTTCGCCAGGGCCTCCTCGTAGATGTCGGCGGCGTTGCCGACCACGCCGATGGAGATGGGCTCGTCCTTGGCCACGTGCTCCTGAGCGATCTTCCAAGCCTCGTCCAGGGAGTGGACCTTCATGTCCATGTAGTCCTTGGAGATACGGCGGTCGATGACGCGCTCGTCAGCGTCGGCCAGGATGACCACGGCGCCGTGCATCTTGCCGGCCCAGGTCTGGTTGCCGCCCATGCCGCCGGCACCAGCGGTCAGGAAGATCTTGCCGTGCATGTCGTTGTCCCAGCCCTTCTTCAGGACGATGGCGGACAGGGTCTCGAAGGTACCCTCGATAACGCCCTGGGTGCCGATGTATTCCCAAGGAGCGGCGGTGTACTGGGCAAAGATGGTCAGGTTCTTGTCCTGCAGGTCATAGAACCGCTCCCAGGTGGCCTTCATGATGTTGGTGGTGGCCATCACAACACGGGGGGCCAGGTTGTGGGTCTTGAACACGGCCACGGGCATGCCGGACTGGATGACCAGAGTCTCGTCGTTCTCCAGGTTCTTCAGAGACTCGATGATGGCGTAGTAAGACTCCCAGTTACGGGCGCACTTGCCGTTGCCGCCGTAGATGACCAGCATCTCGGGGATCTCGGCGTTCTCCATGTTGTTCTCCAGCATCCGCAGGATGGTCTCCTGCTTCCAACCCTTGCAGCGCAGGGTGTCGGGCTTGTCAAAGCCACCGCGCTGGGCCTTTACTTCATACAGGACCTCGGGCTTCTCCGCCTTGGCGGGGAACATGTTACCACCATTCTGAGACATAACTATTTTCCTCCATTCAAGCAAAAATTTTTATCGCGTTTTTGTTTGTCAGGGTTTATTGACTGTCGGGGGTTCGTAGCTTTCAAGTACGCGTTTATCATACCAGCCAACTGTCGATAGACCATCGATAAATTTGCCCTCTCCATTTTTTCTTACAGCTTTTTTCGTCGATAATCCACTTTTTATCGT